>JAEXNT010000001.1 GCA_023439545.1 Bacillota bacterium
TCCTTGTAAACTCATATACAACGGGCCTTTCGCCCACAGTTATAGGAAATATGCTCAGGCTTTCCGTGCTGAAAAAGTTCGGCGGTTCGGTAAATGCGGACGAGGTGGGGCTGCGCGCAACTGCAACGGGGCTGGTATTACCATGCGGAGCGGCAGGCAGGTGGGAGGACTGAAACGGCAGATAATTCGGCCGCGGCGGAAGCTGCACCGGGTATTATGCAGGTTACAGTCATTCGCCGGCAGAATGTGAGTTCAATTATGAATGAAAAAATAGAGATATTATATGAGGATAACCATGTACTGGTAGTGGTAAAGCCTCCGAATATGCTTACGCAGGGTGATCGGACCGGAGACGAGGATCTTCTCACGGCATTGAAGGAGGATATCAAGGTAAGGTACAATAAACCCGGAAACGTATACCTGGGCTTGGTCCACAGGCTTGACCGACCGGTCGGAGGGGCCATGGTATTTGCAAAAACGTCAAAAGCTGCCTCGAGGCTTTCCGATCAGATACGCAGGAGAGAATTCAGCAAATCCTACATGGCGGTGGCGTACGGCGTCCCTGAGCCCGTATCCGGCACTCTCACGCATTACCTCGACAAGGATGAGGAAAACAATACGGTCCGCGTCGTCAAGTCTTCGGACGATGGCAAAAAGGCGGTCCTTGACTACTCCGTTACAGGCTCAAAAGAGGGCTTGTCCCTTGTTGCCGTCAGACTGCATACGGGCAGGCCGCACCAGATACGGGTTCAGTTTTCGGCCATAGGGCACCCGCTATACGGCGACCAGAAATACGGGGCTTCGTTGAACGGTGCTCCGCTTAACAAGCCCGGGATGCAGCTGGCGCTATGGTCCGCCGAAGTGGGCTTCGAGCACCCGACATTGAAACGATACATGTCATTCAACTCATTGCCGCCCGAGACTTATCCGTGGAATCTTTTCAAATAATTCGAAAGACAGATGTCAATATGACATACTCCTGTCATGTTGCATGGACTATACTGGTTTCATAGTAAACAGAAGGAGTGAGCATTATTAAATCGGATTATAAAAAGGAATTCAAGGACCTGTATTTGCCAAAGGGAGTGCCCGGGCTGATAAGAATCCCTCCGATGAACTTTATAACGGTAAAGGGGGAAGGAGATCCGAACGGACCCGATTTTGCACTGGCAATACAGGCGCTTTACAGTCTTACCTACGCGGTCAAAATGTCGTACAAAAGCGGGAATGTTCCCGAGGGGTACTACGAATACAGCGTTTTTCCGATGGAGGGCGTGTGGGATCTTGTCGATCTTACGATACCGAGCACTGTCAAAAGCAATTACAGGTATGAAATTATGACCAGGCAGCCGGATTTTCTGACTCCCGAACTGTTTGACCGCTTTTTGGCCTCCACCGTCAAGAAAAAGCCCAACCCATACCTGAAAAATGCGGGATTTGCCACCTTCGATGAAGGCCTCTGCTGCCAGATGATGCACACGGGAAGCTATGACGACGAACCTGCAAGCTTTGAAATTATGGAACAATTCTGCGAAAACAGCGGTTTCAGGCGTCAGTCACTCAAGCACAGGGAAATTTATATTACCGACCCGCGTAAAACAAGCCCTGACAAACGAAGGACAGTTTTGCGGTTTCAGGTCGGAAAACCGGATTAACGGGAAAGCCGATCAATTATGCGATACATACCCGCAAAAACGATCATATCCGGCTATGCGGCCAATGACAGCTGGTTTGGCTGCAACTATAACATGAACATTTACAAGGGCTGCCATCACGGCTGCATTTACTGTGACAGCCGCAGCGAATGCTACCGCGTGGAAAATTTCGACGAGGTGAGGGCAAAGGAGAACGCTCTTTCACTGATAGAACGTGAACTTAAATCAAAGCGAAGGACCGGTGTTATCGGTACGGGCGCCATGAGTGATCCGTACAACAGGTTCGAGGACAAATACTTCCTTACTCGAGGCGCGTTGGAATTGATAAACACCTATAGGTTCGGCGCTGCGATTGCCACAAAGAGCGGACTTGTCGCGCGGGATACCGATATTTTGGAAAAGATAAGTTCCCATTCACCCGTTCTTGTAAAAATCACTGTGACCGCCTGTGACGACTCGCTCTGCAAAAAGGTTGAACCGAACGCCCCGCTCTCGTCAGAAAGGTTTGCCGCCATTAAGGAACTCTCATCCCGCGGGATATTCACCGGCATACTGCTTATGCCTGTTTTGCCATTTATCGAGGATGAGCCTGAAAATATAAGCGGTATCATCGAACGTGCAGCCCGGAGTGGCGCAAAATTCATATACCCGGCATTCGGCGTCACTCTCAGGCAGAACCAAAGGGATTATTTTTTTGAGAAGCTCGACGAAGCTTTTCCGGGTGTAAAGCAAAAGTACATAAGACAATTCGGCAATTCCTACCGCTGCAGCTCGCCCAGGGCGCATGAGCTTATGGACAAATTCGCGGGGATGTGCGACGCCCGCGGACTACTCTACAAGATGGGCGATATCATAAGCGAATACAAGCGCGGCTATTACGACTCTCAAATATCATTTTTCTAAATATTTTCCTTATTTCATTAAAATATTTCAATGCATGGAATTGTCCTGTATAATTGAATGTGTACGGCTGTTATAAATATATCGATAGGATAGAACTATGAAAATTAACTTGGGGACAAAGCTTGGAAATATATTGTTTGATGCGAGGCCAT
The DNA here is from genome assembly GCA_023439545.1 of Bacillota bacterium. Taxonomy (GTDB): domain Bacteria; phylum Bacillota; class Clostridia; order Acetivibrionales; family DTU013; genus JAEYOM01. The sequence continues at coordinate 2,711 of JAEXNT010000001.1, forward strand.
CTACGGAAAAGGATTTTGAACACAGCCGCAGGATGTCTATATTCGAGGGCTGTACCGCGCGCACGATACTCAATTTTACCAGCGGCGCCTTTCTTGCCGGCTATGCAAATTTTCTGGGCGCCGATGACTCGTTTAACGGTTTGATAGGCGCAATACCGGTACTTGCAGGCGTAATGTCGCTGTTATCACCGCTGTATTTTGAAAAAAAGGACAGACGTAAGCCTCTTGTAGTTCTTTTAAACTTTCTTCACCGTTTCATCCTCGGACTTATGGTGATCATTCCGCTCATAGCGTCGGGCAAAAGCGAGAGACTTGCACTGGTGGCCGCCTTCTATCTTGCGGCGTATATGGCTACTTGCTTCAGCAATCCGGCCGCAAGCGGCATATTGATCGATCTGACACCGGAGAACACACGCGGCAGGTATTTCAGCAAAAGGGAATCGTATTTGCTTGCGGTAGGCACCCTGTTCACCCTTGCGCTCGGACCCGTCATGGACGCCTACAAAGCGGGCGGAAACGAATACGGCGGCTTCGTGATAATGTTCGCACTCGTTTTGCTGCTTTCATTCGCAAACGGTTATTTCTGGCTGAGGATAAAGGAACCGGACAGGGTCAGGAGCAAAACTACGTTCAAGCTCAGGCAGATCGTCACGATGCCGCTGAAAAATTTGGGCTTCAGAAAAATCATTATATTTTTCATCCTGTATAACGTCGGGCTGCAGATAGGCAACCCGTTCTTCTCGGTATACATGGTAACGGGGCTGAAGCTTGATTATACCTATATAATGGTTATGGGCATGCTGTTTACGATAGTCGATGTGATACTTGTAAGGGTATGGGGCAGAATCGCCGACAGAAAGTCCTGGAACTTTGTACTGACGTATTCGATCCTGACTTTGGGCATAGCCCACTTCAGCTGGTTTTTTGTAAACGGTTCGACGGCATTCATTATGGTACCCTTGCTGCATATCCTGAGCGGAGTAGGTTGGGCGGGGCTTGGCATTTCTACGTTCAACATCCAGTTTATATACTCTCCTGCTGACGGGAATACCGTGTATATAGGCTTCAACGCTGCTCTCGGCGGTTTAATGGGATTTCTCGGCACTGTAGCCGGATCTGGGCTTCTGATAGTAATGCAGGGTATGGGGCTGAACCTGTCGGGCTTTATGATCGGCGGAATGCAGGTGCTTTTCCTCTTATCGGGTATAACGCTAATGCTGAGCGCCGCATATTCGCGTTTCTTCATAAAGCCGATTACGCAGGAATAGAACACGGGCTATAAAAAACTCCTGCATTGCTCATGCAGGAGTTAAGGTCATCGCCCCATATGTCCGCGGCTTTTATTCACATACCGGCTTCCAATCCCTTAATTTTCTCTTCGATTTCCTCACGGCTTATCGTACTCAGAAATGAGAATTTGTAACCGAGCGCCTTTTTCATGTATTCGAGCGCCTCGTCCTTCTGTCCCGTTGCAAGCAGCAGCAGGCTGTAGCCGTAATAAGGCTCGGGAAAGCCTGGAGCCTTATCTATGAGCGGCTTGTAAATCTCATTCGCTTTTTCGTAGTCGCCGAGCAGGTAATAGTTTTGCCCGAGATTGTCCTGAATGATTTTATCGGAAGAGTTGTAATCATATGCTTCAAGGTTGAACTGCAGGGCTTTTTCAAGGTCGCCCTTCAATATCATCAGGTAGCCGAGGCTTCCGTAAACGGAAGTCGTTTTGTAAACCTTGATAACTTCCTCAAGTATTTCTATTGAGGCGTCAAGCTCGCCCTTTTTCCACAGAACGAGCGCCAGTATCGATTTGATGTATGGAAACTCCGGACTTTTCTTATTTTCCTTGAAGATCTGCTGCATGATCTCGTCGGCTTTTGCCAGTTCGCCTTTCCTAAGCAGGATGTATGCGTAGGAAACGGAGTTCCGCACCCCGGCTTTTTTGGTTGCGTAAGCCTTGCCGAACCATTTGACCGCTTCGTCGGTATTCCCGAGCGAGTAAGCCTTGCTGCCCTTCATACTGTATATCACCGGCCTTGACATAAAGGCTATCACTGCGAGGTATATGATGCTGACCAGTATGCCAAGCCATTTGTTAATGAACCATGCCGCAAATATGACTGCTATGGGCAGTACAAATCCTATTAGTAAATTCTTCAACGCTTTGTTCATTCCGGACCTCCAAATCAGAAGGAATAGTTTTTCGACGTCTCAATTATAAACCATTGCAGGATGTAAATGCAAATGCAGCCTACCCGGATGCCGGAAGCTGCCCGGATGGAAAAATTGTTTACCATTTTACAGATTCTATATATAATATTGTTGGACTAACACTATCAAATAATCGGGAGGATGTCATGGAGGAGTTATTTATCACGATCTGTGTGATCGGTTTTACATTAACGGTGCTCAGCCCGTATTTCTTCAACAGGTATACCAAATTCAAGCTGGAAATAGAGAGGATGAGACTTGAATCGGAACTCAGGAAAGAAGAGATACGTGCCAAAAATCAATTCGATATTGAAAAATATATGGCGGATGAACAGCTGAAAGCAGGCAGGATGCAGGCAAAGGCCGCAAATGGCGGAGTATCCGCGGGCGTCGGCGGGGATGCGGTTGTCGGTGCAGGTGCGCCTGCGGCGCCGCAATATCAGGGAAACAGCGATATGCAGCAGACGACGGCGGCTTTCGGAACGCAGCCGGATTTTGGAACGAGGTCCGATTTAGGAACGCAGCCGGCTTTCGACGATATCGGGACGCGTTCTTATGTAAGCGGTTCAGGCGCACAGGGGATCGATATCACGAATGAGGAACGCGGTAGGGAAAAATTGAGGTATTGAAATTAATTGTTGCATAGACAATAAACCCTGTGGTATACTATTATGTAATAAACTTAAAAGTTTTAAACCATCAAAGCCATGAAAGAGGAAAGTAACCGGAACGGACTTTAAAGAGAGGAGCTGCCACGGCTGAAAGCATCTCCAATGTGCACACCGGCGAAGTTCCCTCCGGAGCTGCATCCTGAAATTGTAGCCTTATGGCCGGAACGAAGCCTTAGCGGGGTTTCGCAGCGGTCGGCGGTATAATAGTAGGAGATGCCGGCGCCTGACCGTTAACACAGGACGCAATGAACCTGAAAAGAGCAGAAAATGTTTGCCTGATAAACAGCGCAGAACAATTCTGTCTGATAAAGGAAGCTGCGATGAGAAGTCCGCTTTTACATAGCGGAAATTTGGGTGGTACCGCGGAGTTACAGCCTTCGTCCCTGATATGGGGATGGAAGGCTTTTTTATTGTATTGTTTAAGGAGGATGTTTAGCGCCCTTGAGGCGCGAATTTCGAATAAAACATCCAAAGGAGGATGCATTATGAGAGACCAGTTGAACAACATAAAACTGGATGCGGAAAAGAAACTCAATGAAGTCAGGACGCTGCCCGAACTCGATAACCTGCGCGTGCAGTACCTCGGCAAAAAAGGCGAACTGACGGCAGTTTTAAGGGGAATGGGCGCGCTGTCGGCCGATGAAAGACCGATAATCGGGCAATTGGCCAACGATGTCAGAAGCTTTATAGAAGGCAAGCTCGAGGAGACGCAAAGGAAGCTGCAGGAGCAGGAACAGGAGCAGAAGCTGCTGGAAGAGACGATCGATATAACGATTCCCGGAAAGAGACGTTATATAGGAAAGAAGCACCCGCTGACGATCGTTCTCGACGAGATAAAGGACGTATTCATTTCAATGGGCTACGAAATAGCGGAGGGACCCGAGGTCGAGCTCGACTATTACAACTTCGAAGCGCTGAACATTCCTAAGGGCCATCCGGCAAGGGATGCGCAGGATACCTTTTATATAAACGACAAAATACTGCTGAGGAGTCAGACCTCATCCGTACAGATAAGGGTTATGGAGCAGAAGAAGCCTCCGATAAAGATAATCTGCCCGGGCAGAGTCTACCGTTCCGATGCGGTCGACGCCACCCATTCTCCGGTATTCCATCAGGTGGAAGGCCTTGTCGTCGACCACGGCGTAACGATGGGCGACCTCGTCGGCACGCTTCAGCTGTTTGCGCGCAGCTTGTTCGGAGAAGAGACAAAGATCAGGCTGAGGCCTCACCACTTCCAGTTCACCGAACCGAGCGCAGAGGTCGACGTTTCCTGCTGGGCGTGCGGCGGCAAAGGCTGCAGGGTCTGCAAGAACGAAGGCTGGATAGAGATCCTCGGAGCGGGCATGGTACATCCGCATGTGCTCGAAAACTGCAATATAGACCCTAAGGAGTACAGCGGCTTTGCCTTCGGACTCGGAGTCGAGAGGACGGCAATGGGGCGCTTCAGCATAGATGACCTGAGGCATCTGTATGAAAACGACATGCGTTTCCTGAAGCAGTTCTGATTTGGGATACGGGGATTTTTGGAAAGCATTGAAGGGAGAATGATGTTATGAAATTACCGTTGAAATGGTTGAAGGATTATACGGATATAAATGCAAGCCCCAAGGAATACTCGGACGCCCTTACGCTGTCGGGTTCGAAGGTGGAGGGCTATGAGGAGCTCGGCGCGGAGCTCGACAGGGTAGTCGTCGGCAGGATCACAAAGATAGAAAAGCACCCCGACGCCGACCGCCTGCAGGTCACGGAAGTTGATATCGGTAGCGAAACGATCCAGATCGTGACCGGCGCCGCCAATATCAGAGTTAACGATCTGATACCGGTCGCGCTTGACGGGTCTAGCCTCCCCGGAGGAAAGAAGATCAAGAAGGGCAAGCTTCGCGGAGTGGATTCGAACGGAATGATGTGCTCTATATCAGAACTCGGAGTAACGAAGGAAGAATTCCCTTACGCTGTCGAAGACGGTATATTCATACTCCAGGGGAACCCCGCGCTGGGATCCGATATAAAGGAATATCTTGGACTTAACGATACAGTCGTCGAATTTGAAATAACCTCGAACAGGCCGGACTGTTTCAGCATAATCGGCCTTGCAAGGGAATCCGCGGCGACCTTCGGGAAACCGTTCAAAATACCCGAAATCAAGCTGAAAGAGCTCGGCGATCAGATCGACGGTCAGGCTTCAGTAGAGATACAGGCGCCGGACCTGTGCTCGCGCTACTGTGCAAGAATAGTCAAGGATGTAAAGATAGAGGCTTCTCCGCGCTGGATGCAGGAACGCCTCAAAGCCGCAGGCGTAAGGCCTATAAACAACATTGTGGACATAACGAATTACGTTATGCTCGAATATGGACAGCCAATGCACGCGTTTGACCTTAAGAACCTGAAGGGCGGCAAAATAATCGTCAGAAGAGCCGCAGACGGCGAAAAGATGAAGACGCTCGACGATCAGGACAGAGTTCTTGACTCCTCCATGCTCGTTATAGCCGACGCCGAAAGAGCCGTGGCAGTTGCTGGCGTCATGGGCGGCGCAAACAGCGAGATCGAACCTGATACAAAGACGATATTGTTCGAGTCTGCGACCTTTGACGGCATTTCGGTGCGATTGACCGCAAAGAAGCTCGGAATGAGGACCGAGGCTTCCGGGCGTTTCGAAAAAGGCCTCGATCCCGAAAACACCATAGACGCTGTCAACCGCGCGGTACAGCTCGTTGAAATGCTTGGCGCTGGCAGCGTCTGCAAGGGGATCATTGACAATTACCCCGTAAAAGCTGTCAAAAAGGTTATACCGTTCAACCCCGGCAGGATCAACGCATTGCTGGGCACGGACATCGGCGCGGACACTATGAAGGCAATATTCAAAAAGCTTGAAATAGAAATAAATGAAGCTGCAGGGACTGTGACAGCCCCGACCTTCAGGCCCGACCTGGAATGCGAAGCGGACCTCTCAGAGGAAGTCGCCAGGTTCTATGATTACAACAATATCAAGGCTACGCTTCTCGAGGGCAAGGCGGCAACAGTCGGCGGCAAGACCTGGAAGCAGAAGATTGAGGATCTCGTGCGCAAAACCATGCAGGCCTGCGGTCTTTCCGAGATATATACGTATTCCTTCACCAGCCCGAAGGTATTCGACCTGATAAATCTTCCTTCGGACAGCGAACTGAGAAAGACGATCGTGATCAAAAACCCGCTTGGCGAGGATTACAGCATCATGCGGACTACAACGCTTCCCGATATGATGGAAGTGCTTGCGACGAATTACAACAGGAGAGTCGACGAGGCCAGGCTGTTCGAGCTGTCGCATGTTTATCTGCCTGAAAGCCTGCCGCTGACGGACCTGCCCTATGAAAAACCGGTGCTCACCCTGGGTATGTACGGCAATGTGGATTTCTACGATCTTTCAGGCGCGGTGGAAGAACTCATGGCTGCTCTCGGAATAAAGAGATATAGCCTCGAGCCTGTAAAGGACGATCCTTCGTTCCATCCCGGCAGGACGGCAAAACTGGTTATCAAGGGCAAAACCTGCGGAATATTGGGAGAAGTCCATCCCGGCGTTGCTCAGAAGTTCGAAGCGGCGCAGAGGAATTACGCAGGTATCATAGACATTGAACCGCTGGTTGCCGAAGCTTCATTGAAACCTGATTACAAGCCGCTGCCGAGGTTCCCTGCGGTATCTAGGGATATAGCGATGCTAGTGGACGACGCGATCATGGTCAAACAAATAGAGAAGCTGATAAGCTCGAAAGCCGGCAAATACCTTGAAGAGATCAAGCTGTTCGATGTTTACAAGGGCAAGCAGGTACCGGAAGGAAAGAAGAGCGTGGCTTACTCCATAACCTTCAGGGCTCCAGACAGGACGCTTACCGACGATGAGACAGGCAAGGCCATGGCTGATATCGTGGACGCGCTTTCCGAAAAGCTCGGCGCGCAGCTCAGGATGTAATACGGTTAATCAGCCGGGAGTTACCGTTGCCGAATATATGGACTAACAAATTCAATATTGCAGATATAAAGCGGTGGCAGGTTATCAAAACCTGTCATCGTTTTTTTCAGCATGTTTTAACCTAAGTCATGCGGCAAATTTTTCTATATTCCCTCGGCGGCATGCCTTTGATCCTTCTAAACAGCTTGGAAAACAACAATTGGTCGTCATAACCGACTGAGCGGGATATGTCGCCGATAGACAGAGTATCATTTTTCATCAGCTCGCACGCCCTGTCGATCCTGTAATGCATCAGGAAATCCTGGGGAGAAATATTCAGCTGCCCTTTGAAAACGCTGCCCAGGTAGCTCCTGTCAAGACCAATATGGTGCGCCAGCTCTGAAATGCTCATTTTCCGGGAGTAATTCATCTCGATATATTCCACTGCTTTATGAATATACATTTCCTTTCTGCTTTCCGTCCGGTCACTGAAATGCTCCTTCCCGTTCTGCTCGAACAAATGGGACAGGAACAGGTACAGGCAGCCCAGCATCCGGATCTCACGTCCCTTCTGCAAGCTTTTGGCTTCCATCATCTGTGAGAAACAGCTGTCTACATATTCATCGCTGCATGTAAATATGGGGTTGTCCGCCGTTAAACCGCTGCTTTTGAGGTAGCTTTCCGCTTTGAGTCCATGGAAACCAACCCAGGAATAATTCCATGGTTCAGCGAGGTCTGCCTGGTAATAGGTCACGACGTCGGGGCATATAAGGAAGCCCTGACCCTTGTTAAGGCGGTATTCTTTGCTCCCCACGCAGTATATACCGGAGCCTTCGTGAATATAATGGATCAGAAAATGATCTCTTACTGCAGGACCGTAATAATGGCCCGGCTCACATTTCTGTGTACCGCATTGATACATATTCAGATCGGTATGGTTTAAACGGTTTAAAAGTAAAAATTGTTCCATAAGCGAACACCTGCCCCATCGGATTTTACATTTGACATCTGACCGGTCCATGGTACATCCAGCATTATACCATATTTACATAGCATGTATCCATTTAGTATCGCGTAAAAACGGGATAGAATTGAATTATGCAACGAAAGGAGTGATATTTTTGAAAAAAATAGCATTTATAGGAGCGGGAAGTTTTGGCTTTACAAGGAGCCTGGTAAGGGATATTCTATCCTTCCCGGCGCTTTCGGACAGTACGATAGCGTTGATGGACATAGATACAGAGCGCCTTGCCTCCATCAAAAAGGCAGTCGAAAAAATAATCGGAGCGGGTAATTATCCTGCGAAAATCATTGCAACCACTGACAGGGCGGAGGCTTTGAGAGACGCCGACGGCGTCATATGTACGATACTTGCGGGCGGGGTAAATGTTTGGCGCTATGACGTGGAAATACCGAAAAAATACGGTGTTGACATAAACGTAGGCGACACCAGAGGTCCTTCCGGTATTTTCAGGGCGCTCCGCACCATACCTGTAATGCTCGATATCTGCAGGGATATCGAACGGTACTGTCCCAATGCAATTTTCCTCAATTACACCAATCCGATGGCTATGCTCTGCAGAGCAATGCAGGGGGTAAGCAAGGTGCAGGTGACAGGTCTTTGCCATAGCGTCCAGGGCACCGCTCATATGCTGGCTGATTGGATAGGCGCTCCGATGGATGAAATAACCTATCTCTGTGCAGGCATCAACCACCAGGCCTTTTACCTCAAGTATGAATGGAACGGAAGGGACGCATATCCGTTAATACGTAAGGCTGTGACCGAAAGGCCGGAGATATATAATGAAGAGCAGGTCAGAAATGAAATGTTCCTGAATCTTGATTATTACGTAACAGAGTCGAGCGGACACAATTCCGAATATAACGCATGGTTCAGGAAGAGGCCCGACCTGATAGAAAAATACTGCACGGCAGGAACAGGCTGGAACCCGGGCCATTACGGCTACATCCTCGACGAGTATCTTAAACGTGAAGATACATGGAAAAAGGAAATAGAGGACTGGCTTGCGGAGGAAAAGGTTGATCTGGACAGGGGCAAGGAATATGCGGCTTATATTTTCAATGCGACCATAGGCGACGGGACTTTATTCGAATTCAACGGAAATGTCCGCAACTTCGGCCTTATAGATAACCTGCCGGAAGGCTGCTGTGTAGAAGTTCCCGTACTGGCGTCGAAAAGGGGAATGGACCCTGTTCATGTAGGTCCTTTGCCTGAGCATCTAGCGATACTTGTCAATACGAGCGCACGCTGCGAGGAGCTTGCTGTAGAAGCAGCCATTACAGGCGATCCGCGCAAGGTTTTCCACGCGATCTGTTTTGACCCGCTCACTTCCTCGGTGCTGAGTCTTGAGGAAATCAAGAAAATGACCGATGAAATGTTTGAAGCGAACCGCCGTTGGCTGCCTCAATTCAAGCATTTTAAATAATCAGGGAAACTTGATTCTTCTTAATTGATTTTTCTTAACAGGCCGGTTACTGGAGATATGGTTTTCCTCCGATGCAATAGCCATATCTCCGGGGCCATGCCTTTCAATCGAACATCTTCTTTTCAGCATACTCGATCATTTTCTTTACCATCTGCCCGCCTATCGGACCGCCTTCATGTCCGTTCTGCGCGGCGCTTACGTCTCCCTTGTAATGGTCGTTGTTTTCCTTGGTAAACTGCTCATGCCCTATTTCTCTAGCGCACTCCATTTTAAATTGTGTCAGCTGCGGTCGTTTCTGCTCCACCAGCGGAGTCTTCGGCCTCGACATTATTATCACCTCTTTTTCCTTTGATTTCCCGGACTTCCCGCCGGGTTCACAATAATATTTTGAGCGTTTTCGCAAATATTACGCTGTAAGATAATGCATGATAAGTGCCTAAGATGGGAAACCGACATAGACTTATTATGTTGAGAAATAATTGGAGAATTTGAAGGATTGGCATTTCATTCTTCATTGATAAAAAATAAACGATTTGTTATAATACCTAAAAAGGCATATTCCGGGTGATATGTACCTTTGACCCAGATAATTGCAGACCACAGAGTACATGAAATCAGGTACATAAGGGCATTGATACCACATCCGGTTTACTTTACAGGAGGTACATATATGAACAAACTGAGTCTCGACTATTCAAACGCCTTATCCTTCATGAAGGAGAGCGAGGTTTCCTATTTTGCGCCGATGATCAAAGCTGCGCATGAAATGCTCCACAACAGAACAGGCGCAGGCAATGACTATACAGGCTGGGTAGACCTGCCCAAGGATTACGACAAGGCTGAATTCGCCAGGATCAAGGCAGCTGCCGAAAAAATAAAATCGGATTCCGATGCGCTAGTGGTCATAGGCATCGGAGGCTCCTACCTCGGGGCAAGAGCAGCCATAGACGCGCTTTCGCATTCCTTTTACAACCTGCTTCCGAAGGCTGGAAGGGGCGCGCCGGAGATCTATTTCGTAGGAAACAGCATAAGCTCCACATATATCACCGAATTGTTCGATCTGCTCAAGGACAAGGATATCTCGGTCAACATTATTTCCAAGTCCGGCACTACTACCGAACCTGCCCTTGCTTTCAGGGTGTTCAGGGAATACATGGAGAACAAATACGGCAAGACGGAGGCTTCAAAGAGGATATACGCAACAACCGACAAGGCAAGGGGCGCTCTGAAGAAGCTCGCGACCGAGGAAAAATATGAAAGCTTTGTAATACCGGATGATGTCGGCGGAAGATATTCCGTACTGACGGCTGTCGGACTGCTGCCGATTGCGGTCGCGGGCATCGACATAGACGCCATGATGCAGGGCGCTGCTGAGGCCAGGGAGCTCTACAATAATCCGGACGTTGCAGCCAATGCCTGCTACCAGTATGCAGCCGCAAGGAACGCGCTTTACAGGAAGGGTAAGACCACCGAGATCATGGTTAATTACGAGCCTTCGATGCATTTCTTTACAGAGTGGTGGAAACAGCTTTACGGCGAGAGCGAGGGCAAGGACAACAAGGGCATTTTCCCGGCGGGAGTCGATTTCACTACAGACCTGCACTCCATGGGACAGTATGTCCAGGACGGTCTGCGCGTGATATTCGAGACAGTTATCAACGTTGAGAAACCCAGAAAGAACATGAACATAAAGGAAGACAAGGATAACATAGACGGTCTGAATTTCCTCACCGGCAAGGACATCGACTTCGTCAACAAGAAAGCCATGCAGGGCACGATACTGGCGCATACGGACGGCGGCGTTCCGAATCTCGTGGTAAGTATACCCGAGATGAACAGCTACTGGTTCGGCCATACGGTCTATTTCTTCGAGAAGGCCTGCGGTATAAGCGGCTACCTGATGGGCGTAAATCCGTTTGACCAGCCCGGCGTCGAGGCATACAAAAAGAATATGTTCGCGCTGCTCGGCAAGCCCGGTTATGAAGCGGAGAAGGAAAAACTCGAAAAGAGGCTTTCGAAGTAAAATCAGTTAACCTGAACGTAAGGTAAGCAGCCAATAGCATTGGCAAGCAACCAATAATTGTGTTGATAAGAAATCAGCAGGCCGAATATAATTGTCGGTTTGCTGATTTTTATTAAGCGTGAAAGCGGGTCAAAGCAAGGATGAAAAAAGAAAATGCGTTGGTTGGTATAGTTAGTATAATAATTTGCGAAGTACTGTTCGGTTTCAGCTTTCTTTTCACTAAAAGTATAACTAACACAGTATCTCCGTTCACTTTGCTAAGCTGGAGGTTCATCACGGCTTTTGCGGCGATGAACATATGCGTGCTTTTGCGTCTGATCAAGGTCGACTTCAGGAATAAACGCATACTTCCGCTCTTTTCGATTGCGATTTTCCAGCCCGGTATCTACTTCATAGGGGAGACGTTCGGAGTCAAACTTACTACAGCTTCCGAGAGCGGCGTCATAATCGCCTGCTACCCTATTGTAGCTCTGGTTGTCTCGACAATAGTTCTGAAGGAAGCGCCGACCAGACAGCAGGTAGCAGGGATAGGTACGGCAGCCGCGGGTATAATAATGATAGTTCTGATGAAGGGACTCGAGGCGTCTTTCAACCCGCTCGGGTATATACTTCTGCTGTTCGCATTGCTATCCTACAGCTTGTATTCCGTCAATTCCCAAAAAGCCGAAGAGTTTACAAATACGGAGAAGACCTATGCCATGATCGCTTTGGGCGCGGTTGTTTTCACCGCCGCGGCGCTCATCGAAAATGCAGGCTCCGGTTCGTTGAAGGAGTTCATTCTGCTGCCGTTTTCAAACGCCGAATACCTTGTCGGATTTCTATACCTGGGAGTCGGCTGCTCGGCCGCGGCGTTTTTCCTTTACAACGTTGCGATTTCAGCAATCGGCACAAACAGGTCGGCATCCTTTGCAGGTCTTTCAACAATTGTAACAGTTATTGCGGGAATTATCATACTGCGGGAGCAGTTCTCGGTGATGCAGGGCGTCGGCACAGTACTGGTACTGGGCGGCGTATACCTTGCCAATATAATATCGAAAAGCAGATTGCCCGGGAAAGAGATAGGGGATGAAAGCCGGGTGTAAGCATCGGACAAAGGTTGAATTGGCTAAGGATGGCCATAGAACCTAACTTTACGGTACCGTACAGATCAGTATTTCCGGACGGGACAGGAACCGCAGCGGTACGACGCCGTTGCCGAGGCCCCTGTTGAGATATACCTTTATGTCGTTTATCTTTTTGAGGCCGCGTTTGATACCCATTCTGCAGAGTTCATCGTCACGCAGCAGGAAGAATTCCATGTTGCAGGGCATCCATATCTGCCCGCCGTGAAAATGGCCGGCAAACATGTAATCGACTATTTTACCGGGGATCTTCAATGCAATGTCCGGGTTGTGGGTGATCGATATCTTCGGAGCGCCCGGCACGCAGCCGATCATGGCTTTTTCTATATCCGGGCTGCCTCTTCTCAGATCGTCGATTCCGATGATGTTGTACTTCTTTCCCTGCTTCTCCACTATGACAGTCCTGTTTCTCAGAACTTCCACATTAAGCGCTTCGATTTCGCGTACGAAATTTTCAAGGCCTTGCTTGTTCGAACCGAACGCCCTGTAATCATGGTTGCCAAGGCATATGATAGTACTGTAGCCCTTGCAGAAGGCATGGAGATAATGCAGGAAACCGGCCGCATGGACAGGCCTGTTTATGTAATCTCCCGTAATCAGTATGACGTCCGGATTTTCGGCCTTGACCACTTCGCGTATCTTGGCGGCGGAGATCCTGGTCATATACACATGCAGGTCTGACAGGTGCATGATCTTGAGCCCGCTGCCCTTGCGCGAAAAATCCAGCCTCTCTATCTTGAGCCAGGTGGTTTCGAAGCTCATATACAAATACATCAGCACAAATGCTATAAGTATGATCATGAATATCAGCATTATGTATTCTCCCGTAAATTCATATACTTAATATACCAATTACCGGAGTGCTCGGCAACCGGTATTTAAACGGCAATTGTTTGACTATTGCCAATATAAAAAATATAATTAAAGTATCGGACAAATATCGAGGTTTTAATCAGAATTCGAGCATAAACATAATGTCCGGTGTATTAAAATTACGGAGTTACGTATGAACGATGAGATTTGTGACAGTTGTTTGGAGACAAGGATCAATTCCGAGAGCGTGAACAGGGTAAAGGCGTGCATGATCGGCGACAATGATTCGGTCAGGCTTTCCGAGGTTTTTAAGGTGCTGGGGGACCCGACGAGGATAAAGATCATTTTTGCGTTGTCCAATTGCGACCTGTGCGTCTGCGATATAGCCGAAACCATCGGAATGACACAGTCGGCAGTCTCGCACCAACTCAGGCTGATGCGGAACATGAAGCTCGTCAAATACCGCAAGGAAGGCAAGTCGGCATATTATTCGCTTGACGACGACCACATACTGCAGCTTTTCAACCAGGGGATGGAGCACGTCAGGCATGGCTGAAAAGTTCAGATACGAAACCCATCTGCATACGAGGGAAGCCAGCGCCTGCGCTCGGAGCACCGGCGCTGAAATGGTCAGGGCGCATTACTTTGCGGGGTATTCCGGTATCATCATTACAGACCATTTTTTCAACGGAAATACGGCAATCCCATCCTCTTTAAACTGGGAGAAACGGATAGACGCTTTTTGCCTGGGGTATGAGAACGCTTTGAAAGAGGCAGAAAAGTTCAATTTCCATGTCTTTTTCGGATGGGAATACAATGACCGCGGTGCAGAATTCTTGACGTACGGATTGGGCAGGGATTTCCTGCTCGACAACCCTGATATGCTGACCTGGCCTATAGAAAAATACCTCACAACAGTCCGGCAGAGCGGAGGCTTCGTTTCACAAGCGCATCCCTTCAGAGAGGCAAGCTATATCGGCAGTATACGGGTTTTCCCCGAATATGTGGACGCTGTCGAAGTGTGCAATGCGAGCCATACCAACCCCAAGTTCGACAGGCTTGCGCTTGAGCTTGCCCGAAAATATTCCCTTTACCGGACCAGCGGTTCGGATACGCATTTTGCGGGATGCATGTACGGGGGCGGTATGGAATTCGATCACGAAATTTTTTCTATAGGGGAGTTTATCGAGGCGGTGAAGAAAAACGGGACGGAAGACCGCGAATAAAGTAAACGAATAGCAGAGTTTATAAAATAGTATTGCTTTTCTGATACAGTACATAATATAATTAACGGGTAATAAAACTGAAAGCCAGTACAGGAGGGGCAAACCATGGAATGGTGTTATCTCAATGTACCGGTAAAAGGCCGCGGCCTCAGCTCCGAGCAATGACCATAAGGTCATGGGGATCTAAGTGCATATCATATTCGGTGATGCATTGTCCGGAGCCTAAAAGCTGCAAGTAGCCGATGCCGGGATGATTTTCATAATAAGCTTTCCAGAACGGGAATAAGCTTGTCGAAGCAGGTCTTTGGGTATACCTTATGATTTGTTACGATCATTCGGCTTTATCGTGTGAAATTGCGGATATGGTTTTATTACAGCTATATTGTACTCGTAATATACGTTTCAGACGTTTGAATATTTTCGGTTTATAAAGCCGGCTAATTTAGTAAGCCATAATATTCAAAACGACGAACGCGATGACGGTCGTATTCTAAAGCTGCGGAATGTACACTGATGCCGCGGCTTTTGTTATTTCATCAGAATCTTGTCAATCTCCTTTTTGAAACGGGGACCGCGGATAGTACTGCGGTCCTTTTGCTTTTAACCGTCCCGTAAAACACACCGAATTTACCGAAAAGGTGCAAAATTAAAACATTTTGAAACGAACATACAGAGGAGTGATAAGATATGAGTTTATTGATTTTTAACAACGTAGTAAAGGAATATCGCAACAGGCTGGTGCTGGACGGAGCCAGCCTGAGGATAGAAAAAGGCGAAAGGGTCGCGCTTGTAGGGCCTAACGGAGCGGGCAAGACGACTCTCCTCAGAATAGCGGCGGGACTGGAGACCAGTGATACAGGCAGCGCAAGTGTTGCGCGCGGCACAAGGATGGGGTACCTGACCCAGGATCTTGATGAAATGGACCCAGGCGGCAGGATATTCAGGGAAACTGCGCTTTACCATGAAGAGGTGAGCAGGCTCGAACAGAAAATAAGGTCGCTGGAAAGTACGATGGCGGAGCCCCGGCTGTTGGACGATCCCGAAGAATATGAAAGAGTCATGCGGGAATACTCCAGGCTTGTAACCCGGTTTGAGGGAATGGACGGTTATACGATGGAATCAAAGATAAAGTCCATGCTGCTGGGACTGGGGCTTAAGGAGGAATCTCTCACTCTCCCGGTGGAACTGCTTAGCGGCGGTGAGAAAATGAGGGTCGCGCTTGCCAGGATATTGCTGGAGGAGCCGGATCTGCTCGTGCTCGACGAACCGACGAACCACCTCGATATTGAGGGCGTGGAATGGCTGGAGGGCTTTCTGAAGAGATTTGACGGCGGAGTACTCGTGGTTTCACACGACAGGTACTTCCTCGACCAGATCGCCACCAGGGTGGCGGAACTGGAAAACGGAACGATCATCGAGAGGAGCGGCAATTACTCCACTTTCATCGAACAGAAGGAGAGACTCAGGGAATTCGCTCTTCGGGAACAATTCAGGCTCAGGCAGGAGATAAAAAGGGAAAACTCGATCGCGGACCAACTCAAGAGCTCGAGGAAGATAAGCGCATGGAAAAGCAGGCTCAAAACCGTTCAAAGGCTTGAGAATGAACTCAATGTGACTCTGAAGGGCGCCAGGGAACAGCAGCACCTCTACCGCGCCGCGGCGCCGGGCATCTCTTTTGACAAGGTCGGGCACATGAGCGCAGATATAGCCATGGCTGACAAACTTGAGAAGAGATACGGTAATGCTCCCTTGTTTACCGACGTCAACTTCGAGATAAAGGGAGGGGAAAGGGTCGGGGTCATAGGTCCCAACGGCTGCGGAAAATCGACGCTGATCAACATACTGCTAGGGAATGATGATAATTACAAGGGCAGAGCCAGACTGGGCGAATGGGTCAGGTACGGGTATCTCGGCCAGGAAGTGGAATTCGGGGACGAAGGACGTACGATACTGGAAGAGCTCCTTTCGGCTAAGGAAATGGTAATCGAGGACGCAAGGAATTATCTTGCCAGGTTCCAGTTTTATGGTGACGAGGTCGATAAGAAGATCGCAGTCCTGAGCGGAGGAGAGAAGGTCAGGCTGTACCTGGCCTGCATGATGCTGGAAAGCCCCGACTGCCTGATTATGGACGAACCCACTAACCACCTTGATGTGCCGGCCAGGAACGCCCTGGAGTCAGCCATTCTGGAATTCGGCGGTACGATAATTGCCGTTTCGCACGACAGGTATTTTCTTAACCGCTGCATAAACAGGATATTGGAGTTCTCCGGCGGTACCCTGCATTCGTACGAGGGGAATTACGACGCCTACAGGCTTAAGAAGCAGGGACCCGAAGCTGCAGCGGGACAGGCTGAACTGAAGGCAAGCAACAGCAAACCCGGAACAAGCGGTAAACCGGCTGGAAATTGCGCCAGGCCGGCCGGTGCAAAAAGCGGTTCAAACGGGTCCGGCGGGACGGGTACCCGGGGAAGCGGGAACAGACACGAAGGGACGGGTATTTCAGCCTCTGGACCCGACAGCGCCGAAATGCTCAAAAAGAAGGAGAACGAAAGGTTAGAAGCCAGGATAGCGGAGCTTGAAAAGAAACAGCAGCAAATGGAAAGCTTATTCGGCCCTGAGACCCCTCCCGCTGCCTACTTCGAATATGACGGGCTGCTTAAGGAACTGGATCAGCTTTATGCACAACTATCATAATATTCGCTAAAAATATAAAGGAGATTGTATAAATTTACCGAATATAATTGTAGAAGCTAGTTAAATTTCAATACAACAGGGGGGGTATAACAGTGAAGAAGGTCGATAATTATAATACGCGCAGAGCGAATACCGTCAGCTTGATAATTATTGCTATTACAATAGTTATGATGACGATCCAGGCTTACATTACGTTAGGGATCCCGGGAGCATTGGATACCGGCATAAAAGGAGGCGTCGTAATTGCGCTCGCCCTGATTGTTTATTTCATAAAGATGAATCCATATATCAAAGGCCTGCTCTACGGCCTGATACCAGGGGTTGTCTCGATAGCGCTTTTCTTTTTGACAGGATACGAACTGGATCAGCATTATATTATATTTGCCTCAGCCGCTTTAGTTGCGCTTTATTTTAAAAAGCAACTGTTTATATGGTATGCGATAATAATGGACGTGCTCTATATATCCATTTTTACGTTTAAAGCTGAAAATTTTATGGGCTCTGAGGCGAATCTTGCCAATTTTATCAGTGTGTTCATACTTTACAACAGCGTCGTAGTTTTGTTATACCTCATGACCCGCTGGGGAAGGGCTCTTGTAGATGACGCCGGCGAAAAGGAGTCCAAGGCTCAGGGGCTGCTTGCAAAGCTGGAAGAGACCTTCGCGGGTTTGGATCAAAGCTCCATGGCCCTAGACAGCAATATTGAAAGCTTTACGGGCAATGTACGAACTACAAGGGATGCGAGCAGTGAGATAACGGACGCTATGAACGAGATGTCGAAGGTCATACAGGCTGAGTCAGCCGGCATCCAGCAAATAAGTTCGAACATGGTGGATTCGCTTTCAGGCGTAAATAACGCCAGGGAGATATCGAAGGGGATCATTACAAAAACAGCCGAGATGAGTGAAAAAATCATTGAAGGCCGCAACCAGATAGAGCAGATAAACGGCAATATGCAGATAGTCAGCACTGCTATAGGAACGGCGACATCTACTGTAAACGGTCTGCAAAACAGTGTGGAAACCATTAACGCCTCTCTTGAGGGAATAAAGCAGATCGCGGAGCAGACCAACATGCTTGCACTAAACGCCTCGATAGAATCCGCGCGCGCAGGTGAACAGGGCAAGGGCTTCGCTGTCGTTGCAGAGGAGATTCGGAAGCTGGCTGATCAGAGTTCCAAAATAGTCGGCGAAATAAACAAGGTCATAGCAGGCATACTCGAAAAGACGCGCGAAGCAACCGACTATGTAAATCGGGGCGACCTTGTAGTAAGTGAGGAGAAGGATCTTATAAACAACATTTCGCATTACTTCGGATCTATCGAACAGTCTTTTGCGCAGACCAATGAGGAAATAGTAAGAGAGATGGAGCTGTTCGACAGTATCGCCGAAAACTATGTAAATGCACAGGCTCAGCTCGAAAACATATCCTCCATTTCTGAGGAAAACGTTGCGTCGGTCCAGGAAATAATGGCAACTGTAGAAAATGAAAATGAGCAGATCGTACATATTGATAAATCGATTGAAGAGATAGGGAAATTAAGCGGGAAATTGAAGGAAATGATAGCTTCCGGAAAAGCATGAGCCAATTACGATTGAAGGGGCCGGTATCTTGAGATACCGGCCTTTTTTTGAGCTGCCTTCATTTACTTTATTACCAGCAATTGACATAAATATTTGCATTTGGTAATTTATATTTTGGAGGTGGTTCAAATTGAGTAGTATCAGGTTAAAGAATTGGAGAAGGACTCTTGCGTTGTTTTCGGTGTTCGCATTGATTTTTATGTATGCGCCGGCTATCAGCAGCGCGGAGACGGCAACAGTCTATCACGAAACCTTTGAGACAGGCAAGGGGGTTGCAGTGCAATCCGGCGGCGCCAGCCTGACGCATGTCACGGACAAGGTCTTTGAAGGGAACAGTGACGGAGCCGCTTTGTACGTCGGTAACAGAGTGAACAACTGGGACGCGGCCGATTTCGGGTTTACAGACATGGGCCTTGAAAATGGAAAGACATATACGATAACAGTGAAGGGTTTTGTTGACTCCGATGCGGTCATACCTGAAGGAGCGCAGGCTTTTCTGCAGTGCGTGGACAGCTATGCCTGGCTGGCGGGCGCCAATTATACCGTCGGAGGGGCATTCACTCTGACAGGTACCTATACGGTCGACACCGGCAAGGACTCGAAATTAAGAGTCCAGTCGAACGACGCCGGCGCAGTTGTTCCGTTCTATATCGGGGACATACTGATTACCGGAGAACCGGCGGTAACGGAAAAACAGGTTTATCATGAAAGCTTTGCGTCGGGAAAGGGTGTTGCGGTGCAATCCGGCGGCGCCAGCCTGACACAGGTGACCGACAAGGTTTTTGAAGGCAATGACGACGCAGCCGCATTGTACGTAAGTAACAGGGTAAACAACTGGGACGCGGTGGATTTCAGGTTTGCGGACACAGGCCTTGCTAACGGCAAAACGTATACTATAAAAGTAACAGGTTATGTCGACGCTGATGTAGCCGTAACTACCGGAGCAGGGGCGGCGCTCCAGACGGATAAGACCTATGCATGGCTGGCCGGAACTGATTTTGCGGCCGGACAGGCGTTCGTTCTTACCAGGGAATACACTGTAGATACCACTACGGATACGGCTATCCGTATTCAATCAAATGAAGCCGGAAAAGCAATTCCTTTCTACATAGGAGACATATTGATCACAGAGAAGGTGTCATCAGGCGGCGATGATGAGCCCAGGCCTCCTGCGCTGCCCTTCACGGCTGTAACCTTTGAAGATCAGACAACGGGTGGTTTCGGCGGCAGAGGCGGTAATGAAACGCTTACTGTGACAAACGAAGACAACCATACCGACGGCGGTTCGTACTGCCTAAAAGTCGAGGGCAGGGAGCAAGCCTGGAACGGGCCGTCGCTGCGAGTGGAGAAGTACATCGACCAGGGCGCCGAATACAAAGTGACAGCCTGGGTCAAGACAATAACTCCCTCAAGCGTTCAACTCCAGCTTTCGACCCAGGTAGGCGACGGAAGCGGCGCGAATTATGTAAATCTGCAGGGTAAGACGATCAGTACCGCAGACGGCTGGGTTAGGTATGAGGGGACTTACCGTTATAACAATGTAGGCAGCGAATATGTAACGATATACGTGGAGAGCTCCAATAATGCCACGGCATCCTTCTATATCGACGATATCAGCTTTGTGCCGACCGGCTCCGGGCCTATCGACATACAGAGGGATCTTGTACCGATCAAGGACGCATATCAGAATGATTTCCTGATAGGAGACGCCATTGCCGAGGAGGATCTGCAGGGAGTAAGGCTTGATCTGCTGAAAATGCACTGTAACATAGCGACGGCAGGCAACGCAATGAAGCCGCTTTATCTACAGCCTTCAAAGGGCAATTTCGACTTTTCTGCGGCTGACAGGATAGTTGACAAGGTTTTAGCCGAAGGCCTCAAAATGCATGGACACGTGCTGGTATGGCATTCGCAGACCGGCGCATGGATGAACACGACGACGGACTCGGGCGGTAACACTATCGCGCTGGGTCGCGACGAGGCCCTTGATAATATGAGGACCCATATCAAAACTGTCATGGAGCATTTTGGAGATAAGGTAATTTCATGGGATGTTGTAAATGAAGCTATGAACGATAGCCCATCGAATCCGGCTGATTGGAAGGCATCACTGCGCAGAAGCCCATGGTATAACGCAATAGGCGACGATTATGTAGAGCAGGCGTTCCTCGCGGCAAGAGAAGTGCTTGACCAGCATCCCGAGTGGAAGCCTATAACGCTTTATTACAATGATTACAATGACGACAACCAGAGTAAGGCTACAGCGATCTACAACATGGTGAAAGAGCTCAATGACAGGTATGCACTGACACATCCCGGCAAGCTCCTTATCGACGGCGTCGGTATGCAGGCGCATTACAATATGAGCACGAACCCGGCGAATGTATTGCTTTCTCTGGAAAGGTTCCTTTCACTGGGTGTTAAGGTTGGTATAACAGAGCTTGACATTCAAGCCGGAAGCAATTACCAGCTGTCGGATAAGCAAGCAATAGCCCAGGGTTATTTGTACGCACAGCTACTAAAGATATTCAGGGATCACGCAGCAAATATAGAACGTGTTACATTCTGGGGATTGGATGACGGCACAAGCTGGAGATCCTCTACGAATCCTACGCCGTTCGACAAGAACCTGCAGGCAAAAAAGGCTTATTACGGTGTCATCGATCCCGATAAGTACATGGCTGAGAATATACCCGAGCCCCCGCCGGAAGTATACAAGTCGACAGCCGGATACGCGACTCCGGTTATTGACGGAACGGCCGATGCTGTTTGGAACGATACGCCTGCGATGCCCATAAGCAGGTATCAGATGGCCCTCCAGGGAGCCAACGGTACGGCAAAAGCCCTCTGGGATGAGAAAAACCTGTACGTTCTGGTCCAGGTTAGCGATGCACAGCTCGACAAGACGAGCGCAAATGCGTGGGAACAGGATTCGGTGGAAGCCTTCGTGGATGAGAACAACGGAAAGACATCATACTACGAGAATGATGACGGACAGTACAGGATCAATTTCGACAATGAAACCTCCTTCAATCCGGCGGCAATTGCGGAAGGCTTCGAATCAAAGACCAGCATTTCCGGGACAAATTACACTGTCGAGATGAAGATACCGTTCAAGACGATTACCCCGGCCAACGATGTAAAAATCGGTTTCGATGTGCAAATAAACGACGGAAATAACGGCTTGCGTCAAAGTGCAGCCACGTGGAACGACTTGACCGGAAACGCATATCAGGACACCTCCGTATATGGAGTCGTTACCCTTACCGGTTATGACCCCGATATTGCGATCGTGGAGGCCGCGGTTACTGCAATAGTAGGCGGAACCTACCTGATACCGTTTACCAGCCAAACCAGTCAGGAGACAAAGAACGCCTGGGTACAGGCTGCGGCTAATGCGCTCATTCCCGGGGGGAATGGTTCGGTTGCCGTTGTTACCTATGACGGCGGGTATATTGTTACGGTAACAAAAGGTCAGGTCGCCAGAACCGCCGAAATCACCGTAACCGAGCAGCCGAGTCCGGTGAACCTGCTGAAGGGCCTGACACTGAGCTCCGGCACTATTAAGCCGGACTTCAGCGGAAAAACTCTCTGTTATTCCGCAAACGTTCCCAACAGCATAACTAAAATCAAAGTTACGCCTGTTTTGGAGGATATCAGAGCTTCGATGACTGTAAATGGCTGTGCTGCAACAAGCGGTCAGCCGTCGCAGGATATCGCCCTCAAAGTGGGCTATAATACTGTCTCGATAGTTGTTACCGCCCAGGATGGAAATCACAGGACCTATAAAGTAACAGTAAACAGGCTGATGTATAATTTCATGGGTTTCCTGTCTCCGATCAAACCTGACGGCTCTGCCGTATTCAAAGCCGGCAGCGTGATTCCGGTCAAATTCCAGCTTAAGAGTACCGCAGGTTATGTATATCCGTATGCAATTGCAAAAGTCTACATTGCAAAAGTGACCAACGGGACTGTAGGAGCCGAGAAGCCTGCACAGGCGTCAGGCTGGGGATATAAAGGCAACTTGTGCCGGTATGATTTATTCAATAAGCAGTATGTTTTCAATCTGAACACCAAAGGCTTCACAAAGGGAACCTACAGGATCAGGGCCGACCTTGGAGACGGGCTGACATACACTGTCAATATCAACCTGAAAGATAAAACGCCTGACGGAAGACACTAGATCGAACTCCATACCCTAAATAACGAAAGCCTTCGTTGGATCGGTTCAACGGGGGCTTTTCTTTTGAACACGGATAATATCTTTAAAATGTCAGATATAAATCTTTAATTTGGTAATTTACGATGTAAATTGGAATCTGTATAATTAGAGCTGGAGAAAATTGTATTTTTGTGCCTAACTATATTATTTTATGGAGGTGGCCCATTTTGAACAGTATCGGTTCGAGAAACTGGAAAAAGGTGATCGCGTTATTATCGGTGTTCGCATTGGTTTTTGCGTATACTCCTGCAATAAGCGCGGAGTCGGCTGCGGTTTATCATGAAACCTTCGCAGTCGGCAAGGGCGCTGCTGTACAATCAGGCGGCGCCAGCCTGACGCAGGTAACCGGTAAGGTCTTCGACGGCAATAGTGATGGAGCTGCTTTATACGTCAGCAAGAGAACGAACAACTGGGATGCGGCTGATTTCAATTTCGCAGATGTCGCAATGAAGGACGGTAAAACCTACAACATAACTGTAAAAGGCTATATAGATTCCGATGCGGCGATACCTTCCGGAGCACAGGCAGCCCTTCAGACAGCGGATGGATATGCATGGATTTCAGGCGTTAATATGGAAGCCGGCAAGGCATTCACACTGACCGGCAAATATACCGTAGGCTCCAACAAGAGCGATACCAGGCTTCGTATCCAGTCGAACGACGCAGGTAAGGCTGTTTCGTTCTACATCGGAGATATTACAATAGCGGAAGACGCCTCTTCCGCCGGCACAAGCGCATCCGGCAGCGGAAATGCGGCAGGTACGGCTGCAAAGTTCACGGCTGTAACTTTCGAGGACCAGAAGGCGGACGGCTTTGCCGGCCGGGCAGGCACTGAGAAGCTGACTGTTACAAAGGAAGCCAACCATACCGCCGGAGGCGCTTACGCACTGAAGGTGGAGGGAAGGACTCAGTCGTGGAACGGACCTTCGTTGAACGTTGAAAAATACGTAGACCAGGGCGGCGAATACAAGATCACAGCCTGGGTCAGGCTGATAGAGCCCGCAAGCTCGCAGCTGCAGCTTTCGACACAGGTCGGAAACGGAAGCGGCGCTTCCTACGTCAACCTCGCAGCTAAGACCGTCAATGCAAGCGACGGTTGGGTCGAGTACACGGGCACGTACAGATATAGCAATACAAGCAGCGGATACTTGACGATTTATGTAGAAAGCGCCAGCAACGCAACGGCTTCCTTCTACATCGACGATATCAGCTTTGAGAACACCGGCTCCGCGCCGATTTCGATTCAAAAGGATCTGAAGGGTATCAAGGATGCTTACAAGAACAGCTTCCTGATAGGAGACGCGATTTCGGCAGAAGACCTGGAGGGCGTCAGGCTTGAGCTTCTTAAGAAACATTTCAATATAGTGACGGCAGGAAATGCCATGAAGCCGGATGCGCTGCAAAATGTAAAGGGTAAATTCACCTTCGACGCGGCGGACAAGATGATCAAACAGGCGGCAGACGCCGGACTCAAGGTACATGGACACGTACTGGTATGGCATCAGCAGTCGCCGGACTGGCTCAACACAAAGACTGACGCCAGGGGCAGTACGGTTCCGCTTTCGCGTACCGAAGCCCTTGCAAACCTGAGGACTCATATCAAAACCGTAATGGAGCACTTCGGCAACAAGGTAATATCCTGGGACGTAGTAAACGAAGCCATGAACGATAATCCCTCCAAGCCGGCAGACTATAAGGCTTCGTTGCGAAAAACCCCGTGGTATGACGCCATAGGTCCCGACTACGTAGAACAGGCATTCCTGGCAGCGAGGGAAGTGTTGGATAAACATCCGGGCTGGAAGATCAAGCTGTATTATAATGACTACAACGAAGATAACCAGAATAAAGCTACTGCTATCTACAATATGGCGAAGGATATCAACGCCAGATATGCCAGGACGCATCACGGCAAGCTGCTCATCGACGGCATCGGTATGCAGGGCCATTATGCTGTAAATACGAACCCGACCAATGTCGAGCTTTCACTTAAAAAATTCATTTCACTGGGAGTGAAAGTAAGTATTACCGAGCTTGATATACAAGCAGGCAGCAACTATGAGCTCTCCGACAAGCTTGCCGCCGCACAGGGTTATCTTTATGCGCAGTTGCTCAAGCTATTCAAGGCAAACTCCAGGAATATAGAGCGCGTTACCTTCTGGGGAGCGGATGATGGTACGAGCTGGAGATCAGCTACGAACCCGACTCCGTTCGATAAGAACCTGCAGGCGAAACCGGCTTATTACGGTGTGATCAACCCTAATAAATTCATGGCTGAAAACAAGCCGGCGGCTCCCGAAGGTGCGAAGCAGTCTACAGCCAGGTTCGGCGCACCTGTTATAGATGGCAAGATAGACGCTGCCTGGAAGAATGCTCCCGAACTGCCTTTAAACCGCTATCAGCTGGCTTGGCAGGGAGCTTCCGGCACGGCGAAGGTCCTTTGGGACAACAATTACCTGTATGTTTTATACCAGGTGAACGACGCCCAGCTTGACAAGAAGAGCGCAAATGCATGGGAACAGGATTCTGTTGAAGCCTTCCTCGATGAAAACAACGGTAAGACCTCGTTCTACCAGGCTGACGACGGTCAATACAGAGTAAACTTCTCCAATGCGACCTCGTTCAATCCGGAAGGCATAGCCAAGAACTTCAAGTCAGCGGCCAAGGTGACCGGAACGAGCTATGTCGTCGAAATGAAGATACCGTTCAAGACCATCAAGCCGAAGGCCAATATGAAGATCGGTTTCGATGCGCAGATAAACGACGGCAAGGACGGCGCACGCCAGAGCGTAGCTGCCTGGAACGACACAACGGGCAACGCATACCAGGATACCTCCGTATTCGGCGTGCTTACATTAAAGAAATAACAGCGCGGTAAATTAACAAATACCGGATACCTTTCGCGGGTATCCGGTATTTGTGTGCAGAAACGAAACGCAAAAACGAAACGCAAAAACGAAACGCAGGGACGGTTCTTTTGTTTCACTTGAGCTGCTCAATGGCGCGGATGATCCGGTACAATACATCATTGACAGGGGTCGGCACGCCGTATTTACGGCCGAGTTCGATCACCGTGCCCGAGAATATCTCGACTTCGGTTTTCCTGCCCGCTTCCACATCCTGAAACATCGATGTCTTAGCTTCGGGTGAAAGTGCTGCTAATACTTTGAGGTAATCCTGTATATCTTTCTCTGACAAATTTATTTCCGCCTTCCGCGCAATTGAGATCACTTCGCGTGAAGCCGAGATCATAAGCTCCCGCGCTTCACCTTCTCGTGTAAAAGCTCCGTAAGGCGCGCGAAGCACCGCTGAGACCTGGTTGATCCCCACGTTCAGCATGAATTTCCACCAAAGCTCGCGCATAATGTCTTCCGGTATGCTGTAAGGCACGCAGGCCTTATCGAAAAAATCCTTCACAGCGGCTAATTTAGCGGAATCGGGATCGTACCTGTCTCCCATTACGATTTTTCCCATGTTCGTATAATGGATATCCGTACCCTTTCTCACCGCATCGGTGCCCACACAAAATGAATACAGCATTTTTTCCATGCCGAATTCGCTCCCCAGGACCTCCTCGCTCACTATTCCGTTGAGAAGCGAAAGTATTATCGTATCCGGGCCTACAAAACCCCGTATTTCTTCAATTGCCTGCCTGAGATGGTGCTGTTTGACGGCAATGATCACAAGATCCGATTTTTCATCTGCAGTTTCCGGTGTTGCATAATTGAAATCAACCGCTTTCCCGTTAATGTAGACTCCATCCGATTCGTATCTTTCCCGTCTCTCGCTGTCGACGATTATCTGAAGGCTATCCGGACACTTTTCCAGTATCCTGCCCGCATATGCACCGCCAATGGCGCCAAGCCCTACGAGATGCACCTTTTGAATTTCCTTCATAATATAATCTCCGTTTCATTGCAATTCGAAATTTTCATTTTGTCGTATTAAAATCATTATGCCATCCGAATTTGATCGATTCAAGTTTAATAGCTGAAAACATGACTCGAAGAAAGTCCGCCGTTAATTTTCCGGGTTTGCCAGGCCATACCAGTCTGTTCGGCGGACGGTTCGGGAAACTTGACAAACGTCGTGACCCCCATTATAATTGATTTTACGAGTATGCGGATGTGGCGGAATTGGCAGACGCGCTGGATTTAGGTTCCAGTGGGCGACCGTGCAGGTTCAAGTCCTGTCATCCGCACCATGTGATAAAATCCGAACCTATAGTTTATAAATGGTTCGGATTTTTTATTATATATAAATAATAAGATACATAAATGATTCAACCAAGCTTGCGCAAACAAAATGTCAAAATGAGCATGATGTCATTTGCATTACGCAGGAAGAATAGTATAATTTATTATATATACAAGTTGCGAAGGGGACATTTAATGTCTATTTACAGTATTTTGTCTACGCTGATGGGAAGTCGGCGTTACTCGATACAGGACGTTCGTGAAAAAACTAGGCTTTTGAGAAATACAATTTCGAATCTTTATAGCGACAGAGCAACGAGAATTGACTTTGAAGTAATAGATAAGCTGTGTGTTTTGCTCGGATGAAGAGTGAAAAGCTTCTGCGCACAGAATGCATAACCCGTCGCTGACCTCTGAAGGAAGGATGATACAAAATGCGTCGATGCGCTTTGGCATTTGTGGATAATGAAAAAATTGATTTATCATCTGCTCCGTGGTCAATGCACGAATTTTTC
Source organism: Bacillota bacterium (assembly GCA_023439545.1). Taxonomy (GTDB): domain Bacteria; phylum Bacillota; class Clostridia; order Acetivibrionales; family DTU013; genus JAEYOM01. Next base: position 30,343 of record JAEXNT010000001.1, read on the forward strand.
GCAGGAAGCGGTTTAGTCGCTTATGGGCTGAAGGATATTTTCTCGCCTGTGTGGGCGAATGACATCAGCCGGGAAAAGGCTGATGTGTACGAGGCGAATTTTCACTCTGAACATTTTTTACTAGATGATATTAAAAATATTAAAGGTACCGATTTGCCATACGCTCATTTGTCATGGGCGAGTTTTCCTTGTCAGGACTTATCACTCGCCGGTTCAATAGGAGGGATAGACGCCTGCCGAAGCGGGTTGGTATGGGAGTGGCTCAGGATTCTTGACGAAATGGCTGATAAACCGCGGATTTTGCTTGTTGAAAATGTGGTTGGGCTTCTGTCAACCAATGATGGTAATAACTATCGAAAATTGCATACTGCTCTTACCGACCGAGGTTATAACTGCGGCGCTATCGTTCTTAACGCATCTTTATTCCTGCCTCAATCAAGACCGAGAGTTTTCATAATTGCTGTCAAACGCGGACTTCATATTCCAGAAGAACTCATAGGTCAAGGACCATGCTGGCTTCATACTGAAACAGTGACGAGGCTGGGTAAAACTCTGCCGGGATGGATATGGTGGCATGCGGAAAAGCCTCTAAAACGGCATCTACATCTCAAGGATATTGTCGAAACAAACGTACCTTTTGACAAAGACAATGTAATACGCCTTGTGCCAGAGAAACACAAGTCTATGCTCGAAAAACATGAAACGATATTCGCTACGGGATACAGAAGGACTCGCAAAGGACAACAGCAGCTAGAATTGCGCTTCGATGGCGTCGCAGGGTGTCTGAGGACACCGGAAGGCGGCAGCAGCAAACAGTTTTTAGTTGTTAAGAAGAATGGAGAAGTGCATGCGAGATTACTCACTATCCGCGAGGTCGCGCGGCTAATGGGCGCTCCAGACAGCTTTGTTCTCCCCGGTACATACAACGACGGTTATAAAGCTATGGGTGATGCAGTAGCGCTACCTGTCGCCCGTTTCATAGGCGAAAAATTCTTAGTAAAGATAGCGGAGGCAGTTTATAATGGTTAACGCTGAAGAAAGATTACGGACATTCCAGATAGAAAATAATATCGTAACCAAAGGGCCGCTTTCGCTTGTCATTCAATTTACCCGAATGGTGAGCGGCAAGGCTTTTCCCCTTAATCCTGACGATTATCGAACGGAGAGCAAAGGACAAGTCGCAGGGCTTGGCGGCGGAAATCTCAAGAAAATTCTAAATGAACATGGCATAACTCAGATACTCTCATCCGAGGGCGGACGTACCAGCCGCGGCAGCATGGGACTAATGATAAAGTATGTCGAGTTCCTTAATGCGTGGAATTCCGAAGAGCCGGTAAACTTTGCAGTTGTGGAAGATTACTGGGCTGAGCAAGTCCGCGAATATTTCCGAAATCAACCGTTTGTCCTGACCACCGATACAGCAAAAACCATCGGCGCTAATTTAGAGGAGCTTTTTGAGCAGGCCAGAAAGAGACAGTTGCAAAATGCAGGGACACAGTATCTCGGTACAGTTCTCCAGCATCTTGTGGCTGCTAAACTCTCAATTATTCTGCCGGAGGGGGCTTTAAAAATACATGGGGCGTCTGTCGCCGACACGCCTACGGAGCGAAGCGGAGATTTCGCCATAAACAATACGATTATTCATTGCACGACCGCCCCCGGCGCTCCCCTTATTGAAAAATGCAGGCTTAATCTGCGCGGTGGGTGTCATCCTGTGATAATAACCATATTTGACCGCGTCCGCACAGCGTTGGATTTAGCGTCGGACGCAGGACTTGATGGACGCGTCGAGGTATGGGATATTCAGCAGTTTTTATCCTCGAACATTTATGAGCATAGTTTGTTTGACGAAGGCAATCGAAACTCTACGATTGCGTACATCGTGGATAAGTATAACGAAATCGTTCTTACAACAGAAACCGACCCAAGCCTGCGTATTGAGTTTGAAAGGTGATGGGTGTTGAGCGACATATTTGATAAAAGCGACCGTTCCGACATAATGCGAAAAGTAAAAGCTCGGGGCAATAAGTCCACCGAACTTAGGCTTATTCAAATCTTTCAAAACAATGGGATTACCGGATGGCGTCGTAATTATTGCGTTAAGGGACATCCTGATTTTGTTTTTCCAAATAAAAGAGTAGCGATATTTGTAGACGGTTGTTTCTGGCACGGGCACGATTGCCGAAACACTCGTCCTGAGGATAATAAAGACTATTGGCAGAAGAAGCGAGAACGAAATATTCGGCACGATGAAGATATAAACGTATTATTTATTTCTCGTGGTTGGACGATATTGCGTATATGGGAATGCGAACTTAAAAAGAAGAACGAACAGGAATTGGTTGAAAAACTGCTAAATAGTTTTAACGATGATTCATACGAGAGCAAGCATCCGTGAGGATGATATGACAAAAGCCCCTTCGGATATGGGGATTAAGTTTGCTGTTTACAACCCCAAACGCCAAATCTCAGACAATACACAATTTTCCTGCACATTTGAGAGAAAATGTAAAGATTGTTTTGTCCGGGTATACAGATAAATCGTTCTTTTTTATTTTCTATTTACTCCAGATAACAAACCAATTAGATTTTCATTTTTGATGAAAGTGATGCTTATGATGCAACATTGGCTCATGTTTGCAGACCCATGTCCGAAACCAATACAGGTTGTCTGTTAGCTATTGACATTTAGGTCTAATACCATTAAACTAATATTGTGGTTTAATAACGTTAAACTTAGGAGTGCGAGTTTATGGAAGATTACAAACTGGGAGCAATGGAAACGAAGTTCGCGGAGCTCATATGGGACAATGTACCCATATCGTCGGGCGACCTGGTGAAGCTATGCGGGAAGGAACTCACCTGGAAAAAATCCACTACATACACTATGCTGCGCCGGCTTTGTGAGCGCGGCATTTTTCAGAATAAAGGCGGCATTGTTTCTTCACTTATGAGCAAGAGGGAGTTCAATGCGCTGCAGAGTGAGAAATTCGTCGAGGAAACCTTCGATGGATCGCTTCCGCAATTCGTTGCGGCTTTTACACTGAGAAAAAAGTTAACCGAAAAGGAAATCAACGAGCTGCAGTGGCTCATCGATGAAAAGCGGGGTGAGTCCTGATGCGGGTATACGCTCTGTTGCCTGAAATCCTCAATATGAGCCTTACAGCAGGGATTGTCACCATTCTTGTGCTACTTGTCAGGATTCCGCTGAGAAAAGCGCCCAAGATCTTTTCTTATGCGCTTTGGGCTGTCGTGTTATTCCGGCTTGTCTGTCCCATATCGTTTTCATCCGAATTCTCGCTGCTTGGCTTATTTCGCGCGCCTGCAGCGGCAAACGGCGGTATTGCATATATCCCCTCCGAATTTGTTTCCGTGGGATCACCACAGGCAGATCTGTCGTTTTCCGATATCGGCAAAGCAATATATAATAACCTGCATCAAGGTGGGGAGCAGACGGCTGCAGCTCCGGTGAAACCGCAGATGACTGCCGCTGCGGTGCTCTGGCTCGGGGGTATAGCGGCGATGTTGATTTACAGTGCGGTATCCTTGCTGCTGCTTCGCCGGAGGCTTGTGGGCGCAGTACGTCTGCGCGGGAACATTTATCTCGCGGACCGCATCGCCACACCCTTTGCTATCGGGATGATACGCCCTAAAATATACCTGCCGTCATCTTTAGAAGAGCAGGAGCAGGCGTATATCATCCTGCACGAGCAAACTCATATACGGCGGCTGGATCACATATTCAAGATGATCGCTTTTCTCGCGCTTTCAGTTCATTGGTTCAACCCGCTTGTGTGGGCGGCGTTTGTGTGTTGCATGAAGGATATGGAAATGTCCTGCGACGAACGGGTTATTAAAGAAATGGGGGGCGAAATCAAAGGGGCGTATTCAAAGTCTCTTCTCAATCTTGCAGCAGGACGTCGCCTTATTAACGGAAGTCCTCTTGCTTTCGGAGAAGGGAACCTCAAGGGGAGGATCAGGAATGTGATGAGCTTCAAAAAGCCGCAGTTCTGGGTGATGATTGCGGCGGCGGCAGTCGTAATCACAGCGGCTGTGTGCCTTCTGGCGAATCCTCCAAAAGCAGGGACGCCGGAAATACCCGCCTCATCCTCATCTGTCACGGCCTATTCCCTGGCGCCTGCATATGCTTTTGACAAATGTCTGTATATGAATCCTCTGAGCTCATATTATCCCTTCGATACTACCGGGCAGCTTTACTTGTTCGACCCTGACGGTGTTTTCAATATAATCAGCGAGGAAACGGGGGAGATATTGGAAAGCATTTCTCTTATCGATTGGACCGGTAAAGAGGTGGGTACGAAAGAGTGGAACTCTTTGTTCGCTTTCGGCGATCCTGTCGATATAAGCTCATATTCGGTTCGCAAGCAATACGAGGCGTCTGACAAATACCGCATTTATCAAATGGATGGCGAGGTCTGGCTTGCGACTGTCAACAAGGGAAACCTATGGAGCCTGTACCGGCTCAAGGAAACGGCAAAGCCTGATATTGCGGGCGGTTCAGGATCGCCAGCGGCTGAATCGGAACTTGCCGCGTCCGGATTGGAACCTGCCTCCTCTGAATTGATACCCGCTCCCCCGGCGATCTCGTTGGAACAGGAGGTGGGCGCAGATATGGTTGAGCTCGACTATGCCTCGGATAATATTGTCATTTTCCATGGCTATTTCGGGTTGTTCGTATATGACCCCGGTTCAAAGAAAATAGTCCGCAGCCTGGACCTGAAGCCTATCGGGTGTAACGCTACACAGGGCGACAATTACTGCGAAGTTACCGTCAGCACGGATGGGAACACAGTGCAGCTTCACCCCATGAGCAGCAAAGACATGTACGTTTATACAGTTTCGGACAATACCTTGCAGAAAACGGCCTATAAGCGGATGGAGAACCGTTTTGCCGATTTTGTTGACATAACTGAGATAATCGATTTACAAGTAGCCGGAAGCTATAGCCATAGCGCGGTTAAGTTTAGTACGGGCGAATACGGATATCTGCATACCTCCGACTGGACGGTGGGCACTCTCTCGTATATCCGGGGAGGCGATATGGTATACAGGCTGTTTGATTCCAGCGAGCCGTCAGCAGTGGCTTCCGAGCCGTGGGAGCTTGTAAGCAGGGCGTTTGCCGAAGCGTTTTTCGAAGAAAATACCAAAGTCATGAAAAGCTATCTTCTGGACCCCGATAAAGGTTTTGACAAGTATAACCTGGATAAAGGCTTGGGTGATGCAGGGGCTATGAAATTGAAATTCAATCCGGACGATATAAAGAGCGATTCGGCATCGGTTGAATATGAGTTCAGGTTTGAGGGTGACGACAGCTATTCATATCTCTCGTTAAGTTTGAGAAAAAATGATGATGTGTGGAAAATAGAGTTTTACGGACTTGAAAAATAGTACTTCTCCGGGCGTCGGTTTTGCCTGTCGATGATTTTCAGAGTTTTTTTCGTTTTCAGGGGAATATTAAAGCCGATCATAAAATATGGGAGGCGAAACAAATGATAAACGAAGATACGATAAAAATGCTCAAGGAGTGCAACCAAGGCATAAAGATGGCGGTAAACTCGATCGATGAAGTATTGCCCAAAGTGAACAGCGAGAGTCTCAGAAAACGTCTGGAAGACAGTAAACAGGAGCATGAGGAGCTTGGCAACGAGACCCGCCGCATACTCGACCAATGCGGCGAAAGCGGGAAAGACCCGAGTCTGATGGCAAAAGGCATGTCCTGGATAAAGACAAATGCGGAGATGCTTGCCAATCCTACTGATAACACTGCTGCCGATATCATCGTCGACGGTTGTGACATGGGGATCAAGACGCTCTACAAATACAAGAATCAATACAAAGCCGCAGATGAACAGGCCAGGGATATCACCGACAGGTTGATCCGATCGGAAGAGAATTTATCGGATGACCTGAGGTCTTTCCTTTAACGGGCCAATTCTTCAATATTGACTTCTTTCAGCATGTATAGTAAAAATTATATATGCTCTTGTCTGGAATACCTGAAGGGATCAGACGCGGGTTGACATTTTCTGTCTGAAAGGGTGTATTTTGTGGGGCGTCTGCCTTTTGAGGGAAAGCTTCTTGTTTGTGATATGGATGGTACGCTGTTGAACAGCAAAAGCAAGCTGAGTGCGGTGAACAAGGCCGCACTCGACCGCTTCACAGCGGGCGGAGGACTTTTTACAGTGGCTACGGGCAGGATGGAGAGGTCGGTTCTGCAATATCTGGACAGTCTTCCGATCAACGTACCGGCTATTATATATAACGGCGCAGGCATATATGATTTCAAGTCCGGCAGGCTGTTGTGGCAGGACACATTGCCTGAAGGGATGATCGGGCCGGTGAAACAGGTGATCGACAGGTTCCCGGGAATAGGAGTCCAGGTATATCATGGAGGCAGCACCTATTTTATCACCGAGAATGATCATACTCGCGCGCATGCTGTCAGGGAAAATTTCGAGCCCGTCATCACAAGGCCGGAGGACATACCGCAGCCGTGGTTCAAGATAATACTGGCCTGGGATCCGCCGAAACTGGGAGATGTGGAACGCTTCCTCGGGAGGTTCGACATTCCTTTCCGACAGGTCTTTTCGGAACCGCAGTTTCTGGAACTCTTGAACAAGGATACATCCAAGGGGAGCGCCCTGAAGGTGCTAAAGAAGATGCTCGATCTGGAGAAATACTGCGTTGTAGCGATGGGTGACAACATGAACGACATGGAACTCGTTCAAGAGGCCGCTATCGGCATTGCCGTGGATAATGCGACAGAATCGTTAAAGGCCTCGGCAAACCTGTGCTGCACGTGCCAGGATCGAGATGCCGTATCAGAAGTGATCGGCTGGATCGAAGAGGGCAAGATAGCATGCTGCCGGTAGAAGTAAGGTAGTATGCGGACTGTACTGGACGAAAAATATTGGATAAATAAGGTAATAGTATTGAATTTTTCATATCATTACGGTAACATTTGTATTGATGGAAGGTGATTTTACATGGATAGAAAATGGGTCAAATGGACAGCAATAATTACGGTACTGGTGTTTTTTCTGTCATCCGTAGGCGTATTGGGATACTCGCTTTTCTTCGGCAAATGATGGATTTGAGATGACGAAGTATCCCTGAAGACACCGGTAAATATTCAAGGGTGGTTGAAAAACCGCAGAAAGGTTGTGGGCTATGGGTTCGATCATAAGCGCTTTCATCTCCCCACACCCGCCGGTATTGGTACCTGAGGTCGGGAAGGGCGATGAGAAAAAAGCTGGCGCTACGCTTGGCGCATTGCGTAAGGCTGCAAAGGAGATAAGCCGCCTGAAGCCTTCCACAATAGTTCTTACCTCTCCTCATGCGCCGTTATTTCAGGATTTTATCCACATCAACATAAAACATACGCTTAGCGGAACCTTTAAGAGGTTCGGCGCCGCCGGCGTCAAATTGGAGTTCGAAAACAACATCAAGCTTACGGGCGACATAATGACCATTGCCAATGCGGAAGGCATACCATGCGGCGGCTTGGACGAATCGCTGATGGCAAGGTACAACATTTCCGACGAACTCGATCACGGTGCGTTGGTGCCGCTCTATTTCATTTCAAAGGAATATAACGATTTCAAACTGGTGCATATATCGATAGCGGGGTTGCCCTTCAAGGAGCTGTATAAATTCGGAAGCTGTATAGCCCATGCGATAGAACAGTCGGACGAGAACGTAGTCTTTCTGGCGAGCGGCGACCTGTCGCACAAACTGACGCCGGACGGGCCGTATGGTTTTGACGAAAGCGGCCCGGAATTCGACAGGCAGCTTGTCGACTATCTCAAAGTGCCCGACCCGGAAGGTCTTATGAGCTTTAAAGAGGGCTTTCTGGAGGAAGCCGGAGAGTGCGGGCTGCGTTCATTCATAATAATGTTCGGCGCGCTTGACGGACGTGAAATAGAGTCGAGCGTACATTCATACGAGGGCCCGTTCGGAGTCGGTTATTCAGTCGCGGAATTCAAGCCCGGCGTGCATAAAGAGGGTGAAAGCCTGCTCGACAGGATGAACAGGACGGAGCTCGAAAGGCTGAATGAGATCAGGAACCAGGAGGATCCCTACGTGGCGCTTGCCAGGAAATCGCTCGAGATGTATGTCTCGGACGGTACCGTCATAGAGATGCCGGATGTCCTGCCGGCGGAGATGGCAAACAGAAGGGCGGGGGTCTTCGTATCGATAAAGAAATCAGGCCAGCTCAGAGGCTGTATCGGCACGATAGTCCCTACGCGAAAGAATATAGCCGAAGAGATAATTCACAACGCCGTCAGCTCCGGAACTGAGGATCCCAGATTCAATCCCGTCGAAGAAGATGAACTGGACAGTCTGGTATATTCCGTCGATGTTCTCGGGGAAGCCGAGCCTATCGGATCGACGGCTGAACTCGATATAAAACGCTATGGAGTAATCGTCAGGGCTGGAAGACGCTCGGGGCTGCTCCTGCCTGACCTGGAGGGCGTGGACACACCGCAGAAGCAGGTATCGATAGCGCTTCAGAAGGCAGGTATCAATCCGACAGAAAAGTATTCGATGGAGAGATTTGAAGTGATCCGCCACAAGTAGGATCGGGCGCGGTTTGCCACCAGAATCGGGGGGCGGTCGGCCCCAGGAAAGATCTACGTATCAGGTATTGCCGGGATGGATGCTTTATGGAACAGAATTTGAAAGATGCCCTTTATTACGAAAAGCTTGACGACGGCAGAGTACGCTGCGATCTGTGCCCGCATGGCTGCGTCCTCAAAGAGAACGGAACGGGAGTATGCCTCGCAAGGAAAAACGTCGGCGGCCGGCTGTATACTATGAATTACGCCTGCGTCACTTCATTGGCGCTGGATCCGGTCGAAAAGAAGCCGCTGTATCACTTTCACCCGGGAAAGCTTATTCTTTCCGCCGGCACGTACGGCTGCAATTTCAAGTGCAGCTACTGCCAGAACTGGACGATAGCCCAAAGGGATGCGCAGTATACGGTGATCACGCCCGAACAGCTTGCCGACCTTGCACTGGAATACGCAGACAGGGGAAATATCGGCGCAGCATACACTTATAACGAACCTTCGATCTGGTACGAATTTGTATATGACGCGGCGCGGCTGATCAGAGAAAAAGGCCTTGTCAACGTACTTGTCACAAACGGCTTCATAAACCGCAAACCTCTCGAAGACCTGCTTCCTTATATCGACGCCATGAACATAGACGTCAAGGCCTTTACCGAAGAATTTTACGGGCAGTTCTGCAAAGGCGGCCTCGACGCCGTCAGGAAGACGGTCGAGCTCTCTGCTTCACGCTGCCATGTTGAGATCACCACGCTTGTGATACCCGGACTCAACGACTCGCCTGAAGAAATAGGCAAGCTCGCGCAGTGGCTGTCCGCGATAAATCCGGATATGGTACTTCATCTGTCACGCTTTTTCCCGAACTATAAAATGAATGACATACCTCCGACTCCGCTGCCCACTTTGCAAAAGGCAAAGGACAGCGCTCTTCAATATCTCAGACATGTCTATCTTGGTAACGTATAATTGCTGTGTATGAATATACATTCTGTTTGTTGTATTTGCACAAAAAAGACCTTCATTAAATTTTGATTAAAAGTGAAAAAATCGCTATCATATGTAAAAAAAAGAAGGTATAATTTTATTAAGCATTTTACTCAAGATACCCATTCAGTGTATATGCAAGGGTGTGAATTTTATTGGATTTTTTCAACAACATTAACCTGCGCGACTTGTTCAACAACTTCGCCGGATATATGGGCTTAAGTGATCCTGTTTACATAATCAAGGCTATTATCGATATCAGCATCGTTGCATGGGTCATATACAAGCTCACTATCATAGTCCGCGAAACACGCGCATGGCAGCTGATCAAAGGTATCCTGCTCATCCTGCTCGCAACGGAACTGAGTAATGTGCTTGGCCTTAAAACAATAAATTTCATACTTCAGAATATGATTCAGGTTTTAGCTCTGGGCGCTATCATTCTTTTTCAGCCCGAATTGAGAAGGGCTCTTGAAAAAATCGGAAGGAGCCGTTTTAAAAGCTTTATCAATTTTGATGAGGGAGCCAATACGAGGGTCCAGACTACGGCTGTCATAGAGGAGATCGTAAAAGCCTGTGTGGATATGTCGTCCAAGTACACGGGAGCCCTGATTGTCATCGAAAGAGATACGAAGATCGGCGATATAATAAATACCGGCACACAGCTCGAGTCGAATGTTTCGAGCGAGCTTCTGATCAACCTGTTCGTACCTGACACCCCTTTGCACGACGGCGCCGTCGTAATAAGGGATAATAAGATAAAAGCGGCTGCCTGTTTCCTGCCGCTGACCGACAACCCGAACCTCAGCAAGGAACTCGGAACCAGGCATAGAGCTGCGTTGGGCATAACGGAGGTTTCCGACTGCATCGCTGTCGTTGTTTCCGAAGAATCGGGGAAAATATCGTTCGCGCTTAACGGAGGTCTGACCAGGAATCTTACGCCCGATACGCTGAGAAAGGCTCTTAACAAGAACCTTATCGAAAGTGAAAACAGCCCGAAGAAACTGGTTTTATGGAGGGGAAAAGCCAAGTGAGCAATTGGTTCAGGAAGGATCTGAAAATCAAAATAGTATCCGTTTTGATCGCTGTTTTTTTCTGGATCTATGTCTCGAACTACTATAACCCGTTCGTTTCCCAGACCTTTTACAATATACCCATAACTGTTGAAAATGCTAATTACCTTGAGCAAAACGGTTTCACAATGAAGAATACGCTGCGTACCTATGTGGATATAACGATCCGGGGCAGAAAAGACGCAGTAAGCAAGGTGAGGGCGACAGATTTTCAGGCGTCGCTCGATTTATCACAGATTAAGTCGGTGAATGCTACCAAATTGAATTTATCGGAGCCTATCTGTACGCAGAAGGACGTAGTCATAGAATCCTACAACCCGCAGCAGCTCGAAATCCAGCTTGCGAGGACCAAGGCCGATTCGTTCCCTGTTGAACTGAAGACAAATATAACCATGAAACCCGGCTATGTGTTAACCGGCACGTCCGTTTCGCCCGAGACGGTACTGATAAACAATGAAGAGTCGCTTATAGACAGTGTCGGCTCGGTAAAAGCAACTCTCGATATCAAGGATCTGGACAGGGATACTACCAGGCAGGTACAGTGCATCATCTATGACAAGAACAACAAGGAGATAAAAAGCCTGAGCAATGTCTTCAAGGTCACAGTCAAGGCTGAGGTTGCCAAACAGGTACCGGTTTCACTTGTGACGCGGGGCAGGCTTGCATCGGATTATGTTGAAACGCTCAGGGTCATAGATCCCGTGACGGTGCTTGTGACAGGCCCGGTTGAAACGTTGGCCGACCTTTCCGATATAAAGACGGAACAGGTGAGCATCGACAAACTAACCACCAATCTGACGACGTCGGCCTCTCTAGTCTTGCCCGAGGGCGTCAGGCTTGTTGATTCGCCTAAGGAAGCCACAGTGAGTATCGGCGTGGAAAAGCTCATAACAAAGGATCTGGAGCTTACCAACAACGACATCTCCATACTGAACGCCAATAATGACGGAACGCTGGCTTATAGAATAGTTCCTGAAAAGGTGCTGCTGCAGTTCAAAGGCAGGCAGTCGGATCTCAACGCCATCAGGGTTGATGCGTTGCGGCCGGCAGTCGATGTCGCCGGATTATCGGAGGGTACCCACAAGCTGCCCCTGAATATTTCAATGCCTTCCCAGGCAAAACTAGTAAAGCCGGTGGAGATTGAAGTCAAGATCGAGAAGAGTTTGGTGACTCCTCCGACCGATAATCTCCCCATACCGTAATGACAGCAGACCGGTAGAAGTTGGGAGATAGAAAGCGTTTTCGATATGCAGTACGATACAGCCGGTAGATACAGGCTTGTTTAGTGTAGGTGTACATATGAAACTGATGATAACAGAACTGAGGCTACCATTCGAGCATGACATGGCTGAACTGAAGAGCCTGGCAGCCCGGAAGCTTGGCTTAAGCGTAACTGATTTTAAGACTTTCAGAATAATTAAAGAGGCGACAGACGCCAGAAGAAAACCCGACATAAGCCGGGTTTATTCCATTTTGGCGGAAATTCCTGACAGCCGGGGTTTTAGAAAAAGCGATAATATACGAGTAGTGCAGGATGAACCGGAGGAACCTGTAACGCCCGGAAGTGTGAAGCTTTCGGGAAGGCCTGTTGTCGTGGGGAGCGGACCCGCGGGGGTTTTCGCAGCGCTAACCCTGGCAGGCGCAGGCTACAGGCCAATAGTACTTGAACGCGGAATGGCAGTGGAGGACAGGGCTGCGCTCGTCGAAAATTACTGGAAGCACGGAGTATTAGACCCCGAATGCAACGTACAGTTCGGAGAGGGCGGAGCGGGCACTTTTTCAGACGGCAAGCTTACGACAAGGATAAACGACCGCCGGTGCGACGGCGTTTTAAGGCAGTACTACGAAGCGGGCGCACCCGAGGACATATTGTACAAGGCAAAGCCGCATATCGGCTCGGACAGGCTCAGACTGGTAGTGGCGAATATGAGGCGCAAGCTCATCGGGCTCGGAGGAGAGATAAGATTCGGCGCAAAGGTGACTTCTCTGACAATCCGTAGCGGACGAGTCACCGGGGTCACTGTAAACGGAACCGAGGAGATAGAGGCCGGAGTCGTAGTGCTCGCTATAGGTCACAGCGCCAGGGACACCTTCTCCTCGCTCCTGCAGGGCGGTGTGACCATGGTGCGCAAACCTTTTTCGATAGGAGTCAGGATCGAGCATCCGCAGGAGATGATAAACCGATCCCAGTATGGCAGGCCTGACGCCGCTGCGATACTGGGGGCTGCCGACTACCAGCTGTTCTACAAGACCGGGGGAAGGACGGCTTATTCCTTCTGTATGTGCCCCGGCGGGGTGGTTGTGGCGTCGGCCTCAGAGCCCGGTACTATCGTAACGAACGGTATGAGCTACCTGGCAAGGGACAGGGAGAACGCAAACAGCGCTTTCGTGGTTTCCGTTGAGCCCGGGGATTTCGATGGCAGCAATGTATTGGCCGGCGTCGAGTTCCAGCGCAGGTGGGAAAGAGAGGCTTATCTGGCGGGCGGCGGTATGGGAGCAGCCCCTGTACAGAGGCTCGGAGATTTTATAGAGGGCAGGGCATCAGCTTCCTTGGGAAGCGTAAAACCAAGCTATACCGGCAAGGTGGAATTGGCAGACCTGAATTCGTGTCTTCCGCGGTTTGTCACGGAGGCGATGAAAGAGGCTGTCCCGTATTTCGAGCGCAGGATGAGGGGCTTCTCGAACGGCGACGCAGTGCTTACCGGAGTTGAGACAAGAACCTCTTCTCCCGTCAGAATGACGAGGGGCGATTCACTCGAAGCGGTCGGCATCGCAGGTCTATACCCGGCAGGCGAGGGCGCAGGTTACGCAGGCGGCATTATCAGCGCCGCTGTAGACGGGATGCGAGCCGGGGAGCAGATCATCCGGATCTATGCGCAACCGTAGGCCCTATTTGTTTAGCAGGAGTCAGTTCATGAAAAAAATTAGTTTTCTGATCCCAGTCATATTACTTGCCGTACTCGCCGTAACAGCCCTTGTTACTGCCGGGTTGCGGCTGCATGCGGATACTGTATATGAATCCGATCCAGGCGCCGGGGCAGCGCAAGCTACAGGCCAAACCACAGGCCAAACCACAGGCCAAACCACAGCCCAAACCAATTTGCCAACTACGGCACAGAATTTAACTAGTCATAACACCGACGCCGATACAGTCACTATAAACGGTATCATGGTAAACCGCAAAAAGCTGATAGACAATCTCGACAAGACGACCGACGAAACAGTAAGTTACGTATACAACCAATCGCCGGATAACATAACGATAGGAGATGTTTATGAAGGCAGCTTTTCCGATACCGGAAATCCCGAACTGCTAATTATCTTCAAGCTCCTCGGGATGCCTCACGCAGGCGGCCTGGATTGCTCGGTCGCAGCGCTGTATGATAAAAACACTCTGGAGCTGATTTCGCAAAAGACCTTCCCTTACGACGACTGCAGCTTTGCCGTACATAAGGATAATAAACTACAGGGCTATCTCCTCTTTGTCGGCTCGACAACGTACCAGGGGCGCAGCCAGTATATTTTGCAGCTGTTAAAACCCGGCAAGTCCTGGGGAAAGGTGTACTCCGCCGAACCTCCGGTAATCAGCGAGCTGATCGACGACGAAAACAATATCAGATTCGAACTGAAGGACGACGGCAGTGTCTGGGTCTTCAAGCCCGTTTCCTTTGACGGGGAGTCGCAGCAATTCAATTGGCGGCATGTTTACAACCTCGTTTGGAATAATGATACCTGTACTCTCGAAGAGGCAGTGCCGAAGACATACAGAGACGCCGGCGGCAATATGGACGTTGACGCCGTTTCCATTTCTCCCGACGGCAGATATGCAATTTCTGTCATGCCCGAAAGCTTCAGGGCGCTTGTTTACGATACGGGAAAAAACATACTGGCGGGAGAATTTGATATGTTGGCGCAGGAATATGGATTCCTTTGGTCAACCGACAATAAAAAGGTCTGTGTGACCAGGGCGGCCAGAGAATGGATCGAATGCAGTATTATAGACGCCGTATCGCTGAAATCGGCCGATATAACCTCCGGGGAAGTGATCGACGCAATCAAGGACAGCGGTATAAAGCTTGGATACAAACTGAACGACAGCCGTCCCGATCCGTATATCGCCCCCATAGAATGGTCTCCCGACGGGCAAAAAATACTCATGTCCTACCAGTGGACGGATACCGGTTATAACAGGCAGAATGGGACCTTCGTATATGATATTGCCTCCGGAACGATCTCGCGTATAACCGTAAACAAGGCGGACACAGAAGGCGGTAACCTGCCGGTTGCCAAGCCGAAGGATTTCAAGTGGTGAATCGCCGTTTTTAGTTAAAATAGTATTTCTCATTGATTGATACTGGTAATTTTTTACCAAAACTGTTGAGTAAGGTCAACCAAAAAGGTATAATTGTTACTGGTGTGCTCAAACATGTGAGATCAGAAGCTTGGTGACAGAGTACATAAATAAGGCAGGAGCTTTAATTCAGGGGGATTATTGATGGCAAGACTTTTCGGTACGGATGGGGTCAGAGGCGTCGCCAATTCCGAGCTTACGGCGCAGCTGGCATATAGATTGGGCCAGGCCGGCGCATACATACTGGCGGGTGAAACAAAACATACTCCCAAGATACTGGTCGGGATGGATACCAGGATTTCGGGCCACATGCTTGAGGCGGCTCTTGTGGCGGGGATATGCTCCGTCGGCGCTCAGGCGGTGTGCCTCGACGTAATACCGACTCCCGCGGTAGCCTTTTTGACAAGGCTGTATAAAGCGGATGCAGGCGTTATGATTTCCGCATCCCACAATCCATATGAATTCAACGGAATAAAATTCTTCGATTCCAGGGGATACAAACTGCCCGACAGTATCGAGGACAGGATAGAAGAACTGATAAAAAACGGGCAGGACTCCATTCCTCTGCCGACGGGCGAGAGGGTTGGCAGGAAAAGCAACGGGGAAAACGCTCTCAGGGATTATATCGATTTTCTCAAGGGAACGATTGATAGTGACCTGAAAGGGCTGAAAATAGCTATCGACTGTGCAAACGGGGCTTCTTGCAAGGCGGCGCCTGCGGTGTTTTCAGAGCTGGGAGCCGAGGTTTGCGTAATACACAATTCTCCGGATGGAATAAATATAAACCACAATTGCGGTTCCACGCATATATCCTCGTTGAAGGAGCATGTCAAGGCCTGCGGCGCCGATATAGGGTTTGCTTTCGACGGGGATGCGGACAGGGTTTTGGCTGTGGATGAAAACGGTCAGCTTGTCGACGGCGATCAGGCCATGGCCATAATAGGCCTGGCTCTGAAGGAAAACGGACGCCTCGTAAACGATACCATAGTTGCGACGGTAATGAGCAATCTCGGCTTTGATATAATGGCCCAGAACAACGGCCTCAAACTGGTAAAGACGAAGGTTGGCGACCGCTATGTGCTTGAAGAGATGCTTGAAAAGGGCTATATCCTTGGCGGAGAACAATCCGGCCACGTAATATTCCTCAAGCATAATACGACAGGCGACGGCCTTTTGACTGCGCTTCAATTGCTGGCTGTCCTGAAGGCGTCGGGTAAAAAGCTGTCGGAGCTGGCATCGGTTATGAAGGTGCTGCCCCAGGTATTGAAAAATGCGAGGGTCAGGAATGAAAACAAACACAGCTATATGGAAGATGAAGTAATTGCGAAGCTGTGCCGTGAGCTCGAGGATGAATTCCACGGAGAGGGCAGGGTGCTCATCAGGCCGTCAGGCACAGAGCCGCTCGTGCGAGTCATGATCGAAGGCGGCGACAAGGAGTACATAACGAAGAGAGCCGCCGAATTAGCGGAGGTAATAGAAAAGAGGTTGGGCTGAGGCTTGATTCTCATTTGATATAAGCATGATACGAGGCAGGTCACCCTGCCTCTTTGCTTTATAGTGCCTATATTTGCTTTATTCCGGCAGGCAATTCTCCCTCCGCTATCTCCTCGCGACAAGCTCGCCGTTGTTCTTCAGTATGTGGTTCTCAGGCACGCAGCCTCTCACAGGTGTGAGCGGGTACACGATGCTGTTCCTGCCGATGACCGTGCCGGGATTGAGCACGGAATTACAGCCGACCTCCGAATTGTCTCCCACCATGGCGCCGAATTTGCGCAGGCCTGTCTCGATGCAATCCTCGCCGGCCTTAACATTGACGCTCGTGCCGTTGGATTTCAGGTTGGAGCAGATGACGCCTGCGCCGAGGTGGGATTTGTAACCGAGGATCGAATCTCCGACGTAGTTGAAGTGCGGTACCTGGACCCTGTTAAAAAGCAGAGAGTTCTTCAGTTCGGTCGAATTGCCTATGGTAACTTCATTTCCGAGGATCACGTTTTCACGTATAAAGGCGCATTGCCGCAATTCGCAGTTGTAGCCTATGATAGAGGGGCCCTTTATCAATACTGTTTTTTCTATCGTCGTACCCTTTCCGACCCAGACGAATTCTTCAATCCTCTCAAAATCAGAGGGCAGCGTTTCTGCAAATTCCAGCAGGAAGGTCTTTATTTTCGGCAGCGCCTCCCAGGGGTACTGCAGGCCATCAAATATCGACCTTTCGTAGCATTCGTCAAGATTGTACAAGTTTTCTATAGTCAGATTCATTTCAAATTTTCCTTTCGGCTTATTGCGTTTAAGGTTATTGTTCAGGGCTATGGCATTCATAACTTATAGCCACCGGCTTGCTATAGCTGTTCGTTATTAAGAATATAATATAACATTTCTTGCTATTCCGACAGCATTAATTCATTCAGCATTTTTTCCTTGTTGTTTATAAAGGCCTTCATGATCTGAAAATGCTCGGTTTCCTCATACTTGACCCTTTTGATGCAATCTGTGATCTCATAAATGTATGAATCGGGGTAAGCCATTATAATTGGGGAGTGCGTTGCTATTATGAACTGGGATTCCAGGTTTATCAAATCATGCATGCGCGCGACCAGCGACATCTGCCTCGACGGCGACAGCGCGGCCTCCGGCTCATCCAGGATGTACAGGCCCTTCCCGCGAAGCCTGTTTTGGAACAGTGCGAAAAAGGATTCCCCATGTGACTGCTCATGCAGAGAAACCCCGCCATATGCGTTTAAGATTGCGCCGGTACCGGCGTCCAGCTCTTCTATATTCGAAGCTACGTTATAAAAGCTTTCAGCCCTCAGAAAATAACCGTCGCGCGGCTTTTTACAGCCCTTTATTATTTTTATAGCCTGGTACAGGCTGGAATGGGATTCCGTCGTCGAAAAGTTGAAATTCCTCGATCCGCCTTCCGGGTTAAAGCCGTATGCAGTCGCAATGGCCTCAAGTATGGTGGATTTCCCTGTGCCGTTCTCGCCTACGAAATAGGTGACTTTAGGGTGCAGTTCGATTCCATCCAGTGACCTGACCGCGGACAGGCTGAATGGATATTTACCTGAATCGGCAATTGCTTCTCTTTTCAAACCAATGCTTTTTATGTATTGCTCCGTCATAATCAAGCCCTCTTCCGACATCAGTATTTTATCATAATGCAGTGCTTTTTCACACCTGGAGAAAATATTTGGAAATTTTTAAACATTTTTAAATTGACAATTTGCTTTATTTTTGAATATACTAAAAGTGTAGAATTTGAATCAGGATTCATTACCCGGAAAGTGAGGGTTGCTTAAAGGGTAAAAGAAAAGCGCCAGGATGCGCCTGAATTGTGATGTGCAGTGAAATAGCTGCCGTTGCCGGAAAACCCGGTAAAATCATGAAATGGTGTGTCGACGAGGGGAAGGAGGTCACGGTTCCTGTATTCCGGGGGCTGTGAGTTATCGAAAGATTCGGCGGAAACCTTCCGGTTGGCTACGATCGCAGAGCTCTAACAAAAACTGCAGGTAACTGCAAAACAAATAGAGTTCACGTAGCAGTCCTGTTTATATCTAGTCAAATTCTAAATTTTAAAAATTAATAATGGAAATGAACCCCCTGGACGAGTAGAAGCGCCATAGGCTTTTTAGTCGTGTGCGGGCATACCGGAGCTATTGGAGGATACCTGACGTGAGGCCCTGTTGGCAGTAGCGCATTGATTGCGCCGGACTCGCGGCTCCGTATTGTTAGCGTATGATTGGCTGCTCCATATCGGAGGCTGTCTATGTTGGCGGCATCGTTTGGCAGCTCAGTATCGATTTCGCAGGGCTGGCGGCTTTATATCGGCCGCCATTGATTGGCGGTGCCGAATGCATCAGTCCATGCCGAGCTTTTGCTTAATACAAATATTTGCGCTGCCTCTTTACCTGTGCGATACGGGTATTACCGGCATAACTATGTAATATCGCTGCCACGGGGCACTAAGGCCGCACAGCGCCCGCGCTTACCCGGACCCGTTCAGATCCATTTCCGACGAAAGGTAAACCATGAAAAGGAAAACGGTTATTTTTGACAATGACGGCGTGCTTTTCAGGACGGAAACCGTCGATATAACGGCAATCAACAAAGCCTTGGTATTGCACGGCTTTACGGAAAAAAGCCCGGAGTTCATTTTAGACTGCATCGGTATTACGATGAGAGAAATGTGCGACAGGTTCGGCATAACCGATCCCGATATAAAGGAAAGGTTCCTCGAGGATGCAGCACGTTTCGAACAGGGCGAAATAGCGCAAAACGGCCTTATGTACGAAGGAGCGCCGGAATTTATCAAGAGGCTTAAGAAAAAGGGGTATACGGTCTGCCTTTGCTCAAACGGGTCGTATAGCTATGTAAATGGTATCATGGGCAAATTCGGGCTGTTGAAGGTGTTCGACGAGATATGGGCGCATAAGGAAGGCTATAGCAAAGCACAGGCTGTAGCGCGTCTGGCGGAGAAATACTCGGACGGATGTTTTGTAATGGTCGGAGACAGGAGCATCGACATCGACGCAGGCAGGGACAGCGGCGCGATCACGGTAGGTACGTTATATGGCTTCGGCGGAAACGAACCGTACGCGGCGGATTACACTGCCGGCAGCATTGCCGGGCTGGAACGGGTTATTTACAGTATTTTTGAAAAGGAATTTGATGTGAAGGAGAGTCTGTTATGTGTGGAATAGTAGGTTATATAGGTGAAAAAAAGGCAGCCCCGATACTGATCAACGGTTTAAGGAAGCTTGAATACAGGGGGTATGACTCGGCGGGCGTTGCGCTGTATGACGACGGAAAGCTATCGGTCATCAAGTGCAAGGGCAGACTGGCGGCGCTCGAGGAGAAGCTGGGCGATACCAATATCGGGGGATGCATCGGCATCGGTCATACAAGATGGGCGACGCATGGCGAGCCCAACGACGTAAATTCGCACCCGCACCTGAGCAATTCCGGCAAGATAGCACTGGTGCACAACGGTATCATCGAAAACTATATGAAGCTCAAGGAATTCCTTATTTCCCAAGGCTGCAAATTCATTTCGGAAACAGATACCGAGGTAGTGGCCCATCTGATCGAATACTATTACAACCTGAGCGGCGATATCGTCAAGGCTGTTATGGAATCGATAGACCAGCTCGAGGGTTCCTACGCGTTTGGCGTTATATGCAGCGAATGCAGCGACAAGTTCATTGCGGCAAGGAAGGACAGCCCGTTGATCGTAGGCCTCGGAAAGGGAGAGAACTATATCGCCTCCGATATCCCTGCGATACTTGAACACACACGCGATATCTATATCCTCGAGGACAAGGACGTTGCAGTACTGAGCAGGGACGGAGTCGTCGTGTACGACAATTACGGGGCGGTGTCCGAAAAGAAGGTCTACCATGTCGAGTGGGACGTTACAGCCGCCGAGAAATCAGGCTACGAGCATTTCATGATGAAGGAAATGTATGAGGAGCCCAAGGTTATAAGGGATACGTTCAGCCCAAGGATAAAGGACGGCAGGATAAAGCTCGACAACATAGACATTTCGCCCGAATACTTAAGAGGCATCGAAAAAATTAACATCGTGGCCTGCGGCACGGCATACCATGCGGGGATGGTGGCAAAATACCTCATAGAGAAGCTCGCGCGCATCCCGGTCGAGGCGGACGTCGCATCCGAATTCCGTTACAGGGATCCGATTATCAGCGAAAAAAACCTCGTTATAATCATCAGTCAATCGGGTGAGACGCTCGATACGCTGTTCGCGCTGAGAGAAGCAAAGAAGAAGGGCGCCAAGGTGCTGTCCATCGTAAACGTGGTCGGCAGCTCGATCGCCAGGGAGTCGGACAACGTACTGTACACCTGGGCCGGACCGGAAATAGCCGTGGCTTCCACGAAAGCCTACAACACCCAGTTGACGGCGCTCACGTTGATCGCGCTCGACTTTGCGCATAAGAAAGGCCTGCTCGGCGACAAACAGCTTGCCGAGATGCTGGATGGCCTGAAGGATATCCCGGCAGCCATGGAAAAGATATTGAACGACAAGGATGATATACAGAAATTCGCCTCGGAGCATTTCAACGCGAAGAGCATCTTCTTCATCGGAAGGAGCCTCGATTACGCGCTGTCAATGGAAGGCTCGCTGAAGCTCAAGGAAATCTCCTATATCCACTCGGAGGCCTATGCGGGCGGCGAGCTGAAGCACGGCACCATCGCCCTTATCGAGAAGGGCACGCTCGTGGTCTGCCCGATGACGCAGGACAGCCTGCTCGACAAGATGGTCAGCAACATCCGCGAAGTCAAGGCCAGAGGCGCGATAGTTCTGGCGATCACCCAGGAGAAGAACACCGAGGTCGAGAAGGTCGCGGACATGGTCATCACCATCCCGAACATCGATCCTCTGCTCGCCCCGATCGCCGCAGTAACTCCATTGCAGCTGTTCGCTTACTACATGGCCGTCCTCAAGGGCTGCGACGTCGACAAGCCGAGGAATTTAGCGAAGAGTGTGACGGTGGAATAAGTAGAAGGATTCTCTACAAGGATGTGTCATTTCTCATAAAGTTTGAAAAATGACTCAAAAAGTTTGAAAAAACGTCTCAAATAGTTTGAAAAATCTATTATAATCGTCTAGGGATATAAAGTGTATTATATCCCTAGACGGCAGATAAGAGAGTATATGTTATTAAGGCATCCAAAGTGATGATTATATAACCCATTCTTACCCCCTGCTTAGCTTTGGGTAAAATCAATCACGTAAATATTCCATGAACCGTTGTACTCAATTGTATAATCCATTCCCAAATCTTCAAATATTTCTTTTACAGGTATAACATGAATACGGTTTATGACCTGTGACTTATCATAGTAATTTATCGGTTTAAATCCGTTATATGAGGTTATACCCTTATTTTTATCGACAATGATAGAAAGATCAGGCACTTTATCAAAACTGGAATTAAAAAATATTTTTGTTATCTCACCGGTTTTATCTACTCCGGAATACAGACTTTCAACCTTGATGCTCACATAATTATAATCATACACCTTCAATATTCCTACGAAATTAGGATTTCCCGTTGGTTCATAGGAAAGCCGGCTGGATTCCAGATGTGATAGGTTTAAGAAAGTATTCATATCATCAAAGGATTTGAAATATATGTCTTTATTAACAGGCTCGCCATCTAGAATAACATCCTCGGCAAACGGTATATTGTAAAGCCTACCTTCGAATTTGAGATAGAACCTCGTACGGTCCTTTTCTACATACCACTTAAGATCTCCGTATTTCTTCATTAACCGATAGGTGATAACCAGGGCTTGCTCATTTGTTGCGACAGTTTTAGGTGAAAACCTGTTTCCACCTACGCCGTTTATGATATTAAAATGCAAAGCGGTATATATCGCATCCCTCGACCAATTGCTGATTTCTCCATCATCAACATATTCAACAAGCTCTTTATTGTAGGCAAGATCAATCTTTGCCAATCCCAGGGTCCTGATGACAAGCGTTGCCATTTGTTCCCTGTTCAGCAAACTATCCGGGCTGAATCTGTTATTTCCTATACCGTTGGTTATGCCTATCTGCGCGGCTTTCATTGCATAAATATCATCGGTATCGATAAACGAAACACTATCATTTACCTGTATTTCAGCGCCGGTAAGTTTTTCATAGAACCTCACCATGAGATATGCAAAGCGTTCTCTGGTTATGCCAGTTTTAAATGAACTAAAAGCCGAGTCCCTGAAAACTTCCGAAAGTTTTAATTCTTCTATGCTTTTCAGTGCCGAAGCATCAGGCGTGTCTTCAAGCTCAACTATTATTTTTTCAGCTGAAAACTCATAACCATTCAATAAATCCTGAACAGAAGGGACTTTATTAAAATTTATGTCTGCTATATTAAAGTAGCAACTGATATTCTGATCATCATTATTATATAAAATATCATATAGAAATACGGTAATTTGCCTGCATTGCAGCAGTTTCTCCGTATCTGTGCGATATTGTATCTTTTTACTGTCGGAAGTGATGCGGCTAAAATTGTTCAACCAAGATATTTTCAATTTATCACCACTAGGCGGATTAAAAAAAGAAGATTTTACTGTTTTAGCACCTTGATTATCCAATTTGGCCAGTTCGCCGTTACTGTACAGAATAGTAAATACATATTCTTTTGCATCTTTATAAACAAAAACCCCGTCAATTTTAATGGCTCCCGGATAAGCCTGATTCGTTTGAAACTTAACAGGCATACCATACTGCTCCTCCGGTTTCAGACCCACACTGGCAAATGCAGGTATCATAATTGTCCAAAGCATAAATGCTGTCAGTAACAACGTTATTTTCTTTTTCATAAAATCACTCCAACCTGTTCAAATTACTAACAAATGTACATATGTATACCTACATCTCGTAATTATAACCATATTTGTATAAAATGTAAATTATTTTAAAATAAAATTGTTTTTCGAGCCGCAACGGTTACATTTATCAAAAATCCAGATATACTTTAAGAAATTCGCTTTTTGCACAATCGTTGTTTTGCTATTTTCAGAGTCCTAAAACCTGCTTAAAACAAGGCCATTGTGGATACGATTCAGGAACAGAGGCTATGAACCTAAAAATACAGGAGACATTCAATCCGGCCGCACCCTCTAAAAAAGAAATAAGTCATGGGAATTCACTCTTCAGGGTAAATGATAAAGTCATGCACATAAACAATGATTACAACGCTGTCAAATATGAGCACAACGGAACAATCTACATCCCGAAAAAAGGCAAGGGAGGAAACGCAGATACCGGCGTGTTCAATGGCGACACCGGCGTGATTTACGACACTATGGACTTTTACGAATTAATTGTATTTGACATGCCGGATACATTAGGTCTGGATTCTCCGGCCGTTAAGAATGATGTTGAGGATATGGAAGAATTCGCAGTAGAATATGTTTATGATAAACCGCAGAGTATCTCTGTAAACAATCCTGATATCAAGCAAGTTCAATTTATCAAGATGATTTTCTCTTTAGGCGTAAAGTGGGAGAATCAAGTTTACATAAAAACAAAAGATGATTTATATTATTTCATCGGATATAGACCTGATTTAGGCGCTCTAGTAAGGTCAGCCGTTAATTAGGAGAGTAATGGGAGTTTGACAACAAGGAGAATTACGGCAAAGCGATAGAATGGTTTTTCAAAAATCATTTCAAGGATATTCAAAAGTTGTTAATTATGCCTTTTGACATTAACTGCGGAAATTCGATATACTAAAAAATTTTGAGGAGGTATAAGTTATCACTTATCACAGGGACTCAAGCTTGGAGCTTATTCCTTTTTCGGTACTCGATAGGAGTGCAGCCCACGATTTTTTTAAACATTTTCGAAAAGAAGGAAAAATGAGAATAACCTACCGCTGACACTACGGCGCTGACTGAAAGATCTGTCGAAACAAGCAATTCTCTCGCCTTTTTGAATCGTTCCTGGATAATATAATCCGATATAGAGAAGCCCGATTCTTTCTTGAATATTTTTGAAAGATAATCAGGACTGAGAAAAGTATAATGTGCAATGGTTTCCCGGGAAAGATCCTCCTCATCCAGATGAAGCGCTATATATTCCTTTACCTTTTCGACTACATCATTGGACCTTTCAATAGCATTAATTCTTTCGAGCGCTTTTCGAATTGTATGTTTAACCCAGATACTCATCTCCTCTGTGGAATTTATCGACTTCTCCTCCAGTTCGAGAGAAACGGCATCGCAAAAAAACTCCCTTGTTGAAATACTGTTTTGATTTAGCAGCAGATGGATCATATGCAGAAAGTCCTGCCGAAACTGCTTCAGCACGTTTAAATTGATATTGCCGGTTCTGTAAAGCACCTTGAAGTAAACAAATATCTCTTCAATTACTTCTTTCTCCTTGCCTTTTTTTAATAACGTTGTCCAAAGATTGATATTTGGCGTGCTTACCTCTGACTTTTCTTCTACTTCTTGAATATCTATAACCTGATTCAGAATTACATTTTCATTTCTTAGTGTTTTTAGCACTGCTATCACATTGGAAAAATCCGATACGTTAGTCATCTCACCGATAAAACATGATGCGTCGCAACAAACCCCATTACAAATACGGATCAGGGCTTCACAATTCTCCTTCATAGTTTTTCTCTTTGAGTATTCCGGGTTTTCAAAAGAGAGTATTACAATATAATCCATATCGTTGAGTTTGATAATCTGGGGGGAGCAATCCTCCTTCAAAAAAATTTTATTGATGGATTGTTTGATCACATGCTCTGTTATTTTTTGATTTCTCGCGCTCAAATCCTTCTGGTACCGTTGAATAGTCAGCAATATCGGAAAGAACTTCATCGTCATCGTGATTGGAATATTCATGCTTTCAATCATCGCCTTAATAGCGTCCTCTGTTGAAAGCTCCATATTATTGATCAGATTGAACCAAAAGCTTTCCATCACTAACGGAGTAATTTTTTTCCACATTTGCTGATAATCATTTATCCGAAGTGTTTCCGTTTTCTTTTTCAGCACGATATCCGCCTTTTTTAATACAGAATTCAATTCTTCCAGATCCACCGGCTTGAGCAAATAATCCAGACATCCCAAGCGTACAGCCTGCTTTGCATATTTGAAATCTGTGTGGCAAGTCAACAAAACAGTGACCGTATCCTGGTTTTTTTCCTGTCCCCATTCCAATAATTCAATACCGGTTCCCTGAGGCATTTCAATATCACAAAGCAAAATATCAATTTGTTTACATAATAGAATTCCTTTTGCCTGTTGGATATTGTTTGCGGTATAAATTTTATCTATTGGTATAATATTGGGATCAATACCGGTCTTAACCTTTCGAATATCATGATCATCATCATCAACAATCAAAACCGAATACACCTTTTTCCCCCTCTTATAATAGATCGCGTAATTTGCTCATACCAGGATTGATTGGTAAATAAATTTCAATTATTGCTCCGTTGCGGTTGAAAATACGAATATTTGATTTTCCTTCATAAAGCAGGGCCAATCTTCGCTGAACATTTATGATTCCCAGATGCTCGCATTTTTTTTGAGTAAACACATTATCCGCATTTTGAAATATATGTAAGCATTGTTCTGAAAAACCGTTTCCGCTGTCCTCAATCAAAATTTTTATACAATCTTCATGTTCATATACGGCAAAATCAATTTTCACTGCTATAGAAACCAATCCATCTTCAGATGCCGAGTACTTGATCGCATTCTCTATAAACGTTTGTACAATCAGCGGAGGAACCGGCGTATCATCAAGAAAATTCGGTACCATAAAAGAATATTCCAGCTTGTCCTTCATTCGCATTTTGTGAATCCGCAAATAATCCTCACAGTGACTTATCTCATCCTTTAAAAAGACAAAGTTGAAATTGTTTGTGTAAATAAACCGGTAATACCGAATTAGGCAAAGAGTCATCTCCTCGATCAGTTTATAGTCCTTCAATTCGGAAAGATTGTATAAAATATTCAAAGAGTTTATCAAAAAATGCGGGCTTTGCTGCATTTGCAGACGATAAAGCTCCTCCTTCAGCGCAATGGTTTTTTCGTGCTGCACACTGATTTTCAAATCCTGGATTTGCATAAGCATATTATTGAAGGTCTCTTTTACTATCTCAAACTCGTCTGAGGTCGTTTTTGAATGAATTCTTACATCCAGATCCCCGTTTTTTACTTTTTTCATGGAAGTCACTAATCCGTTTAGCGGCAGCAAAATATCCCTACTGATAAAAAAGAGATAAGCGGGGATGATGACAAAGCATAGAACAAACAAAATAATAAATGAAACTCGAAGGATGTAAGGAAGATAATTCAAGGTATTTTTTTCCGGTATTAAAACATACAGCTTGAAATCTCCTTCATGAGAGCTTTGAGAAACATATTGATAATTTGATTTTTCCCCGTTCAGCGTTAACTTTTTAAAACCGTTTCCTCCCTCAATGGACTTTAAATCCAGGTCGTTAGGAGGAGTTAATACGAAACCTTTTTTATTTGTAAAGAAAGTATAGGTATTATCACCGAGGTTAACCAATGACATAGGAGTTTTCAGGCTCTCCATCTGTATCCATGCTCCTAAATACATATTATTAAACCGTATGATACGCATCAGATAATGAGAACCTTCAAGTGTATACACCTTCCAGTCATTGAATTCTACCTTGCCTGTATCTGTTAAATTCCGAATGTACATACTAATCTGCTCTCGCTTTTTATATTCCAGGTTATTGCTGTTGACAGTCAAAAAAGTATCCGCCTCAGGAAGATATGCGAACAAACAGTCTGCGGTTTTATAAACCAAAATATCATTTGCAAGTTTATTCTTCAGAGCAATTCTAGCCAGATTGGAAGGCTTGCTGGAATTATTATTGATAGCCTGAAGGCTTACTTCGCTGGAAATCGTCAGACTCAAATATTGTTCGATATCAATCAATGCAGTGTCGACCTGTTTCAAATAAAGAGCAGCCATATTTTCATATGATTTTGACACTTGCTTGCGGACAATGGAAATTGCATAAAAATTGGTAACAACCAACAATATGACAATCGGAACAGCGAAACATAAAAAATTGCGAATAAGCTTGGAACGGATCGAATTCATTTAGTTGTCCCTCTTCATTTTCAGTTGTATAGAAGTGCGAAACGCTCTCTTATATAGGTTTTGCAGCCTGGACGGTACCCATCGAAAGTAGTGGCGACTTGCAGTTAAGGCTGCCACTTTACCACTATTATACCATATGAGTCCCTCTTGTTGTAAAGCCTGTTCATCATGACTTAAAAGTATCAAATATAGGCCTGAAAAGTGTTAGAAAAAATAATGGATGCAGCGTAAAATACATTTTGTTATGAACAAAAAAGCAATACCCATGATTAAGATAGAATGGCTATTAAAAGGGGGTACGTTATGAAATCAATTGCCGAAAAATATCCAATTATAGTGGAGAAGATTTTAACCAATCCTCATGAAGGACTGATCATTAGTAACGGTGACTTTGCGGCAAACGTTACTTTTTCATCTCACGAAATTATTCTGAATCTGGGCAAAAATGATATCTGGGATTCCAGAATAGACAACGATGCCAAAAATCAAACTTTGTCACAGGATGATCTGATTCGGTATGAAAAGGATTATGGCTTTGAATGGCCGGAAAACTGTGATAATGTATTAACGCGGTTTGCAAACTGGGAGGGAAAGCCGGAAGGTGTCGATGTGGTTTTCGGCTCCCTTGCAGAAGAAAAGGAACGCTGCGGCAAGCTGGTTTTATGGTTCGGCGGTTTCGGCCTCAGAAGAGCCGGACGTATTCGCATACGTCATTGCGGGTTCAGCAATACGAAAATTCATGCAAAGCTGAATATAATGAACGGTTTATTGGAGTCCACCGTTGATCTGGGAAGAAGCAAGGTCAATTTCAGCGCCTTTGTCCATAAAGAGCTGAATACACTTGCCATGAAATTATCTGTTGAAGGGGACACTACTGCAATTCAGATATTTGTGGAAAAGGAACCGGACTATGCGGATCCGACCATGCCCTTGCCGGCAGTATCCTTGCTGACCGATCATAGCGGTACGATAACACAACTGATGCCGGGTAAATATGATACCCCTGATTTCAATTGGTGTATTGCGTCCTCTTTCCCGGAATCAACTGATAAAGGCTCCGACAATAAAATTCCTGTTCTTGACATGGCCTATGCTCTTGCACAGTCTCTCCGGCTGAATAACGGAAATGAAATCACATTGTTTACCGGTATTTCCACAGACCGTGAGAACTATCCGGACACCCGGGAACGTGCTGTTCGCATGATGGGTGAGAATACGATAGAGCGCTTTAATCGGTTGTTCGCTGACAGTGAGCGGCTCTGGGAGAAATATTGGGAATCCTCCGGCATTGAAATTGAAGATAAGGAACTTGAGTCGGTTTGGTACAGAAACCTGTATGGCTTTGCCTGTCACTTAAAGCCTGGAGCTCAGGCGCCCTCTCTGTGCGCAAATGTTCCCATCGACGACAATGCCGACTTCCATTCCCGCTACACCTGGAACCATAACGTACAGAAATGGTTTGCGGCAGCGCTGCCAGTCAACCATCTGGAATGGTATGAGGTATTCGCGGATCTGATCCGTCAGCACATGCCGACGTTTGAATATTTATCCGAAATGATATTCGGACTTAAAGGAGGCGTATACTGCGATCTCAGCAGTATTCCCTATGCTCCTCCGCATCGTGCGATTGTGAATAATAAATGGGGACGGGCTTTAAGCCATACCGGTTGGCTTTCTTTGATGCTGTGGCAGCACTGGGAATATACCCATGATGCAAAATGGCTGGAAGAGAATGCTTATGACTTTATTAAAAAAGCTGCGATATTCTACAGTGAATATTTGAAAAAGTACCAGAAAGAAGACGGCGATATTTATCCATCCATGCGCCTGGAAGAACCGGGATGGTGCAAAGGTTTTGTAGGAAATAAGAATCATGTAACCGATATCGTTATGTTTAAAAAAGCTTTTGAATGTGCTATCGCCGCATCACAAACGCTTGGTGTGGATGAACAAGCGCGTGAGGACTGGATACAGGCGCTCAAAAAAGTGCCGGATATCGATTATGGGTGGACGGATGACCATCAGGGCTGGTATGCTTTCTGTAAAGACTGGGATAAATTCGATTCGGTTATTCAGGGAAAACGGCTCTCAGAATTTGCAGATATGGATTGGCGTCTGGAATATGCCCGTACTAACCGTTGGGGATGCGGCGGATGGTTGGTATATCCGGGTGAATATCTGAACGGAGATGAAGAGGGCGGACTTGCTGAAGTAGTACGGGATATGCTGAACAGAACCAGTATATTACGTCCAAAGGGTACTTCAACTCCCGCGCCGCTGCATTCGATTTCAGCTATGATGCCTTTCATACGCTTGGGAATCAAAGATAAATTTGATGAGATCCGAACCGCTCTGTTGAATCATCGTTTTGACAATGGTTTGTACTCTGCAGTTTCTTTTGCCGAGGGACAGCTGCCTGTTTGGGTAAGCAACAACTGGAGGATGGTTGAAAATCAGTTCCAGGGCATTATGTGCATAACAGAAATGATGCTGCAATCACAAGGCAATAAAATCTGGTTATTCCCGTATTGGCCGGAAAGCAGCACGGCAAAATTCGAACGGCTGAGAGCCCGCGGAGGATTCTTTGTATCCGCCGAAAAGGATAAAGCCGGCCTTACAGCAGTAAAGGTCGAGAGCGCAGCAGGCGGAAGGTGCTGTATAAAATGGCCGGAGAAGAAGGTTCCGGTCATTGAAGAGAATGGCGCCCGCGTTCCCTTTGATCTGAAGGAGCAGGAGCTTGAGTTTGACACGGAAGCCGGAAAAACATATAATATCAAATTCTGATTAAGAAAGGACTGCTAAGGATGAAAATCATAGATGCAGATGTACATCTGGCGCCTATAAGGGAACAAGGGATAGATGCCAGTATCGAAGCCACCATTATGAAAATGGACCGGGCAAAAGTGGATCAGGCGCTGGTATGGTTGATCCCGCCTTATTTGAGGTACATTGACGATTCTAATGCCTATATCTACAAAGCGACAAAAAAATTCCCCGACCGCTTTCTTGGATTTGGCTGGGCTGATCCGAATCTGGGAGTTGATAAAGCGATCGACTCAGTGAAAAAGTGTGTATATGAATACGGTTTTCATGGGGTAAAGCTAAATGGTGCTCAAAACAACTTTTATATTGATAACCCTGACTATTCTCCGGTGATAGAAGAGATCGCCAAAACTAAAAAGGCACTAACTCTTCATGTAGGAGCAGATGCATTTGAATTTACTCATCCGTTCCGTGTGAAAAAGATTGCCAAAGAATATCCTGAAATGAAAATACTGGTCGCTCACATGGGTGGCGTTGGTCATGCGGATGTAACTGATGCAATGATTGAGGTCGCACAGGATTGTCCGAATATTATGCTTATTGGCAGTGCAGTGAGGACGAATGCTTTGTGGAAGGCGATTGAACAATTGGGTGCAAATAGAATTTGCTTTGGAAGCGATACTCCTTTTGACATCATGCATGCTTGTGTCGGTAAATATAAAGCGCTTCTGGAAGACTTGCCGATGGAAGATCAGGTAAAAATCATGGGCGGAAATATTTTGAAGACTTTAAGTCTTTGAAGTAAACATAATTAATAAGTGGAGGTGAACTAAAAAGGTCGTACTCAGTGTTTACCGGTCTAAGATAATAAAAAGAAAAGGAGAAAGAACTATGACAGGAAAACTCAGTTTAAAACGTGGATTTACTCGTATTATGGCACTGGCAATCGCAATGTTGATGCTACTGGTTACCGGATGCGGTAATAATGCTGCAACAACCACCGGTTCCGATTCTTCTCAAGTGAGCTCCGCCGCTTCTGAAAGCACACCGGCAGAAGCAGAACAGAAAGAGCCGGACGAGATTGTTATGGCTTTGTGCGCAGACAATTCCCCGCATACGGCAGACGCCCCGCTTATTGAGGACGCGATCAATAAACTTACTCTTGACAAGATTAATACAAAAGTATCGCTGCAGCTCTATCCATACTCGAGTTATGACCAGCAAATCACATTGATGCTGGCAGGTAATGAACCGCTGGATTTAATTTATGTCAACGGTAACAATTACTCTTCTTATGTAGGTCGTAACCAGCTTATACAGTTGGATGATCTGATCGATAAATACGGAACCGGTATCCGCGAAGCACTTGGAGATTATTTGGACGCCACTGCCATCAACGGAAATCTTTATATCGTTCCTACTATCCGTGACCTGGCGAAATGTTATGCTGTTAACATGCGTAAAGACCTTGTTGACAAGTACAAAATCGACACGGGCGCAATAAAAACCATAAACGACCTGACTCCTATTCTGAAAACAGTCAAGGAAGGTGAAGGAAAAGACTTCTATCCTCTCGTAACTGCTGCTTCAGGAAAATCTATCTTAAGCTTCAATGTAAATTATGATCCTCTGGGAGATCCCATCGGTGTGTTGCTGAATAATGGATTGGATAATACGAAGGTGGTTCTTTACGAAGAAACCGAAGAGTATCGTAATAGCGTCAAATTGGTTCATGAATGGTATAAGGCCGGATACACCATGAGAGATATTACAACTACACAGGAAGGATACGCATCTTTATTGAAGGCCGGAAAGGGATTTGCCTATCTGAATGGCGCCAAGGCCGGATATGCGGAGCAGGCTACCAGAAATGTCGGTTCCCCGATCATTACAGTGCCGCTGACAGACTACATCGCAACAACCGCCAGCGTAACACAGGTTAACTGGGGTGTATCTGTAACAAGTAAAGCTCCTGAAGCTGCCGTTAAATATCTCAATATGATGTTTTCCGACAAAGATCTTGTAACCTTGCTTTGCTGGGGTATTGAAGACAAGCATTATGTAATAGACGATAAGGGTTTTGCTTTCTATCCGGAAGGCGTCGACGGCAACTCCAGCGGATGGACCCTGAACATGGGCTATGCTATGGGCAACCAGTTCATTGCTCCTTTGTGGAAAGGCGAGCAGCCTGATCTGTGGGAAACGATGAAGAAAGATAACGAAACTGCCGGCCGTTCCAAGGCGCTTGGATTTACTTTCGACAGTGGAAAAGTAAAAACGGAATTGGCTGCTGTCAACTCTGTGCGTTCTCAGTATAAACTCCTCATCGAATGCGGTTTGAGTGACCCGGAAAGTGGAATAATCGAAGAGTATATCGATAAAATGAAGGAAGCCGGCGTCGATAAAATTCTTGCAGAAAAGCAGGCTCAGTTGGATGCTTGGCTGGCTAAAAAGAATTAATACTCGATACTGATCTTAACCAATCTATATTTGAAAACAGTTGATCTGCTGTTTGAGTCATCGCAAATCTGCAGATCAACTGTTATTTCCAAAGGAGTGTTCACTATGCCGGTAAATTCTTCTAAAATCCGAAAGTCCCCAAAAACATTGATGCAAAAGCTGCCGATATATCTAATGATGGTTCCCGGATTAATATATTTATTCTTTAATAATTACATTCCGATTGCCGGCTTGGCCATCGCCTTTAAGGATATTGACTTTCGAAAAGGCATATTTCAAAGCGATTGGGTTGGTTTAAAGAATTTTGAGTACCTGTTCAAAACCAAAGATGCACTGGTTATTACAAGAAACACTTTATTATACAATGCTGCATTCATCTTGCTTGGAATTGTGTTCGGAGTTTTAATTGCCCTTTTGCTGAATGAAATCGCCAATAAGCGTCTTTTGAAGTTATATCAGACGACAATTCTTTTGCCTCAACTGGTTTCATGGATTATTGTGAGCTATTTTGTATATGCCTTGTTAAGTATCGATAAGGGCATGGTGAATAATGTTATCTTACCGATCCTGGGAATTAAGGAAATTTCATGGTACACCGAATCTAAATATTGGCCATATATTATCACCATTATGCAAATATGGAAAACGATAGGCTTCAACAGTATTATTTATTTAGCGACTATAATCGGTATCAGCAGTGATTACTATGAAGCGGCTACATTGGATGGCGCTTCACGCACTAAGCAAATAATACATATTACGTTGCCGTTATTGACCCCCACCATTATTACCCTTTTCCTGTTACATGTGGGAAAAATCTTTTATGCGGATTTCGGCTTGTTTTTCCAGGTTCCAATGAATTCCGGAGCGCTGTTTAGCACAACAAATGTAATTGATACCTACGTATACAGAGCATTGATTCAGCTGGGCGATATCGGCATGTCTGCGGCTGCGGGATTCTATCAATCGATCGTTGGTTTTGCTCTGATTATAATTTCGAATCTGATTGTTCGAAAATTCAATAAAGAGAATGCTTTGTTTTAAGGTAGTTCTTTAATTTGATCGCATATTGTTAACATAAGGTACTTGCCTACGGAAAGAAAGGAAATCTCAGCCATGATATCAAATTCAAAAAGTAAAAAAAGAAATAGTTTAATTGCAGGTATAATTCTTTCCATTGCATCTATTAGCTGCATTTTACCCTTCCTTTTACTGATAATTGGTTCTTTTACCGATAACAATACTATTATTAATGAGGGATACAGTTTTTTCCCGAAAAAGTGGAGTGTAGCTGCCTATGAATATTTGGGAAAAGATTTAAGCACAATGATAAATGCATATATAGTAACTATTTTTACTACAGCATTCGGAACCGCGTTAGGACTGATCATTTCCTCAATGCTCGCCTATGGTTTGTCGCACAACCGTTTGAAAGGCAGCCGATTGTTAAATTTTTTGGTTCTTTTTACGCTTTTGTTTAATGGTGGTCTGGTTCCTACCTATCTGATGTATACGCAGCTTTTTCATATAAAAAATACGATTTGGGCACAAATCTTTCCGACACTGTTGGTGAACGGTTTCTATGTAATGCTGATGCGGTCCTATTTTAGAACGAACATACCACAGGAGCTTTATGAGGCGGCTCGAATTGACGGAGCAAGCGAGGGGCGTGTCTTCTTCAAGATTTGTTTGCCTCTTTCCCTTCCCATTTTAGCTACTATCGGCTTAATGCAGGGGTTGTCTTACTGGAATTCATGGACAAACGGACTGTACTATTTGACGGAAACCCAATACTATAATATACAAAACATCCTTAATCGTCTGTTGATGGATATCCGTTATCTGCAGTCCGGTTTCTTCGGAGATATTGCAAGTGAATTGCTTGCAAACATGCCGTCGGATTCTGTTATTATGGCTATCGCAGTAATAGGTGTGGTGCCAATCCTGTTTATATATCCCTTTTTCCAGAAATACTACGTCAAGGGTATTACTTTGGGAGGTGTGAAAGGTTAACGAAAATGAAAAAACAAAATTTCGAAATTAAGAATGAAAATATCCGCAATAAATTTATTGAACTAAAAAAGAACAATCCTGAAAAGCTTAAGAACAGACTTAAGCTGTCATGGAGCAACTGGGGTTTTGGAATGGAAGCTCTGGCAAAGTCCGCAGCACGCTTGCATCGGGCAGGGATAAAGTACATCGAGCTCCATGGCAACCACTATGGGCCGGACCTGGGATATAAACCCGATGAAACATTGAAAGTGCTTGCTGACTACGGTATTAAGGTGAGCGGAATCTGCGGAATGTTTTCTACCTATAATGATCTCTCCAGTAATTGTCCTGCGCAAAGACAGGCCGCAGTGGACTACATAAAAATGGAGCTTGAATTTGCTGCAAAGGTAGGCGCTGCCTATATGCTGGTTGTACCGGGAGCGGTTGGAAGACCAAAGGCCTATGATAGCACTGAGTTCGAACGAAGTGTGGAGACTCTTGGCCTGGTAGCCGACCTCTTTGTAAAGTATAATGTAAAGGCTGCAATCGAGCCGATAAGAGCTGCAGAAGTCAGCTTCATCCATACTTTTGCCGATGCAAGGAAATATATAGCTGCAGTTGATCATCCAGGAGTACGGCATATAAACGGTGACGTTTACCACATGCAGGATGGTGAATCACATATCGGCGAAGCGATACTTGACGCCGGAGAGCTGCTTGTGAACCTTCATATGGCCGATAGTAACAGGTGCGCTCTGGGAGAGGGTTCTCTTGATCTTGATACTATTATTATGGCGTTATACCTTATAGACTACAATAACGGGGACAGGTTTTTCACTCCGGAACCCCTTGGACCGGGGGGAGACCCTTATCCCGCAATGAACGGAAAGCCTGACAAGACTCTGCTTGAAAACCTCGTAACTCAGACGGTAAGCTACTTCAGAGAAAGGGAAGAGGAACTCTTGGGCTGACATAACACCGATCCAGGCCAAATAGGATATGGATAAAGCTCAGAAACCGGACGAGAGGAAACTTTCAGTCCGGTTTTTACAAGGAATTATCCAGTCCCAGAAATTGATTGATATCTTCGGCCAACTTCTCCGTATATTCATAAGGGAGCAGGTGCCTGCATTTTTCGTACCTTATCAGTTTTGAATCAGGTATCAGGCTGTGCAAGTGATGGGAGTTGGCATTAGGTACGGTTCTGTCGTCTGCCCCGTAGATAATTAACGCAGGTATTTTTAGATTTGCCAGCCCGCTGCAAAAGCGGCTTTGAATTTCTCCTTTCAATCCTGAAAGGCCTATGTTGGAATTGAGAACAGAGAACAATACTCTATAGCTTTCCGTGGTATTGCAAAATCTATCTGCCTCATCAAGCCATTCCGGAGTCAGGAGTTTACAGTCATATACTGAATTGCGATTAAATGTTTTCAAAATAGAACGGGGAATTTTTATATTTATTCTCTTTAATATACCTAACGACCCAAAGCGTATCCCAAGAGGAATTATTACACTGGCACTGTTTACAAGTATCAGACTTTTCACTTTTTCCGGGTGTTTTATCGAAAGATCCAGGCATATGGCGCCTCCTAATGAATGGCCCACAAATACTGCGCTCTCGATATTGAGCTCTTTCATAAAGCGTATAATGACGTCAGTAAACATATCGATCGAGTAGTTGATGGCCGGTTTATCGCTGAGTCCATGCCCTATGAGGTCAGGAACAACCACTTTGAAATGCTTTGAAATAATTGATGGAACATCCGCCCAGCCTTCTATATATCCTCCGATACCATGTATGAACATGACAGTAGTGCTGCCTTCTCCGAGAGCCCTGTATCTAATCCGGTAATTGTTGATCTGAATGTATTTATCTGTTGTTTTGTACATATTGGCCTGCTCCTTCTGGAAACTAAGCTTATTATAGCATAGAATTCTCTTTTCAATTCTATTCTCCATATTCGAATTGGCTTTTGTAATGTCTGATTGTATGATAAAATCTATATGCTATTTTGTTGGAATAACTTTCCGGGAGCAAGCCGATGCCGACTTTAATTGATTATATTTGCTTTGGAACCGGGGTCATCGCTCTGTTTATGGGCTTTAGCAGCCTGGTTTTTCTGACCTTGGGCGCTTTAAAGTACAGGAACATATACCTTAAGCGTCTCTGGCTCACATACCTGGCAACGACAGTAATGCTGATGTCCTATGTGGCACAATTTTTCGTAAATACCTTAACTCCGTATATTATCAACATCAATCCTGTGATAACGCCGCTGTGCATGTCCTTTATCATATTCAACCTGTCGCTGCTTGTCACGGGACTGCTTTACGAGGAGTCTCCCGGGTGGATAAGGTTTTTTATCCGGCTGTTTTCAGCTTTCCCCGTATTCATAGTACCGTTGCTTTATCTTCTGCCGCGTGATTATCAGGATATGCTTTCCTCTATAGCGTCAATGGAATTTTATATAATGCTTGGGCTTAACTGCGTTGCTTTCCTTGTTGGCTTCAAAAGGCTCGACAATTCATATAGAAAGCTTACGAAAACGTTCACCTTCATCCTGATTTTCTTTGTTCTGATATTTGTCATCCAGGTGCTGTTCGATCTGCACGTCAACCCCTTCCCGCTCTTTTATGCATTGTGGAGTATACTGCTTATCATGTATTTCTGGAGGAATATCTTTGTTGTTTCGATAAACAAGCTTTCCTCTTCGTCTTTTATCGAACAGTACCGTATCACCGAGAGGGAAAAGGACATAATGGACCTGATAGTCCTCGGGAAGACAAACAAGGCTATAGGCGAGCAGCTATACATATCTGAAAAAACAGTGAAAAATCATATTTACAATCTTTATAAAAAGCTCGGCATCAATTCACGTTTCGAACTTATGGGCTTGTACAACAAAAACAGCTCATCCGTGTAAGCCCGGTTTTACAAGCTTCCTGCGATCCTGGGACCAATTTCCCAACACCTTTTTATTTAAATTGAGAAGGGATTCTCATTTACTTTGAGTCGTGCCCGCCTTATGTTGGAAACAACAAAGGGGGGGTTCAATGAACAGTCTTATATTGGGATTATCCAGCGGCGTTGCCTGCCTTTCGTATTGCATGCCGGTAATCCTGCCGTATTATCTTTCCAGAGGCTACAGGGTAGGTAAAAATTTCTCCGACCTGCTTCTATTTATGTCGGGCCGCCTGATCGGCTATCTGTTATTCGGAGTGGCTGCCTTTTTTACCGGTCGATATCTTCTGGAGAATAATCCATACAGAGGGTATCTGCAGGGAAGCATCTACATCGTTTTCTCCATTCTCCTGATACTGGAGTTCTTTAAGGAAAGAAGCTGCATGGGAAAAAAGCTGGAAGCAATATGTGGAAAGCTTAAGGTTCGCGGGCTTTTATTCCCGCTGCTGCTTGGATTTTTGACGGGCATCAATCTATGCCCGACTTTCGCGCTGGTTTTTGCGGAAGCCTCCAGTCTGAATAACCTGTTGGAATGCCTGTGGTTCTTTTTCCTGTTCTTCACCGGTACTACCGTCTACTTCATTCCTATTCCCTTACTTGGCTTACTGAGGAACAGGGAAGGGGTAAAGACAGTCGGCAGGTTTCTGCTTGCGCTTATCTTCATCTGGTTCGTTTACAAGGGCATTATGCTTATTCTGGCTTCCGGAGGTATCATATGAATAAAACTATCAGTAAAATTATTTTCGCGGCACTTTTGACAGCGCCTTTTTCATTCGGGTCGTACTTTATAACGGGACTGTATTCCTGGAATAGAGTCGAACTGCTGCATTCCGTAGCGGTTTTGGCAGCCTGGCTTTTTATGAATGTCATGCTGTTTATTACATTTTTCACGGGAAAAACAGACAGGGTAAGGGCAATAATGTTTATAACGATGGCAATAGCTTTTCCCATCGGGTTCATTCTGCAGCTGTTCGAAACAAGGGGGCGCCTTATGGCTGCGACCATGTCCGATGTTATATCGGGAAGCGTTCCTTTTTGCCACATAGTTATCCCGCAAACGATAATACCCGCCGTTTTAAGTAAACAGATCATTTTCCCGGGAACAATGGATCTGGGCTTTCAGTATTCAGCCAGCTTCATGATAATTTTCTGGCTCGGAGCGTCACTGTTAATAGGCAGGGGTTGGTGCAGCTGGACCTGCTTCTATGGCGGCTGGGAAGACGGCTGCTCCAGGCTGTCGAAGAAAGCAGGCATCAAGCTGAATCCCAAGCTCGTTTGGGGGGCGGCAGCCGTATTGATACTGGTGATTATTACCGCAATTGAAACAGCTTCGCCTACCTATTGCTTATGGCTGTGTCCTTTCAAGGCCTGTTCGGAATTTTTCGAGGTCGCGTCGCCCTTGCTGGTGGTGCAGACAGTGATATTCATTTTGCTCTTCATCGGCCTCGTTATCATACTGCCGTTTCTCAGCAAAAAAAGGGTGCAATGTATGGCGTTTTGTCCCTTTGGAGCATTCCAATCCATCGTGGACAAGGTCAACCCTTTTGATATCAGAATCGACAAGGCAAAGTGCCTGAAATGCAAAAAGTGTATCAAGGAATGCCCTGTCATGGCTGTCAGCGAGGCTTCGCTCGAAAAAGGGAAAATGGGCTTCAACTGCAACAAATGCGGAAAATGTGTGGATCTGTGCCCCGGAAAGGCAGTGCATTACCACATAAAGGGGACTCCGGTGGGAGGAGTGTTTGCCAGGACAGCGCGTATCATTTTCCTGTACTTCGCATTCACGATTTTTGCGGGAATAGGGGCAGGCATTATATCGTCGGCGTTATACAGGATACTGCTTCTGATAACCACGGGGAGCCTGTTGAATAAATAAGAGGATAAGTTTGGAGGAGTTTATGAATATAAGGTTGTCGATCGTAATAAAAGCAATCGTCGGGATCGTCTGGACCGCAGTATTCGCGACCTGCGGAATAATGCTGTTCATGGGTATCGGGGCATGGGCGAAGACCCTGCTTATCGAAAATAATGTGCAAATAATTTCAAAGTATACCGGCGGGGATACCAGCTATGAAAAGGACGAGGGCGGCTTACTTATGGTAGTCCATGAACCGGTGCAGGATGGGATATTCGTCAAGTCAAAGAAAAGCTTTGTCCAGGTTGACTGGCTTACAACAAGCAGCCTTCCCGAAAAGCTGGGCGGGAAAGTTGATATGGACAGTGATGGGCGTGATGACCTGCTGGTCGAAATAGACGCGAAAAACAATAAGGCGGCATATGAAGCATACGGCTCGAAAATCGAAGGCCTCGCCTCCAGGAGTTCCGTAGCGGATTTTATCTTCAAAAGGGATAAGGACGGCAAGGATGCCATTTATTACTTCCGGAACCGAAATTATGGCGGCACGAAGTATAAGGAAGGGGTTTCTGTAAGATTTATCATTCGGTAACGGCATTTCATTATTTAAGCCTGCCGTAATTGTTTATTTTTACTTCTACGTTGAACGAGGCACTGACCTTGGGGTAGATTTTTTCCCAGCCGTCCTTGCCGCCTATACTGTTCCAGTAATCATTTTCGTAGGCGCGGACCTTGTCCCCGATGCCCAACGTGTCGCAGCTTGCTTCCTTCAATTTATCGAATACCTCCCGCATTCTCCGGGCTATCTGTTCCTGCGCAGCCTTTGCCAGCCTGTTTTCCTTGTCCTCGTCCATCAGACTGTAAAACCTGTATTCTTCCAGTCCTGTCTCGAGTTTGATGTTATACGTCACTTCGGGTATTCCATCATTTATTTTTAATTCGAATTTATTTTTGATTCCCTGCAGGGATAAGGCGGCTTTTTTCTTCAGGCCTGCGAGTCCCTCGGGAGGAATGAAATATATCATCGATTCCTTTCTACGGCCTTTCATCATCATCAGATAAGCGCTTTCCTGCGTATTCAGCCTGCCGGTCAGTTTCCCCCTGTGAAACAGCGCGCTGCCCGTGACCCTGACGCCGTCATCATCCATCGCAACCATGCATGTGATCGGGTCGATGCCC
Source organism: Bacillota bacterium (assembly GCA_023439545.1). Classification (GTDB taxonomy): domain Bacteria; phylum Bacillota; class Clostridia; order Acetivibrionales; family DTU013; genus JAEYOM01. The sequence continues at coordinate 71,184 of JAEXNT010000001.1, forward strand.
GGAATACTGCTTTCAACGTTGAAATCGATTATTGTCTCGGCGGGGCAATAGCCTGTTCGCGAATTGTCATCCACCAATTGATTTATGTAAATCCCCAAGGGCGGCTTGTTTTTTAAACTATGACCTTTTTTAATGAGGTCTCCGGCACTCCCGTCGACAATTATGACCCATGCAAGTACCGGATTTTTGGGGTCTCTTTCGAAAATATCCAGGAAATCCTGAAGCCCGATTTGTGCTATGCTTTTTCCAATGAGCAGGTTTTGTATTTTGCCCCCCTCCAGTTTGCTGGGAGATATTTCGTTAGATATCTCCCGGGCCTCTCTCAGAAGATCTGCCTCGGTATCGATTATGTCTATAGGTATGCTGCCCGAGGTTTCACCGCCTCCGCCGGCCTTGCCGCCGCTTGTCTCAGAGCCGCCGGTTACAGGGTAGGTATAGGTCACCAGCAGTTTGCCATTGTCGGAAGTGTCTATGCCAACGTTGACTATGAACGCTATTTTTTCGTATACTCTTTGATCAAGACATCCGTTTAAAGGCAGTATAAATAATGCTGCCGCCAAAACTTCAGCTATTCTCGCGGTTAAGGTTCGCATTTTTTTCGTGCTTTTGCGCCTCCTTTTTTAAGGATAAGCGATATGAGCAATATTATAACCGGCGTTGCTATACCGGCGCCGTAGCTCATGCTGCCCCCGAAATTGCCGAGGTTCTCCGCAATATCGACACTTTTTACCATTACCGACGAAATTATCAGAATCAAACTAATGACGAGTATTACCCATAATGGCTTCTTTATTTTAAAAATCTTTCTGATCGAATCACATGTACAAAAGACGTAGGAATTTGTGCAAAGTATCATACCGGGTATCCATGAGGCGTAATAATACAGATCAATCCTCTCGAATATCGGGAATTTGACGAGCTTGGCCAGACTGGTGATCGGATACAGGCTCAGGCTCGTATACTGGGTCCCGAATACACATATCGTTACTATTGAGGTAAAGGTAAAAAAGGAAGTTATTAGTGCCCCGGATACCCATATATACTTTGTCAGATCCTTTTTATTGCTTATGTAGGGATATATAAACAGCAATAATTCAAAGCCCATATACGTAAATGAAATAAGCTTGAGGCCATTCAATATGGTCAGGGGCCCTGCTTCCCCGACAGGCAGCAGCATGGTGACCCTAAGCTTGGTCGAACCGTAAATGAGCAGCAGGGCTGTAATAAAAAGCATTATGTAAAGAATCACGTCAAACCTGCATATATTCTTCAAGCCCTTGCTTACCAGTATTATCGTCGGTGAAATGAGAAGAATTGCGACCAGAAGGGAAGGCGTATATTTAAAGAACCATAGCTTCATGGAAATCAGAAAAAATGTGAAGTTGGCGATGGAAGCGAATATCAGGTATGCGATCCATAAAAGGTTTAAAAAAGTACCGATATATTTTCCGAACAGCTGCCGGTCTATATCAAGTATCGAAGCGCCTCCAAATCTCCTGCACAATAACGATATGATCAATTTGGAGATAATTATCAGCAAACCTCCAAGTATCAGTACCATCCACCCGTCGTGACCGGCCGCATTTACCGCTACCCTTGCCACAGAAAGCACGCCTAAGGGAAATTGAGCAGCTATTATGAATCTGTTGGACTGGCTTGCCGTTATCGTATCGATACTATTTTGCACGGTTGTTTCCACTCCCTCTTGTATCGTCCCTGGGCCAGGTTATGGCGGGCCTCCTGCCGAGGTATTTGAAAGGCGCCCTTATGAAGGTATCCTTCATTTCTGAGAACCTGAAGGGCATCACAGGCTGCAGATAGGGCTGCCCTAGAGATTCGAGGGACACGGCGTAGGAAACGCCTATACAGGCATATATGACGAGACCTGCTATGCCGAATATGGCTGAAAGGATCATTGCACCGAAGCGTGACAGCCTCAAAAGCAGCCCGATATCGTAAGTAGGGACGACAAAGGTCGCAATTGCCGTTATTCCGACTAATACGACCATTATGTTACTCACGATGCCGGCCTGGATTGCAGTTTGTCCTATGACAAGACCGCCTACTATGCCAATGGTAGGTCCCAGCGTCGCGGGCAATCTGGTGCTCGCCTCCCTCAACAGCTCAAAAGACAGCTCCATTAATAGAGCCTCAATGATCGGAGTAAAAGGTACTCTGGCCCTGGACTGCAGCAATGGCACCAGCATGGTAAGCGGCACAGCCTCATAGTGAAAGGTTAGTATCGCTATGTATAACCCCGGCAGAAATATGGCGAGAACTATGGAAAATATTCTTAAAAGCCTGAGAAAAGAACCGAAGGCCCACGCGGCCGTATAATCGTCGACTGCCTGAAAAAACTGGAGAAAATTTGCCGGAGCGACAAGCGCAACAGGCGTGCCTTCAAGCAGCACAGCCACCCTGCCTTCGGCCAGGTTGGCGGCCACCTTGTCGGGTCTTTCCGTGAGCTGATATACCGGGAATATATTGAAGGGATGATCGGTCGTAAGCTGTTCCAGGTAACCGATACCGGTAATGATGTCATAGTCTATGGATTTCAGCCTGTCTTCCATCCTTTTGATGATTTCAGGATTGGCAATCTCATCGATATAGACGAGTGCAAGGTCCTGTTTCGACCTCTCTCCCACAATGTATTTCTTTATTTTGAGGTTGTTTGTCTTAAAGCGCCTTCGTATAAGCGAAAGATTTATATTCAGACTCTCAATAAAACCGTCATGCGCGCCTTTTATCGTTTTTTCGATTTCGGGCTCCGTTATCGCCCTGTGTTCGGGCTTGGCAAGGCTTAGGCTTATGGCGAAATCCAGACCGTCAGCCAGAAGCACTGTGTTTTTGTTCAGAATATCACCCATTGCGGTCTCTATATTGTCAACTATGGAGTAATTGGCGACAGGCAGAGGATTTTCCGTCCGTGCCTCTGCGAGTTCATTCAGTTTTATCGAGGAAAGCTTCGAAAGCACGTCTCTCTGAATAAGATCATTATCCGTAACCGTGGCGAGATAATAGACCCGGACCTTTTGGCCGCCGCGAAGAACGGCGTCCCTGTGAAGTACGTCGGCACAGTCGGTGAAAAGCTTATCGAGCTTTTCCATATTAATACTGAGTGATTGTTCTATAGGGGTATAGTGCACTTTAACATCCCTTCAATTTCGTGTCTTGATGACTCTATGATAGATTATTTGCAGTATTCCGGTATAAATACATACGGAAAAACTGCTGGAAGTAGAAAAGCCGGGGCTCCTGCCTTGATTTTATGTAAAGTATATGCTAATTTAGTCTAATCAGGGATAATCGCAATTATTGCGGCTCGAACGTAAGGATACTCCCTGATGTTGATTCCCGGTAAAACACATGCGGGTTTGCGCTATCGGGTAAGTACGTTTTAATGTATTGAAATACGGCAATATCTGTTATAGAATCATATTGTTTGGAATTAGTTACGGGGTCGTGCAGTATTCGAGGTATATAAATGGTTTTGAAGTTTTTGAAATACATAAGGGAGGCCTTGTCGATATCCGTAAAGGATGGGTACAAAGCTGAATTTAACGTATATGTCGATAGGATCAATACCTCAAGAGCGAAAATCACGGCATTGTGCTTTGTAGTGGCCGAAGCCGCGGTAATAGCGGTGTCGCTTATCATAAGGGCCGGGGATTACTTCGACAAGCCCGGGCCTTACTACATGGAAATGCATTTTCTCCGCTTTGTCATAATGTCGGCATACCTGCTGATATTTCTCCGGCTTGGGAAAAATGTCGCCAAGTACGGAAAAGCGATCAATATTACAGGAGCTTTGTTCGCGGTTACAATATTGGCATGGTGTGCCGGGATATCCCTGTTGGGCCAGCAGACCAACAGGCAGATATTAGTGTATACCGTAGCAGTTATGGCAATTGCTGTCACTCCGTTTTTCAAACCCCTTTTGCTGACAGGGATATATGCGATCGCGCATATTGCCTTTCTTCTTCTGATGCCGCATTTTCAAGTATCCTACGCGATCGTTTATGGAAATTGCGTAAATAGCACTACCACTATTCTCGTATCCCTGGCCATATCGTATATGAGGTATAAAAAAATAATCGAGGAATTCGGCAACAGAAAGATTATACAGGAAAAGAACAGTGAATTGGAACGCATGAACAGGGAGCTTGCCGAAGTCAATCAAAAGCTCGAACTGATATCGCGGACGGACAGCCTGACCGGAGTCTGCAATCGTTACATGTTTGATAAAACGATAAAAATGGAGTGGAACAGGTGTAAACGAAATTTAGTTCCACTGTCGCTGATAATGATAGATATAGACTTTTTCAAGACTTACAACGACAGCCATGGGCACATGGTGGGAGACGACTGCATAAGGCAGGTCGCAAATGTTTTGAAAGCTTTCACGAAACGTTCTTCAGACACGGTGGCAAGATACGGAGGGGACGAATTTGCGCTCGTGCTCCCGTATATGGGCAGGGAAAGCGCTCTGTCGCTTGCGGAGCAGATAAGGAGAACAGTGGAGGAATATGCCATACGTTTGGCAAATACTACTTCGCAGGAAATTTTAACTATCAGTGCGGGGGTAAATTCGGCTGTCCCGACCGAAAAAATATCTTTGGAGAAATTTATTGAAGCCGCGGATTCGGCGCTATATAAAGCGAAGGAATCGCGAAACAGCGTTTTCTTCGCATCTTTATAATCATATCACTCTTAAAATGCTTCTCATTTTGCGACTAAAATTAAATCTTTTTATTGAAATATTTCAATATAGATGATATATTTAACAATATACATAAACTAAGCAGGAAGCAGGCTTCAAGCCCAATATTTGATTAGCAACAGCAGCTCCATCGAAAGGTGGATACGCAAAGCCGTGAGTCTAAAGCGAATTTTATTGCCATGATTGTCAGGTTGCTGTAAATCCTGCAGCTTATACGAAGCAGACAATCCATGTCTGCTTTTTTTATACCAAATTATAGTGGGAGGAATAAGCGATGAGTAAAGTGCTGATCGTTGATGATGCGGCATTCATGAGAATGGCTCTCAGAAAAATTCTGGAGAAATGCGGGTTTGATGTAGTAGCCGAAGCGGAGAACGGAGTTGCCGCGGTGCATAGATATAAGGAATTTCAACCCGACATTGTCACTATGGACATAACCATGCCTGATATGAACGGGATCGAAGCCTTAAAAGAGATCAAATCATTTGACCCGAAAGCGAAAGTAGTTATGGTCTCGGCTCTGGGGCAGGAGTCTTACATAAAGGAAGCAATTGTTGCCGGGGCAGCTTATTTTATTGTCAAGCCTTTTGTTGAAAACCATGTAGTTGAGACATTGAAAAAGATTCTTGCATAAATATTCAGAAACTAAAAGAGGTGATCATATTGCAGGACGATAGAAACGATCCAATGCTTGATATGTTTATTTTTGAAACCTCTCAACTGCTTGAACAGCTCGAGCAGATCATAATCGGCAGCGAAAGCTCGGGTTGTTATGATCAGGAAAACATAAATGAAATATTCAGGATAATGCACACAATAAAAGGATCTTCAGCCATGATGGGTTTTGATAATATTTCAAAACTTACACATTCCGTAGAAGACCTTTTTAGTATCCTGCGCGAAGACAAGCAGGTAAACGAGGATTATACAGTGCTCTCGGATATTATTCTGGAAAGCGCGGATTTTATAAAAGCTGAGACTCTGGCAATAGAAAAGGGAAACGCAGCCAACGGTGATGCTGCTCCGTACATAGAGAAGGTAAAAAACATACTGGCTTCCATCAAAGGTCAGGTTCAAAGCACTCATGTAAATGCTTCGGATATACCGGGCGCAGAGGGGGATTACATGCGGACTGGCGGCGTCGAACAGCCTGCTGAAGGTTCCAATGATAAAAAGAGCTTCAGAGCCGTAATACGCTTCGAAGAAGGCTGCGCTATGGAAAGCATGCGTGCGTATGCGCTTGTTCACTCCCTTTCGGAATTCTCATCAAATATCAGCCATATTCCTGAGAATCTCGATGATACCGACGGCACAAACGAAAAAATAAAAAAAGACGGTTTTCAGGTTAGTTTCAAAGCTGATCTGCCTTATGAAGAAATATACAAGTGTCTATCCAGGACAATTTTTCTGAAAGACCTGAAGCTCGTTGATCTGGCGCAGGCTGCAGAAACCGCGCGAACGGCCGCCGTCAACGACTCAAACGGCCTTGAAATGGACGCGAAGACAGCGCCGGCACATCGTAACCTAATCAGTGTAAATGTAAGCAAGCTTGACAAGTTGATGGATCTTGTAGGCGAACTTGTGATTTCCGAATCGATGGTTACACAGGATCCTGGCCTCGCGGGTCTGGCGCTTGAAAATTTCCGGAAGGCGGCCAGACAGCATCGTAAAATAATAAACGAACTCCAGGATGTCGCCATGTCGATAAGGATGGTTCCGCTATCCTCCACATTCCGGAAAATGAGCAGAATAGTGCGCGATATGAGTAAAAAGCTTGATAAAGATGTCAAACTGGTTATTATCGGCGAGGAGACAGAGGTTGATAAAAACATTATAGAACACATTTCCGATCCCCTTATGCACATTATTAGAAATTCCGTGGATCACGGCATAGAGTCGCCCGAGGAAAGAAGTGCAAAGGGAAAAGCCGTTACCGGGACGATTACCCTGGAAGCAAAGAATGCCGGGGGGGACGTGTTGATAATTGTCAAGGATGACGGCAAAGGCCTTGACAAGGCAAGGATACTGGCAAAGGCAAGGGAGAATGGTCTGATAGGCAGGCCTGAAGGCGAGCTTCTGGACAGGGAAATATATTCTTACATATTCCTGCCCGGCTTTTCCACTAAAGAAAGCACAACAGAATTTTCAGGCCGGGGCGTCGGTATGGACGTTGTTACCAGGAATATAGGCGCAGTCGGAGGTACTGTTTCGGTGGTCAGCTTCCCGGGAGAAGGCGCGACTTTTACTGTGAAAATTCCATTGACGCTCGCGATAATGGACGGAATGACGATCAGGGTCGGCAAAGCGAAATATACGATCCCGATCGCCAGCATAAGGGAGTCCTTCAAGGCGCAGGAGAAGGATGTCATCATTGATCCGGAAAACAATGAAATGATCATGATAAGAGGCAAATGCTATCCTGTATTGAGGCTGCATGAAATATACAAGGTTGCGACCGGGATCACAAATATCTCCGACGGGATCGTTATAATGGCGGAAAACGAAGGTAAGGGCTACTGCATCTTTGCTGATGAACTGATAGGTCAGCAGCAGGTCGTTGTAAAGACGTTGCCGGATTATATAAAAAACCTAAAAAAGGTAAGGGGGGTTGCAGGCTGTACACTGCTGGGCGACGGAAGTATCAGTTTGATACTTGATATGGCGTCCTTGCTTACTTATTGAGCATAGAGGGGAGATGGAAAGATGGCGGATTTGATTGAAGAAAATGTGGAGTTGGAAGAAGACACGCAGAAAGGCAGATTTTTGACATTCCTTATCGGTAAGGAAACCTATGGAATAGAAATACGCTTCGTCACGGAGATCATAGGAATCCAGGCGATTACTGAAATACCCGAACTGCCCGAATATGTAAAGGGGATAATCAATCTGAGGGGAAAGATAATTCCTGTTATGGATGTAAGACTGCGTTTTAAAAAGGAACCGAGGGAATACAACGACAGGACTTGTGTGATAGTGGTCGATATCAATGACATATCGATCGGACTGATAGTAGACAGTGTTTCAGAGGTGCTCACGATACCCGATCAGGATATAGTGGAACCGCCGCAGGTAAACAGCGGAACAGGCAACAGGTATATCAAAAACATAGGTAAGGTCGGAAACAATGTCAAGCTGCTGCTCGATTGTGAGAAGTTATTGACGGAGGAAGAAATCGAGGATCTGAGTGAAGCCATATAATTTACGAAGCAGAATCGCAGTATTATACGTGCAAACGATAATCAGAAGGGACGATGAATAGACGATGAAATGGTTTTCGAATTTGAATATAGCAAAACGGCTGATAATCAGTTTTCTTGTAGTAGCTTTTATTGCGGCGGTGGTCGGTGCTGTCGCATTGCTCAATATTACGAATATAAATAATGCAGATACAGCTCTATATAAGGAAAATACATTGGGGCTGCAGTACGTGGGAACAGCGGGCATATATTTCCAGAAGCTGAGATATGGCGTGCTTAAATTGACCATTGACGACGCAGCCGGCAGAGCGGAAACAATGAGCAAGTTTGACAGTTATACGGCGTCAGTCGATGAAAGCCTGAACTCATATAAAAATTCCTGCATAACGGATGACAAAGACCTTGCGCTTATCCAATCGATATTATCCCAGTGGGAGGAATACAAAACCCATTTGCAGAAGGTTGTCGAATCGGCGAACGCCGGGCAGATCGGTCAGGCAGATCAGATAATCACCGATATGAGGACAATAGGCGAAGCTTTGATCGATTCACTTGACAAAATCATGCTAAACAATGAAACTTCCGCAAAGCAGAAATCCGATTCCAACAGCAGCACTGCAGCGACCGCTTCGCTGACTATGATAATTGTAATCGTCATAGGAGTAATCATATCGCTCATACTTGGCATTTCAATAGCGCGCGGTATCAGCAAGCCTGTCAACAAGCTGGTGGATGCTGCCGACAAGCTTGCTCTCGGCGACATTAACGTGAATGTTGAGGCCAATACCAGGGATGAAATAGGCAAACTGGCAAAATCCTTCGCAACGCTTATCGAAAGTACAAGAGAACAGGCAATGATAGCCGAAAGGCTGGCCGACGCGGATTTGTCCGTACAGGTCAAGGTCAGGTCGGTAAATGATCTTCTGGGTAATAAGCTGTCTGTTCTCGTGGAAACCCTGAATAACGATTTTTCGGAAATAGCATCCGCGGCGGAACAAGTGGCTACGGGTTCGAGACAGATATCCGATTCGAGCATCACGCTCTCACAGGGAGCCACGGAGCAGGCAAGCTCGGTGCAAGAGCTTACGGCGTCGCTTGAGGAAATATCTTCACAAACCAAGCTCAATGCCGAAAATGCAGACAGGGCGAACGAACTTGCGGAAAGTGCAAAAACCAATGCTGCCGAGGGCAATACTCACATGAAGGAAATGCTTAAGGCTATGGACGAGATCAACGTATCCTCCAGTAATATATACAAGATCATCAAGGTTATCGACGATATCGCCTTCCAGACAAATATTCTCGCGTTAAACGCCGCTGTTGAGGCTGCCAGGGCAGGCCAGCACGGAAAAGGGTTTGCAGTGGTAGCTGAAGAAGTAAGGAATCTGGCAGCGCGCTCCGCCAGTGCCGCAAAAGAGACCGCGGATATGATAGAAGGTTCGATTAAAAAAGTGGATGCGGGTACCAGGATCGCCAAAGATACTGCCGAGGCACTGAATAAAATCGTTAATGAGATAGCAAAAGCGGCCGAACTGGTTAATGGAATTGCTGACGCTTCCAATGAACAGGCTTCTGGAATCAATCAGATAAACCAGGGCATAATGCAGGTATCGGAAGTAATACAGACCAACTCCGCAACCTCTGAAGAAAGTGCCGCAGCCAGTGAAGAATTGTCAGGCCAGGCCCAGATGCTGAGTGAACTGGTGGACAAGTTCAAGCTGAGGAAAATCAACAAATCATACAGCAAGTTCGGCGAGCTGGATCCGGAAGCCTTAAGAATGCTGGAGGAACTGTCCGACAAGAAAAAGACTGCTTCACGGCAGGCTCTCGATATCGATGATGAAGTACAGGTTCCCAAGGTCAAAAAGATAGCGCTTAGCAACAAGGAATTCGGAAAGTATTAAATCAGGTTTTTATAAAGGCGCCGGCGGGGAAAGAACGGAACGAAAACCGCCCTTTCCCTTGCCTGTCTTCGCGGGTGGAGTCTATGATAACGATAACTAAAAAGGAATTCAGGCAGTTAGCCGAATATATAAAATCAAACTATGGCATCAATCTGAAGGACGAAAAGCAGGCCCTGGTAACGGGAAGACTCCATAATATACTGGTACAGAATAACTTCTGCAGCTTTACGGAATACTTCGAACACATCATATCCGACAGGACAGGGATGGCTGCAATTACTCTTATAGATAAAATTACGACAAATCATACCTTTTTCATGAGGGAAGCAGATCATTTTTTTTATTTTCGGGACAAGGTCCTGCCTTATCTCAAAAAAGCAGCTGATGAAAACGATCTGAGAATATGGAGCGCCGGTTGTTCCACAGGTGAAGAACCATATACCCTGGCCATGATACTCGACGAATTTTTCGGCGGGGAGAAAATATTCTGGGATACAAAGATCCTGGCAACCGATATATCAAGCAGCGTCCTTGAAAGGGCACAACGGGGTATATACGGCGCAGATGCGGTTGCTTCGCTGCCATCCGCGTGGAAACTCAACTATTTTAAAAAGTGCGACCAGGAAAATTTCATTGTTGCGGATAAAATCAGGAGCGAGGTCATATACAGAAAGCTTAACCTGATGGATAAGACATTCCCCTTCAGAGCAAAATTTCACACCATTTTCTGCAGGAACGTAATGATTTACTTCGACGCCCCGACCAAACTGGAGCTGATCAGGAAGTTCTACGATCTGACCGAGTACGGCGGCTACCTTTTCATCGGACATTCAGAATCCCTCGGACATGAAGGTTCGGGGTACAGATACGTAATGCCTGCCGTTTACAGAAAGGAATAGGCGCCATGCCAATTAACAAGAGGATCAGGGTGCTGGTAGTCGACGACAGCCCGTTATTCCGGGCAGTGCTTGCAAAAGGTATAGCTTCGGATCCGGATATCGAAATAGTTGCCGCGGCCAGCGATCCTTTCGACGCCAGGGACAGGATCATCGAGCATGAACCCGATGTTATGACCTGTGATGTAGAGATGCCGAAGATGAACGGGATAGAGTTCATAAGAAGGCTCATGCCCCAGTATCCGATTCCCGTCGTTGTGGTAAGCTCCGTCAGCGATGCGGTTTTCGGCGCGATGGAGGCAGGCGCGGTAGACTTTGTAGTTAAGCCGGATATGAGTCTTGTAAGGGATATGGAAATATTTATTAATGAGCTTATCAGGAAAATAAAGATAGCATCTGTCGTTAACCGGAACCAGCTTGGAAAGAACGGCGCTTTACACAATGCGGCCGGACAAGTGAGAACAGAGCAGAAAAATACATATTCGGCAGGCAGGATTGAAAAAAGCAGCCGTGTCATAGCAATAGGAGCTTCCACCGGAGGGACCGAAGCGATAAGCAAAATTATGGGTTCGCTGCCGCCTGATTTGCCGGGTATAGTGATAGTGCAGCACATACCTCCCGTATTTTCCAGGATATTTGCAGAGAGGTTGAACAAATCCAGCCGGCTGCAGATAAATGAAGCCAGGGATGGAGACTGCCTCGAAAACGGCCGTGTGCTGATCGCGCCGGGTGATGCGCACATGAGGTTGAGAAAATCGGGCGGAAGGTACAGAGTAGAGGTTTTCCGAGGGGAGAAGGTCAACGGGCACTGCCCTTCCGTTGATGTGCTTTTTGAATCCGTCGCTGTGGAATGCGGCGCCGATGCGGTCGGGATCATACTCACAGGCATGGGGTATGACGGCGCCAAGGGACTTTTATCGATGCGAAAGAACGGAGCAAGGACCATAGGACAGGATGAAAGCTCCTGCATCGTTTATGGAATGCCGAAAGTCGCATATAACATAGGAGCAGTCGAAAAGCAGGCTTCGTTGGATAAAATACCACAGGTATTGCAGTCATTGCTTAGATAGAGGGGAAATCATACGGGAGCATCACGGAAATCGTGCGGAAATAAAACGTAAATCATACATAAATCATGCGAAATAATCTCTGATTTGCACATAATTCGTACGATTTGTTGACTTGTATCGTACGATCTGATATGCTTTTGTCAGAGGTGATCTATGTGAGTTCCATCAATTATAAAGAGGGAGTCGTGATAACGGCTACAGAATTCAAGAAAAATCTTGGAAAATACATTGATTTCGTTGAGACGCAAAACGATGTGGTCATCACTAAAAACGGCAAAAAAATCGCGAGACTGACGCCATATGTCACCGATATAGAGCAATACTTCACAGTCAGGGAAAATGCGCTCGATTATCAATACGGCGGCAAGAAGGTCTCGTATGAAGAGTTCATGGAAATAAACGAAAAAAGCACGCTCAGGATGGAGTACATCAACGGCGAGATATACCTGCTGGCTTCCCCTAATGTAGAGCATCAGTCGATACTTGGAAAGATGTATCTGATCTTTCAGGACTATTTCAAAAACAAGAAATGCAGGCCATTTTTTGCGCCTTTTGATGTACACTTCAAAAAGAAGGACATCAAGGAGCCCGATGTGATGCAGCCCGACCTTTTGGTAGCCTGCGACGCGGAGGGCAACGTCAATGCAAAGGGGCGGTATATGGGCACTCCGGCACTGACTGTCGAAATACTTTCGGACAGTACAAGAAGCAAGGACATGGTAGACAAGCTCAATACATATATGACTTCCGGGGTGAGGGAATACTGGATCATAGACACCAAACAGGAGACTGTGATGATATATGACTTTTCCGACAGCGGAATAGACCTGCTGAAGGTGTTCGGGAAAGGCGATGTCGCGAGGTCCGTTGTCTATGACGGGCTATCTGCGGATGTCGGGGAATTGTTCAATGGACTTTTATAGGTCGGCAGACTTTTATAGAATAGAAACGGGTTCAATGGAAAGGACTCAATGAGTGAGATTGCCAAAAAGGCCGGACCATATATAAGAATAATTGTAATTGTGCTTTTTCTCTTGTACCTTTCATGCCTGTTTTACCTTACCTTCTTCAGCCATCTCTACGGGCGTGGTTACTTTCACAGGAGCATGAACCTGGTTCCTTTCGCTACTATTCGTCTTTTTATCACTTCCGGCCATATCAGAGGCATACTGGTCAATGTATTTGGCAATATTGCTGCATTCGTCCCGATGGGCCTGCTTCTGCCTGTTGCCTTCGAGAAGTCCGCACGGCTTTGCAGGACCTTGCTGATTACCTTCGGAGTCTCGCTTATGATTGAAATAGTGCAGTATGTCTTTGGTGTGGGGGCTGCAGATGTAGACGACCTGGTGTTGAATCTGTCCGGCGGCCTGACGGGTTACCTGGTTTTCGCCGCAGGAAGGGTGCTTTACAGGCATATCGTCAAGCCCCGTCATACTATTGCCTAATAACCTGATCTATCGACACAGTTCACCGACCGGACACCGACCTGGTCCACGGATCGGATCCATTAATCCGGCTATCGCACAGTCTGCCACCCGGAGACCGACCGGACACAGACCATCAACAGACCATCAACAGACCATCAACAGACCGGATCCATCGACCCGGTCTGTCAGGCCAGGCCCCACTGGCGCATGAGCTCGTCGAACACTCCTGCGCAGGCTATAGTGTCCCTTAGCGGCATTATATCGCTTTCTGTCCTGTTGTTCCTGTATAGCTCTGCAAAATGCTTTATTTCAAATATGAAACCGTCGTCGAAGGCCGTTTCGAAGCTTCCGACCAGATTGTCCTTATTGTCCAGCAGCTCGCATTTTCTTGAACCGAGAAAGCTGCGTACGACAATATGTCCCTCGGAACCATAAACATAAGCATCCTGACTCGTCACAGCCGTAAGTCCGCAACTCAGCGATGCCAGCGCACCGCTTTCAAAACCAAGGCTGAACGCGGCATAATCGTCAACTCCCGATTTACTGATAGATGCGACTCCTGTAACTTTTTCAGGGTTTTCCCCAAGTATGCCTGTCGCGAATTCGATAGGGTAGACTCCGGCGTCATAGAGGCTGCCGCCGGCCAATGCTGGATTATACAGCCTATGCTTCGGATCGAAGGGGAAGTTGAAACAGAACGAGGCGTTAATGAGACTGATCTTTCCTATCCTGTTGTCCCGCACCCATTCCCTGGCTTTTATGAAAGCAGGGGTGAACCTCGACCACATCGCTTCCATCAGCAGCGCTTTCTTCTCCCTTGAAAGCGCGGCTAGCTCTTCTGCCTCCCTCTTATGAAGCACCATGGGTTTTTCACATATGACGGCCTTGCCGTGATCAAGGCAAAGCTTTATGATATCGTAATGAAAATTATGTGTCAGACTTATGTAAACAACATCGACTGCCTTATCCTGCACCAGTTCGAGATAACTTCTGCAGGCCCTTACCGCCCGGTGCTTTTTGGCGAATTCCTCGGCCCTGCTTTCGTCGGAAGACGCCACCGCATACAGTTCGACGCCCTCATCTGTGTTCAGTACGGACGCAAAGCGGTTTGCTATACCGCCCAAGCCAATGATTCCAAAGCGAACTCTCATAGTTACGACTCCTTATCTGTGTGATATTGGTATATCGTTAATTTTACCGTTTTTTCCCGTAACATTCAATCGGATACCCGGCCGACGTATGTTATAATGGAATATATTGATGGGAGTATTTATATGGCTGCTGCTAAATGGGAAAAGGTCGCAATAAAAACCAAAGACGGCACTGTAGAAGGAATTGCGCCAATAATCGTTTCGGCCAGCCGATCTACGGACATACCGGCATTCTATTCCGAATGGTTCATGAACCGGCTGCAGGAAGGGTATGTCAAATGGGTGAACCCGTTCAATTCAAAGCCCCAGTATATCTCTTTCGATAACGCCAGACTGACAGTCTTCTGGACAAAGGATGCAAAGCCGATCATACCGTATCTTAAAGAGCTTGATACAAGAGGGATCAATTACTACTTTACCTTCACAGTCAACGATTATGAAAATGAAGGCTTTGAACCGGGATTGAGGAGCCTTGGAGGCAGGATTGATACATTCAGGCAGCTTTCTGAAAAACTCGGCAGGAAAAGGGTCATATGGAGGTTCGATCCGCTTGTTTTGACAGATCGGCTCGACACTGCAAGGCTGCTGGACAAGGTTTATAAAGTGGGCGGGAGGATAGCGGGCCATACTGACAAGCTGGTGATCAGTTTTGCGGACATTTCTTCATATGCCAAAGTCAGCCGCAACCTGCTCGGCAAAGGCATAAACTTCAGGGAGTTCACTCCCGAAGCAATGGAGACGGTAGCCCGCGGATTGCATGAAATGAATAAAAGCTGGGGACTGGAGCTGGCAACCTGCTGTGAGGAGATAGACTTAAGCAGGTACAACATCAAAGAGAACAAATGCATAGACGATGAACTCATGGTCAGATTATTTCCGCGTGATAAGGAGCTTATGGAGTTTATCGGGGCTGGGGCGGAAACGGCAGGCGGCCGGAAGAGCCTCAAGGACAAGGGACAGCGCCTCAATTGCGGCTGTGTGATGAGTAAGGACATAGGCAGGTACGACACCTGTGGTCACGGGTGCATATATTGCTACGCAAATAGCTCACCCGTGGCGGCATACGGCAATTATTTGAAATACTTGAAATCGGACAGGAGAGGGGAGTCGATCATACCTTAGCAGACCGGTCTGCCGTACACGCGATGGACCGGCAATCGCACATATACCACATACCAGCGCAACTTGCGGCGCGCGGAAGAAAAAGCTTCGGATTATACGTATCAAGTGAGGGAGCTGAAAATGATGAAAAGGGGTAAAAAGATCATGATTTGGGGAATCGGCATATTTATTCTTCTAGTATTAAGTATATTGATCTGGTTCAATATATCCTATTCTCCTATGAAAGCTGAGTTCGACAGGCTATTGGGCTCTCAGCTTTCAAATATAGAACCGGAAAGCGAAGTTTTTACGCCCGGGGATATTTCAGGGCTGCCATCCCCGGTACAGAAATATTTTAATTACTGCGGGTTTATCGGTAAACCTAAAATGTCCGATGTGAGGATATTTTACAATAATGTCGATTTTATTCTGTCGCCTGATAAACCAAAACTGAAGATTAAATATACGCAGTGCAATTTTGTAAAAAAGCCTGAAAGGCTGGCATTTATAGATACAAGCATGTATGGCATTCCCTTCGAGGGTATCGACGCATATCAGGGCGGAGCCGGTTCGATGAAAGGCGTTTTTGCCAAGGCTATCACATTATTCGACCAAAAGGGCTCTGAATTTAATATGTCAAGCCTTGTAAACTGCCTGGCCGAGAGCCTCCTTGTTCCCAACGCCGCTTTGCAGGACTATATAAAATGGGAAAGCATCGATGATACGCACGCAAAGGGTATCATTTCGTATTACGGGCTGACTGCCGAAGGCATATTCACCTTTGACGGCGACGGCAGGATGGTGGATTTCACTACCGACGACAGGATCAGCGTTTCTCCTGACGGCAAGGCTCAAAAAGTAAAGTGGTCGGCTTTATGCGAAGATTATAAGGACTTCGGAGGAATTAAGCTGCCGAACCACCTGCAAGGCGTCTGGCATTACGCTTCCGGAGATCTTTTATATTTCGATGGCAGGGACATAACTGTTGAATACGACATGAAGACCGCCGGACGGAACTGAATAGGGCGGAAATGGTGTAACACGGCCTGTTTTATGAATACATCTTCAGCCCGACTTCCGGCGTCGAAAATCCTGCCGGGTGTCGTTATACTGCTGATGGCAATACTGCTGGCTATAATTGCATACGGCTTAACAGGAATCAAAACACCTTCCCCGGCGATGGACCAGGCAAACCTGACGGTCGTTTCCGCGCCGGACCAGACGGAAGCCATGGAACATCCCGATTTTGTGAAGGAGGAATACGTTCCTGTTGTTCCCGAGGGGAAAAACATAGCCCCCGACGGAATTATCACGGCAAGCAGCTTCACCGACGTATATCCGGCCACAAAAGCTGTGGACGGCAACGTTAACGGTCCTTCCTACTGGGAAGCGAAAGCCGGCAGTTATCCCAACACACTGACCGTCAAGCTCTCTGAGGCCTCCGGCATACATGCCGTGAGAGTGCGCCTAAACCCCGCCGGTATATGGGGTAAAAGGACACAGACCTTTTCCGTGAGCGCGGGCGTCGAAGGAGAAAAATATACCGAAATCATGCCCATGACGCAATACGCCTTTGACCCGGACAGGGGGAACGAAGCCGTCATAGAGTTCAATTCCGTCAACGCCCAATATATCAAACTGGAATTTACCGAAAATTCTGGCGCTGCAGGCGCTCAGGCAGCAGAGCTTGAGATATACGGCAATTGATTGTTAAGTTTACGCAATAGTGGTATTATTTCCTGGTACGAAATAATACTGCTATTTTTTTGGAGAAGAAAAATGAATCGAAGCGAAAGTGTCAACGGACTGAGCATAAGGTTTGCGGGGGAAAAAGATGTTCCTCTCATCCTGGAATTCATCAAAGGCCTTGCCGATTACGAAAGGATGCTCGATGACGTAGTCGCCACGGAGGAGATACTGATGGAATCCCTCTTTAAAAGAAAGGCTGCCGAAGTCGTCATAGCGGAGTGTGACGGGATGCCGGCGGGCTTTGCTTTGTTCTTTCATAATTTTTCAACGTTCCTTGGGAAGCCGGGGATATATCTCGAAGATCTTTTTGTAAAGCCCGAATTTCGAGGCCGGGGCATTGGCAGGCTGCTGCTTTCCTTCCTTGCCGGGCTCGTGCTTGAACGCGACTGCGGCAGGCTCGAGTGGGCCTGTCTGGATTGGAACGAACCCTCGATAAAATTCTATAAACAGCTGGGCGCGGTCCCCATGCAGGATTGGACCGTTTACAGAGTCACCGGCGCGGCGCTGAAGGAACTGGCCGGAAAGTGAACCGACCCGGCAGCGGATGCGCCGGTATCTTTGCCGGTTCAGGTATGAATTCAGCGGACTGTTGGGTATTCTAAACGATGAGTAAAATTTGTTAAAGGAGCAGGTCCGATATGAAAAAGATCATACCAAATATCGTGATAAATAATTGCAGTGAAGCCCTCGAATTTTACAAGGGGATTTTCGGAGGAGAAATCAAAAATCACCAACTGGCAGACGGCAAGGAAATGTTCAAGGGGTTCGAAGGGAAAATAGTCCATTCGGAGCTCTGGATAAACGACGACTGTATTCTCCACCTGAACGACGTTATGATGGGTGGAGGCGGCGATTTCAGAAGCAATATAAACCTGATGCTTCAGATGGATAGTATGGACGAAATCAAGCGCGTATTTGAGGGGCTCAGTAAAAACGGCAAGGTGCAGTACGAACTCCAGAAGACCTTCTGGGGATCCCACCATGCGGTCGTTATCGATCAGTTCGGGGTAATATGGTCTCTGGATTTTGCCGGATAACGAAAAAAACACCCGATGTATCCATAAATAGTCTACTTATTAATCAAAACATTTGCTGATATAGTTTAATGCAGGAGGTGCATCATGCCTGCATTATTTTTCAGCATCGCCGTAAATACGGCGTCTAACGTCATACAGCTCATTGCAGGATGCCTTTTGGCCATTATCACTCACAGTGTTTTCAAAGGCCGTATCGATGACGCCTTAGATACTGACGGTTTGAAAAGGCTTTCTTTCAAAAGGACAGCGATCATCGCGCTGCTTTCACTCACCGGGGTTATCCTTCCTTTGGGGATATATGGGATCATCCCGCTCATCGCCGCCCTCCTGACGGCCGGTTTCAACAGTTATGCCGCAGGGGCGCTTCTTGTTTCAAATGTAATGTTCAATATGCTCATACCGGGAAGTGATCCGGGTTTTATATGGAAGAACGGGTACAGGCAGCTCATCTTTGCTTTTATCGCAGGTTTTGCTGCCGGGCTGCTGGTGCTGCTCGCCTCGAAAAGGGAGGGCAGTGCGGTAAGGCAGCGTTATATGCCGCAAATAAAGGAAGACCCGTCAAAACCCAAAATGCTTGTGCTGCTCGCCGATGACAGTTTTCGGAAGCTGGGACTTTTACTTGTGGCCGGAGTGATCGCCGATACTGTTTTTCAAAGATATATGCTCGGAAGCATCGTGAATGCCTTCTATTCCAACCCAATAACGGAAGCGATACCCACTTTCTTCGGGGGCCGGAACATATCGAATCCTATGTTTATGCTGACCTTCAAGATTATCTACATGCTTATGAACCTTATAAACCTGTTTGTACTTACCGCCATACTTAAATTCAAATGGCTGATACGCTATTTCGGTTATTACCTGCTGTGGGCTGTCGTATTGGCTATTCCTGCATTCATATAGATTTAGAGATGGGGAGGATGTAAAAATGTCAAAGGCAAAAACAATAATCATTTACGGGCTCATTCTGATCCTTTGCGCGGCTGCCGCAGCCGGCTATTTCATGACAAAATCCGGGCAGCCGGCGGATGTAGCCTCACAGACAACAGCAGCCTCTGAAGCTGACGGCGTATCGTCGGGCGGGACGTCCTCGGATTCGCAGAACGCCGGTGACAATACATCGGCTGTAACGTCCGGAACAGGTACGGCTTCTGCAGGCGCCGCTGCAGCTGAAGCCAAAGCCTCCGGCGACAATGGCGGCCCGGATAAAAGCAGTCTGGATGCACACGTCAGGGAAGTAATGCAGAAATCGGTCGCCGAGCCCGATCCGAACCCCGTTGTAGGTATCGGAAGAGGTACCGATTATGCCGGGGTAACCGGGGAAGCGGTAAAAAATGCGGGGGGCATCGACGGTATTGTCAAAAAAGGCGATACAGTCCTGATAAAGCCTAATATATGCACGCTTGCCGAAGCAACCGACGGGCGTATCACCGATTATCGGGTAGTTCAGAAGGTAGTGGATATGGTCAAGGCCCTTGGAGCATCAAGGGTGATCATCGCTGAGGGCACTATAGCAGGCGACGCATTCTCGAGTCCATTCCTGCGGCAGAACAAGTTCGATACGATACAGGGAGTCGAGCTTGTAAACCTTAATGCCTTTAACGAGGAAGATTGTTATGAGCTTATGCCTGAAAAAAGCATGACGGGAAAGGCGATATTTATCCCTAAAATTTATATGGATGCGGACGTAGTTATCGGAGTGGCAAAGCTGAAGACGCATTTCCAGCCGGACGCCGTTGTCTCGCTCTCACTCAAGAATTCCTACGGGGTGCCGCCCGGAAACATATACGGACTGGGCTCGAAGGATGGGCTGCATGCACTCGGTCTGAAGGAATCCATAGTGGACATCAATAAGATAAGAAAACCGGATTTCTTCATTATTGACGGCATGGTCGGCGGAGAGGGCTACGGACCTCTGAGAAACACTCCTGTCGATTCGCAGATTATTTTCGCAGGAAAGGATCCTGTGGCTCTTGATACGGCAGCCGCAACCTTCATGGGCTTTACTGCGGATGAGATACCTCATCTCAAGCTGGCAAGCGATGAAAAGCTCGGGATTTCCGACCTGAAAAGCATCAAGATAGTTGGCGCTGATCTGGACGAGATTAAAATGAAATTCGAACCTGCCTTCTGATAACAGCCGACTACAGCCGGTAACGGCAGAAAACGGCAGAAAACGGCAGAAAACGGCACAAAACGGCACAAAACGGCACAAAACGGCAGATGCGCAAATTGCAAATGAGGTTTCAAATTGCTGCTGAACAATATCATAGGTGAATTGTCCGAAATTGCATACTGGGTCATATTTCAGTTCAGGATGATATTCCCTTATTGGGCGGCCGGTACGATAACCGGCTCGCTCATATCGGTTTTTCTGTCCGGGAAAATAACTGCTTTGGCCGGAAAGCCGGGCCTCGGAAAATTCGGAGTTCTGGCCGTCGTTCCGGCCGCGCTGCTCGGTGCGGCATCCCCGATCTGCATGTACGGCACGGCGCCGCTGATAGCCTCACTGGGGAGGAAAGGAGTGCCGCAATACCTACTGGCCTCTTTCATGGTAAGCTCCATACTTATCAACCCGAACCTGTTCCTTTTCTCGTTTACACTCGGGACGGGAATAGCCGTACTGAGGCTTGTTTTATGCATAACAGCGGGAATAACCGCCGGAATACTTGCAAGATGTTTCTTTAATAACAGGCGGTTGTTCAGCTTTGACGGCTTTGAAGACAAAAAAAAGAAAACCTGCGCTTCCGGCGCTGCGGCGAGCTTCCTCAGCGACCTTAACAGGGCCGTACTGAAGACTGCGCCCTATTTTCTGGCGGGCATACTGCTTGCGGCGCTATTCGAGTGTTACTTTCCGAAGGATGTCATAACCGATGTCTTCGGCCGAAATAAAGGCTTCGGGGTACTTATGGCCGCATCTCTGGGGATACCTGTATATGTCTGCGGCGGCGGTACGGTACCGCTGCTCAAGGCATGGCTCGAGGCGGGCATGAGCCCGGGCTCGGCTGCGGCGTTCATGATAACCGGGCCGGCGACCAAGATAACCAACCTTGGAGCAGTCAAAATAATCCTCGGCTTGAGAAATTTCATTTTTTATATTGCCTTTAACATTGCTTTTGCAGTCATTGCAGGTCTGTTGACCGACATTATATATTGAGGGTGTGACAGGTATGAGCAAGGTAGCGGTAGTAAAATGCGAAAATTATGATTACGAGAGGGTAAAAAGCTCCGTCAGGTCTTCACTGGATCTGCTCGGCGGCATTTCGTCCTTTGTTTCGCCAGGGGAGAAAGTACTTCTCAAGGTGAACCTTCTTATCAGAAGGAAACCCGACAAGGTTACGACGACTCATCCTTCTCTTGCCAGGGCGCTTGCAGAGCTGGTGCTGGAAGCGGGTGCGTTTCCGATAATAGGGGACAGTCCCGGAGGTTATCATTTCTATAACAGGAGCACTCTCGAGTCTGTCTACGAGACCTGCGGCATGAAGGAAGCAGCTGAACTAAGCGGCGCAGAACTCAATTACAATACTGACGTCGTCGACGTGCCATACCCGCAGGGAAAGCTGATGAAAGCCATCAAGACCATCAAACCTGTTCTGGAAGTGGACAAAATCATCAGCATACCCAAAATAAAGACACATGCAATGACCGTGTACAGTGGGGCTGTCAAGAACCTTTTCGGCGTCATTCCCGGAAGCTACAAGCCGGAATATCACCTTCGGTTCGAAGACGCCGGAGATTTTTCAGACGTGCTTATCGACATCTGCAGCTTTGTGAAACCTGTGCTTACCGTAATGGATGCAGTCGTAGGCATGCAGGGCTACGGACCGACCAACGGCTCGCCAAAGCAGGTGGGCCTGGTCATTGCCGGAGCCAACCCTTACGAACTCGACGTCATAGCTTCGAAAATAATCGGTCTGAAGCCAAAGCAGGTACCCACCGTGCGGAAGTCTATCGAAAGAGGCTTGTGCAGCGGCGAGCCGGAGGATGTGGATGTAGTCGGGGAGAGGCTCGAGGATGTCGTCATCGGCGACTTCAAGATACCCACTCTGAAGCTTTCCTTCAACTTCTACAATCTGATGATGCCCCGTTTCATCGCTAAAAGGCTGAACAGGGTAATGCGGGCTAAACCGTATTTCAAGCACGAAGCCTGCAAGAGCTGCGGTATGTGTGCCAAAGGCTGCCCTCCCAGGGCTATCGAGATGAGGGACGGCAAACCCGTAGTGGATATCGACAGATGTATCCGGTGTTTCTGCTGCCATGAGTTGTGCGTCTATAATGCGGTTGAGATCAAGCGACCGTGGTGGCTCAAGCTCATATTGAGATAATTATAGGTTCACTCTTTATGTCATCCCAGCATAACATGGTATTAAGATGGGCTTTACCATGTTTGTGAGGAACGGGGAGTGAAATTATGTTATCAAGAGAGGAATTTATCAGATTATCATTGGATCTGAACCTGTTTTTCGGGAGGATCATGAAGGAGCATTCCTTCTTCCTGGAAGCAGGTTTTATGAGTAAAGACGCGCAATTGGTCAGGGAAGCGGACAGCTTCAAACGGCAATATGAGATGCTGATAGCGGAGACCATATCATTGGCCAATGGAGCCATCAGCCCTGCTGTAGTAAGCTCGCAGGAATTTGTCACTCCATATACCGAAAATGCAGAACGGCTGACACAGTTTTACACAGGAATATCGCTGAACCCGGCGTTGACGCAGGCTGAGACAGGTCTGGCCGGAGGTGCGGGCGTGCCGTCCGATCCTCTGCTTGAGCAGAGAGTGTTCATGTTGAATCAGAAAGCGATAATGCTGACAAACGCGCTGATCCAGTTCAAGATCAGAATACTTTCGAATGTGCTTGCATGCAGGCTTTTTACAACGAATTATCCTTTGCTGATCGACCATATAATGAGGGAGGCGAAATTATATCTCAGGACGCTGATAATGCTGCAGAACAGGGAGGAAATGAACGTTGAGAGAGAGCTTGCCGAACAGGAAATGTTCTGGAACAGAATAATGGCGGAGCACTCCAAGTTTATTCGCGGGTTGCTCGATCCTTCGGAGGATGCGCTGGTGAGCAAGGCGAACGATTTCGGAAACGAATTCGACGAACTGACCCGGCAGGCGACTGCGGCTTTCGAGCAGACAGCGCTGCTGCCTGCTGTTACGGATAAGAGCCTGAAGGCCGTAAAGGATATAAAGGATTTCAAGACCGCAGGCACCAAAGGCTTGATCGAATGCAAGATAAAGGCGATAATGGTGCCGCTGCTTGGAGATCATACGCTTCGTGAGGCAAACCACTTCCTGCGTATACTTGAAAAGCGCGGAGGAAGCCATTGAATTTTGACCTATAACATAATATAATATAAAAAAGGCGATGGAGTTCGCCAAAAAATGCAGAAATGCTGATGACTCCTACAGATAACAAAGCATAGTTATTTGAGGAGTTTTTTATTTACCGGCGGAGAAGAATGAGAAAATGCGAAAATACGTTTATATCGGTATCGGCGGCTTTTTGGGTGCGATACTGAGATTTTTGACAAAAAATATCCCGATTTACAGCTATCATGAAAATGTGCCGCTCAACACTTTGTTTATAAACGTAACCGGGTGCTTCCTCCTTGCTTTTATACTTACGGTGGCTTTTGAGATATGGAAATTCGGCGCCGAGATCAGGCTGGGTATAGGGACAGGTTTTTTGGGCGCATACACGACGTTTTCGACATTGTGCAGGGAAACTTCGGAGCTGTTATTCAGAGGCTACTATTTTTCCGCAATTTCATATATTACGATATCCGTCTTTCTTGGCCTCGCAGCGGTATATTTCGGCGTCGTACTGGCGCGCGAGGTTGTTGCGAAACTGCTGAAAAACGTAAACAGAGACGAAAACAGAAACGAAAACAGAAACGTAAAGAGAGACGAAAAGAGAGACCCAAAAAGTGACGACAACGGGGGTGACAGCGAATGGAACTAATTTATATAGGCTTCGGGGGAGCATTGGGAAGCATCGCGAGATACAAGCTGGGCAAGTGCCTGACGGAGAAAACGAATACGGCTTTTCCGATAGGGACTTTCCTTATAAATATTTCCGGAGCCCTGCTCTTAGGGCTGGTTATTGGTCTCGGATTGCCTGCAAATATCATGTGGCTGGCGGCCGAGGGCTTCCTGGGCGCCTACACAACGTTTTCCACTTTCATGTACGAAGGCTTCAACCTGTTCCAGGAGAACGAAAAAATGAATGCGTTTATATATATTTCAGGATCCCTTTTTTTAGGGATCATAGGATATATCTCAGGCTTCGGGCTCGGTAAATTGCTGGGTTGAATAGTTTTACAGAAAGGCGGTATTGATATGGAGCTTAACGGTGAATGCAAGCTGATGAAAATCTATGTGAGCGAGGACTCGAAATACAAAGGACACAACCTTTACCATGCCCTCGTCCTCAAGCTGAGGGAGATCGGCATGGCGGGTGTGACTGTAACAAGGGGCATAGAAGGCTTCGGGCAGGAGAAACGCCTGCATACGGCAAGGATACTGGATCTGGTGCTCAGCCTGCCGATCATCGTCGAAGTCGTGGATACGCCGGAACGTATAGAGACAGCTATTCCCTATGTTAAGGAAATAGTCAACGAGGGACTGATAATGGTTACCGACGTAAACGTGATAGGATACGGGACAAAAAAATAGAAATAGCTAGAAATAGCCTAGAAATAGATGAGCTGAAAAATTTCTTATCATATATTGACAGTGTGGAAGAAATGTGAAATAATACCTCAAAAGTGAGTATGCTTAGCACTTGATTTATATAGGTCTGCAAGCAGCATAGGGACATGAAAAGTCTTACACGCAGTATGATATACCCTGCGGAGTCACTCTTACGAGTGATCCTGCGGGGTTTTTGATTTTCGGGCAAAAATAATATCGGGAGATGATATAATGGCTGATCTCAATTATGAGGTCTGGAAGGATAAAGCACTGGCAGACAGGTTCCTCAATGGGGTAAGAGGCGCCATGCCCTTGGCGGAGGAGCAGCTCGAAGTAGCGCTGAAGCTTATCGAAATGAATAAAAAGCCGGTCAGATCGTTCCTTGACCTGGGGAGCGGAGACGGAATCATGGCGTCGGTGGTAT
>JAEXNT010000022.1 GCA_023439545.1 Bacillota bacterium
GTATGGACAAGTATCAGAGCCAGCTCGCGACGGGTAAAAAGATACAGGTCCCTTCGGATGACCCGGTCGTGGCTGCCAGGGCGCTCAAGCTGCGCACCAACGTGGCCGAGATACAGCAGTACCAGCGTAATTTGAAGGATGCTCAATCCTGGCTGGAAATCACAGAGTCGGCTCTGAGCGATATAGAGGATATATTCCAGAGAGCCAAGGAGCTTGCAAATGGAAGCGACGGCGGAGAAAGTCCCGAGGATCTCCAGGCGACTGCCAAGGAGGTAGATCAGCTCAGGACACAGCTGGTAAACCTGGCCAATTCAACCTATGCGGGCAGGTATGTCTTTTCCGGATTCAAAACAGACTCAAAATTAATGAACGATGACGGAACGTTCAACATTAACGTAAGCAACAACCTGGAAAGAATAAACTATGAAATAGGAGTAGGCGACGATATCAACATAAATGTCACGGGCGGAGATCTCTTCGCTGATGGCGCAGATGCCACCGCCGGCGCGACGGGCAAGCTATACCGGGACATGACCGAATTTTACGACGCCCTGAATAGTGCCAACTATAATGATATCGCAGGTAAGATCGATGACTTCAACGAGGATATCAACAATATCCTCAGGGTCCGCGCCGATGTCGGTGCGCGTGTGAACAGGCTGGAACTGACCGCTAACAGGATGCAGAATGACAATACCAATTTTACAAAGCTAATGAGCGATAACGAAAATGTAGATATGACTGATACGATTATGAACCTGAAGAATGAGGAGAATGTTTACAGGGCTTCACTAGCGGGAGGAGCCAGGATCATAATGCCGTCGCTTATAGATTTTCTTAAATAACAAGGTTATTACTATAATTTGACCGAACCATGGATGGTAACGTTATGTCACTGGAGATAAGCCGCACGGATGCAAAACTGAATATAGAGACCACAAGGTCGGCGCTTTCGGTTCAGTCTCGTCAGGCTAAGCTGGATCTGAGTCATAAGGAAGCCAGGGTCGATGTGCATACTGAGCTTCCCAGGGTCGAGATCGATCAGTATGAATGCTTTGCAACGTCCGGATTGATGGGTCCTATCGATTTGACGCGCAGCGAAGCGCAAAGGGCTATGCAGCAAGCTTTAACCTATACGTCCAAGGTTGCTGCCGACGGTGACAGTATGGCGGCGATTGAAAATCCCAGCAGTCCTTTGCCCGATATAGTTGAAAGGGACGCTTATCCTGAACACGAATTCGGTCTCGATTATATGCCGAAAGCAAGACCGAAGATTACTGTAACGGGCGGGGTGCAGATATCTTCAAGAAAAAACGGCGAAGGCGTAAGCAACGGTGTGGAGGGTACTATAACTCCGGGTGATATCAACATAAACTACACGCCGGGCCAGGTCAAAATCAGCGTGCAGCAGTATGCTTCGCTGAATATAAGGTATGTGCGTAATGGTTTTAGCGCATCCATATGAAAAAAATGGGGGAAAATGGAAAATGATTCTGCAGACTAAATACTTTGGAGAAATAGATGTCAGGGAAGACAGGGTGGTGCATTTCCAAAACGGCATACCAGGTTTCGAAGAGGTTAAAAAGTATATCCTCATAGACAATGAAGAAGAGGGTTCTCCATTTAAGTGGTTGCAGGGAATCGAGGGAGTCAAGCCGGCATTTGTAATAATCGATCCATTTGCCGTAAAGAAGGATTATGAGGTAAATCTGAGCAATGAGATAATGAAGGAGATGGATATCAAGGAAGCTGGCGAGGTCGCCGTCTATTGTATAGTGGTTGTTCCGGACGATATCAGCAAAATGACAATGAACCTTCAGGCTCCTTTGATTATAAATACCGCAAAGATGGCAGGGAGACAGCTTATCCTTGACACGGACAGGTATGGTGT
The DNA here is from genome assembly GCA_023439545.1 of Bacillota bacterium. Lineage (GTDB taxonomy): Bacteria > Bacillota > Clostridia > Acetivibrionales > DTU013 > JAEYOM01. The sequence goes on from JAEXNT010000022.1 coordinate 1,892, forward strand.
GAGACACTATATACTGGAAGAGCTCCAGGGACGGGAGGAAAGCGGGAATGCTCGTACTGACAAGGAAAAAGGACCAGTCCATAATAATAAATGAAAATATCGAAGTCACGATACTTGAGGTGCAGGGAGATCAGGTAAGGATCGGGATCAGCGCGCCCAAAAGCATATCAATTCACAGAAAGGAAGTCTTTCTGCAAATAGCCGATGAAAACAAAAAGGCGTCGGATATAAATCTCAAACTTGACCTGAACAATATTTTTAGAAAATAAATTTTCTTAATAAATCGCTAAAGTAAAATCAAAAACCGCCGATATATTTAACAAGAGAAGTCGCTTTACCGGAATTGAAGCGCGCGTCAACGAAAGTGAAGTAACTTTTCAAAATAGGAGCCGGCCTATCCGGCAAGCAATCGGGAAAGGATTCCCGGTTACAAATTTCAAGGAGGATAAATTCTATGATTATTAACAACAACATTCCGGCAATGAACACCCGTAACCAGTTGTACAACACCAACGCTGCTGCTGCAAAATCAATGGAAAAGCTGTCATCCGGTAAAAGAATAAATCGTGCTGCAGATGACGCCGCCGGCTTGTCGATTTCCGAAAAAATGAGAGGCCAGATCAGAGGTTTGACCCAGGCCACAAGGAATGCTCAGGATGGCGTTTCCTACATACAGACCGCTGAAGGCGCGCTGGATGAAGTATCGAACATGCTCGGAAGGCTGAAGGAACTGGCAGTACAGAAGGCAAACGGAACCTACAACAGCGACGATATCGACAATATGGAATTGGAAATGAATGCCCTCCATGACGAGATTGGTAATGTCTTTGACAATACCAAATTCAATGGTAAGGAAGTACTTACTACGGCAGCAACAATCGTAATATCCGATTCCGAAAACGTAAATCTTGCTATCACCGCAGTTTCCGCTACCCAGGTAACTGATATTAAGGCTGTAGGCAGCGGTTCAACGGTATCCGATATCGAAACCGCCATCAACTATGTTAACTCTGCAAGAGCTACTTACGGTGCTCTCCAGAACAGACTTGAAAGCACGATCAGAAACCTTAAGACAACTACGGAAAACCTGCAGGCATCCGAATCCCGTATCAGAGATACAGATATGGCATCAGAGATGTCGACCTTCACGAAGAACAACATCCTGGTTCAGGCGGGTACTGCAATGCTGGCTCAGGCCAATCAGCAGCCGCAGAATGTTTTGTCACTTTTGAGGTAATGATAGTAAAATCCCGAAAGAGGCTCTGGATTACCAGGGCCTCTTTAATTATAATATAGTTGTTGGGAGGATTATATATGGATACGAATATGGAAGAGCTTGCAAATACAATGCAGGAATTACTTATTAATATCTGTGGCCGGATTGAAGATATCAGTAACAGATTTAAATCGGAAAACATTTTCGAAAGCGACAGGGTAGCCAACCTTCTGGATGACCTTACCGCTTTGGCGGAAGCTACCCCGATATTCGAAAATCATTATAAGGAAATTGAATTTTCAGAATTATCTGAAAAGATCAGCATGATGAACGATGCACTGGTACAGAATGATCTTTCTCTCTTCATCGATATAATTCAATTTGAACTCAATGATATGTTAAAGTACTGGAAGGGAATCCTAGCTAAAGATTAAAGAGGATATCGTTAATGAACAATTCGATAAAGCTAAGTATCTGTATGATGGTAAAGGATGAAGAAAAAAACCTGCAACGGTGTCTGGATGCTTTGAAACCTTTATTGGAGAAGCCTGACATCGAATTGATCATTGTTGATACAGGCTCAAAGGACAATACTGTCGAAATTGCTTCCAGGTATACGGCAAGAGTCTATTTCCATGAGTGGAAGAACAATTTCTCCGGTATGAGAAATATTACGATCTCGTATGCAAAGGGTTACCGCATTTTCATACTTGATGCGGATGAAGTGCTTCTAGATGCGGATAAGCTTTATGAGATAGTGTCCGACAAAAACCTGATGCATGCGAATACTCTGGTATTGAAAATAAAGAACCTGTCCGATGTACAGGGAGTTTATACTATACTGCCCCAGGAACGGATCTTCCGAAATGACGGCGAATTCAGGTATGACGGCTCGGTACACAACCAACCCATATATAAGGCGCCGGTTCTTAAGACAGATATCTGTCTGGAGCATTATGGGTATATGTTTAAGGATCCGGAGCTGAAGGAAAGAAAATTTAAACGCACAGGTACAATCCTTAAGAAAGAACTCGAAAAAAATCCTACCAGCATATATTACAGATATCAATTGGCTAAAAGCTATGATGCACACGGTGACTACAGAGAAGCGCTGGAGGAAATCCGGAAGGTCTATAAGCTCATTGAGAACGAAAAAAAGAGAAGGTTTTTTGTTTTTGGCAGCTATGCCATGATTTGCATGAGAAACAACGAGTACGAAGAAGCGGTGGCAGTCTGCAGGGAAGGGCTTGATATCGAGACTGACTATCTGGATCTGTATTATTTCATGGCGGAATCCCAGAAAAATCTCGGCAGACGTCAGGAAGCATTTGCATCTTATCAAACCTATCTGGAGTACCTGGAAAAATACGATCAGTTGCCGATAGCAGCCAACAGAGCGGTTGAAATGTTCAGCATCAACGATACCTTTTGCGATGTCGCGCTTATAAATATTATCAGCGAACTGTTCAAGCAAAACCGCTATGGCGACGCCAGGGTTTACATCCAGAAATTACATGATGAGAAGAAAAAATCGGATTACCTGTTTTTACTGCATTTGAAGCTGAAAGAATTCAACGAATTAAAAGCCTTATATGTTAATAATCTCAATGACAGAAATACGATCAACAAATTCGAGACAACAATCGAGGACGAGAAAGGCAATTTTAATGCTGAAAGTAAAAAAGAAATAGAAAGAATATTTTGTAGTGATGAAGATACTTATTCACTGCTGAATAAGATCAGGATATCAGAGGAGGATAATAAGGAACCGCTTATATCCAAAGTCCTTACGCAGGCTAATCTTAATGAATTGCCGGATTTTTACGCCGACATGTTCCTGTCGCTTGATAAAAAGCCGCAGCAACTGTTTTCTCATTTAAAACATTTACAGAAAAGAAAGATTCGCGGATATACAAAAAGGCTTATCGATACAAAAAGTGAACTGAAAGCCGTTTTTGAGACTTACCTGTTGCAGTCGGATATCAGAGAAAGCGATATAAACGGATTGAGGCTCTATATAGGAATTGCTTATGTTATGCTATATGAAGCAGCAAGTACCGTAGATAAGGTTTTAAGAAATATTCCCGAACCATATCCGGCGATATTCAATAAATACCTTGAATACGGAGCGAAATATTCATTCGCATTATATAAAACCGAGCGACTCAGGTTATATTATGATATTCTGGAAGATATGGAGGATAGATTTTTTATTGCTATGGCATATGCAAGGGAGTCTGTAGACAGATCTGATTATAAATCTGCCATAAGATATTTTAAGGAAGCATTAAATTTTAATCAATATATGGCATGCTATATGGAGCAGTATAGGGAAGATTTGTTCAAGGGCTTCGATACGGCGGACTTAGGGAGAGAAACCGATGAATAATCCCGAGTTGTTGGATAGAATTAATTCAATTAAAGCGAAAATAGAAGCATTCATTGGAAAAGGTTATATTGCTGAAGCCGATAATCTTTTGGAGCAATTGTATGAGAAGATGCCCGGAGATCCGGAGGTTTGTTCAATGCGAGCTGTTACCCGCATAATCGGAGGTAAGCTCGATGAGGCTGAAGCTATTGTTAAAGAAGGCCTAAGGCAGGATTCGGTTCATTTCGATTTACTGTTTAATCTTGGGTATATCAGGGAACAGCAAGGTTTGGACCAGGAAGCGGCGGACTTGTATTGCAAGTCGGATACTATAGCTTCGACATCTGAACAAAAACAAAATGTAGACATAGCCTTAAATAGACTGAAATCAGTCAATTCTGAGATTTCGTATAACAATAAACCTAAAATTGTTTTCTTCGTAAAAAAAGGCTTGGATAGTTTTCTTGGTGATATTATAGATAATTTGGAAAAGAGTTATTGGACAAGAAAAATTATCGTCAATGATCTTAAGCAAATAGATAAAGGGATGGAATGGGCGGATATTTGCTGGTTCGAGTGGTGCGACGAGCTTGTTGCATATGGAAGCAAACTTCCGTTAGCCGGACAAAGGAATTTAATCTGCAGATTACACAGATATGAAGTTTTCACTGACATCCCCAATAAAGTCAATTGGCAAAACATAAAATCACTGATTATTGTAACGGCCAATCTCAAATTACTGCTTGATGCCAGATTCCCGGGTTTATTTGACGAGGTAAATATCGAGGTAGTAAAAAACGGGGTTGATGTAAACAGATATCAATTTAAAAGGCGGTCAGGTGGTTTCAATTTAGCTGCAATCGGTTATTTGCATTCAAGAAAGAACCCCGCTTTTTTGCTCCAGATAATTAAAAAGTTAGTAGATATCGATAATAGGTATAAATTGTATGTAGCCGGAGAGTTTCAGGAAGAGACCGTTAAGCTATATTGGGATTATCAAATTTCAAGAATGAGCTTGCAAAACAATGTTGTTTTTAATGGTTGGGAGAATAATGTCAGTTCCTGGTTGGAAGACAAAAACTATCTTATTTCTGCAAGTATTCATGAAAGTTTTGGATATGGGATTGCCGAAGCAATGGCGAGTGGCATAAAACCTGTTATCCACGACTTTTTATTTGCAAATGATATCTGGGACGAAAAATATCTATACAATACCATTGATGAAGCTGTAGAAATGATCAGATCCCGGGACTATAATTCGGACAAATACAGAGATTTCATCAAGAATTATTATTCTTTGGATATGCAGATTTCTAAAGTAAAAAGCTTATTGGATAAAGTCTTCCCATTGAAAACGATTTTCGGAAGGGTGAAAGATATTATAGAGCGTAGGGAAAAACCGGAGGACCTATCCATTCAAGACCTTACGATATTAGCACCCTGCTATAATCGTGCAGCAATGGTTAAGGGAGACTTCGATAAAGGCTTTAATTTCCCATTACAAGCTAAGCTGTTAGTCGATGATTTTTCAGATGCAGAAAATAGAAAAATTCTCAGGAGTCTTCTTGATCATAGTGAGTGTTATGGAAGAACTGACATTATATTCCATGACAAAAACCTGGGGGTGGCCGCTGCTTTTAAAACTGGAGTACAAGCGGTTACTACCAAATATATTCTGTGCAAGGGTGATGATGACATACTGCTCGGAAGCGGGTCATATGAAGATGTGAAGGAAACAGTATTGTGTATAGGCATTGATGTAGCGTTTATTACTCCGAGATATATAATCAATTACGCAGAAAATAATGAATTAAGTATAGGGTATGATAGGATAGGTTTTGATAATAAATATGCCTCCGATATACTAAGAGTTTTGTTTCTGCAAGGGGAATTATATTGTATTAGTGCAGGAGCGATATTTTCGAAGGCAGATTTGCTGGGATGCTTGCCAGAAGATATATTCAAGGTGTCCGAGGATTATGTTGCAACAACAAGAATTCTGGATATGTATAAAAACCTGAAGGTTAGAGTTACTGAAGAATATACGTATTTAAGGAGAGTTTCTGACAACTCATTAAGCCGGACTGTAAACGAAACCAAACTGGCGCTCAATTTGTTTTCAATGATGATTTCAGGGTTTTATTGCTTAAAGCACGGTCTTGTTAATGAGAGCGTCTTTGCCGATACATTTATTAAGAGGGAAGAGCTTTTAGGCAAGCTTTATAATTTTAGAGCAGGCTTGGCGAATATGATCATTGACTATTCTTTTGGGAGTTTGAAATTTGAGGCTTTTGTACTGGACTTAAGGACCTGGGGAATAGAAGTACATAACATAGACGAGTTACCCAAGGAAATAGTGGAGTTACCTAAGCTGTTAACTATTTAATTTTAGGGGAATGGATATGCTTGACATTAGCTTAATCGGACTTGGCAATATGGGCAGCCTGCATCTCAAGAACATTAAAAGCCTGGAAAAAACCGGACTGTGTAGATTGTCGAGCATATGCGACACAAAACATGAACTGGCCGATAATATCAGCGAGCAATTGCAAATTCCCGGATATTATTCGATCGAAGACCTGTTGGATAACGGAGCAGTGGATGCAGCAATAATAGCGACCACAACCTCATCTCACCTTCATGTTGCAAGGCAGCTGATTGAAAAGAATATTCCAGTACTAATCGAGAAACCTGTTGTGGTAAGCATTAATGAGGCACAGGAATTAATGGAGTTGGCATTAAAGCATAATGTTCTTATATCTGCGGGTTATACTGAGCTTTACAATAGTGTGACGAAAGGTGCCGCAAGCATATTTAAGGAGAAACCGAACTTCTATTATATGGATTTTTTTCGTATTGGGCAAAGAAGCATGAGGAACAATTCAAAAGATATTGATGTCGTACATGATCTTATGGTTCATGATGTAGCAGTATTATCTCAATTTATTGACCTCAAAGATATAAAGGACGTATCAGGATATTTTTCATCCTATAACGAAAACAGTGAAAAATTCGATATGGCCTGCGTTAATTTAATATTAAGCGGCGATAGGGCTGTCAGATTTCTCTGTGATAGAAATGGAACGACAAAGATAAGAAAATTCTCTCTATCGATGGATGACATGTACGGTGAATTCGATTATATGGACCAAACGGCTCAAGTATATAAAAAGGGCAAACTGGAAGCGTTTGGAGATAATATATGGTACACTCAGAGCTATGACGGGGCAAAAATCAGATATTCAAATAACCCTCTCATGGATGAAATAATGGATTTTATTACTGCGGCTGAGCATAAAAAGGGTACGCTGACAGCTTCATGCTGGTATGATGTTACCGTTACAATTGAAAGAATACGTGAAGTGCTGTATGATAAACTGAAACGGAGCAGACTATGAAATTATCTTACATTAAGGAACATATAGATGGTAACGCAATTATTGCCATGGATGGAGTCTTCAATAATCTTGGAATCGTAAGCTCCAAAGTTAAGAATAATACCCTGCTTTATTTGGATAATCCATCATTACTCAGGAATATTGAAAATATTTCTGGCGTTTGCCTGTTGTGTAACGAGAACGTGTACAAAGAGTTGGCAGACAAAGAAAATGTACATACTTGTGTAGTTGAAAACCCGAAAGATATATTTTACAAACTGCATAATCATCTTGCACAAATGACTGATTTTTACAAAAAGATAACGGACAGAGTTATTCCGAATAGTTGCAGGATTGACCCCAGTGCTGTAATCCATGACGGGGTTTTACTGGGGGAGAATGTAATTGTCGAGTCTCATGTAGCTATAAACAGCAATACGATTATTGGTAATGACGTTGTTGTCAGGTCAGGTTCCGTAATTGGGGGGGAAGGCTTTCAATTTCTGAAATGCGGAAATACAATCATTGGAATTAAACATGCCGGTAGAGTCAGGATTTGCGACCATGTAGAAATTCAGGCAAATTGCTGTATAGATAGAGCAGTTTTTGACGATGAAACTACTATAGGAGAGTATACAAAATTGGATAACCTTGTCCATATTGCTCATAATGTGAAGATAGGAAGCAGATGCCTGCTGGCCGCAAATGCCAATTTAGGCGGGTATGTTACAATTGGTGATGATGTATGGGTAGGGCCTTCTGCAACGATTTCCAACAGAATTTTCATCGGAAATAATGCAAGAATTTCTATTGGCTCGGTTGTTATCAGAAATGTTCTGGAATCGCAGGAGGTATACGGGAACCCTGCACTTATCATATAATCAGCATAAACGGAGGGAATATGAAAAAAAGAGATTTCATTGAGCAATTGAGCGGATATATAGCTGAGGGAAAGGAAATATCGCCTGAAACCAGGCTTACGGATTTGCCGGGATGGGATTCTATCGGAAAGCTTACTGTAATAGCGTTGATTTCCAAAGTTGACGAAGACCTGACCGTAGATACGAATAGCGTCAGGAATTTTTCCACGGTTCAGGACATAATAAATACGATCAGTGATAAGTTGGAGGAATGACTATGCCAGCTGTCAGGCTTGATAATGCATGCATAAAAGGAATAAGCGCCGCTTTGCCTGATAATATGCTGCATATTGATTCGTTGAAGCGGAATTATAGCGACGATAATATAGATAAAATAGTAGATGCAGTTGGAGTTCATACGCTTTTTCGTGTAAAGGGAAATCAGACTGCCTCGGATCTATGCTATGCGGCTGCTGAAAAGATAATTGAACAGCTAAAGTGGGATAAAAATAGTGTAGACGGCTTGCTGTTCATTTCTCAAACGCCGGATTTTATTATGCCTGCGACGTCCTGTGTACTACAGGAAAGGCTTGGATTATCACATGAATGTTTGGCCTTGGATATAAATCTGGGCTGTTCGGGATATATCTACGGCTTGTTTGTTGCATACCAATTTATCAAGACAGGGGCCTGCAAAAGGGTGCTGGTATTAGTTGGAGATACTATAAGCAAGACCTTATCTGAGAAGGATAAGGGTACAGCCCTGATATTCAGCGATGCAGGTACGGCAACAGCCATTGAATACTCAGAAGGAGAACCATTTGCTACATTTACTCTGAAATGTGATGGAAGAGGTGCTGAAAGTCTAATAATCCGTGACGGTGGATTCAGGTATCCTATGAATACGGCGTCAGAAAGTGCTTGTGAAAAGGATGGTTTACAGCCCGGCCAGTTATATATGAATGGCATGGAGATATTTTCATTTGCAATAAGAGAAATTCCGAGAATTCTTAAGGAAACTGTAAATGCACATGGCTGGAGTATTAATGAATTGGATTGCGTTCTTTTGCATCAGGCTAATAAGCATATGATTCAGTTCATCGTTAAAAACGCGGGAATTCCGGTTGAAAAAGCTCCGGTAAACATTGAGAAGTATGGTAATACGAGCGGCGCCTCAATACCCCTTCTGATCTGCGATTCATTACGTGGTACGTTGCTGGAAAGGGACATAAAAGTTGCTATGTCAGGCTTTGGAGTGGGGCTTTCGTGGGGCGCAGCAGCTATGTGCCTAGGAAAAGGCCTATGTTGCCCTGACATAATTTATGTCTAAGTATATATGAAGACTTTATGTGATTTAAGTGGGAAAAACTTCATAGTGACAGGTGCATCCTCCGGCATTGGCAGAGAAACGGCCATAACTATCAGCAAGCTTGGAGGCAGCGTTTTATTGACAGGAAGAAATAAGGAACGTCTTTCTGAGACAATGGAACAGATGGAGAATCCTGGAAAGCATATCATTGAAGAAATTGACCTGGGCAAAGTCGATGCAATAGGCATCTGGCTAAAGGATGTGATTACCAGACATTCTCTGCAATTTGATGGTATGGTATACGCTGCGGGCATTTACCGGCTGAGGCCTTTGGCAGTTACAGAATATTCTGAGCTGCAGGAAGTTATGAATATTAATTTTCTTGCTCCCGTATGTATGTTAAAAAACCTTTTACAGGGAGCAATCTGCAGAAAAGGAAGTTCCTTTGTCTTCATTTCTTCTGTTTCAGCTGAAATCGGTGAAATCGGTTTACTAGGATACGGTGCCAGCAAAGCGGCTTTAAACAGCGCTGTCAGGTCAGCAGCACAGGAAATGGCAAGAAAAGGGCATAGGGTGAATGCAATCGCACCTGCTTCAATTGATACGGACATGCTTAAGAAATATATGGATAGTCTGGATGAGTGCCAGAAATCTGAATTTAAAACGAAATTTCCATTGGGAATAGGGAAGCCGGAGGACGTGGCAAATATGGCTGCTTTTCTCCTGTCGGATAATGCCGGATGGATAACCGGCTCTGTTATAAATATTGATGGCGGATATTCAAAAAGTTGATTACAGGAAGGTGTGTATCTATTGCTCAAGAGTGAAATCAAGGAAATAATTCTGGATTCTATTAAAGAATTGAAATCTCAACTCAGTGATGGGGATAATCTAATTATTTCTGAAGACATGACTATATTCGGAAAAGAGAGTTCCTTTGACTCATTTGATTTTGTTAACCTGATAGTTATTATCGAGGATCATTTATTCGAAAAGCTCGGTAAAGGCGTTACTATTGTGAATGAGAAAGCATTTTCAAAAAAATATAACCCATTTTCTACAGTCGAGCGGTTAACGGATTATATCGGGGAATTGCTGGAAGGAGAACAGGATTGATTATTCTGATAACAGGCAGTAGAAAAGGTATCGGAAGATATCTGGCAGAATATTATCTTGACAAGGGGAATGTAGTGATAGGCTGCAGCAGAACGGAATCTGACCTGTCACATGAGCAATATCACCATTATATTACGGACATCTCCGATGAAAAAAGTGTTCGGGCCTTTTCCGAAAAAATAAGATTGGATTTTGGATATATCGATACACTAATCAATAATGCAGGAATAGCTTCAATGAATCATTTCTTACTGACGCCTACCGATACTGCCCGTAAAGTTATGGACATAAACTATTTTGGCGTATTGATGATGTGCAGGGAATTTTCACGTATAATGCGGAAGTCCAAAACTCCAAGAATAATTAATTTTTCTACTGTCGCATGCGCACTAAAGCTGGAAGGTGAAGCCATTTATGCATCTTCGAAAGCAGCTGTAGAAATGCTGACGAAAGTTATTTCAAAGGAACTTGCTCCTTACGCAATTACTGTAAATGCAGTTGGCCCTTCGCCTGTAAAGACCGACCTTATCAAAAATGTACAGGCTGATAAGCTTGATTATCTGATAAATCAGCAAGCAATCAAGAGACATTGTGAATTTAGTGATATTTCAAATGTCATAGATTTTTTTATCAGCCCTGCCAGTGATTTTATCACCGGGCAGATTATTTACCTGGGAGGAGTATCTTAATGCATGCTGATTTTATAATAGATACTTTTAGGCATAATCCAGAAAAAGTGGCTGTTGTTTACAAGAGCCAGGAATATACATACAGTATGCTTCTCGATGAATTTTTCAAATGGCTGCAATACATGCATGAACATGACTTGCCCAATAATTCTGTCGTTACACTTGTCTCGGATTTTAGTCCTGCATCTATCGGACTTATACTTGCATTAATCAACAAAAGTTGTATAATCGCACCTCTTTCTCCTGACCTTAAGAACTTATCAAGGCTAATCGATATAGCTGAGGCCGAGTACGCCATATATTTAACTGATGATAGTGTAAAAATGGAACAACGCAATATAGGTGTTTCGAATGATTTGCTTATAAGCTTGAAAACAGGCGCTAAACCAGGGTTAATCCTTTTTTCATCCGGTATTACGGGAGAACCTAAAGGAGCAGTACATAATCTTGCCTTATTACTTGATAAATTCAGGAAACCTGGGAAAACACTGAAGACAATCAGTTTTCTTTTATTTGATCATATCGGCGGTTTCAATACCTTGTTTCATGTGCTTTCGAATGCTGGGACGGTAGTTGTAGCGGAGGACAGATCCCCAGACGGAATTCTGAAGCTGATAGAAAAATATAAAGTGGAACTATTGCCCACAACACCTACATTTTTAAATATGATTTTATTTACCCGCGCGTATGAGAAATACGATTTATCCAGCCTTAAAATAGTCAGTTATGGTACCGAGGCCATGAATGAAGCTACTTTGAAAAGCTTTCATTCCCTTTTCCCTGATGTGATACTGAAGCAGACATATGGGCTTTCAGAAGTTGGTATTATGAGTACAAGATCGGAAAGCTCAGAGTCTTTGTGGTTGAAAGTGGGCGGGGAGGGCTTTGAGACAAAGATCGTGGACGGAAAGCTTTTTATCAAGGCACAGAGCGCCATGCTGGGATACCTTAATGCGCCGTCCCCGTTTACACAGGACGGTTGGTTTAATACGAGGGATTGCGTCGAGGTAAAGGGAGATTACATTAAGTTTTTGGGAAGAGATTCTGATATAATCAATGTGGGCGGGGAGAAAGTATATCCTGTTGAAATTGAAAGTACCATATTGGAAATTACAGGTGTTAAAGATGCGGCGGTACATGGGGAAGCTAACCCAATTCTCGGCAATATTGTAGTTGCGGAGGTTTCTATCGAGGATTGCCTCGATAAAAAGGAATACTTGTTGAAAATCAAGAAGCATTGTCAGTTAAGGCTGGAAAAATACAAAATTCCCGTAAAAATAAATTTTCACGATATTATCCCCAGTAATCACAGGTTTAAAAAATTACGCTGATGAGGAATGAATTCTATGAAATTGCCACTTTTAGATTTGGGCAGGCAATATGAGCTTATTAAAAATGAAATAGAGCCAGCTGTCCTGAAAGTTTTAAGTTCATCTCAATATATAATGGGTGAAGAAGTCGAAAGATTTGAAACTGAGATAGCCTGTTATCTGGATTGCAGAAATGCTATTTCCTGCGCTAACGGTACAGACGCGCTCATCCTTGCGCTTAGGTCTCTTGGCATAGGGAATGGGGATGAGGTTATAACTACCCCATTTACATTTTTTGCATCAGCTGAGGCAATTTCGAGAGTCGGCGCCGTACCTGTATTTGCCGATGTAATATCAGATACGTATAATATGGATCCGTCGAAAATCGAGAGTAAGATAACCCGCAAAACAAAAGCGATCCTATCGGTGCACATATTCGGTCAACCCGCTCAGATGGATGAAATTATGTGTATAGCCCAAAAACATGATTTATTTGTTATTGAAGATGCGTGCCAGGCAATGGGAGCCGCCTATAAAGGAAAGAAAGCGGGAACAATCGGTGATATAGGATGCTTTTCTTTTTTTCCGACAAAAAATCTTGCTTGCTTCGGAGACGGCGGTCTTATTGTTACGAATAATGAAAAAATATCAAAGATAATAAAAGCCCTGCGGGTTCATGGGGGAGGAAAGGCAGGGGAGGAAGCATACAATTTGCTGAAAGGAACTCAAAATAACGAAGCTCTCGATGCTGCTTCGCTATCGGGCATGGATAAATATTACAATTATTTGATTGGCTATAATTCTCGTCTTGACGAGATCCAGGCTGCGGTTCTGAGAGTGAAGCTCAGGTATCTGGATGCATGGAATTTACGCAGGCAAGAGCTTGCAGCCAGATATAACAAAGCGTTTGACGGATTAACGCTTGCTTTACAGCACACTATTCCTGGAGCAGAGAACATTTATCACCAATATGTAATACTATCTGAAAAAAGGGATGAACTGTGTTCTTGCTTAAAATCCAAAGGTGTTTCCACTGGAATGTATTACCCTGTTCCATTGCATCTTCAAAAGGCGTATGCTTCTCTTTTTTACAAGGAAGGAGATATGCCCGTATCGGAATACCTGTCGAAGAGATCGCTGGCCCTTCCCATTTATCCCGAGCTAACCGAACAGGAGCAGGACTATATCATAACATGTATTCTGGAATTCGGTAAGAACTGACTGACGTATAGTTCAAAGCTCCCCTATTTTACTACCCGTTTTTGCATACTCGCATCCGCATTCTTTGCATACGGCCTTTTCTCCCGTAGCGCCGGCGATATCATCGTTGATGGCAAATTCCAGCCTGACGCCGCATTTGCATACCCAGCCTGTGATTCTGGCCGGATTGCCTACAACCAGCGCAAAATCGGGGATATCTTTTGTCACTACGGAGCCTGCGCCGACCAAAGCGTATCTTCCTATATTATGCCCGCATACGATGGTAGCGTTGGCTCCAATGCTGGCGCCCCGCATTACGATAGTCTTTTTATACTCGTTTTTGCGGTTGACATGGCTTCTGGGATTGATCACATTGGTAAATACGACTGAAGGACCTAGAAACACATCGTCTTCACATATAACGCCGGTATATACCGATACATTGTTCTGGATCTTGACATTGTTGCCTATTATGACCTCGGGCGAAATGACAACATTTTGGCCAAGGTTGCAATTGGAGCCGATACGGCAGCCGCTCATTATATGTGAAAAGTGCCAGATCTTTGTGCCTTCGCCTATTTCACAGGGTTCGTCTATATAACTGGATTCGTGTACAAAATAGTTGCTCATGTCCGCATCTCCCTTAGCAAAAATTTCTATTGGACCTATAAGTATTATAACAGAGCTTTGGCTCTAATTTAACGAAAAGAATCAAATACGTATAAACACAATTGTATTATTAACCGATAAATATATTGAAAAGGTCTTTTTATTTGTAATTCATGGAGGGATATTTATGAGGATTACAGGCACGGATGCTGCAATTAGTACTTTCCAATCGACTCCCGAAATGCAGGGCATGACAAAAGATAGCCAGCCGGCCGTACAGATGCAAAAAACCTCGGATAATACGCAGCAAAGAGGTTCAAATAAAGGTGATTATCCGGTCAACGAGAAGGTAGTATCGGAAGCGGTCGAAAAGATGAACAAGGCGCTTGACGGCAACAACAGAAGATTTGAATATTCGGTACATGAGAAAACAAATGAGATAATGATAAAGGTAATCGATGAAGCAACAGGCAAGGTGATACGTGAAATACCTCCCAAGAAGATTCTGGACATGGTAGCCAACATGATGGAAATGGCAGGTCTTCTTGTGGATGAAAGAAGGTGAATGATTTATGTCAAACATTAGCTCAATATATAACAGCGTTACCAGGATGACCGGACTCTCCGGGATTGATGTCGACGGTATAGTACAGCAGCTCATGCAGGTGGAACGCGCCAAGGTCGACAAAGTTTCGCAGGACAGGCAGGTACTTCTGTGGAAACAGGAGCAATACAGGGAGATAACCAGCGCGCTTCAAAGCTTTAACGACCTGTATTTCAACTCACTCAAGCCGGCTACGGATATGAGAAGCAGCGCCATATACAACGCTTTTGCGGTAAAATATGATGGCGTTGATTCAAACCCGTATTTCTCGGCTGTAGGGGGAAGCGGAGCTAAAGCCGGCAGTTATACCATTAAGGATATCAAGACAGCCCTTGCTGCAAAGATTACCGGTACAGCTGCGACAAGCGGACTTACCGGAGGATCCCTGACTTCCGCGGATGTAGGAGATATAGACGCTCTTCTGAATAACAATCGGTTCTACGCGGAATTCAACGGCGTCAAAAAAGAGATAGTTCTGGATGACAGTGTCTCGGATATTACCGGACTGATGAACGATTTACAGAACAAACTGGATTCAGCCTTCGGCGCCGGCAAGATAACCGTAGGTGTAAATGTGGACAAGCTGACTTTCGCAACCAGCAATACGAACACACTAAAGCTTTCAAATACGATAAACGGCGGTTATAGCTCAATATTCGGCGCTGATCTCAGTAAGGGCATTACTCCTACCGTAAAGAACAACACGTTCAAAATCTCACTCGGATCGGATACCAGGGAGTTTGCTCTTGAGCCGGGTATGACTTATGCAAATACCGATGCGGTGGCTGCAGCTATCCAGAGCATGGTTGACGACAACGCGACCGGTTTCGGCCCGGGGAAGATTACTGTTAAAAACGTTAACAATAAGATAGTTCTGGAGAGTACCGATTCTGCAGTATCTGTTTCGGCCTCAGCCGCTGAAAACGACGGATTGGCCTCTATAGGCTTCGATGGAGCCAATACGGCAAATAAGCTCAATCTTGACGCGGATATATATAAAATCCGCAGCAGTTTCCTGAATCAATTGACTTTGACGGCCGATGAAAACGATAACGACATAAATTTCGTTATAAATGGGCAAACGTTTAGCTTCAACTCAGCAAATACTTCTATCAGTGATATCATATCTCAGGTCAACTCAAATACAGATGCAGGCGTTAAGATGAGCTATGATAGCCTGAACGACAAATTCAGCCTTGAATCGACTACGACAGGCGCGACGGCGAAAATTGTGGCAAGCGGAGGCTTCCTGGACGCATTATCGCTGACAACTGCCGGGGTTTCGGGCCGTGATGCAAGTATGGTTTATAATGACGGAGTTAACGGCGACCAGGTTATTACCCGTTCGACAAACAGTTTTGCAGTTAATGGAATAACATTCAATCTTAAAAAAGATAATGCAGGCTCGGTCAATCTTTCGGTCGAGTCCGATCCAACGAAAGCTGTCGATCTTATAAAAGGCTTTGTCGACAAATATAACGAAATCCTCGATAAAATCAATACAAAGCTTTCCGAGGATAGAAATTACGACTACCTGCCTTTGACCGACACTCAAAAGGAAGGAATGTCCGATGATGAAATAAAACTTTGGGAGGATAAGGCGAAATCCGGCTTATTAGCCAACGATAGTCTGCTGCGATCCATTGCTGCAGGAATGCGTAACGCTTTGCTTGACAAAGTCGAAGGTACGGGAGTGTCGCTTGCTTCTATAGGAATCAAATCATCTTCGTGGCAGGATAAAGGTAAATTGCATGTTGATGAGACTGTGTTGAAAAAGGCGCTTGCCGAGAACCCGGATCAGGTGTTCAGCCTGTTCACGAAGCAATCTGATAAAACATACTATCAGGCTGGTACAGATCCGACCGCAAGAAAAGAAAGATACAGTGAGAACGGTTTGATTTACCGCTTATCGGACGTCATTCAGGATAATATACGGACAAATACGGTCAACAGCCACAGGGGAGCCTTGCTGGAGAAGGCGGGCGTAATCGGTGACAGGTCGCAGTTCAGCAACACGCTTTATGACCAAATCAGCGATTATGACGATAGAATTTCAGAGCTGAACGATGAGCTGGCAGCAAAGGAAGACAGCTATTATAATCAGTTCTCAAGGCTCGAGACCCTTATCAGCCAGATGAATAACCAAAGCAACTGGCTGGCGCAGCAGTTTGCATAGTTGTTATAGAGCAAATTATAATAATGAATGAAGGAGCGCTTATGTTAACCTCCAATACACACAATACTTACAATTCTTACAAACAGAATTCAATTATGACAGCAAGTCCCGAGGAATTGACACTGATGCTTTATAACGGGCTGGTAAAGTTTATAATGCAGGCCCAGAAGGCAATCGAGGATAAAGATTTTGAAAAGGCAAATGAAAGTATAATAAGAGCGGAAGATATAATCTCGGAATTCCAGGCAACACTTGATATGCAGTATGATTTATCAAAAGGTCTCGCAATGCTGTATGATTATTTCATGGACAGGCTGATAGAGGCCAATATGAAAAAGGATACGGCAATTCTCGAAGAGGTACTGCACTTCGTAAAGGATCTCCGCGACACCTGGGCGCAAGCGATGAAGCTGGCAAAACAGGGGAGCAGACCTCTCGAAATGGCCAGATAACGGGCTGTGGTCTGACATTTTGTGAAGGGCTATGAAAAACGGCAGGAAAACAGGTATATATATGAATATGTCGGCAGATAAATATTTTGATAGATTGAATGAGCTCCTGGGGAAGAAAAAGGTCCTTCTCCAGGACATGCTTTCTCTGACGGAAGCGCAGACT
Source organism: Bacillota bacterium (assembly GCA_023439545.1). Lineage (GTDB taxonomy): Bacteria > Bacillota > Clostridia > Acetivibrionales > DTU013 > JAEYOM01. Next base: position 19,341 of record JAEXNT010000022.1, read on the forward strand.
CCGGCGATCACTTCCGATTCGCTCGACGCGCTGCAGAAGTTGATTTCGGAAAAGCAGCAGAAGATAGATGCGATCGATAAGCTGGACGGGGAATTCGGAGTATATTTCGAAAGGCTGAAAACAACTCTGAACATAAGGAAGCTGGAGGAGCTTGATACGTCTTCATTACCGGCGGCTGCAAGGCTGAAGGAGAATACGGCGGAAATCCTTGAGCTCATAGGCAGGATCAGCAATATTGAAAAGCATAACAATGAAAAAAGCAAAGCGCTTTTGGATACTATCGGCTCCAAAATAAAAAAGCTGAATCAGGGCATAAAGATAAACAACGCTTACAATCCGGCGCCTCCAAGGACATCGTCCTATTTTCTGGACAAGAAGAAATAAAGAAAGACGCCTCAGTCCAAATGAAGCGTCTTTTTTAGGCTTGAATGATCATTCGGCAGGGTAGACCTTTTCAAGGAAGGCGAATACTCTGTTAAGGTATTCTTCTTTATATTTCAGGAAGCTCGTCGCATGTCCGTTATCGCCTGTCTGCCAGAATTCCGCCCCGGACGGGTTTAGCTCCGAATATTTCTGGTAAAGCTCTATGCTGTTTTCTACCGGTATCACCTTGTCATTCTTACCGTGGATAAGCAACAGACGCGGAGGATTTTCGGCGGTGATCAGGTTTACCGGGCTGGCTTTCTTCATATCGATTCCGCCTGTAACTTCAATACCGTAGGCTATCGTTCGGTTGAAAAGTATGGATGGCAGGTGAGTCCATCGATTGAGGCTGCTGTTCAGATACGACCTGAGATCGGCGTACGGGCTGTCCGCTATTACGGCGTCAACCGAGCTGCCGCCGGCTGCTGCAAGCAAGGCCGCATCCGCTCCCGTGGAGAAGCCCAGGAGTGTGATATGCGTAGAGCCCTGCGACTTCATATATTTTATAGCGGCCTCTACATCGGCTTTCTCGCTATAGCCGAAGGCATTGTCCTTACCTCCCGATTCCCCTGAATTTCTCTCATCAAAAGCAAATACGCTGTAGCCTTTGTTCAGAAATTCCTTGATGAGGTCCACGGTATCGATACCGAACTGCAGCCTGTTCTTTCCGTACGAATGGACCAGGATAACGGCTCGGTCGCTGCCGTTCGCCTGGAATAGCCAGCCTTTGAGAATGATCGTCTCATCGGCTCCTCTGAAGCTGATATCCCGGTATTCGGGAACAATGTTCGAAGAAAACGTACCGATGGGCTCTTTTTCAGGATGCAGGAGAACCCAGCTTTCATAGCCGGTGACCAGCACCAGCGACAGTATGGCAAGAATAAGCAGAATAGTAACGGTCAATACGATGTTCCTGGTTTTGTGCGTCTTTCTTACTGCATATGTAATTCCGCTAATCCTCATACCGCAACCCTCCAAATACGCCGATATTATCCGCGATGTATGATTCGTTTGTTGACATGCCTTATATTTAACTTTATTATATTTTTATTTAAATGTATTGTAAAGGTTAATTGCCATGCTGTGTGATATTTGTCCGAGAGCTTGCGGCGCTGATAGAGAGAATAGAAAAGGGTTTTGTGGAATGGGTACAAACCCGGTCGTGTCAAGGGCTTTCCTGCATATGTGGGAAGAGCCCTGCATAAGTGGAACAAGGGGATCCGGAGCCGTATTTTTTTCCGGGTGCAACCTCAAATGTATTTTTTGCCAGAACCATGAGATAAGTCACAGCGGCCGGGGGAAGGAAATAACTGCCGGGGAGCTTGCCTCTGTATTCCTTTCTCTCAGGGACAAGGGCGCTCATAACATCAACCTGGTGACTCCGAATCATTTTATCCCTTCTATTATTGAAGCGTTGGAAAAGGCGCGGACTGGAACGATCACGTGCGATGCGACCGGAACGGCAGGATGCATTAACGGCGAAACCGGCGGCAATTTCTGCGGAACAACCGGCGGCAATGCCGATACGGCTGAGGGACCCGGCCATGATCTGAGCCACGGACTGCGCCATGGACTGTACCGCGGTCTTGATATACCGATCGTTTACAATACCAACGCGTATGAAAGCCTCGACAGCCTGAAGCAACTGGAAGGATGGGCGGACGTTTATCTTCCCGATCTGAAGTATGTCAGCCCTGGGCTGTCAAAGGAGTATTCCGGGGCGGCGGATTATTTCGAATACGCTTCAAAAGCCATATTGGAAATGTTCAGACAGGCGGGTTCTCCGGTTTTCGACAAAGACGGAATGATAAAAAAGGGATTGATAATACGCCATCTTGTGCTGCCCGGTCATACCGATGATTCGATCCGCGTACTCGAATGGATCGCTGACAATCTGCCCAAAAGCACATATGTGAGCCTTATGAGCCAGTTTGTGCCCTGTTACCATGCAGTGGGGCATCCCGTGCTTGACAGGCATATAACGCGCCATGAGTATGAAAAGGTAGTCGGCAAATTCGTCAAACTTGGCCTGAACGGTTACGTTCAGGAACGTGATTCAGCTTCCGAACAGTTCATCCCCGATTTCAACATAGTCAAGTTTTAAGCCGGGGAATTATTTCCCCGCGCCCCGAAATTTGTTTTTCCCGCCAATTGCTTAATACAGCATACGACACTCATAATTTTACTTAAATTAGAAAAATATTACAAAATACCATGGAAAATATTGGGATATTGTGATAGAATCAGACATGACTCAGCGATGTATAAATATTACATATATGGTATACTATCACAAAGGATTAAAATACGACAAGAACTTGGTTTGTGAGGTTTTTATGCAGGCAGGCGATTTGTTCGACGGCAGGTACCGGGTGGAGGGCATACTTGGACAGGGCGGCATGGGTACGGTTTATCTCGCGAGAAACATCAATACCGACACGTTTTGGGCTATTAAGGAATTCATCGGACAGAACGGGTTGGATGCGGACCTTATGGCAGAGCCCAACCTTCTCAAGAAATTGGAACATCCTGCGCTTCCGAGGCTGTTCGACATACTGGAGCAGGATGGCAAATCGTATATGGTATTCGATTATATTAACGGCGTATCGCTTGATAAAAAACTTGCAGCGGAAGGCAGGATCGCAGGCGGGATCGTACTGGAATGGGCCGTTCAGCTGTGTAAGGCTCTGGAATATCTGCACGGTCAAAAGCCGAACCCGATCATTTACAGGGATATGAAACCTTCGAATATAATATTGACCGGCAATGGAACGCTAAAGCTTATCGATTTCGGCATCGCACGCGAGTACAAACCGAGTGCGTCGGCAGATACGGTATTCATAGGGACAAGAGGCTATGCGGCTCCCGAACAGTATGGGACGGGTCAGACCGGCGCGGCTTCTGACCTATACAGTCTTGGCGTTACGCTGCACCAGCTTCTGACAGGGAAAAACCCGGTTGAGCCCCCCTACGGCATGAAGCCTATAAGGTATTATGACGATTCTTTTTCTCCGGTTTTGGAGGGCATCATCGAAAAATGTACACGTGAGAATATGGAAGACCGGTATCGAAGCGCTTCCGAACTTCTTTCCGAACTGGAAGAACTGCAGGGTGGCAGGGAAATGCTGCAGCAAAAAGCAGTGCTCCAGCTAAACGAATTTGATCTGGTCAAGTCAAGCCCCGGTTACAGCTTTCGGAAAATGATAATCACAGTATGGGATAATGCGGAGTTCGGCTGCGAACTTGCATACGCCGCAGCCAAATATACCAGGAGCGAAGTGGTTCTGGCGGATCTTGACCTGCTGGCTCCCAAGGCCGATCTGTTCCTCAATATACGGAAATTTCCGGCAATTGACCATCAGTCTGCAATTTTCGGGCATTCCGGCCTTGACATGGTCATGGACGCCATTTCGAAGGGCATGCTGACCGCGGGCTATCTGCAGCAGTCGTCCGTAACCAGGAAGGACCTCTCCAACCTGCATGTCGTTACAGGTAATTACAGGCTAGATAATTATGAATATTACGATGAAGACAGCGTTCCTAAATTGATAGACAAGTGTTATCGCAGTTTTGACGTTACGATACTGCTCGTGAACAGGTCCATATACGACTCGTTTACATTGGCTTCACTGCTCAGGTCCGACATCAATATCGCGGCGTTCAGAGGCGACGTCGATCAGTTCAGGGAATTCAACGGCTATATTGCCTTTTTGAAGGATAAACAGCAGCTGCCCGAAGAAAATACTAAATTCGTGCTGTTTGACTACGATAAAGCTTCCGGCATCGGCATTGCACAGGCGCGGGCGGCTACCCAGGGAAATCTTCTCGGAAAGGTATCGGTCAGCAGGAAGCGCGCTTCTTATAGAAACATGAAAAGCGCCTATGTTTCGCATATGGAAAAGGAAATAGCGGCAGAATATAAAACCCTGCTCGTCAAACTGGGGCTGCTCCCGGCTGCCGGCCTGCTGAGCAGGTCAGGGCCGTTTGCAGGACGTTGTAACAACAGGCTCGGGAGTGGAAAGAACAGTGCTTTGGAGGTTTCGTAATGCCAGTTGTCAAATCTCATCACAAGCTGTTTTATGAGGAAAACTTCAATGCGGTCGGTAAACCCGGCGACCTAAACACGATCATATCATCCATTACGAATGATATCCTCAAGGAATGCCCGGAGCTGGTCGCTGACGTCTCGGCCGGCAGGGCGGACCGGTGCGTTCTGGAGACTGCGATCATCAGGGATATCGACTTTAAAAGATATCACTGCGGCGTATTCAGGGATGAACTGATCCGTAAGGTTTTTGACTTCATGTTCGGTTACGGAGAGCTCCAGCCTTATGTTGAAGAGGAAGATATCACCGATATCGACGGCACAAGTTACAACCAGTTCGTTATCAGGCGTCATGGGATCAGGAGCAAGATCCCGGTGTATTTCGGGAACGAGAAGATATTCGACACATATTGCAAGCTGATTGCGATCCGCAACGGCGGCATATTGAACGAAAATGACAGTCATTGCAGGGTCACTGATGAAAAGTACCGCCTCAGGATCAATGTATCTGTCAAGCCCAGGAATATAGCGGGACCCGCCATCAGCATCCGTAAACACAGGAAGGTGAGCTACTCGATCGACGACCTGAAGGAACTCGGAATGCTGGACGAGGAACTCGCGGGCCTTATAAGAAAGCTTGCTCAGACGGACGCCTCCATACTCTTCTGCGGGAAAGGCGCTGCAGGGAAAACAACGTTGATGCGGGCTTTCGTAAATATACTGCCCGAGATGGAGAGAGTACTTATTGTAGAATCGGATGCCGAAATATACCCGGACAAGCCCTATTGCATAGAACAAAGGATTAAAAAGCAGAATGAGGGCGGAAGGCCGGTCACTTTAAAGGATCTTGTAAGGGACGGTCTTACAATGTCTCTCGATACGTACTGTGTCGGGGAGATAACGGGAGATGAGGCGTGGGACTTCGTAAAAGCCGCGTTTTCCGGTCACAGGGGCCTGGCGACGACCCATTCGGAAAGCGCTTGCGACGCGTTCGCACGCTTGCTTACACTCAGCAAGGGAGCCAATATCGGGGAGAGTGAAAAGACTGTCAAGGAAATGCTCGGCAGAAGCATCGATATAATTTTCTATCTCAAGGAGTTCAAAGTAGTTGAGGTCCTTGAAGTTCAGGGCTACGACAGCCGTATGGACGAGTTCGGTTACAGGCGGCTCTATCCCGTGAAGGGAGGAAACGGTTCATGCTCCTGATAATTTTCCTCTCGATCCTGCTTTTCTGCGCCGATATGTTTTTTGCTTTTGCATTGACTTACAAGGTCAACTATTCCGGATATATCAGGCAGCTTGAAGGGCGGATACGCCGCGGATCCGGCGGCGCCGGACTTTTGACCGGCCGTGGGAGGCCCGCAGGAGCGTTTTCCGGGCCGAAGCCTTTAGAACAGTTTGAGTTGGTATATATCGAAAAGTCAAATATCAGGCATTATATTCCATTCTTTAATGTGTATTGCCTTTTTGCCGTAATGGCTGTAATCTTCGGGCTGGTATTCAAGCCTGTGATCAGTCTGCTTGGCTTCTTTCCTACAGCGCTGGTCATCAGCTTTCTGATATCGCTGCTTCCGCTCTTCGGACTGGATCTGCTGGTCCGTTATAACTCGGAAATGGTCCGGAAAAAACTGTCGGAGTATATTTCTGTGCTGAACAGGTGGTGCTCTGTAAAGGAAGACATCATGTATGCGTTTGAGAAGTCGCTCGGCTCCGGTATCGGTGAACCGCTCCATACGTTCATAAGGGATATGGTGACTCAGGTTAACCGCGGAATGGATGCCGAAGAAGCGCTGGATATTCTGCAGACGAAGGTGGACAATTCACATTTCAGGGATTTTGTGCTCAATATAAAACTCAGTATGCGTCACAGGGGAGATATCACAAGGCTGCTGTCCAATCTGGAGACTCAGTTTTACCGTATAGACGAGGAGTATAACCGCAGAAGGATATCAACCTACAAGGACAGGATGCTCATATATTTCGTAATGGTCGCAGTCCTGGCGGCAGTTTTCCTTTTTATCCGTTTTTCATCGCAGGTAGGCGAATTTTATCTCAATACTGTTGAAGGTAAATTGCTGCTTATGATTTTTAGCGGTATGTATGCTTTGGGTTTTTATCTTACCTCTGGGATCATGAAATTCAAGAATTAAGCGTGCTTACGGAGTTGATACGGAAATAGGCAGAGAGGAGGCGAGCCGGGATGCTGGAGAATTTATTGACCCTGATTGATAAAAATCCGCTTGTATATTTGCTTATGAATCTTGCCAATATGCTTTTTGCCGTCATGCTCTCACGCTGCCTGTTAATCGCGGGCTCGAGGCAGGTGGCGGAAGCGCTGGGACCCAGAAGTCCCCGCCTTACCCTTTACAGGAGATGTTCTGCCCTTGTTGGAACCGGCCTTGATATATGTGAGAAACGAATAGGAAGAATGGCTTTGTTTATGAATGCAAGGGCGAAAATGCGCAAGGCCGGCTACAAAAGCGAGTATGCCCCGGCGGTGTATCTGCTGGTCAGATTCATAATATCCCCGGCGGTATTTGCGGCCGCTTTTATCCTGAATTACCCTGACGTCATTAAGCCGCTTGCTTCAGCAGGCCTTATCAATCTGGTCATGGAGGTCGTCGTCTCATCCGGGAGGCGGAAAATCAACCTGAGGTTCCAGAAATATATCTATAAGATTTACAAATACCTGCACAACCAAATCTCTTCAGGGATCAAACCTACCGATGCCATAAGGTCCGTTTATGAGGTGACTGAGGATAAGGAACTGAAGGGGATATTGGTAAGACTTGCAGCCAGGTATGAACTTACATTGGATATAGATTCGGCGCTTGAAGAATTCAGATCCAACTTCGACGCCCATGAGGCCGAAACCCTGTGTATAGCTTTGAAGCAGGGCATAGAAACCGGGGACAGCAAGGATTTGCTTGCGAGGCAGGAGGATGTGATGTTCAAGAAATATTTCAATTACATACAGGCAGAAACGGAAAGCTGCAGGAACAGGAGTCTTGCCGCGGCAGCCGTATTTGTCGCGATCGTTGTCGTGATGATAATCGTACCGATGCTTAAAGACACCGGGGAGGCAATCGGAAAGATATTCATAAATTAATTTTTTGGGAGGTTTTTATATGCTCATCGGAATTAGAACTATCCTTTCCATGTTGGGGCAAAGGATACCCTTGCGCCGTTTCAGAAACGACGATAGGGGCTTCGGCATGAATGAACTGCTCGGGATCGCAGCTGCGCTTATAATTGCGGCGTTTGTCATAATACCGAGTCTCAGGACTTTTGCTAAAAGCGTGATGGACGGCCTTTCAGACTGGTGGGGAAATACTATTGAATCCCAGATATTCCCTACTTCTGTATAAAGAGGTGTGGTATGCCTACAAGAGCGGTGGTAACAGGCGTTATACTTGTTATTATGTTATCTCTGTCGGTATATTTATTCGAGTTTTTTCTGCCGTTGTCTGCAAAGGCAGACTTTGATTCAGCCTGTCGGGATTCCCTTCTCAGGATGGAGAACGGAGGCGGCCTGGACGGTGGCGATTGCAGCGAGCTGCAGGATGAACTCGAAGCCGCGGGCTTTACCAATATAGTCGTAAACGCCACGGCAAGCGCGCGCCAGGGCGAACAGCTGACACTGCACGTAGAGGGGGACTATAGCTGGAACAGGCTGACGGAGCTTTTCAAAAGAGAGGATCGGGATATTCGCATGATTTACGAGAAAACTACGATGTCCAGGAAGGTAGTCAACTGATGAACGTTCGCTTCGCACGTTTCAAAGCCGCCGGAGCAAGCGCCGCGGGGAGTGCCGAAAGGGATGTCGAGGCAAGCGCTGCGGGGAGTACCATGAGAAGTGCCGTGAAAAGTGACGCTGGGAGCGCCGTGGCTGAAGTGGTCATTATGGCGGCGATGCTTGTGTTTGTCATATTTCCTGTTTTCTCGGCGGTAATGGAAAGGTTCATAGTGTTGGATAAAGCCAGGCTCATACGGGATTCGGTCGATATGACGAATATTTCCGTATATGACGCCTTGAATGCAGAGAGTCTCGGCAAGGTAAGCGTGGACCTTTTTGATGAAAAGGCGGGCGATATTTTCCGGGAATTGCTTTGTAAAAATCTGAAGCTGGACAGCGGCATGATGCCCAGGAGCGACTCGGTGGCGGAGGGCCGGGTGGAAATACTTTCTTTGGTATTTTATAAGGAAGGTTTTCCGGTGGTGTGTCCGGATGGTTCGATGATCGAAAGACCTGCAGTGCACAGCTGCATCGAAATTCCGATAAAACCGTCTCTGTACCGGGGCATTATATTGAACCTGCTTGGCAGGGACCATGTAGATGTGATAGTGCACGTGGACTCGGAAATACCTGTTAATAATTGATTCGGAATGGAGCGGAGGTTATGAAGAGGTTCTTATGGATCGGCGCGGCGCTTGTGATAGTTGCGCTGCTGGTAACTGCCGAGACGGCGATAATAACGAGCGCATCAGGCTATGATAAGAAGGAGGAAGTCGTCTTCACCAAAGCGAATATACCCGGCAATACCTTAATTACCACGGATATGCTTGAGAAAAGGGAAACCGGCGGCAGCGCGGTACATCCCGACGCCGTTAAGAGTGTTGGCGATGCCTTGGGCAAAAGGACCTCCACCGATCTGGTAAAGGGGGAGATGCTCCTCAAAGCCAGATTATCCTCTGACAGCCGCAAAATTGCCAAGGCTGAGAACAAGAACAACAGGCTTTTTTCAGTTGAATTGAAGACCGACCAGGCAAATGCCTGGCAGTTTTCAGACAGGCAATTCGTTGATATAATATACGTGCCGAACAAGGAAGAGACGGGGGAACAGACGCCCCGGGCCGGGGGAGTTACAGATGCGGCTCCTGTTTCAAGCGGGATCAGGATAATGAAAAACGTCCGGGTTGCCGGACTGATTGATGAAGACGGGCAGCTGCTGAGCCCTTCGGAGAATAAAAAAACGCCCAGGTACGTATCCTTTGAGGTAACGCAAGAACAGGCTGTTTTCCTGGCTTACGCCAAAAACAAGGGAAGGCTTGAGCTGTCCTGTATACCGGAAGAATGAACGGTGCTCCTTCAAAAGTTGGAAACGGCTGTAAGGGCAGAAACTGCTATAAGGGCAGAAACTGCTATAAGGGCAGAAACGGCAAGTCCGTTGATATAGCGCTGCAAAATTATGCGTCAATAATATGGGAGGGTTGAAAATGGCAGACCTTAAGTATGAGATCAAAAAACATATCGGTGTTATCGGAGAAGGCACAAAGGGTTGGAAAAAGGAAGTCAACCTTGTGAGCTGGAATGACCGCAAGCCCAAGCTGGATATCCGCGACTGGGATGAAACTCATGAAAAGATGGGCAAGGGAGTGACACTGAACCGGAATGAAGTGGAAGAACTCAAAAAGTTGCTTTCCAATATAGAGACAGACGAAATGGAGGCCTGACGGCCTCTTTTTTTGTTAAGGGGACGGGAATCCGGCTGCCGGAACTATAGCTGCATTCTGAAACCATAGCGACATGCCGTGGCCGGAGCTGCATTCCGGGACAATAACGACATGTCGGAGCCGGAGCATCCCTCGTGACAATTGCCTGTTTATAGGATATAATTTTACTGAAAGCCGGGGTGAAATTATGGATAAGCTTCTGCCAAAGGCGTGGGAAGGTCTTCTTAATTCGTCGAACTTCCTGCCCGTCATAGTTAAATCGCTCGAAAGGATACAGGATATCACCTGGTCCATGGAACCGAACCGCCACGAAAATTATGAAATGGTATATATGAAAAAGGGTTATGCCGTATTTGAGATATCCGGCCAGCCTGTGACACTCGGCCCGAATGACATTGTCATAATTAAACCGCTCCAGTATCACAAGTTTATTGTCAAATCCGAAAACGGCTGTGAATTCATTGTTCTCAATTTCACTTTTGAAAACAGGATAAGCGGCGAATTTTCAGAGATCCCTCTCGAGGATTTCCTCAATTTCGTCAGCAGCAAGGAGACCGGACCGTATATAACGTTGAAGGTCAGCCAGAAGAATGAGATCGTAATTTTATTGAACCGTATATTGAAAGAACGCGATAGCAGTGAACCGGGCAGCGATTTCCTCAATTATCTGCTGGTGCTCGAGCTTTTCGTACTGCTTTCCCGCGCACTGAAGATGGAGTGGGAGAACAGTATCAAATCCAAAAGCCCCAAGCTCAAGGAATTGATCGGGATCTCGGTAAACTTCATCCACACCAATTTCGAAAGGGATATTTCGCTGGGAGATATCGCGAAGTTCGTATTCCTCAGTCCAAGCTATTTTACAAGGGCATTCAAGGAAGAAACGGGCATGAGCCCCATCAACTACCTGCTTAAGGTACGGATCGACAGGGCTAAGGAACTGTTGTCCGACACAGGCCTGAAAATCAGTGATATTGCGCTGAACGTAGGCTTTTCGAACCAGCAGCGCTTTAATGAAATGTTCAAGAAATATACCAGTCTGACCCCCCTCCAATACAGAAAGAAACACGAGAACTAAGTCCGGGTGATTGCGGCCCCGATACAGACTCCCATCCGTAACGATAATCCAGCTCCTCGTCAAAAAACATGAATATTGTTGCCGAATAACAGTAAGTAACAGGAAGAATCCTAAAGTAACAGGCGATATAATCTTTACACAAGGGAGGATATTCGGCGCCCTTCATGGCGCGGATATCATATAGAACATCCAAGGGAGGGATATGTTTATGCAGAACAATAATTCAGGCGGCCGAGGAATGACGATGACTCAGAAGATCCTTGCGGCCCATGCAGGGCTCGACAAGGTAGAAGCGGGGCAGCTGATCATGGCCCGGCTCGACATGGTGCTTGGAAACGATATCACTGCTCCCGTGGCCGTTAAGGAATTCAGGAAAATAGGCATGGATCATGTTTTCGATAAAAATAAGATCGCAATAGTACCCGATCACTTTACACCGAACAAGGACATCAAATCCGCCGAACAGGTAAAATTTATAAGGGAATTTGCACGGGAAATGGATATCGTGAACTATTTCGAAGTCGGCCAAATGGGTGTGGAGCATGCCCTGCTGCCGGAGAAGGGCCTGGTGGTTCCGGGTGACGTCGTGATCGGCGCCGATTCGCATACATGCACCTATGGTGCGCTCGGAGCTTTCTCGACAGGCGTCGGCAGTACGGACATGGCTGCGGGGATGGCTATGGGCGAGGCCTGGTTCAAGGTACCCGAGGCAATCAGGTTCGAACTGAAGGGAAAACCGGGCAAATGGGTGAGCGGCAAGGACGTAATCCTTCATATTATAGGAATGATAGGGGTTGACGGCGCCCTTTACAAATCCATGGAGTTTACAGGAGACGGGCTTGAGCATCTTTCAATGGACGACAGGTTCTCAATGGCCAATATGGCAATAGAAGCCGGGGCTAAAAACGGTATCTTCCAGGTGGATGAAAAAACTCTGGCCTATGCGGAAGAACATTCGGAAAGACAATATAAGGTTTATTCGGCAGACGAGGATGCGGTTTACAGCGAAAGCTATACTATCGATCTCAGTGAAGTCAAACCTACAGTCGCATTCCCGCCTCTGCCCGACAAGGCAAGGACGATCGACAAGGTGGGAGACGTTAGGATCGACCAGGTAATAATCGGTTCCTGTACGAACGGAAGGCTCGAGGATCTTCGCGTTGCGGCAGACATCCTCAAAGGGCGCAAGGTTCACAGGGATGTAAGGTGCATCATCATCCCGGCGACGCAGAAAATATGGAAACAAGCTATGAGCGAAGGTTTGTTCGACATATTCGTAGACGCCGGCGCCGCGGTCAGCACGCCTACTTGCGGGCCTTGCCTGGGAGGGCATATGGGTATACTAGCAAAGGGCGAAAGGGCTGTTGCAACGACCAACAGGAATTTCGTCGGGAGAATGGGTCATCCGGAGAGCGAAGTATATCTGGCAAGTCCCGCTATAGCGGCGGCGTCGGCAGTGGCGGGCAGGATAGCATCACCGGACGAATTGTAAATGATAGGAGGTATCTGATTTGAAAATTCATGGCAAAGTCATTAAATACGGAAATAATGTGGATACGGACGTCATTATACCGGCCAGGTATTTGAACACATCCGATCCTGCGGAGCTTGCGTCCCATTGTATGGAGGATCTTGACGCCGGTTTTGTAAAGAGGGTCCGAAAAGGCGACATTATGGTAGCGGGCAGGAATTTCGGCTGCGGTTCGTCCAGGGAGCATGCGCCCATAGCAATAAAGGCTTCGGGTATATCCTGCATCATTGCCGAAACCTTCGCAAGGATATTTTACCGTAACGCGATAAATACGGGCCTGCCGATCGTAGAATGCCCGGAAGCGGCTGCAGGAATATCGGAAGGGGATGAACTTGACGTAGATCTCGATTCAGGCATTATAACCAACCTGACGAAGGGCGTTTCCTATAAGGGAGTCCCATTCCCGGAGTTCATGCAGAAGATCATCGCGGCCGATGGGCTGATTGGTTATATCAGGCAGCAGGCATAGGAGGTTCTATAGTGAAATATAAAATAACGGTATTAAGCGGAGACGGAATAGGTCCCGAAGTCGTCGAGCAGGCAGTCGGAGTACTGAAAACGGTCGGAAGCAGGCTCGGCATTCAATTCCAATTCGATTACGAACTAATGGGCGGCTGCGCGATAGACGCCTGCGGACAGCCACTTCCGGAAGCTACGCTGAAGGCTTGCAGAGAAAGCGACGCTGTATTGCTTGGTGCGGTGGGAGGCCCGAAATGGGAGGGCCTTCCGGGCGGAAAAGGCCCTGAAGCAGGCTTGCTGGGGATAAGGGCAGCCCTCGGTCTTTTTGCAAATCTCAGGCCTGCGGTGATATACAAGGCACTGAAAGGGGCTTCCCCTCTCAAGCCTGAGATTATCGGCGAAAACATCGATATACTTGTGGTGAGGGAACTGACCGGCGGTATTTATTTCGGAGAGCGCGGCAGAACACGAGAAGACGGGTTGGAAGCGGCCTTTGACACGGAAAAATACAATACCGGTGAAATTGAGAGGATAGCAAGAATAGCTTTTGCTGCGGCGGGTAAGCGCAGAGGAGTAGTTACGTCCGTCGACAAGGCCAACGTCCTTGAAAGCTCCAGACTCTGGCGGGAGGTCGTCACAAGGGTTTCAAAGGATTATCCGGGTATAGCGCTGAACCATCTTTATGTCGATAATGCTGCAATGCAGTTGGTACGTAATCCGGGGCAATTTGACGTGATCGTTACCTCCAACCTTTTCGGAGACATTCTTTCCGACGAGGCGTCCATGATAACGGGTTCGATAGGTATGCTGCCATCAGCCAGCTTGGGCAGCGGGTCTCTAGGCCTTTATGAGCCCATACACGGCTCGGCTCCCGATATAGCCGGCAAGGATATGGCAAATCCCATAGCGACAATATTATCTGCCGGCATGCTGCTGCGTTATTCTCTTAATGAGACCAAAGCGGCAGAACTGATAGAATATGCAGTAAATAGCGTGCTGGATCGAGGATACAGGACGGCGGACATTTCATCAGAGGCCTGTAAATCGGTAGGTACGCGTGAGATGGGCAGGCTTATTGCGGATGTTATCGTCTCCGAATAAGTCATTTCATTAATGAATATAACAGCATATAATAGAATATACATGAAAAATTTAGCTTTGCAAATAAATGCAATTTTATTGAACAAATTGTTATATGGCGTAATAAATGGGGCTTTTATAAAACAAAGGCCCATTTTTTATCAATGGGTTTTTGTACAGTTTTGTTAAAAAAATCAAGGGCACTCGATTCGTTTATAATGCTGTTCTTTGATTAAGACTAACCCCGGAGGCAGGCGGATATATAATTATAGCCTGTTATTACAGACCTGTCATATAACTCATGTTTTATTCATATTACTTATACAGAAGAATAAATAATTATGCATTTTATGTAACCCATTGAAAAGCGGAAGAAATCTTGATAGTATATATGTGTTGCGATCAGGTAGGCGGTATTGTTTGGGAGTACAACGGTGTACTTTAAGGTCCCAATTTCAGCCGCCGCCTTTTTTGGTCTATATAACCAAGTTTAAGCTTTATTTAGGAAATATTGTTACTTAAAAATATAATATTTATGTTGTAATATAAGAAATGGTTCGGTATTATGTAAACCGAACTTGAGTTGTTTATATCATCACGACGACTATGATAGCACTAAAATTATGCTTTTAATTTAAGGGGTGTGTTGTATTGGGAGTTTATTTATTGAAACGGCTGGGCTATTCTTTATTAACGCTATTCATCATCATAACAGTTACATTCTTTCTCATGCGGTCTATCCCTGGAAATGTTTTTACCAAGGATAAGGCGCTCCCGCCGAATATCGTAGAGAATCTTAAAGCCAAATACGGGTTTGATCTTCCGCTCAGCCAGCAATATTTCAAGATGCTGGGAAACGTTGTAAGATTGGACTTTGGAATGTCGATGCAAAACGAAGGCAGAAAGGTAAACGACATTATATCCGAACAGTTTCCAAATTCTGCGAAACTTGGACTTTTTGCAATTTTTCTTTGCCTGGTCTTCGGAATCCCGTTAGGTATAATCTCGGCTTTGAAAAATGGTAAATGGCAGGATAACGCTTCAATGATAATCGCTACCTTGGGAGTAACCATACCAAGCTTTGTCGTAGCCACGCTCGGCCAGTATATTTTCTCTGTAAAGCTTAAGATACTGCCGGTAATGGGCTTTAAATCACTGGCGCACGCTATTATGCCGGGAATTGCTCTTTCCTTCTTCCCTCTTGCCTTTATTGCCAGACTTGTAAGATCAAGCATGCTGGAGACACTGCAGCAGGATTATATAAGGACAGCCAAGGCAAAGGGGCTTTCACAAAGCATTGTAATTCTGAAACATGCCCTTAAAAATTCTATAATACCGGTTGTAACATATCTTGGACCATTAGCTGCCGCTATACTTACAGGAAGCTTTGTCGTCGAAAGGATATTCAATATACCCGGACTTGGAAGATACTACGTCACGAGCATTTCGAACAGGGACTATACAACGATAATGGGTGTGACGATATTCTACG
This sequence comes from Bacillota bacterium, assembly GCA_023439545.1. GTDB lineage: Bacteria > Bacillota > Clostridia > Acetivibrionales > DTU013 > JAEYOM01. The sequence continues at coordinate 34,900 of JAEXNT010000022.1, forward strand.
CGGCTTTTGTCATCTTGATGAATTTCCTTGTTGATGTTGTTTACGTTATTATCGATCCCAGGATCAAACTTAGAAAGTAGGGGTGCGTGCATGCAATTTTCCAGTGAACTTTTCAGACCATTAAATAGACAGGCAGCCATCGAGGCAATTAATACCAGGCCGAGCCTAACATACTGGCAGGATGTCTGGCGCAGGCTTAAAAGCAACAGGGTCGCTATGGTCAGTCTGGTCGGCATTATCTTGATATTCCTCCTCGCCGTTTTCGGGCCGATGTTCATTCCATACAGTTTTTCGGATCAGATCCGCGGCTCTGAAGATCTGAGACCAAGTGCGGCGCATCTGTTTGGTACCGACCATCTCGGCAGAGATATGCTGGTTAGAGTACTGTATGGCGCCAGGATTTCGCTTAGCGTAGGTATTGTCGCAGCACTCGTCAATCTTGTCATCGGCGTGCTGTACGGCGGTATTTCCGGATACTTCGGCGGCAAGGTCGATACGGTCATGATGAGGCTTATCGATATCATCTACAGCGTACCGAACATGTTATATATCATACTTTTGGCAGTCGTATTGAAGCCTTCGCTTGAAAAGATGTTTGAGCTGCCGTTTATGGCGTTCTTTAAAGAGGCCGGAGCGGGCCTTGTATGTATGTATATTACACTTGGACTGACATATTGGATTACTACTGCCAGAATAGTAAGGGGTCAGATATTGAGCCTGAAGGAGCAGGAGTATGTCACCGCTGCAAAGACACTTGGAGCCGGCGATTTCAGGATACTTCTGAGGCACCTGGTACCGAATTGTATCGGACCTATAGTTGTTACTACCATGTTAATGATACCCGACGCTATATTTACGGAATCATTTTTAAGCTTTATCGGACTTGGTGTCGACGCACCGGTTCCGAGCTGGGGCAGTCTTGCATCGGAAGCTTTGGGAGGAATAAGATCCTATTTCTACCTGCTGTTGTCACCCTCGCTGGCTATTTGCATAACAATGCTGGTCTTCAACATGTTCGGCGATGGTCTGAGAGACGCCCTTGATCCTAGAATGAGAAAGTAAGAGGTAAAACGATGGATAAACTTCTTGAAATAAAAAATTTGCGAACTGTTTTTAAAACTTATGCAGGCCAGGTTTCGGCAATTAACGACATATCCATTTCTATCGGTTACGGCGAGGCTGTCGGAATCGTCGGCGAATCCGGCAGCGGAAAAAGCGTTACAATGCTTTCCGTTATGAGACTGCTTTCGGAAAACGGGAAGGTAACCTCGGGAGAGATCGTTTTCAACGGCAGGAACATGGCGGAAATGAGCGAGAAAGAAATGCAGGTGATTCGCGGCAATGAGATAGGAATGATATTCCAGGATCCTATGACGTCGATGAACCCGGTATTTACGGTAGGCAATCAGCTGGTTGAAGCCATATTGAAGCATAATAAAAAAATGCCGAGAAAGCAGGCGGTGGAAAAGGCTATCGACATGCTCAAGCTGGTTGGAATGCCAAGTCCCGAAAAGCGCTTTCATCAATATCCGCATGAATTCAGCGGCGGTATGAGGCAAAGGGCGATGATCGCAATGGCCTTATCCTGCGAACCCAAGCTATTGATTGCGGATGAACCTACGACCGCTCTCGACGTTACGATTCAGGCGCAGATAATAGAATTGATGAAAGAATTGAAAGACAAAATAAATATGTCAATCATTCTTATTACTCATGATCTTGGACTTGTAGCGGACGTCTGCGAAAGAGTAGTCGTTATGTACGGCGGAACTATTGTAGAACAAGGCCCTGTAGAGGATATTTTTTATAACCCGAAACATCCGTATACACTCGGACTCTTGAGCAGCATACCACGCCTTAACATGGGCAAGGAACGACTGAATCCTGTCGAGGGACATCCACCGGATATGATCAATCCTCCCGTTGGTTGCCCGTTTGCTGCAAGATGCTCCAAAGCAATGGAAATATGCAATCTGCACAAGCCGCAGTATGAAAAAATCTCAGAAAACCACGGCGCTGCTTGCTGGCTCTTGTATAATCGTGAAGGAGGCGAAAAATAATGGCACAGAACGCTGAAGTAATGCTTGAAGTTCAAAAACTGACCAAACATTTTTCGTCCAGTTCTGGATTGTTCCAAAGCAATACGGCTGTAGTAAAGGCAGTCGATGATGTAAGCTTTAAAATAAACAAAGGCGAGACATTGGGCCTTGTAGGTGAAAGCGGATGCGGTAAAACAACTACCGGAAGGACGATCATTCGTTTGTACGAGCCTACCTCCGGGAATATCCTGTTTAAAGGACAGGATATTACGAAGGCCAATATGAAGCCCATCAGAAAAAGAATTCAGATGATCTTCCAGGATCCGTATGCGTCGTTGAATCCCAGAATGACCGTAAGCGATATCGTCGGCGAACCTCTCGACATTCATGGCCTGGCAAAGGGAGACGAACGAAGGGATCGTATAATGAAGCTGCTAGAGATGGTAGGTTTGAGCAGTGAACAAGCCAATAGATATCCGCACGAATTCAGCGGCGGACAACGTCAGAGAATCGGAATAGCGCGCGCCCTTGCCGTACAGCCGGAGCTTATCATATGCGACGAGCCCATTTCAGCGCTCGATGTCTCGATACAGGCTCAGATAGTCAATATGCTCGAGGATCTGCAGAAAGAACTCGGCCTGACCTATCTATTCATAGCGCATGACCTTTCAATGGTAAAACATATCAGTAATAATGTAGGTGTTATGTATCTCGGCAAGCTTATAGAGCTTGCGGACAGGGATGAGCTTTATGAAAGGCCTCAGCACCCTTATACAAAAGCGCTGCTTTCAGCGGTTCCGATAGCGGATCCCAAGGTCAGCAAGGCTAAACAGAGAATAATTCTGGAGGGAGATGTCCCCAGCCCGATCAATCCTCCTTCCGGCTGCCGGTTCAGAACCAGATGCGCTTATGCTACTCCCAGGTGCGCGGAAGTTGAACCCGAACTTAAGGAGATTGCTCCCGGCCATATGTGCGCATGCCACCTCATCGGATAAAACCGGTAATAAAGACAGAAATAAACGGCAATGCTGTTTATTATAAAGTAATTGAATGGAGGATAGTATAATGAAAAAGAGAATTTTAGCAGCGGTACTTGCACTCGCAATGCTGGCTGGAGTACTCGTCGGATGCGGATCGTCTCCTGCACAGACGAGCTCAAAAGAAAATGTTAACGTTGTGGTAGGTTCGGAGCCTGATACATTGGATCCGGGACTTAACAACTCCGTTGATGGCGCTACTTACATCCAGCACCTGTTTGACGGACTTACGAGACAGGACAAGGATGGAAAAACCGTTAAGGGTATAGCAGAAAAGTGGGATGTTTCAGCGGACGGTCTCAAATACACCTTCCACCTGAGAGATGCACAGTGGTCGGACGGAAAACCGGTTAAGGCTTCAGATTTTGAATATGCATGGAAAAGGGCTCTCGATCCTGAGATCGCTTCCGAATATGCATACCAGTTATATTATTTGAAGAACGGTTACGAGTACAACCAGGGCAAAGCAACCGCTGATCAGGTCGCTGTAAAAGCTACCGACGATAAGACTCTTGAAGTAGAACTTGCAGCTCCGACTGCATATTTCCTTGACCTGCTCTGGACCCCGACTTATATGCCGGTTAGAAAAGATGTTGTTGACGCAGCTCCGACGGATTGGTTCACCAAGGTGGAAACGCTGGTCGGCAACGGACCGTACAAGATGAAGAGCTGGGAGCACAGTTCTGAAATCGTGATGGAAAAGAATGATAAATACTGGGATGCAAAAAATACCGGATTTATAAAGACTATCACCTGGAAGCTCATGGATGACGAGGCAGCTGCATTAAGCGCATACGAAGCAGGCGACCTTGATATAGTCGACAGCCTTGTACCCCAGGCTGAAATCCAGAACCTTGTAGCTGATGGTACAGCCAAGATCCGTGATATGCTTGGCACCTATTATATCTATCTGAACAACTCAAAAGCGCCGTTTGACAACCCGAAGGTTAGACAGGCTCTCTCACTTGCAATCGACAGGCAGTATATCGTTGACAAGGTTGCCAGAGGCGGACAGCTTCCTGCAACAGGCCTGGTACCTTACAAAGTACCGGACGCTGATGACAAAGCCGATTTCAGAACCAAGGGCGGAGAACTTCTTCCGAAGACTGGCGATGTTGCAAAGGCTAAACAGCTGCTTGCAGAAGCCGGTTATCCCGATGGAAAAGGCTTCCCGGATGTTGAAATGTACTACAATACCCAGAGCGGTCACAAGGCCATAATGGAAGCAGTTACTGAAATGTGGAAGACAAACCTCGGTATAACCTCCTTCAAGACTCCTAACATGGAGTGGAAGGTACTGCAGGACAAGGTTAACAACGGTGACTATTGGATAGCAAGAATGGGCTGGATAGGCGATTATATCGATCCTATGACATTCTTTGATATGTTCCTGTCCGATTCGAGCCAGAACCAGATCAAGTATAATAGCGCCGAATACGATAAACTGATCAGGGACGCTAAGAACTCCAACGATCAGAAATTCAGGATGGACAACATGCACAAGGCTGAGCAGATATTCGTCAATGACGGCGGATGTATACCGATATACTTCTACGTAAGCGTCATGCTTGAGAATCCTGATGTCCAGAACTACTACATCGATCTGTCGGGTTTCGTTCACATGCAGTATGCTTATTTCAAATAAGTCGGTAAAACGATCATATTAAATAAGAAAAGCTGGCACTTATGTGCCAGCTTTTTTTACTCAGTGAAACAGAGGCGAAACAGAGGCGAAACAAAAGAACCGTCCCTCTGTTTCGTCCCTCTGTTTCACTGTCTGTTTAGAATCTGGTGTATCTGCCTTCGATCTTACCTATTATGTTTACTTCTTCAGCAGAAAAACGAACCTTGTCAATAATGCTGGAATCGGCTTTCAGAGTAAGTGTTCCGTCGCTGTCAGGATAATAATACCTTAGCAGGGAGCGGTTTTCATAAAATACCAGAACTATATCTCCCGCTTTTGGTTCTGCCGAAGAATTTACGAGTATAAGGTCATTGGCTCCGAAACCGCTTTCCGCCAGTCCATCGACCGGTGATTCGAACAGGAAGTATCCATTGTCTTCAGTTACAAAATCCGGTGAGAAGGGATGATATTTCTCGATATTATAAATGCTTGTCAGGTCGGAGATGTTTCGTTTGCTGATCTTCTTGATTTCAGGTATATAAGCCGGCTTAACATACATTTGGTCGTCGGTGGATACCAACTGGATAGATCTTGCTGCTCCGAGCTGCCTTTTGATCACTCCCTTTTGCTCAAGTCGGTTTAGGATTCCCTGTACTGCTCCGGGCGTTTTTTCGCCTACCAATTCTCCTATTTCGCGTACTGTCGGGGGTATCCCGTTCTGATTGATATAGGTTTCGATTGCTGTGTAGACCTTTTTCTGTTTTGCGGTCAAGCTGTTGAAGTTTGATAGCATTTTTTTAATCATCCTTTGAAATAAATTACTTTACATAAAACAAACATAAACCAGTTTAGCAGAATAAATATAAATATTCAAATTAAATAATGTAATCATTGTAAGAAAAAAACATCATATTGTAATTACAAAATGACGTATACATGCCTATAGACGTAGAATGACAGTATATTGCTTCAGATCAAACAAAAATGTATATCGTTTTTTTTACTGTAAAAAATAATATATTGAAACAATGATAGGAGTATGCGGTTAATATGTTCAAACTGCTGAAGAATGTCGAATGCTATGCGCCCCGGTATCTGGGCGTCAACGATATTTTGATCGCATTCGGCAAAATAGCATTGATAGCGCCGGATATTAAGGAAGGACAGCTTAAATTTTCAGAGGTGGTCGAATGCAAAGGTAAAATAGCATGCCCGGGATTCATGGATCAACATGTGCATATTACCGGGGGAGGCGGAGAACAAGGCCCTCAAAGTATATTGGATCCTATATGCTGGGATAAACTGGCTTCCGCAGGGACAACCACCGTAGTAGGACTTCTGGGTTTTGACGGATTGGACAAAAGCATACCCAATCTTCTCATGAAAGCGCGACAGTTGGAATATGAGGGATTGTCCACCTATATCTATACCGGTTATTATGGCCTGCCGACAGTAACGGCAACGGGCAGCGTGCTTAATGATATCGCATTCATAGAAAAGATTATAGGTGTAGGAGAAATCGCAATATCGGATTACAGGTCTTCCTACCCGTCAATACGTGAACTCGTGGAATTGTCCCATGAAGTTCTTACAGGAGGACTGCTCGGAGGTAAGGCCGGAGTGGTCCATTTCCATTTGGGGGACGGTAGCTCCGGGCTCCAGCCGCTGTTCGACCTGCTCGAATCGACAGATTTCCCCGTATCCATGTTCGTTCCTACCCATCTTAACAGAAATGGTCCTTTATTCACTCAGGCTGTTCGGTTCCATGAAAATGGAGGAATTATTGATCTGACTGCTGGAGAAAATACAAAGGCTGGCAGGAGCGTGCCGGAATGCCTGTGCGAACTGCTTGCGACAAAAGGCGGCCTCGAAAGGGTAACCGTTTCCTCGGACGGTAATGCGAGCGGCGCAGGCGAGCACCACGACGAGGTCGGCAGCGTTATGTCATTGTATAACGATATCAGAACGGCTGTAAAGGCATACGGGGTTCCTTTATGCGAAGCCCTGAGGGTCGTAACGGAAAACGTTGCAAAAGTCCTTAAGCTTGAAACCAAGGGCAAACTGGAGGTTGGGCGTGATGCCGACATTTTATTGATAGACAGGGATTCATTTATGCCGGACAGGCTCTATGGTTGCGGAGAGCTGCTGCTTGAGGGCGGCAGACCGGTTCGGAAGTAGGCGGAGGTATTATGTATTCTCACGAATTGGATGTATATACGCGGCAATGTCAATAAAGAATAAATCATGAGGTGAACCAGATGGATTATTCCTATAGTAACAGCAGTACCGGCAAGCCGGGTGCGGCGGGTAAAATACTCCTTCTTTTGATCGGGTGGCTCACGGCTGCTTTATCGCTGATAAGATACCCTTATTTTTTCGGCGTCATCGCTGTAATAATGGGCATAACGGCCAGTAAAAACGGCAGCAGGGCAGGATTGACGCTTATACTGGCAAGCATCCTGTTCATTGCGACAGGCCTGATCTTCAATGAAATTTTCTTCAGCTGTCTAAAAAAAGTAATAGGTATATAAGGATAATAATCGGTGAACGAAATGAATATGGGGAACTTGATCATTATAGGCGGCGCTGAGGATAAGGCGGGAGAGTGTACCATACTGAAAACATTTGTTACGCTTTCAGGCGCAGCCGGAGGAAAGCTGACCGTCATTACGACCGCTACCGAAATGCCCGACGAGGCGGGGAACCAGTATAAAACACTGTTTACTGCCCTGGGCGCGCATTTTACGAGTATCTTGAACGTCAATACCCGGGATGACGCGGATCTGGATGTCAACGCGAAGCTGCTCTCCGAATCCAGCGGAATATTCTTTACCGGAGGAGATCAACTCAGAATCACAAGCATATTAGGCGGAACAAAGATATATACTGCGCTCCATAACGCGTACAAAGCCGGAGCGACTATTGCCGGAACCAGTGCCGGAGCTTCAGCCATGAGCAGGACTATGATCGTCGACGGAAACAATAACGATCCTGCAAGGAAATGTACACTTAAAATGGCGCCGGGTCTCGGGCTTCTCGAAAGAGTGCTGATAGACCAGCATTTTCACCAAAGGGGTAGAATCGGAAGGCTTTTGTGCGGCGTGGCGGAGAATCCGTCGATCCTCGGTGTAGGTATCGATGAGGATACTGCCGTCAGGGTGTTTCCGGACGACCACTTTGAGGTTATCGGGAGCAATTCCGTAACTGTGGTTGACGGACGCAATATAAAGAGTTCGAACGTATCTGAATTGAAGCCGGATGAAAATCTGGCCATAGCTAATGTAGTCCTGCATGTCCTGCCGGCCGGTTACGGCTACAATCTTTCGAGCAGGGAAGTCATGCGGCTGCACTAATGGGAGGAAACTTTGTGGATATACATCAAATACAGCCATTCAAGGGAAAGAACATTTACAGTCTCAAACCGGTAATAAAGGCTGTTATAGGACTGGGAGAATTGTATGATACACCGACGAAAGATATCTATATGTTCAACGAACGGCTCCTGACAATGCTGCCCGGCCTTGGCAGCCATGTGTGCGGGGTCGGCTACGAAGGCGGCTTTGCAGACAGGCTTAGGGAGGGGACTTATCTTACCCATGTGACGGAACACATGGTGCTCGAATTACAGAACATGATGGGATACCGGGTGAATTATGGCAAGAGCAGGGTAACTGAGAATCAGTCCGTTTACTATATGATATTCGAGTACAGGAACGAGAAATTTGCGATCGAATGCCTGCTTGCGGCAGTCAATATGGTAAATTCCCTTATAGAAGGAAAGCTGCCCGATTTCGATAAAATATCGAAGGAACTGTCCAGGATGGCCGCGGAATCGGACCTGGGCACAAGCACAGGCGCGATTTACACGGAAGCGGTCAAAAGGAACATACCTGTCCGTTGTCTTGAGCACTCCAGCATTCTGCAGCTCGGCGTCGGCAAATATACCCGCTATCTTGAAGCTTCGCTGACGGACAGCTCCGGCTGTGTATCGGTTGACCTGGCAGGCAATAAGCATCTTACAAAACGAATACTTTCAGAAGCTGGAATACCTGTACCATACGGGGATATAGCGTACACTCCCGGCTCGGCAGCCGCAGTAGCGTCCTGCATCGGATATCCCGTGGTTGTAAAACCATATGACGCCAACCAGGGTAAGGGAGTTTTCACTAACATCCGTGAACCGAGGGAGCTCGAAGAGGCATTCCGGACGGCAGTGCAGTACAGCCGGGCTGTCATAGTGGAAAAGTACATCCCCGGCGGGGATTACAGGCTGCTTGTTATAGACGGAAAGCTGGCGGCAGCGGCAGAGCGGAAGCCGCCCGTTGTGATCGGGGATGGGACCAGCACCATTAGGCAGCTGGTCGAAAAAGAGAACGAAAATCCGCTGCGTGGCTCGGACCACGAGAAACCTCTGACTTATATCAAGATCGATGAAATGTCAAAGCAGGTTCTGGGTAAATCCGGCTATAATGAAAACAGCATACCGGAGAAAGCCTCCAGGGTGCTTTTGAGATACAACGGGAACCTCAGTACGGGAGGCACGGCCCGGGATTGTACCGGGGAGGTCCACCCCGCCATCGCCGAGCTTGCGGTCAAAGCGGCTGCATTGATGAACCTCGATGTAGCCGGGATAGATATTACGTGCGAAGATATTTCAGAGCCGCTTACGCCGAAAAACGGTGCATTGATTGAAGTAAACGCCGCCCCCGGTCTGCGAATGCATATTTATCCTACGGAAGGAAAATCACGCAATGTTGCGGGAAATATACTCGATATGCTTTATCCGGCCGGCACTCCCTGCAGCATACCCATAGTATCCGTTACCGGTACGAACGGAAAGACCACTGTGACAAGGATGATTGCGCATACCCTGGCTTTGACAGGCAAGGTAACCGGCATGACTTCTACCAGCGGCATCTATGTGGGCGGTGAATGCGTATTGAAAGGGGACAATACCGGGGCGATGAGCGCGGCAAGAGTCCTGCGTGATCAGAGGGTCGAAGCTGCCGTTCTCGAGACCGCGAGAGGCGGTATCATAAAACGAGGCCTCGGGTACGATATCGCCGACGTAGGAGTTATCACGAATATCAGCGAGGATCATATAGGACTAGACGGTATAAATACGATTGAAGAGCTCGCCAAGGTCAAAGCGCTTGTAATAGAAGCGGTTAAGGCTGAAGGCGCCGCCATTCTCAATGCCGACGATAAAATGACGCCCTGGCTCCTTAAGAGGGCCAAGTGCAAGCCTCTCCTTTTTTCCTGCAATTGTGAAAATCTGCTCTTAAAAAAGGAAATTGAGTCAGGTCATCGCGTAGTTTATAAAAAGGACAATTCCATCTGTTCCTTTGTCAACGGAAGGGAGACATTGATTGCGAGGGTGGATGAGATACCGGTCACATATAACGGAAAGGCTGCCTGCAATATAGAAAATTCTCTTGCGGCAGCAGCTTCTCTGCTTGCGCTGGAAATCCCGGAAGCTGTTATCAGGAAGGGCTTAATGGATTTCAGGCCGGACGTCAGGTCGAACCCGGGCCGTTTCAACCAATTTGAAATGGGCGGGTTTACAGTAATGCTTGACTACGGCCATAATCCGGCCGGATACAGGGCGGTTGCCGACTTTATACATTCGATCGACGCCGCGGGTTATACTGGAGTAATTGGAATGCCGGGCGACAGGATGAATGAGAGCATACAGGAAGTCGGCAGGTTTTGCGGAAGGAACTTCGATAAAATATTTATAAAAGAGGATAACGACCTTCGTGGACGAAATGCCGGAGAGGTCGCGGATATGCTTTACAATTCCGTTCTAACCGCAGGCTTGGAGGCAGGAAAGGTTAGTATTATCTATTCTGAGGAAAAAGCGCTGGAGACCGCCATTATGGATGCAAACCAGGGGGAATTGGTAGTTATGTTTTATGAAGACCTGGAAGCCGCCCTAAAGGTCATCGATAAATGCAGGCTTATGCTTGCTCAGCGCGCCAACAAGGAGAAATCCGAGACGCCTGCCCTTCGGGAATCGGCGGTGGGTTGAACTACAGGGTGAAACGCAGGGACGGTTCTTTTGTTTCATTCTACTGACAGAATGAAACAAAAGAACCGTCCCCCTGTTTCGCTTAATTACAGCCTCGTACCACAGTTGGTGCAGAACGCAGAACCGGTTGCCAGAGTCGAACCGCAGGATGGACATGTCATATTTGACGCGGCCGGAGTTTCGGGGGCTTCCGGCTGAATCGGCGCCTGCGGGATTTCATTTCTTGCTCCGCATTTCGAGCAGAAAAGCTGAGTCTTTTCCATATCGGTTCCGCAAGCTATACATGTCTTTGTGCCCTTAACCTCGGCGATTTTTTCCCTGAGAGACTTTATGTTCTGTTCGTGTACGGTAATCGCCTCACAGGCGTCTTTTATGTAATCATCTGCTGCGCCCGACTGACAGAAATTTTCGTAAACCGATTTGCCTATCTGCGCATAAAGCTTCTGTATTTTGTCTTCCTCGGAGTTGATATTTACATTGAGCTTGGTGATCTCTACGAGTTCGCCCGATTTTTTGGCCGCTGCCTGTGCGGCTTCACCGACCCTCTTGCCAAGGTTTTCCAAGAATGCCATTTCCATGACCTCCCATTCCGATTTAGATTTTATTTGTTTATATAATCCAATTATATAATAGTTATACAAACATTATATTTAATATACCCGCTATATTCAATAGAAGATTGCAGATTAAGGCACAGAGCCACATCATACGAATAAAAACCGATCGATTGCCGAAACTAAACTATATCAAAACTAAAATATAATGATCCTGGAGGTATAAAATCTATGCAATTGGCATCACATGAGGCTTATGTCCTGAATGAACTTACTTTGAGCTGTGTCAATTCGATCACGAACATGGCGCTTTTCATCAGCCAGGCAAAGGACCCTGAACTGAAATCCTTGCTGCAGAAGCATTTCCCGTATCATATCAAGGATTACAACACCAAGGTGGAATATCTGAGCAGGGGAAGCGGAGCAAAGACCGGTCTTGCCGTTCCGGAATATTCTCATATCATCGATGACTATACGAAGTCCGCTACCAATGTCAAATCCGTAACGCCCAGAACCGATGTGCAAACGCTCGACGACCGTGAGATTGCGACTGCTTACATGCTGACCTTGAAGCGGGCCGGCAGGGAATATGCGTGGAATGCTATGGAAGCGAGCAATCCTGAGATAAGGTCGTTTCTGGAAAGTGCATTTATGATGTGTTCACACCATGCATACGACATCTGGCAATGGATGGTCAAGAAGGGATTTTATCCGCTGGAAGCAGCGCCTGCCGAGACCTTGGGCACACTTGCAAGCATATATAAAACGGTGGATCAGACTTCGGCCTTGCAGTAATATTTCAGGCAATACCATTTTCAAAGACTTTCTTACCGGCCCTTATTGTATAATAGAGAGGCGGCGGGTACTATCTTCCGCCTCGTTGAAACACAGCCAAGGCTGGTCGATAACATGTCATCTGCACGCCCATGCATTCTGTGCAAGAAAATTTTTCTACAGCCGAAAAAATTTCTCCGAATCGATATGTTATAATAGGATTGAAAGCAAAAGGACGCTCTTCGGGGCGTCCTGCTTGTAATACATACACGGGAGAGGGACTGAAAATGCAATTCAAATTTCATATGCCGGTAAAAGCATATTTCGGCGAAGGCTGCATATCCAAAAACGGCAGCGAGCTTTCAAAATACGGACATAAGGCGATCATTGTCACCGGAGGGCGTTCGGCGAAACTGAGCGGAGCGCTGTCCGACATATGCGCTGTTTTTGAGCAGCACAATATAGAATACATTATTTATGATAAGGTACGAAACAACCCCACGCTCGACAATGTCAGGGAAGGCGGCGCCATGGCCAGACAGTCCGGCGCAGGCTTTGTAGTCGGAATCGGGGGAGGTTCGCCGCTTGACGCGGCTAAAGCGGTTGCAGTACTTGCAGTAAATGATATCGAGCCTGAACAGCTCTTTACGAACGATTTTAAGAACAGGCCGCTGCCGATCATAGCGATTCCGACAACGGCAGGCACAGGCAGCGAAGTGACGCCTTATTCGATCCTCACAAGGACGGACAAGCAGACCAAAATAAGCTTCGGTACACCCGAGACTTTTCCGGCGATCGCTTTCCTTGATCCGCATTATACGGAAAGCCAACCGCTCGACGTAACGGTAAATACGGCTGTGGATGCACTGTCGCATTCAATGGAGGGATATCTCGGCAAAAGAAGGACCGAGGCAACCGATATCCTGGCGCGTGAAGGCATAAGGTTGTTCGGCAGCTGCCTCGAATGCTTAAGGAGCGGTAATATCAGCCTTAAGACTCGTGAAGAGCTGCTTTATGCATCGATGCTTGGCGGTATGGTGATTTCCCATACCGGGACTACCATCGTACACGGTATCGGTTACAATTACACATATTTCAGAGATATACCCCACGGCAAGGCCAATGGTTATCTTATGTCGGAATACCTGCGGTTCAACTATGAATACGCGAAGGACCGGACAGACGATATTTTGGCGCTGATGGGCCTTGCAAGCGTGGATGAACTTGATGCAGTCCTAACGGAACTCATAGGGCAGGCCCCTGTTCTGACCGATGAGGAAATATCCCGTTACGCCGCCATTACTATGACGCAGAGAAGTACTGCAACAAATATCAGACCTGTGGAGGCGAAGGATATCGAGGGGATGCTAAAGAGACTTCAGAAATGATGAAAATAAAGGACAGGTCCTGTCTCTTTAAGTTGTGTTTGGAGGTGAAAGTGTGGTCGAGGTATATTTGTATCTTCCCGCCGAAAAAACGGATGTCGCGGTCGAATGCGGCATTAAGCTTTCCGAGTGGTACAGCCGTGAAGTAGAGATAGACGGCGAAATTAAAAAATGTATAACCGCATTGCTCAATCCCAGGGATGACTATGAAAAATACACGTCTGCCGAATTCAAATGCCTGAAACTCGAGGTGCCGCCCAAACATTGCCGGGTTGCGGACACACTGCTGTATAAGGCGGGCTTGTCGCATCCAGAAGCCATGGACCTCTACAGGCATTCTATAATGCCTATAGAAGACTACACCTTCGGGAGCTACAGGCTGCCGGAATGCCTTATTACAAGCACCATACTGGGAGACCGGATCAGCCTGCCCGGGAAGGGGCTGGATTCTCCAGTGCTCTACAGCAATTCGCAGGAGCTTTATTTCAACAACCTGCTGGAAGGTATGAAGGAAGCCCATGACGATCTGAACGATACGCTGCTTTACTTTTTCTTCAAGAAGCTGAGTGAAGACGGAAAGGCAAAAGTGATAGAGGATAATGCAAACGGACTGGCAATTTTCACCTATGCCGGCGACGGCAGGACTTATACGCTCAAGATACCCGATATGGGAGGATATTAAGGGATAATTAACACATTCTATTGGCTTTACGCATATATTCTCATATGAAGCAAGTTGACATAATTAGTATTGCTTTTGAAGATTTAAAAAACAATCAGGAGGAACGAATGAAGTACAATATACTGCAGCGGCTCAAGGAGGCCGCGCCGGGCTTTGTTTCCGGCGGCGAACTCGGGAAGCTGTTAGACGTTTCCAGAACGGCCGTATGGAAATATATCAAAGAACTCAGGCAGGAGGGTTATCTGATCGAAGCATCATCAAGAAAGGGCTACAGGCTCCTGCCTTCTTTTGAAAAACTCAATTCATACGAGATAACAGATAGCCTTGGAACTGCCATTGTAGGCCGTGCAGTCGAATACCGCGATATCGTCGATTCCACCAACAACCTGGCAAAAAGGCTTGCCGCAGAAGGCTGCATCGAGGGAACGGCTGTAATCGCAGAACGCCAGACTGCGGGCAAGGGGCGGCTCGGAAGGAACTGGGAGTCTCCTTCGGGCAACGGAATATACATTTCAGTCGTACTAAGGCCTGATATGGCTCCGGCGGAAACACAAATACTTACACTGGCTGCCGCCACAGCGGCAGCAGGGGCTATACGGGAAGCCACAGGGATCTTTACGGGAATAAAGTGGCCTAACGACCTCGTTATCGAAGGGAAAAAGGTTTGCGGCATACTTCTTGAAATGAGCTCCGAAGCGGACAGAGTCAATTATATAGTTCTGGGGATCGGTATAAATTTCTCGCAGGACAGGGAAGACTTCCCCGACGAGCTTAAGAACAGGGCGACATCACTGAAAATGTCGGCTGAAACCCAGGCTCCCGCAGAAATAAAGCAGTACAGTAAGCTGTCGGTCATACGGGCAGTACTGTTCAAACTTGATGAAGCGGTTAAACTGATTTCGGACGGGCGTCGCGAGGAGATCCTTCAAAGCTGGCGGAAGTATTCGATAACGCTGGGCAGGACGGTAGGCTTCAAATTGCAGGGTATCGAATACTCTGGGACCGCTGTCGATATAACCCCGGATGGGAAGCTGTCGGTGGAATGTATGGACGGGGTTCGGCGCAATCTGTATTCGGGAGAGGTGTCCGTAAGCGGCATTTACTATTAATGTCAGGGGACACACCTTCAGATACCGTAGCAAGGTATGTCTCCTTTTGACGCTAAAGCTAATCGGGACACACCATACAAGGTCAGGGGACGCACCTTCAGATACCGTAGCAAGGTATGTCTCCCAATATAAACCGTTAAAAGGAATGTCCCCTTTTGACGCTAAAGCTTTATTTTGCAGGATGGCAGGGGGTAATTTTTAATGATAATCGATTTTCATGTGCACTGTTTTGCGGACGAACTGGCACAAAGAGCTGTAGAGGTGTTGGCAGGAGTGGGAGGTATACCTGCCAGATCCGACGGGACCATATCCGGCATACGGTCATCGATGAAGAAAGCAGGGGTTGACAAATCGGTATTGTTAAGTATAGCGACGAAACCTCAGCAGACGACAAAGATCAACCAATGGGCGGCTTCGATACAAGCTGACGATATAATCCCCTTCGGAACACTTCACCCGGATTTTGACGACTGGAAGGCGGAACTTGCGAGAATCCGCTCCGACGGACTAAGAGGAGTGAAATTTCATCCCGATTATCAGCAGTTTTATGTAGATGATCCCAAAATGTACCCTATATATGAGAAGGCAGCTGAATTGGGGCTGATCGTCATATTCCATGCCGGTCTCGATATCGGTCTGCCGCCGCCTTATCACTGCACTCCCGAGTGTTTGCGGAAGGTTGTGCGGGAGTTCGGGGGGACAAAGTTCGTCGCCGCACATATGGGAGGCTATGCCTACTGGGATGAGGTCGAACGATACCTGGTGGGGGAAGACCTGTATTTCGATACCTCTTTTGGAATGCAAAGCATGGAAAGGGAGCAGTTCGACAGGATAGCCTCGCTGCATGGATACGACAAACTGCTTTTTGCCACCGACTCGCCGTGGGAAGACCAGGCGGAGGAAGTTGAAAGAATACGGGGCGCGATGCTGCCCGAAACCCTGGAAAAGGCGGTATTGGGTGAAAACGCCGCAAAGTTGCTGGGGTTGACTTGTTGACTTATTTAAAATAAAATAAGTTAAGCGAATTGACTGGAGGAATAATCGATGGTCGATAATAATCAGGCCGTAAACGCCCAGAATACGGAAAAAGCTGCGGCTGGGCAGTCAAGGAATGAACAGTCCAGAAGCGAGCAGCCCAGAAACGAACAACCCAAAAATGAGCAGCCCAGAAATGAGCAGCCGAGGAACGAGCAGAACCGCAATAGAAATTACCAGAGCTATAACCAGGGACAGAGGCAGCATAATCAAGTCCGCCAGCAGAATCAGCAGAATCAGCAAAGCTCTGATGCGCAGGCTTCAGCAAATAAGGAATCACAGGGACAGAACCAGTCCCAGAATTCAAGCCATGGACATTTTCAGCCCAGAAATAATATTCGCCAGCCCAAGCAGCACGAACAGCACAACAAGGAAAACGGGCAGCAGAGGGGTTATTATCGCGACCGTGAAAAGCCGAGAGAGGCTGAAAGAGACGCCCAACCAAGGCAGCATTCCGGCGTCCAGCAGGTCAGATATGGCAATAACCAGAGGAGCAGGGCTGAAGAGACTATAGACGATATCAAGCAGGATATCATAAGGCTCGAAAAAGAAATAGATCTTGAAATAAAGGAAATCAGGAGCATGAAGCTTTAGAGGTAAGCTTCCGCTATACTGATACGGAGGATTTTACAGTGCTTTTGGCAGTGAACGTAGGCAACACCAATATCAGGTTTGGCGTTTATGATGACAGTAAACTCATAGCCCATTGGAAGGTCGGTACAAACAGGGAATGGACAGCCGACGAATTCGGCATGTATTTCATCAACTTTTTCAACTATGAAAAGCTTTCAATTGAAGATATAGAGGCGGTCGTAATCGCATCGGTCGTGCCGCCGGTAATGTTCTCTCTTGAACATGCAATCCAGAGGTATATGAAGAAGGATCCCATACTTATCGGGCCGGGCATCAAAACGGGAATTAACATAAAATATGAAAACCCGCGTGAACTGGGAGCGGACAGGATCGTAAACGCCGTCGCAGCCTACGAGATATATGGCGGACCTATCATTGTTGTAGATTTCGGAACGGCTACCACCTTCAACGCCATCTCCTCCAAAGGGGAATTTCTTGGAGGCGTGATATGCCCCGGCATCAAAATTGCAGCCGACGCTTTGTACCAGAGAACCGCGAAGCTGCCAAGGATCGATCTGACAAAGCACGGCGCGGTCATTGCACGCAACACATCAGCAGGCATGCAGTCCGGCGTATTCCACGGATATGTCGGTCAGGTCAACTATCTTGTGAGTAAGATCAAACAGGAAATGAAGGAAGAAAACATAAAAGTCATAGCGACGGGCGGGCTTGCGAAATTCATCGCGTCCGAAGCCGAGACGATAGATGAGGTCAACGGCCGCCTCACGCTTGAAGGACTTCGAATCATATACGAAAAAAACAGGAATGAGATAAGAGGAGAGCAGCTATAGGAAATTGGAATACGCCTGTCTACAGTGCAATAAGATCCTATACTGAAAAACTGCCGGTTTCTTTCCATATGCCGGGTCACAAGCTGGGGAAGGGTATCCCGGAGATGTTTCTGCCGGAGATCGAAAAACTGGATCTGACCGAAATACCAGGTCTGGATAATCTCCATGCTCCGGCAGGCGTGTTGCAAGAGGCACAGGAACTGGCTGCACGGGCCTTCGGCGCCAAAAATAGTTATTTTCTTGTCAATGGAAGTACCGTAGGCCTTCATGCCGCGATTTCGGCCGTATGCAGGCCGGGTGATCACCTGATTGCCGGACGCGATTCACACAGTGCAGTGATAAACGGCATGCTGCTGAGGGGCGTCTATCCGGCATATATACTGCCTGAATATTCGCCGGAGTTCGGGATAAATACCGGCATTACGCCGCAGGCCGTCGAGAAGGCACTTTTCGAAGTACCTGACGCTGCGGGCGTTCTTATCACAAGGCCCAATTATTACGGCGTCTGCAGCGATATAAAAAAAATTTCGGAAACAGTTCATAAGTATAATAAAATACTCATCGTCGACGAAGCTCACGGAGCGCATCTTTCATTCCATCCAGGGCTTCCTGCCGGCGCGCTCGAAGCCGGTGCGGACCTTTGCATACAGAGTGCCCACAAAACGCTTCCGGCATTTACTCAGGGAGCCTATCTTCATGTCGGCTCGGACCGGATTGACAGGGAAAGGCTCGAATACTTCCTTGATATGTTCCAGACCACGAGCCCGTCCTATGTTATTATGGCATATCTTGATATAGCCAGAGAGCTTATGGAGAAAAACGGCAGAAGTCTGCTGGACGGACTGCTCTCTTCGATAAGGTCTTCAATGGACGAATTTTGCAATAGCGGTATCAGAATCCTGGACCGTAACGCGTTGCCTGGTTTTGAACCCGATGTGACCAGAATAACCGCAAATACGGCAGGTATCGGCATTACAGGCTATTCCGCTGAAAAGCTGCTCCGGGATGGCCATAACATACAGGTGGAGATGTCCGACCTGTTCAATATCGTTTGCATAACCACGGTAGCTGACGATGCCGAAAGCGTACGCAGACTTTTCTCGGCGCTTTCCAGCCTTGAAAAGGCTCAAGTGCACGGCAAAACAGAGGAATTGATCGAAATGATGTCCATTGCCGCTGAATACCGGGGACTAAAAAGGCCAGCACAGACGGTGAGACCTTCAATGATACTCGAGGCCGGTGTAGACCGTATACCGCTCGAAGATGCCGCAGGCAGAACGAGCAGGGGTATGATTTCTCCGTATCCTCCCGGCTTGCCACTGGTCTGCCCCGGAGAGATAATAAGCCGGGATATTGTCGATTATATCACGACGCTCGTCCGTTCCGGCGGTTCTGTTCATGGGGTTGGAGAGGACGGCACAGTTGCGGTACTGAACAGGAAATAAATCATGTGTGGCAAGCATGCCGCCGATAAGGTATAATGTAAAGGGACACACCTTCAAATACCTTAACAAGGTATATCCCTTTTCGACGCTAAAGCTAATTGGGACACACCGTATAAGGTCGATGGACACACATTACAAGGAATGTCCCCTCCTGACGCTAAAGCAATAAAAATAGCAGGTAGAAGCAGCATATGGGTGGGTAAATATGAATAGGGGATTGTTTGTCACAGTTGAAGGCACGGACGGAAGCGGAAAGACGACGCAGATTATGAGAATGCGGGAGCACCTTACGTCGATGGGCTGTGAAGTGCTTCTTACCAGGGAACCGGGCGGGACGCGCATCAGTGAAAATATACGCTCCATAATACTGGACCCGGCATATACTGAAATGTCGGATACCGCTGAACTGCTTCTGTATTCGGCGGCACGGGCGCAATTGGTGGAGCAGGTGATACGGCCGGCGGTAGAGAAAAACGTGACGGTCATCTGCGACAGGTATGTGGATTCCTTTTACGCCTATCAGGGTTTCGGCAGGGGGATCGCGCTGGATAGACTCGAAAGTATCACGAATATAGCGGTAAACGGATTGATGCCAGATGTAACCTTCTTTCTCGACCTGGATCCCGAAATAGGCCTGAAAAGGAGAATGGAATCGACGGGAAGCGACAGGATAGAAAATGAACTGATGGATTTTCACAGGAAGGTTTATCAGGGATATAAGAAATTGGCCGAAAGATTTCCTGACAGAATAAAGACTATTGACGCTTCAAGGCAGGAAGAGGAAGTTTGGCGGGATATTCGAAGGCAGTTGGAAATGACACTCGGTTTTATAAAGCTGGTATAGATAAATCATACTTTCAAAGGGAGGTTGAGCGTATGAAACTTGTATTTGCGATCGTTCATGATGAAGATGGCGCAAAGGTCATGGAAGAGCTTAACAAAAACGGATTCAGCGTTACCAAACTCTGTTCTTCGGGCGGTTTTCTGAAGGCAGGCAATACGACTCTGCTTGTAGGCGTCGAAGAAGCCAGCCTGGACACTGTCATCGATGTCATCAAGAGAAAGTCGAAGAGCAGGAAACAGGTTATCAACTCAAGCATGACTCCGAACGGCATGGGCGGGATGTTCATCCCATATCCTGTCGAAGTGGTCGTAGGCGGCGCCACGATTTTCATCCTGGATGTCGAACGTTTCGAGAAGGCTTAGCCCTGTAAGCGGCGTTTCGCGTATGGAGGTATACCTTTGAAGGTCGTAGATACTTTGGGTAATCCCGCGGGATTATCCGGCATGCCGGTCAAGGATGATGTTAAGATAAAAGCGGGTAAAAATGCCGATTTCCAAAACCAGCTGGCAAAAGCGGAGGATCTTGGTTATGAGCAGCGCCTTGAAAAGCTGGTACAGGACATCACTAATCAGGGTGAGACTCTCTCAAAAAGGGTGGACGTCCGGGAACTGAAGATATACAAGAAGCTTATCGCGGAATTCCTTGAAACAGCGCTCGGAAATTCGAGAAAATTTTCGAAGAAAAGCCTTCTGGACAGAAGAGGAAGGCATAAGGTTTATGCGATAGTACAGAGCATCAATGACGAACTGGATAGACTTACCCAGGATGTTCTGAACGGGGAAAAGGACAACATAAACCTTCTCAGGCGTTTGGAAGATATCAGGGGACTTATACTCGACCTGTACTGGTAGACAGTACGTTTAGCGCCCTTAAGGCGCGGAGTTCATTTGAAACGTACAAAGATAGGATGGGGACAATAAATGGATTTCGGCGGTATCATAGGGCAAAAAGAGGTTGTCGGCAGTCTCGAAAGAGCACTGTCGGAAAACAGAGTCGGACACGCATATATATTTACGGGACCGGCCGGCATGGGTAAGAAAACGATATCCCATCTGTTTGCCGGTCTTTTGTTGTGTGATGCTCAAAAGGGCGGAAGGACCTGTGGGAAATGCATCCCGTGCCAGCTTTTCGAAAATGGCTCGAACCCCGATTTCCACAGGATCAATACCGATGAAGCCAGCATAGGCGTGGATATGATAAGGGGCATCCAAGGAGAAGTCGCTATTAAGCCGATGTATTCGAAGCGAAAAGTATATATCGTAGAAGATGCGTCAAAAATGACGGAGCAGGCACAGAACTGTCTTCTTAAGACCTTTGAGGAACCGCCGGAATATGTGGTCATAATACTTCTTACTGCAAATTATGAGGCTCTCCTGGAAACCGTTCGGTCACGGGCGCAGCACCTGCATTTCAAAAAATATACGCATGACCAGGTGCGCCAGGCTTTGACCCTGATACTGGGAAAGGAAGACGGGAAGGCCGGACTGGCTATAGATTATGCAGACGGAAATATAGGCCTTGCTTTGGAGCTCGCGGGTTCGGGGGATTTCTCAAAGCTGCGCGAACGCGTACTCGCGTTGCTGCCAGGCGTCGAAAAGGGAAAAACCTCCGACATGTTGGAATTTACGGCGTTCTTTGAGGAAAACAGGGACAGCGCAGGTTTACTGCTGGACATAATGCTGCTTTATTACAGGGATCTGCTGATAATGTGTGAGACTGGAAACGAAAATATGTTGATTAATTCAGATAAAAAGGATATGATATTTAATAATGCCCAAATGCGCACAAGTCGCGGTATCGTAGGCAAAATCGATGCTTTGGAGGCTGCCCGCAGGGCGTTGAAACAGAATGCCAACATGCAGTTGGTCGTAGATAATTTGTTGATTAGTCTTCGGGAGGATTTTTAATGGTAAAGGTGGTTGGAGTCAGATTTAAGAAGGCCGGAAAGGTATATTACTTCGACCCTGATCAGTTCGAAATAGACGCCGGAGCCAATGTGATAGTTGAAACGGCGAGGGGAATAGAATTCGGGGAGGCTGTCATTCCGACCCGCGAGATTACCGATGACGAGGTCGTCGCTCCGCTGAAAAAAGTCATGCGTGTCGCGACGGAAGATGATGTAAAGCATGCGTCAGATAACAGCCGTAAGGAGAAGGAGGCTTTTGCGACCTGTCTCCAGAAAATCAGGGATCACAACCTTGAAATGAAATTGATCGATGTAGAATATACATTTGATAATAATAAAATATTGTTTTACTTTACAGCCGACGGCAGGGTAGATTTCAGAGAATTGGTCAAGGACCTGGCGGCGGTGTTCAAGACACGTATAGAATTGCGCCAGATAGGCGTCAGGGATGAATCGAAGATGATGGGCGGCATAGGGGTGTGCGGAAGAGTGCTCTGCTGCAGCTCGTACCTTGGGGAATTCCAGCCGGTATCGATAAAAATGGCGAAGGAACAGGGGCTGTCCCTCAATCCTACCAAGATATCGGGAACGTGCGGAAGACTTATGTGCTGCCTCAAATACGAGCAGGACGCCTATGAGTCGATAATAAAGAGAGCTCCAAAGACCGGAGCGATCGTTGATACTCCCGAAGGCCAGGGTGTGGTCGTAGAGACCTACCTGATCAGGGAGATCGTCAAGGTCAAGCTTGACAAGGGCAACGAGACTGATCTGAAATCCTACAAATTCAATGAAATCAAGCTCATAAAAGATGTGACCGTCCGCGAGGAGAGCGATGCGGATATAGAGGCGTTGAAAGCGCTGGAGGACTAAAAGACGCAGTAATCGAGGCGTCGGGAATAGTTTTGGGGTTTTTCTTAAAAAGTATTTTCATAACAATACTTTGGTGGTAAAATAGTAAAGGCTTGCTTTAACATTAAGTAAACAAAAAGGCTGAGGAGGTGTTCCTGATGGCATATATAATTAGTGATGAATGTATCAGCTGCGGCTCATGTGAATCTGAGTGCCCGGTATCATGCATTTCGGCAGGTGACGGTAAATATGTTATAGATGCTGACGCATGTATTGAATGTGGATCGTGTGCAAACGTATGTCCCGTTGATGCTCCGAAACCGGAGTAATATCCAGGCAGAAATTAAGGGGTCAGGCATCGGCTTTGAGCTGAGGCATGGCTCCTTATTTAGTTTGTGGAACATTTTCTGATGACCCGGCAGCTTGATAATAAGGAATGGCGCCTGCGCAATAAGTTCGAGAGGGGCTTTTGATTGGACATTGTTATCCGTGAAGATGAAAGGCTGGATGATCTGCAATATAAAGGGCTGAAGCTCATACAGAAGAAAGATGGCTTCTGCTTCGGCGTGGATGCCGTATTGCTTTCGCATTTTGCGCAGGTAACTGCAGGAAGCAGGGTTATCGACCTGGGCACGGGTACCGGTATAATCGCGGTGCTGCTGGCAGCCAGGAAAAAGCCGCGTGAAGTTATCGGACTCGAAATACAGGCAGAAGTTGCTGAAATGGCAAGGCGGAGCATAGAAATGAACGGCCTTCGCGACAGGGTCGATATAGTCCATGGAGATATCAAGGAGGCAGTCAAGCTTTTCGGGGCTTCGAGCTTCGATGCGGTCGTATCGAACCCGCCCTATATGGGTAAAGGCGGCGGCTTGCTGAACCCTGCCGATACAAAGGCCATATCGAGGCATGAACTGCTTTGCACGCTCGAGGACGTAGTCTCGACTGCCGCGAAGCTCCTGAGGCCAGGCGGTAAATTCTCGATGGTTCACAGGCCTCAAAGGCTGGCAGATATTATCTTCAGCATGCGTTCAAACGGAATAGAGCCTAAACAGCTCAGAATGGTCCATCCCTCGCCGGGTAAAAAGCCGAACCTGCTGCTCATAAGCGGTACCCGGGACGGCAATCCCGAACTCAGGGTGCTTGAACCTTTGTGTATATATGATGATAACGGTCATTATTCGAAGGAAATCGACGAAATATATAACAGGGATAAAGGGTAAGATGTAGGAAGGTTACAGAAAATAAGCCGGTCTGTTGCGCCGGTCGGTTTTTAAGAACGTATGCTTAGAGCCGATAAAGCGTGTTAATCAAGCAAGTGCAGGGCAAAATCGCGTCCTGTTCGAGTGGACGGGGTCCAAAGGCGTGACACGTTTGATTTTGCGGACAGGGCTTGATTTACAGGCTCTTTGGCTTGGAGCATGTTCTTAATAAAACCGACCGGCTCAACGATCCGTGGTTGGGTTGAGTAGGTTATTCATAAAACCCGCCGGTTCAATAAGCTGTGTAAATTGAAATATAGAAAATTGATTTGAAAGGCGAAATAATGAGCGATACGGGAACACTTTATCTGGTAGCGACTCCGATTGGAAACCTGGAGGATATTACCTTCAGGGCCCTGAGGGTGCTAAGGGAGGCTGACATTATCGCAGCCGAGGACACCAGGCAGACTTTGAAGCTCCTCAACCATTTCGAGATAAAGAATACTCTGGTCAGTTATTACGAACACAACAAGATCGAAAAGGGCAATTACCTGATACAGAAGCTCGTGGAAGGTAAAAATATCGCAATAGTTTCCGACGCGGGCTCGCCGGGTATTTCAGACCCTGGTGAAGACCTTGTAAGACTCGCGGTGGAGCAGGGTATAACTGTTACCATGATACCTGGACCTGCTGCGGTGATCACCGGACTTGTCGTCTCCGGACTGCCTTCCGGAAGATTTGCATTTGAGGGCTTCCTTCCCATGAACAAAAGAGTCAGGGGCGAAAGGCTGAAATCCATCAGGGAAGACACAAGGACACTTGTTTTTTACGAGGCTCCGCATAAGCTCATACATACGCTGAGGGATCTCAGGGAAGCTTTCGGCAACAGAAGGATAGTACTGGCCAGGGAGCTTACCAAGAAGTTTGAGCAAATCATCAGGTGCACTCTCGACGAGGCTATTGAGAAATATGGCGCTGAACCGCCTAAGGGGGAATTTGTCCTGATACTCGAAGGCGAGGATGAAAAGCTCCTTGAGGAAACACGTGCCGAAAGCTGGAATTCCATCAGTCTCGAGGAACATCTTCGGAAGTATCTCGACAGCGGACTGGCAAGGAAGGAAGCGCTTAAAAAGGTAGCCGAGGACCGGGGCCTGAGCAAAAGAGACGTATACAACAGCCTTCTGGAGAAATAGCTTTGATATAAACGAAAAGCCCGGCAGTATCAAATACGCCGGGCGTTGTTTTCGCGATTTTTATTTCTTAAGTTCCTTCATGCAGTTCGGGCAGATATTTTTACCCTTGTAAACGATAACGTCCTTTGCATCTCCGCAGAAAATACAAGCAGGTTCGTACTTTTTCAATATGATGGTGGCGCCATCAACGTATATTTCCAGTGCATCCTTTTCCGCAATATCAAGTGTCCTCCTCAATTCTATAGGAAGGACGACTCTTCCGAGCTCATCAACTTTTCGTACAATTCCAGTAGATTTCATGTTCTTTCCTCCTTAAATAACATTATTCGACAATCTTTTGTGATTTAATATTAGCATAAATTCCAGTAATCGTCAACAATTAATTTAAAAAAATTGAAAATAATGTATTGGTAATTTAAAGGAGAAAATATACAATAGAAATAATCATCATTATGAAGGCCGCATAAGAACTGATATCACGGACAACAGTTGTACATGTATATACAAATAGACTATATTATGTTAATTGTTTTTTTAAAAAGCGTCAACTATAAAATAGCTGGAAAATGCAATTGAGTTTTTCGACAAATAGCGACAACATTATTGTTAACTAAACTGGAAAACTTTACAGCATAATTCATTTCAAAAACTTGTTGCCGGGCAGATTAATATAGAATTGATAATATACCTGCCTCATATAAATTACGTAAGTAGTGTTGAATTTTCTGGGGGGATCAAATGCTGAATTATATCTGGGCAGGTATGCTGCTGGTTGGATTTGCCGTTGGTATCATAAATGGCAGGCTCGAAGAGGTGACACAGGCTGCTTTCGCTTCCGCGGGGAAGGCTGTCGAGCTTTGTATCGGGCTGCTGGGGATAATGTGCCTTTGGACGGGACTTATGAAGGTAATGGAGAAAAGCGGCCTGATCAGGTTATTGGCGCGTTTTGCCTCTCCTGTAATGGGCCTGCTGTTCCCGAAGCTTTCCGGCAATAAAAAAGCACAGGGTGCAATCGTTATGAACCTTGCCGCTAATTTCATGGGACTCGGGAACGCAGCTACGCCTCTCGGCATAAGGGCGATGGAAGAACTCCAGAGGGCCAACGCGGGAAGTGATACCGCCTCGGATTCGATGTGTATGTTCCTTGTACTGAACACATCTGCAATACAGCTGATACCGGCGACTGTGATTGCGATCAGGATGGATGCGGGCTCGGCGGCCCCGTCGGAGATCATGGCCTGCGTATGGTTCGCCTCGGCCTGTGCAATGCTGGCGGGTATCGCCGCAGTCCGGGTGCTATCACGATTCGGCAGAAAACGGAAGCTGCTCCGGACCGGGTCTTTGTTATGAATTTCTTCATATTTGCGCGAGTATCGCTTTATGCGCTGCCGGTATTGTTCCTGCTCATACTTGGGATCGGGCTTTCGAGGAAGGTAAAGGTTTATGACGCTTTTGTGGAGGGAGCGGCAGAAGGCTTGAAGTCAACTGTCAGGATATTGCCGCCCCTGGTAGGGCTTCTTACGGCTGTAGGCGCGCTCAGAGCATCCGGGACGCTGGATTTTATTATATATCTGTTGTCGCCTCTTGCAGCATTGTTGGGGATACCTTCGGAAGCCATGCCTCTTGCCATTTTGCGTCCCGTGTCAGGAAGCGCCTCACTGGCGCTGGTGTCAGACATTGTCAACCTTTATGGGCCGGATTCATATGTTGGAAGGGTCGTTTCGACCATGATGGGATCCACTGAAACTATTTTTTATACGTTGGCCGTGTATTACGGGGCGGCAGGTATTAAAAACATCAGGTATACGCTTGCCGCGGCACTGTTTGCAGATGGCGTCAGCGTAGTAGCTTCCGCCTGGATATGCGCGTTTGTGTTCGGAAGATAAACCTGTGAGCGGCTATGTAACTATGCCTCGCGGGCAGCCTGCCCCAAGATCCCGGATATCCGAAGCAAGCGCCATGCGGCTGCATATTTGCCGGCTGAACTTTTCTTCAATATTAACGAGCTTGCAAGCTTCAGCATGCCGAATTCGGCCTCGGGCTCAGTAAGGTAAAAGCTTATCATGGCTTTTAGAATATTGCAGTATTCCGCCCCGTTTCTGAGCTTCATAAACGATTCCGACGCCTTTTCAACGAAAAAGAGGATCCTTCCCTCGCATTCCTTTAAATTAGTATAAAATGAAGCGAAATTCAGGCCTTCAGTTTCCTGTGTCCTCATGCGCAGAACTGACCGGAGAAGCGATTCCAAACCACAAAGCCAGGGAAAGCAGGCTTCGTCGAGCAGGCCGGCTTCATCGCCGGAGAGATTTGGTCCCGATGCGGCCGCATACATTGTCAGGATCCCGAATAATGAATCGGCGGCTGCGCAGAATTCCCACCAGCCGATATCGTGATAGCGCTGCAGATATCCGCTGCTCCAAACCTTCAGCATTTCGACGCTTGCAAGCGGAGGATAATAACGATACGATTGCAGATCAATAAAAAATTGCACGTACTTCTTCATTTTAGCCGCAACGAGTCCGTAGCAAGGGAGGACAGCCAACTGCAGCCTGCACCGGTCCGAGAGGCAGGTCTGGGCGGAGGGGCCGTTATCATCGGAGGCGCCGGGCCTCGGCTCGTTCTTTACGGAATGGGGCATGGGGCAGCTGCCGTTCCTCGAGGGATCCAGCGCGCATGAAAGGCAGCCGTACAGCCTTCTGATTTCCATCTCCTGGGAGATGTCCCTGTTATGCCTGTAATTCTTAATCATTATACTAATTGATAATACAGAAAGAGCAAAAGAGATGAACCCTTCCCTATCTGTCCCGCTTAGCTGTGCCGAAAGTATGCAGGGCAGGATACCGGGCGGCATTTCCATCCCCGGAGAGTCTGCGGGGGATAATGCTGCGGCAGAGCTTCTTTTTTCCCTCGGAAGGCACAGCTCCTGTATTTTTTGGGTCAAAACAAACTGTCTCCGTGCCTCCGGCAGTATTTTAAGGCCGTAACGCATAAATTCGGGCACAATGTCTCCATAATGCAGCATTGGACAAATCCTCCCTTGGATAATGTTTATTCTTCATTCATGAAAATTATGAAAGCACGCCCGAGCCGCTCATGCAGGAGGAAGTCGCCTATAAGCAGGAAGGCGATTTTTGCAGCGCAAACAATACAGCTTGAAAAAATCATGGCTAAAATGTATATTAATAGGGAAGCTAAAGATGATTGACGGAGGTTCAAGATGGAAAAGAAAACATTTTATATCACGACGCCAATATACTACCCGAGCGACAAGCTGCACATCGGACATTCGTATACAACCGTGGCTGCGGACGCCATTTCAAGATATAAGAGACTGAAAGGTTACGACGTCATGTTCCTTACGGGTACGGACGAGCATGGCCAGAAAATACAAAGGAAAGCGGAAGCAAAGGGGATCACCCCGAAGCAGTACGTCGACGAGATCGTCTCCGGCATAAAAGAGCTCTGGAAGCTTATGAAGATATCCAACGACAGGTTCATCAGAACGACCGACGATTATCACGAGGCAGCGGTACAGAAGATATTCGGGAAGCTTTACGATAACGGAGATATATACAAAAGCGAGTATGAAGGCTGGTATTGTACTCCCTGTGAATCCTTCTGGACGAAGACGCAGCTGGTTGACGGAAAATGCCCGGACTGTGGCAGGGAAGTGGAACTCACCAAGGAGGAAAGCTATTTTTTCAGGCTTTCCAAATATCAGGACAGGCTTATCAAGCATATAGAAGAGAACCCCTGTTTTATTCAGCCCGTATCAAGACGCAATGAAATGCTGAACAATTTCCTCAAGCCCGGCCTGGAAGATCTCTGCGTTTCCAGGACCACCTTCAACTGGGGCGTACCGGTCACCTTTGACGATAAACATGTCGTTTATGTCTGGATAGACGCACTTTCCAATTACATAACCGCGCTCGGTTTCATGTCCGGTAACGATTCGGACTACAAAAAGTACTGGCCTGCAGACGTTCATCTCGTCGGCAAGGAAATCGTGCGCTTCCATACGATAATCTGGCCCGCAATGCTGATGGCGCTCGGAGAGCCTCTGCCGGAGCAGGTTTTCGGTCACGGCTGGCTGTTGCTCGAAGGCGGCAAAATGTCAAAATCCAAGGGTAATGTGGTAGACCCTGTGGTTCTCATAGACAAGTATGGAGTCGACGCCGTGCGCTATTTCCTGCTGCGCGAAGTGCCTTTCGGTTCTGATGGGGTATTCTCCAATGAAGCCTTGATACAGAGAATAAACTCGGATCTGGCAAACGATCTTGGGAACCTGGTAAGCAGGACAGTTGCCATGATCGATAAATATTTCGGCGGAGTACTGCCCGGGCAGCGCACGGAAGGCGAATTCGACAGCGAGCTCAAAGCCATGTACAAGGAGCTGCCCCAGAAGGTCGAAGAGCTGATGGACAAGTACCAGTTCAGCGCGGCGCTGACGGAAATATGGAAGGCCGTATCGAGGACAAACAAGTACATAGACGAGACAATGCCCTGGTCGCTGGCCAAATCGGAAGAGAACAGGTCACGGCTCGCGGCAGTCATATACAATCTGGCGGAAAGCTTACGCATAGTGTCGATCCTTATCCAGCCGTTCATGCCCGAGACGCCTGAAAAAATATGGCGCCAGCTCGGCATTTCGGGAAGCGAAGCACTGGACTGGGAGAGCACGAAACAATGGGGAAGCTATCCCGAGGGCGTTTCTGTCAACAAGGGAGAGGTTATTTTCCCGAGGATAGATATTAAAAAGGAAATGGAAGAGCTTGAGAAGTTGAATCCCGCCTCCCAGGCCTCTCAGACTACGGATGGCAAGGCTGCGGAAACTGGCAATAAAGCTGCCGCAGAGAATAAGGGAGCTGAAGGTGCGGCAGGCAAGGCTCCTCAGGATAACAAGGCGGCTTCGGGAGATTCTGCCGAGAATACTGAACTGATAACCATAGATGATTTTGCAAAACTCGATCTCCGTGTAGCAAAGGTATTGGAAGCGGAAAAAGTCGAGGGCTCGGATAAACTGCTCAAGCTGAAGCTGGAGATGGGCGGTGGGATAAGGCAGGTCGTATCGGGTATAGCCAAATATTATACTCCCGAAAGCCTTATCGGGAAATCAGTAATCCTTGTCGCAAACCTGAAGCCTGTCAAGCTCAAGGGTATAGAATCGCAAGGTATGATACTTGCAGCTTCCAATGATGCTTCGCTTGTTGTCGCTACGTTGGACGGCGTGATAGGGACAGGCTCCAGGGTCAGATAAATAATCGGGATGATCAGCATTTGGCGGCCGGTCTGCCAAAAGACCGGTTTGTTGCAGTTTGGATAATAATCATATATAATTATATTTGCTAATCATTATTAACATAATTTACCGAAGTTTTTTGAGGTGGTATATGCTTTTTGACACGCATGCTCATTATTATGATCAGCAATATAACGAAGATCTCAACGAAACCATCGAAAGAGCCAAAGAAAAAGGAGTCGGGCTTATACTGACGGCATCCTCGGACATAGCATCATCGGTAGAAAGCGTAACATTATCCCAGAATTATGAAATGATCTATGCGGCTGTGGGCGTTCATCCCCATAACGTTATTGATCTCAACAACAATATAATTTCAGCTCTTACAGATTTCGCCTCATATCCAAAGGTGGTCGCCATAGGCGAGATAGGGCTCGATTATTTTTATGACAACTCTCCGCGCGAAGCCCAAAAAATATGGTTTGCCAAACAGATATCACTGGCAAGGAACGTCAAAAAGCCGATCATAGTTCATGACAGGGATGCTCACGAGGACACTCTCGGCATTCTCAAAAGTGAGAACGCGAAAGAGGTCGGAGGCGTTCTGCATTGTTTCACAGGCAGTATCGAAATGGCAAGAGAGCTCATGGGACTCGGTTTTATGATTTCCATAGCCGGTCCTGTCACTTTCAAGAATGCAAACAGGCTCCTGGACGTCGTAAAATACGTGCCTGAAGATATGCTGCTAATAGAAACGGACAGCCCGTACCTTGCGCCGGAACCGCACAGGGGAAAAAGAAACGAGTCCGCATACGTGAGGCTTATTGCTGAAAAGGTAGCAAAAATAAAGGGCAAATCACTTGACTACATTGCCGATATAACAACTTCCAACGCAAAAAGACTCTTTGGTATCCGATAATTTGATTTAACCGGTGGTGCATTATGAAAAAATTTATTCTTGTGATGGTCTTTGTACTATTGGCTGCTCTGTTTGTTGCATTCAATTATCTGCTGTGGGACAGGGAGAGCAAGGTAACGGAACTGAAGGATCTCGAGAATGCAAATGCGGGCAATAATGCCATGATCAATTCCCAGAAGCGGGAGATCGAAAACCTTGTCGAAGAGAACAACAAACTCAACAGCCGTATCGACCAGCTGGATATGGATAATAAACAGCTTGCACAGGATAACTCCAGTATTAAATCGGACAGGGATAACAAAGCGGCTGGGCTTGAAGACAGGATCAAATTCATTAACAGCCTTAAACAAATCGTCGATTTGAAAATTTTAACGGAGCCTTTGACGAAATGGGCCGATGCGATCAACCAGGAGAATTATGAGGGCGCCTATGCCGTCGAATATGCGGGAGTGCCTCTGAAAGACAGGAATGTGGACCTTAAAACGTACTCCGAAGAAATTAAGAAGACTATCCGAAGGATCGAAATAATAGATGTAAAGTTAGATCCGGTAAGGGGCTCCGGTGACGGAGATCTTTACCTTGACGTCAAATTGAGCGTTAAACTTGCAGAAGGCGCCGACATGTCCGTATCACGTTTCGTTGAGGGAGAAAACAGCACATATGTAAGGTTTGACTATTCCACCGACCAGAAAGCATTCGTCATTTCCGGCATAAATCAGTAAGATAACTCCACAAACTAACGCGCAGGTTGTTTTTATAGATAACGTATGCGTAAAGCCAATAGAGCGTGTTATTCAAGCATGATCGAGGCAAAATCACGTCCTGTTCGAGCGGCTTCGGCCCACAGGCGAGACACGTTTGATTTTGCACTGGGCTTGGATTTACAGGCTCTTTGTGGCTAGTAGCATGTTATCGATAAAAATAACCTGCGCAACGCATTAACATAATTATTTCTTTCACACAGCTACCGGGCTCCTCATATAATGGTACTGAAGTGCACCAGATCCGGAGGAATCATTATATGAAAGAGGAAATCAAAATGAAAGATATTATGCATAACGAACCCACGGGAACAATGCCGCAGGTAGGCGCAATGCCGCAGATGCAGTCAAATCCGGGAGTTTCACCGGTAAAAGCCGGTTCCAATGTATCGCCTGTCCAGACAACACCCAAAGTATCACCTGCGCAAACCACACCCAATGTATCGCCGGCACAGACAATTCCCAAAGTATCGCCGGTACAAACTACACCTAACGTATCGCCTGTACAGACAATGCCGAAAGTGTCGCCTGCACAAACGATGCCCAACGTATCGCCTGCTCAGACGATGCCAAATGTATCGCCCGCACAAATGATGCCTAACGTGTCGCCCATGCAGATGATGCCGAACATGCTGCCGTATCCCAATGTATCTCCAGCTCAGATGGCTCCTAATATGCAGAATATGATGCCGTATCCCGAGGTGTCGCCGGCTCAGATGGCGCCGAATATGCAGAATATGATGCCGTATCCCGAGGTGTCGCCGGCCCAGATGGCGCCCAATAAGCCCAATATGATGCCGTATCCCGAGGTGTCGCCGGCCCAGATGGCGCCCAATATGCCCAATATGATGCCGTATCCCGAGGTATCACCCGCTCAGATGATGCCCAACATGCCCAACCCGTCCGCAGTAAGCCCGGCTTCTATGAACTCCATGCCCATGATGTGCTGTCCGTATCTTATGAATATGCAGTGCCCGATGACCCAGGGTGTTATGGGGATGAACATGATGAACAGCATGTATCCCGGAGTGAGTCCGGCATCTGCCAATATGGGAGCTTTACCGGCAGCCTCCAACCCTGTTTTGGGTGCGGCAGGCAATCCGATGAATTCAATGCCTGGAATGGGTGTAATGCCTGCTTCGATGGGCAACCCGTATTTCCCCGTAGGTGGAATGAACTACTGACGCCTGTAAAGGCTGAACATACTCTCAAATATCATCTCGAAAGACTGCCATAAAGGCAGTCTTTTTGTGTATAGTGGTGTGTCCAGCAAAGCTGGACCACACTTGCCGGGTTTTCAAAGCGTCAAATTATCATGGGAAATTATGGTTAAACGCCAAAAAAGATGTGTATAATCTGATTTAAAGGGAACTTATGGCAACGGATTTGACAAATCGAACGTATTCGATATAAAATAGCGTCACAGTCCCTTATTAATATTTTAACAGGAGGTTTTTTTGTTGTTGCCACTTGCTAAAAATATTAAAAGGTTATTTTCATACAGAAAGCGACTGCTGGTCATAATACTGGCGGCGACGGTATCGGCGGGTGCGGGATGCGGCGCATTTGCCCTACTGAAGAAGGACGTTGTGATAAATGACAACGGAAAAATAATTACCTGCATGACTATGAAAAATACCTTTAAAGAAACACTGGAACAAAACGATATTGTTGTAAATGCCTTCGATTACATCAGTATTCCATTGGACGCCAACCTACAAAGGACGAGACTGAACGAGATATACATAAAAAGAGCTGTACCCGTATTTATTACAGCGGACGGAAAACAGACAAAGGTAATGACCTACAGAGATACCGTGGAAGAAATGCTTGGCGACAGCCCTGTCAGACCAGTGGGGTCAGACAGGCTCGAGGGAGCACAGCTTACGGATCCGGTAAAGAGCGACATGTCGCTTCGGGTTGTACGTGTTGACGAGAGCGTAGTGAGCGAGAAGGAAGATATTCCTTACCTTGTACAGAGGAAGGCCAACAAGAGCCTTGACGAGGGAACACAGAGGGTTGCACAGGACGGAAAGCCTGGAGTCCTTGAAAAGCAGTACAAGGTCGTTACGGAGGACGGAAAGGAAGTATCAAGGCAGCTGTTTAAAGAAACAGTGCTGCAGGACCCTGTAAAAATGATCATGGAGTTCGGTACTGTGATGAATTTCAAGACCAGCAGGGGAGATACGGTCAGGTACGATAAGGTCATCAATATGAAGGCAACAGCCTATACGTCTTCCTTCGAGGAGACCGGAAAATCGCCGGGAGATCCGGAGTATGGCATAACCGCCACCGGGATCAAGGCGAGGAAAGGCGTAATAGCAGTTGATCCAAGGGTAATACCTCTCGGCGCCAGGGTCTATGTGGAATTACCCGGAAAGACTCCCGACTATGGTTATGCAGTTGCTGCAGACGTCGGCGGGGGAATAAAGGGAAACAGGGTGGACCTGTATTACGAGAGCAAGGCTGACGCAATGAAGTTCGGCCGAAGAGGTGTAAAGGTTTATATCCTGTCTAAAAATTAGACTGATATAGCTTTGCACAAAGATACATAATAGGGGACTAAGACTGAGCCGGGGCGCAATGCCCCGGCAAAATTTTACCTAAGGATCGGCTAAAATATAAGTTATCGGAAGTTATATTTTAACGATTCCTGAGTACAGGCAGCGGAAAGGCATACGAAATGTATTTGGACACGAAAACTATCCTTAAAAAATTTAATATTCGTCCCACGAAATCACTTGGACAGAACTTCCTTACGGACGAAGGGGTTCTTAAGAAAATTGCCGGAGCCGCCGAATTGACAAGGAATGATATCGTGCTCGAAGTCGGTCCGGGCCTCGGAAGCCTGACGGCACAGCTTGCGGAAAGCGCCGGAGCGGTGGTGGCTGTGGAGATTGACAGGCATCTGATACCGGCCTTGCGTGAGATCCTTGGAAATTATCCCAATATACATATCATTCAAGGCGATATAATGCGTATGGATCCGGAAATTGAACTGAGGCCCTATTCCACGGACGGGGAAGGGCGGGAACTTACTTTGAAAATAGTGGCCAACCTGCCTTATTATATTACGACGCCCGTCATAATGAAGCTGCTTGAAAGCGGCATAAAAGCCAGGAACATGGTTTTTATGGTACAGAAGGAAGTGGCCGACAGGATGCGGGCAAAGCCGGGAGGAAAGGATTACGGCGCGCTGTCTGTTGCGGTGCAGTATTATTCCAGACCGTCCGTAGTGCTCGAAGTACCTCCTCACAGCTTCATACCCCAGCCTGAGGTCGATTCCTCCGTAATAAAGCTTGAAATATATGATAAGGCGCCGGTGGACCTTAAAGACAGGGATCTTTTTTTCAGGCTCGTGAAGGCGGCATTCGGGCAAAGACGGAAAACGCTTGTCAATGCACTGAATAATGCAGGATATTTCGGCATGGGCAAGGAAGAAATCAAGTCGGCCCTTTCTGAAGTCGGCATAAACGAAAATCAGCGGGGGGAAACTTTATCGATAGAGCAGTTTGCCCAGCTGTCCAATCTGATTTACGGCAGGCGGTCCCGACCGGATACGCGGGGAAATGATTAACAGCGTAGGAGTCCGCAGACCTGAATTGATACTGAGGTCAGGATTGACGTAAAAACCCCGGAGATTTTATCGATCTCCGGGGTCCTTTATGTCTCGAATGATATTTAACAACGCCAGGCTAAGCCCATTGTACCGTTATCAAGCTTTCAGCCTTTCTTCAAGAGCTGCGAGCTGTTTAGCCATTTCCTTCGGCAGTTTGTCACCGAATTTAGCGTAATGCTCCTTGATCGACTCGACTTCCTTCAGCCATTCGTCATTGTTGACCTTGAGCAGTTCAGCCATATCGGACTCGCTTACATCAAGACCGTTTGTGTCGATAGCATCAACTGTCGGCATATAACCGATAGGAGTCTTTACAGCCTTGCCATCGCCCGATACTCTTTCACAGACCCATTTGAGGACTCTGCTGTTTTCGCCGAAGCCGGGCCACAGCCACTTGCCGTTGGCGTCCTTGCGGAACCAGTTGACATAGAAGATCTTCGGAAGCTTGTCGGGATCCGACTTGGTTCCGATATCGAGCCAGTGCTGTAAATAATCGCATACATGGTAACCCATGAACGGCAGCATTGCGAACGGATCGCGGCGTACCTGGCCGATATTCTTCGAAATCGTTGCGGCAGTGATCTCAGAACCCATTATGGAGCCGAGGAATATACCGTGATTCCAGTCGAGGCTTTGATGTACGAGCGGTATGGTGCTCGGACGACGGCCGCCTATCAGTATTGCCGAGATCGGCACACCCTCGGGATTTTCCCATTCGGGTGAAATAACCGGGCACTGCTTGGCCGGCGCTGTGAACCTTGAATTGGGATGCGCTGCGACTTCCTTGGAATCGGGAGTCCAGTCTTTGCCCTTCCAGTCGATCAGGTGCTCGGGAGCCTTTGTGCCTATGCCTTCCCACCAAACATCCCCGTCATCGGTCAGAGCGACGTTTGTGAATATTGTGTTCTTTTCGCTGCTGTGCATTGCGTTGGGGTTCGAATCCAGCGAAGTACCCGGTGCAACGCCAAAGAAGCCAGCTTCAGGGTTTATCGCGTAAAGACGGCCATCTTTTCCGAACTTCATCCATGCAATATCATCGCCGACAGTTTCGACCTTCCAGCCGGGAAGAGTCGGTATGAGCATTGCGAGGTTGGTCTTGCCGCATGCGCTCGGGAAAGCGCCGCATACATATTTCTTGTTGCCCTTGGGGTCCGTTATGCCAAGGATTAGCATATGCTCAGCCAGCCAGCCTTCATCGCGTGCCTGGACGGAAGCGATACGCAGTGCGAAGCACTTTTTGCCGAGCAGAGCGTTTCCGCCGTAACCGGAGCCGTAGGACCAGATCGTCCTCTCTTCCGGGAAATGGCTTATATATTTCTTTTCGATAGGAGCGCAGGGCCAGGAGAGGTCCTTCTGTCCCTTTTCGAGCGGATAACCTACCGAATGCAGACAAGGTACGAAATCTCCGTCTCCAAGTGCATCGAGAACTGCCTTGCCCATACGGGTCATGATCCTCATGTTTACAACGACATACGGGCTATCGGTCAACTCGATGCCTATCTTGGATATGGGTGAGCCTATAGGACCCATCGAGAAGGGAATTACGTACATGGTCCTCCCATGCATGCTGCCTTTATACAGGCCTTTCATCGTAGCCTTGAGCTCGTCGGGGTCTACCCAATTATTTGTCGGACCGGCGTCTTCCTTTCTCTTGGAAGCTATGAAGGTCCTGTCTTCAACACGTGCAACGTCGGACGGATCGCTCCTGAAAAGATAGCATCCGGGGCGTTTTTCGGGGTTCAACGGGGTAGCCATTCCACTGTCGACCATTTCCTTGAGCAGACGGTCGTTTTCTTCCTGTGAACCGTCGCACCAATAAATCTGATCGGGCTCGCACATAGCTGCCATTTCTTTGACCCAATCCTGTAATTTTTTGTTTGCGGTCATATCTTATAATCTCCTTTCATTTTATACGCTTATTATTTCCTGCGCTTGTTACATTATATCGTACATGCGCTGCTATAACCGAGTAATGCGTTATGTACTTGGTTAATTTTTTCACTAACAATTCTACCATATACTAATGAAATATACAACATGGGATTATTCAAGTTTTTTGCAACCGACGCCACTATACTCTATCATTTTGCGGCTGAAATGCTTTGTGCGTTATTACAATTATAGCTTTTTGCAATTTTTAAATTGAAATCCTTCATTTTTATAATGTACAAACTATTATATTTATTTTGAAAACTGTAGAAAATAAATCATAAATAGAGAAGGGAGCTATCGATATGAAAGAAAAAATGCGTGATAAGGGCATAGTCAAGGAAGCTGTCGGAGACCCCGCTTTTTACAACGACCAGATCGACAAGAGCAAGGAACCCGTAAAGGCGCGCCCGGAGTATAGGAAAAAAAGCGGGAAGCGCTGACATATTTCCCGGATCCTGCGTTGGATAGCATCAATTAAAATAAACCGTCATATAATCTTATGATGGTTTATTTTATAGTATGACAAGCCGTGACGCAGCAACCGGCGTCGGCAGGGGAAGTAAATGCAGTATCGGAGGGATTGGGATTGGATGTGAGGTCTGGGTTCCAAAGAAATTACTTTATATTTGTCAATGAGGATACCGGCTATGAGGCCGGACAGAAACCATCCGGCCATGTAAAGGTGGAGGTGCGCGATGGACGGGGCAGGCTGCATGCGGCCGTACAAAACCTGCGGCCGGGAAACGGGAGGTTTGACTATGCCCTTTATTTACTGCAGGGAGGCAGTATGCCGAAAGCTTTGGTCCATGCGGGGAATTTTGGATTGAGGCCGGGAAATGCCGAAATCGAATGGATATTCGATCCGTCGGATGTAGGCAGAACAGGAATTCCGATAGAGGGCTTCGACGTGTTTGCAGTTGTAGCCGAAAGCTCCGGCGGCTTCGAAAACAGTCCCGCCTGCCCATTAGCGGCATACAGGAATAAACGTGTCGATTGGAGGGGCGATTTCCGTATGGCCAGGATGGTTAAAAAACTTGCACAGGCGGAGATCAAACCATTACCGAAGTTTGAAGCAAAGCCCGAAACAAAGCCGGAGATCAAGCCGGAGGTAAAGCCGGAAATCAAGCCGGAAATCAAGCCGGAAATCAAACCGGAGATCAAGCCGGAGGTAAAGCCGGTGGTAAAGCCGGAGATCAAGCCGGAAATCAAACCGGAGGCAAAGCTCGATACCACGCCCGGAACAAAGCCGGTTTCGAAGCCTGAACCGGTGCTGGAACCGCAGCCCGCAGAAATTAATGTACAAAAGAACGTCATGGAAACAGAACCCGCGAAGCTGGGCGAACAGGTTCAAGAGCAGCAGAAGGTAGCGATTCAGGCGGGCGACCAGTCGCAGGTGTATCAGGAAGCCACTGTTCCTGTAAGTGACCAGACTCAGGTATATCAAGAACCCCCTGTTTCTGCAGGCGATCAGCCGCAGATATATCAATACCAGCCCGGCCAGCAAACGACCCAGTTTTACGGAGACGTGCCGGGGCAGCAATATGGACAGAGCCTGACCCATCAATTTGAACAACCCCAGCCATTTATCCATTATCCGATGTATCAGGAACAGCCGCTGAATACATACGATCCTTACCAAATCTATGCGCAGCAGCCTCAAATGTACGCTCCGTACCAGGCATACCCGCAGCCCGTTCAATCCTATGAAGCAGTCCAGCAGCAGGAGGCCGGACAGGGACAGCAATATCAGGAACCTCTCCAGCCGCAGGGGGAATACGTGGATTTCCCAGCGGAGCAGCCGCAGGAGGAATCGGCTCAAATAGAGCCGGAAGCGTCGGCTCAGGACTTGTTCGAAATGGTCAGGCAGCCGGAGGAACCGGTGCAGATAGCTGAGGACTACGATAATACGGTACAGAAGCCGCAGGAAAACATACAGGAAAACATGCAGGAAAACATACGGGATAACGTTCAAGGTAACGTTCAAGGTAACGTACAGGATAACGTACAGGAAAACATACAGGGGCCGCAGGAAGACATGCAAAAGGCGCAGGATAATTTGCGGCATATGCAAGGCGGCTTGCAGCAATCGTACGATCCGGAGGCCGAACAGGGCCGGAATCCTTCTCTGCCCGAATATCAATATCCGACCGGTACCGGTAACCTCAATACCGAATGTCTGTATCTCAACGGGAATATCTGCGGAGCCTTTTTAAATCCTGTGACAGGGGACGCCAGCCCGTGTGAAACCTGTAAAGCTAATCGCAGGGGATCGGCTGAAGAGATCCAGCCTGCCGGTGATCTATCGAGGCTCAGGGCAATTCTCGACTTGAATTTCGAGCTGAACGACCCGTTCCACAGCAAGCGAAGCGATTACACGTGGTGGAAGATCACGAATCCCGTGAATCTCAACAATATTCTTTATCAGAACAACATAAGGTCGCCGCTCATGTTCAATCCGGCAGTGATGCTGGCGCATTACAAGTACCACCACCTGATCGTCGGAATTTTTACCAGAAGGGACGGTCGGAAATATGTCGTATGCGGAGTGCCGGGAATGCATATGGTGGACCGTAAACCTTTCGGTGATCTGAGTAAATGGGTGCAGGCGGATGGAGGCAGATCGCGCTACGGAGCATTCGGTTACTGGCTCGTTTACATAAATCCTGATGACGGCAAGATATTGAATCTCAACCAGGAGTAATATACCTCGCTTTAAGTTTTTTTGTTCAATTAATCAAGCAACATGGATCAGGCCGGTCGTATTCCTTTGATGTATGACCGGCCTTTCTGTTTGTACCGGCCTTTTCGTTTATACGGCATTTTGTCCGATTATTTGCCGTTCAGTTTCTATGAGACAATTTCCTGCTATGTACCGTATATTGTACAGTTTCATAAGTCATTTCAATGATCAGGCGGATATGGTAAAATAATTTTGTAAGTTTTTATAGCGGGAGGTGATTTTTCTGCTTTACGTATTTATCGGTTGCCTTGCATTCGGCGTATTTTACTCTCTTCTGTCACTGATCCTCGGGGGTCACGGAGGAGACCACGGAATTGACCATGCGGGCGGTACCGACCATATTGGCAGCTTCGATCATGCCGGGGGTCTTGACCATACGGTCGGAGCAGACCACGCCGGAGGCTTCGATCACGCTGCGGGAGCAGATGCAGGCCATGGCGCCGGTCTGGGACATGATTCCGATGTACAGCATGGTTCCGATTCATCGGCTGCGCCGTCACCTTTCAACCCTCTCGTTATCGCCAGCGCCATCAGCACTTTCGGCGCGGTAGGCATTATTTCAATGAAGGGCTTCGGTATTTCGGGGCTGATGAGCACTGTCATTTCACTCGGGTTTGCGGGAGCTATAGGAGCGGCGTTGTTTTTCGGAATCGTAAAGTTCATGTACGGTTCGCAATCCAATTCCGTGTATTCTCTGGATGAACTGGCGGGCGCCGAAGCCGAGGTAATAACGCCTGTGCCTGAAAAAGGTCTGGGAGAGATCGCTTACATCGCCAACGGAATAAGGTATACACAGGCTGCCAGATCCATGGAAGGAAGCCCGATCAAAAGAGGCGCCGCGGTCATTATCAGGGAGATCGCGGGTAATGTGGCGGTCGTACAGCAGAAGCTGACTTTGGATGATATCGAAATCAGCTATGAGGATAATGAAAATGATGGTAGCAAGGAAAACAGGGAGAACGGAAAACCACGCAGAGATGCTGGAAATAAATAATTTTAAGGAGGATTTGTAATGGGTGGTTTAGCATTGCCAATTTTAGTAGCCATAGTTCTGGTCGTCGTAATTTTCATCATGATATCAGTTTTCGTGGGAAGATACGTCAAGGTTGGACCGGATGAGGCATTGATAGTCTCCGGACGTAAAAAGAGACTGCCGAACGGACAGCTGGTGGGCTTCAGGATAGTCAGAGGCGGCGCTACGTTTGTCTGGCCGGTACTGGAAATCTCGAAGACTATTTCACTGAGGATCATGCCTCTCGACGTCAATTCAAGCGCGTATACTTCTCAGGGCGTACAGGTTACGGTCGACGGTATAGCCCAGGTCAAGATCGATTCCAGCCAGGAAGCCATAGCTACTGCAGCAGAACAGTTTTTAAGCCTCAAAGAGGACGAGATAAAGCGTATTGCTACGCAGACTCTCGAAGGCCACCTGCGTTCGATAGTAGGTAACCTTACTGTAGAAGAGATAAACCAGAACAGGGACGCATTCGCGCAGAAGGTTCAGGAGCTTGCAGCCGGAGATCTCGCAAACATGGGTCTCAAGATCATATCCTTTACAATAAGGGAAATTGCCGACAAGAACGGTTACCTTGAAAGCCTTGGTAAAGCACAGATAGCAAGGGTGCAGAGAGACGCCGTCATAGGCCAGGCCGAAGCCAAGAGGGATGCCGACATAAAGAGCGCTGAAGCGATGCAGGCAGGCCAGACAGCCAAGTTCCTCGCCGAGACGAAGGTTGCGGAAGCGAACAGGGACAAGGAAATGAAGGTAGCCGATTACCAGGCTGCCATAAATGAAAGGAAAGCAGAAGCCGACCTCTCATATGACAAAAAGAAATTCGTCATACAGCAGGAAGTTCAGAAGGAAGCAATGCAGGTCGAGATCGTCAAGAAACAGAAGGAAATTGAGCTGCAGGAACAGGAAGCGCTGAGAAAAGAAAAGGAACTCGACGCAATGATCAGAAAACCTGCCGAAGCCGACAGGTTCAAGACCGAAGTATCCGCCGAGGCTGACAAGGTGAAAAAGTCCAAGGATGCCGAAGCCCAATCCTACGCGATCAAAGCGGAAGGACTTGCAAAAGCTGAAGCGATCAAGGCGGCAGGTCTTGCGGAAGCAGAGATAATCAAGGCGAAAGGTGAAGCCGAAGCGGCGGCCCTGGCCAAAAAGGCGGAAGCTTACAAGCAGTTCAACGATGCTGCTATCGCGCAAATGGTTATTGAAAAGCTGCCGGATATAGCATCGGCAGTGGCACAGCCTCTCGCTAAGACGGAAAAGATAGTAATGATAGGCGATTCCGGCGCATCGAAGCTGACAAAGGATATCACCGGCGTGATAGCGCAGCTGCCTGAAACGGTCAAGGGACTAACAGGCGTCGACATCACCGACATACTGAGAAAATATGCGAGCGGCAAGGAAGAGATCAGGGAAATAGCGAAAGACGACAAAGAAATCGCTAAATAATAAAAGTAAAATAACAAATAACATCAAAAAATATTAAAATATATGCTTTTTTGGCTGAATATAGTATAATGTGAGAGGATGGAACAAGTACATCCCCTTTGACGCCGAAGCGACAGGATGAAGAACTTGAGGCGCTGCCGAAAGGATGCTGATTTGAGTTGAGCGCAAGAAACAAGGTGGAGCTGAGGATTGCAGGCAAGGATTATACTATAGTAGGAACCGAACCGGAAGAGTATATTCAAAAGGTCGGACACTATATAGATAAAAAGATGACTGAGATATTGAGGTGCAGCTCCAGTCTCAGTACTTCGCTTGCGGCGGTCCTTACAGCGATTAACGTCGCCGATGATTTCTTCAAGAGCCGTGAAAGTGAGCAAGACGCCAGAAAAGAGCTCAAAAGGGCGCTTGATGAACTCGAAAGCCTCAAGGAAGAAAAACAGCGGCTTCAGCAGGAAAATTCGGCATTAGCCGAAATGAATGCAACTCTCAAGCTGGATCTCGCCAAGCGGGAGGCAGAGCTCGGAGAAGTCCGGATTTCGCTTGACAGGGCTGAAAGAGCGAGAGAATAAGGTTTTGCAATACTATCGCTTCGCGGGAGGACCCGCGGAGCGATTTTTATGTGAGCGGGCAGAGGGGCGAATGTTTTCAGTCGCCGACAGATGTCCGTGCACGCCGTAGATGCCGCCAGATTCCGGCTGCTTGCGTTGGAATACGGCACAGCGTTAAAGGACAGATTATCTATAGCTGTTTTTACTTATTAAGTGTATTGCGGGAGAAATGATGGATACATCCGGAATCAGTGATTTAAACAGATACAATAGAAGGATAGAACTTCTTGCGCCAGCCGGAAACCGCGACGCGCTGCATGCGGCGGTTGAAAACGGAGCTGACGCGGTCTACCTGGGAGGCAGGTCATTCAACGCAAGGGAAAATGCGGACAACTTCGATGCGGATACGCTTCGTGAAGAACTGCTGTATGCCCATGCGCGCGGCGTCAATATTTATCTGACGCTGAACACGCTCATCTCCGACGACGAGATGAAGCAGGCGCTTGAATTTGCCGCAGAAGCGCGTTATGCGGGAATTGACGGCATAATCGTGCAGGATTTCGGTCTTGCGGCGGCTCTCAGGAAGGTAATGCCCGACGTTCCTCTGCATGGCAGCACCCAGATGACGGTATATGACCTGGACGGCGTGCGGGTCCTCGAAGATATGGGCTTCAGCAGGGTTGTGCTTGCGAGGGAGCTGCCTTTGGAGGAAATTTCGAAAATAGCGTGCAATACGAAGCTTGAAATAGAAGCCTTCGTTCATGGAGCGCTTTGCGTATGCTATTCGGGACAATGCCTGATGAGCAGCATGATCGGCGGCAGGAGCGGCAACAGGGGTAAATGCGCACAGCCCTGCAGGCTGCCCTGGCAGCTTATTGACGCGCGCGAAAGCAAGCACGTAAACCCGGTTCCCGATTCCATGGCATCCTGGTTTTCCGGGAAGGAATATTCCTCGGGGAGCGGAACAGGATACCTGATGAGCCCCAAGGATATGAGC
The DNA here is from genome assembly GCA_023439545.1 of Bacillota bacterium. Classification (GTDB taxonomy): domain Bacteria; phylum Bacillota; class Clostridia; order Acetivibrionales; family DTU013; genus JAEYOM01. The sequence goes on from JAEXNT010000022.1 coordinate 79,243, forward strand.
ATGCTTGACTACATGGGGGATATTGCAAATTCTGGTATAACTTCGCTCAAGATCGAGGGCAGGATGAAAAGTCCCGAGTATGTGGCTACCGTAGTGCGCATGTACAGAAAATATCTGGATATGGCTTCTGGAAACGATATGCATAAAGGTGTTCAACAGCCTGAAGTCGAGGCTGCGGACAGGCATGACCTGCTTCAGATCTTTAACCGGGGCGGATTCTCTTCCGGTTATATGAAGGGTAAAAGCGGAGCCGATATGATGAGTTATGAAAAGCCCAATAACAGCGGGATCTATCTTGGGAAGGTTCAGGCTTACGACAGCCGTTCGCGAACCATAACCCTCAGGCTCGAATGGGACCTGTCGATAGGAGACGGGGTCGAAATATGGACCGGAAACTCCGACAGCCCGGGAGGTACGGTCACATCGCTGATTACAGGCAGACAAAATGTAAGGATGGCCAAAAAGGGCGAGCTTGCCGTTGCCGGTGAATTCAAAGGCCGTATTGCGCCAGGGAGCGGCGTCTATAAGACGCTTGATATAACATTGAATAAAGCTGCCCGTGAAACCTTCTCGGGAAAGATCATAAAACGTGCAGCAATAAAGGGCAAGGCCTGCCTGGCGGTTGGACAGCCTCTGATACTCAACGTCGAGGACGCCGAAGGGCATAAAGTGACGGCTGAGGGGACTCTTCAACCGGAAGAGGCAATAAACAGGCCTCTCTCGGACGAGAGACTGAAGGAACAGCTAAGCAGGACGGGTTCGACGCCATTTTTCTTTTCAGAACTGGAGGCCGATATAGCAAACGGGCTTACTATACCCATAAGTGAAATCAACGAGGTCAGAAGGCAGGCGCTCGATGAACTTTATAAAATCAAGGCCGACCGTTATCCGGACAGGCGAGACCGCGATGGCACGGACGAAAGGATAAACGGGGTGATCTACAGAGCCTGTCCGGCTTCGCCGCAAAGCAACCGAGTGCGCGAAGCAATCCCCACCGGCGGTAACGCCGGGTTATCCGTTTATTTCTACAGATGGGACGAGCACTATGATTATGCTTCATTGGGCGCCGACAGGATTTATCTGCCTTTTGTCTCGTTGATGAGGCCCGGCTTCAGGGATTCGGTAAAAGCCCTCAAAACTGCGGGAACTGAGGTTTTCGCCTGGCTGCCTTCTGTTACGCGCGGCAATTATGAAAAGCTGATCGAAAGGTTCACAGCGGCGCCCGACAATATAATAGACGGCCTTCTGTGCGGCAATGCCGGAACTCTGAGGAAGCTGAACGGGTGCGGTCTACGGCTTGCAGGAGACATATCGCTTAATATATTCAATACTAATTCATTTATGGAAGTTGCAGGACTTGGGGTGGAAAGCGCAGCGCTTTCAGCGGAACTGACTTTGCAGCAGGCTGCCTGTATAGGCAACGCAGCCGGGGAAGGTCCCGGAAGCTCAGTTGTGCTTGAAGCGGCGGTATATGGAAGGCTGCCGCTGATGATCAGCGAATACTGCCCTGTGGGAAGCATTGCGGGAGGATTTTCGGGCGGGTCAAAATGCAGCGCAGTGTGTACCGGGGGCGATTACAGCATGAGGGACAGAAAGGGCTCAGAATTCCCCGTGCTATGTGACAGGACTGATTGCAGAAGTACTATACTGAATTCAGACACGCTGTTTGTCCCGGACGTCGTAAAGGCTCTTGCCGACGCCGGGATAGGGCTGTTCAGGATGTATATATGGGATGAAGGACCCGAACAGGTAAGAGAGCTGCTCAAGCTTTACAAAGCAGCCGGGTTTGACGATGCTGTAAAGCCTTCGGGCCATAGGGCAGACAGGCTGAACGAAGGCCGATACACGAAGGGCCATTATTTCAGGGGTGTATGAGTCTCAGGACAGAAACGAATATAGGGGGAGAAGTTTATGAATAATGAAATCAACGTATATATCAAGGTCGAGGAAGAAGGTAAAATCCCGGTGTATGCTTCACAGCACGCCGCCGGCTGCGACCTTTTCGCAACGCGTGACATGGCTGTCAGACCCGGTGAAACGATAATAATGCCACTGGATTTCAATATGGCGATGGATACCGAATATGAAGCGCAGATCAGGCCCCGGAGCGGTCTGTCGCTGAAAACGGAACTCAGGGTACCGAACGGGCCCGGCACGATCGATAGCGATTACAGGGATACGGTCGGAGTTTTATTGCAGAATACATACAATATAGCCAACCTTCCTTATCAGATCGCAGCCGATCCGGGCATTTTGGAGGAGTTGTACCGTGACTATACCGAAACCGGACTGCTCGAGTATCTGGCCAGGGACGGCAAGCCGTTGCCAGCCGCCTCTCTTGCTGTCTCCGGACAGAAAATCTATCTTGACAGGCTTGGAAATCCGTATGGCACCATATATATAAAAAAAGGCGAGAGAATTGCGCAAATGGTTTTCTGCGAATACAAACGCGCAAATTTCATACAGCATCCCGATCCTCGCACGATTGGGGCGGACAGGGGCGGCGGCTTCGGCCATTCGGGCCGCGACTGAAAAAGTTTATGGGGGCCGACGATGAAGTTTCTTAACGAGGTCATTGAGAATCCATTCGATCCGGACCGGTTTATAAAATTTGCCGGCCTTATATTCAACGGTCCGGGACAGTCCGATCCGGTACACCCTGATCAGGTGCGGTCTGGAAGGGATCAATCCGCTCAGGTAATGCACGGTCCGGGACAATTCTGCCGGGAACAGCCCGGGCCTGACAGCACTATGCCTTCCGGCAGCATATCAGTCATAGAAACTTTCAAATGCGGCGAAGACGTAAGAGTAGCGGTTTTAGCCGTGAGGTCGGAAAATACCGGATACAGCTGTCAAAATAACACGACGCAGCGGAAAACCATATCCGAACTCTTGGCTTCCATACAATGCGAGTTTGCCGTTGCGGCGTTTTACGAGGAGAAAGCTTATAAGTGGAAGCTGTCATATGTCAAACTCCTGCCAAATAATCAAACCGATGGCGTAAGCCCGTTTGAAAACCGCGGCATAAAAAAGACTTCATTTATAATGGGCGCGGGCGGAACACTGGGAAATCACGATTTGTCCGCCATTGCGAATGCTGCGGCAAAGCGTCAGCTTATGAATCTTCTTCGCAAAAAGGGGAGGATATCCCCGGGCGATATTGAAAAAGCTTTCAGCTGCCATGTGTTCACCAGGAATGTAATTAAGGCTTTTAACCGCAGGTATCCTGACGCTTTAGACCTTTCGGCGATTATAAGACTCCCGGGCTTTAAAATGGACGAAAGCGAACCGTTCGACAGGGAGCTTGCCGTCGATCCCGAAATGCTGGGGAATATTTTTCTGAGCAGGTTAAAAAACAGAGACAGAAAAAACAGAGGTACTTTCTATACTCCTTCCGAAACTGTAAGCTTCATGTGCAGGGAAAGCCTTGCACAATATATTTCCAATGCCACGGAACTGTCATATGAGGATTGCCTGGAGCTTCTCGCCATGGAGGGCACGGCACACGATCCGGAGGGCACGGCACACGATCCGGAGGCCCCGGCATTCGATCAGGTAAGCCCGGCGCAGGCGCAGAGGCTTATACCTGGTAAGCCTGTCCGCAGACCGTTCGGGGTTGCGGCAGAAAGCTTGATTAAAATAGACCGGGCGCTGCAGCAGGTCAGGATATTTGATCCTGCGGCCGGCTCGGGAGCTTTCGTACTCGGCATGCTGAAGGAGATCGCCAGGGTGCGGAGCATTATCTCATTCTGCATTTCCGAAGGCCAGGCCGAAAACCGGATTGCGGAAAGCCGGGCCTGTGCTCCGGGAGCAGAGCCGAACCAAAGCGCCGGCAAAAACATATACGAGCTTATGAGGCATACTGTCAGGAACTGCATTTTCGCCGCTGATACCGATGAAGAGGCAGTCAGGCTGACAAAGCTCAGATTGTGGTGCGCCCTTGCCTCTGTCAACTATGGCGGGCCTTCGGAACCGGAACAATTTTGCCATGTCGCGTGCTGCGACAGCCTTAGCAGCAGTGCGGACACATTAAAAGACGATCCGGCGTTTGAAGGCGTCATTTCAGAGAAGGGCGGTTTTGATATTGTCATAGGAAACCCTCCGTATATATCGGCCGTGGAAGACGCCAGGTACGGCAATCCGCTGAGGGATTCCCTTAAAGCGAAATATCCCATATTAAAAGGTTCCTTCGATATCTATACCGCATTTTTGCTGGAAGGGGTCAGGCAGACAAACAAGGAGGGCGTATACTGCTGGATAGTGCCGAACAGCCTGTTGTCGTCGAGTTATGCCCTGCCTGTACTTGAATATCTGAAACGGAATGGTCTTAACCGCAGCATCAGCGTATCTGATATTGATATTTTTCATAACGTCGGAGTATATCCGGTTATCGCAATAGGAAACAAAAAAGAAAAGGGGAACGGATACAGTGAGTATATCGCGGCTTCCGCGGATAATCCCGGCTGCGCCGCGGCCAGATACTCTGCCGGACATTCGGGATACGGCACGTTCAAGGACTATGGCGTCAGGATAGCTTCAGGCGCGTCGGGCTTTCAGGCGAAGGCCCTTGCCGGATGCATATCGGAGGGGGATAAGGACCTTGCGATCCCCTTTGTTGTCAGCGGGTCGATCGATAAATATTCTACCAGCTTCAGTAACGTCAGATACATGGGAAAGACCTGGTCCAGAGCTTTCATCACTAAAAGCGGCGATATAGCTCAAAGCAAATGGAGGCTGTGGTGCGGGGAAAAGATCATAATTGCCGGACTTACAAGGGAGCTGGAGGCGGATTACAGCCGGGAGCCACTGGCATTGGGAGTCGGCGCTTACGCCATTTATGATTTCGGGGGATTTGAACCGCTGTATTTACTGGGTCTCCTGAATAGCAGGTTTATGTCGGAGTATTTGAGAGATCGGTTCTATGAAAAGCATCTTGCCGGAGGCTACCTTGTAATAAATAAGACTACGCTGGAGCAGCTTCCGCTTGTGCCTGCCGATCGGGAAATGCAGGAAACTATCGCTGAAAAAGCCGGCGCTGTTAAAGCTGTGATGCAGCAGCTGAACGGGAAAAAGGTCAAATTGCAATGCAAAGCTCTGCTGGATGAGATAGATGAACTTGTGGATCAGCTTTTCGCCTACCACCACTTCCGATAGCGGTTATAGCTTTTATCCGCGTACTTGCGCGTGTCAGGAGGAATCGAAGTAATCTTTTCGAGCATCTCCTTATCTGCTACCTTTCTGAAAGCCGTTTGTATCAAAGTCTGGAAATCACCGCCGTCCTTGGGGAACGTGACATGCACGGGATAGATATATTCGTTCCTGTCGGAAGCGATCTTCTCAAATTCCGGCTCGGTATGGGATTTAATCTTTTCGGATACTAAACGGGCTCCGGCTTCATCGGTACACGGCAGAACGATTATGATATCCCTGCCGCGGTTCAAAACGATCGTATCCGTTGCACGCAGCGCTTCCCTGGCTTTTTTTGCGGCTATGTTGAAAACCGAAGCCTTGTATCCGGCTGTTATGTTCTGTATTTCACCGGCCCCGGAATTTAGCTGGAGAGTCGTTATCAGTATAAGGGACATAGGGGAGCTGGTGCGTTTCGAATATTTGATCTCACGTTCGACATAACTGTCGAAAGACATACTGATATCGCCTATTTCATTCGTGTCATAGTGAAAAGGCTTATCGGTCTTTATAAGGCTGACTATTGAGCTCTCAAGCCTTTTAATCTGGTATGGTTTCAATATGTAGTCATTTACGCCGTAGCGCAAAGCCGCCGACTTGAGATCGGACCTGTCCGCCTGAGTTACTATTATAATGGGAACGGATTTGCCCGGTGAGGCTCTCAAGCTTGACAATGCAGCAAAGCCGTCGTTTTCGGTCGGGAAGGCCAGATCCATGACAATAAGCTTAAGATCGTCAATATTCGTATTCAGAAGCTTGAATTGATTGTAATCGCCAACTTCTATTATGTTGAAATGCCCGGTTTTCTCCAGAATGTGACAGACCTTCTGCCTCTCATAAGCCGAATAATCCATCAGTAAAACAGTGCCATCCATGGCTCGATCTCCTTTTCAGTCTAATACGCCACTATAGTTATCGGCATATCGATTTAATTAATAAAGGATCAAAATCCATGTACTCGAAGCGCTTGGGATTTTTGGCTGTTGTCAATTATTAAACTAGTGTTATAATCTTATTTGAAATAAGTTAAGCGTGGCGCTGGATATAAATAACGGACGCATATGGGGGTCATATGAGCAAAAACGCACTGGTCGCCCAGTCCGGGGGACCGTCGCCGGTTATAAACGCATCTTTGCAGGGTGTACTGGACGCCGGCTTTTCGTACCCTGATCGCATAGGTACCATATATGCAGGGTGGCACGGTATAGAGGGAGTTCTGCTGGAGGAGCTTATCGATATGGGCAGGCAGCCGGCCGACGAGCTTAAGAGGCTGCGTATCACTCCGGCGGCAGGCGCGATCGGCACATGCCGTTATAAGCTGGGTAAGGGCCAGACTGAGGATTTCAACCGCATAATAGACGTCATTCAGGCGCATGATATCGGGTATTTCTTCTATATAGGCGGCAATGATTCCATGGATACCGCCGGCAAGGTCTCAAGGCTTGCAGCGGAGAGAGGCCTCGAACTGATTGTGGCAGGCGTTCCGAAGACCATCGATAACGATCTTGGCGACGATAAATTCACTATAATAGATCACACGCCCGGCTATGGCAGTGCTGCAAGATACTGGGCTCACACCATACAGAACGTAAATGAGGAAAGCAGGGGAATGTGTGTTTCAGAAGCCGTAGCGGTCCTTCAGGCAATGGGCAGGAAAGCCGGTTATATCACCGCGGCGGCGAGATTGGCCGATCCGCATAGGGAAATGCCGCTTCAGCTTTATATGGCCGAGTCGGGGCACAATCTCGAAACGCTCGCTGAAAACGTAAACCGTGAACTGCTCAGATCCGGCCGCTGCATCGTTATAGTCAACGAAGGCTTCGACGTGGGCAACATAGGCGAAGCACGCGACGCGTTCGGACATGTGGAATATGGGGCAAGCAGGGTAACCGCATCGCAGGCTGTAGTGAACTACCTGAACGAACATGGCATAAAAGCCAGAGGTCAGGTAACGGGGCAGATCCCTGGCGTATTGCAGAGATCCGCATCGATACAGGCTTCTCCCGTAGACCAGCAGGAAGCATATGAGGCGGGCAGAAAGGCCGTACAGATTGCAATGGAGGATGGC
>JAEXNT010000047.1 GCA_023439545.1 Bacillota bacterium
TAAAACATCGGGGGGGTATGTGATGGGTTGGTCCGCTCAACTACCCGCCTGTTTCATAAAAAATATCATAAAATAAAGGAATTATGCGATTTAATATCGAATTATGCCATATATGTCGATTTACGACCATTTTCCACTTGGTCCGAGGAGGTGTAAAATGCCAGAGTATGCCATAACTGTGACATGTGTCGTTGCAGCAAGTTCGGTCATAGTTTTTCTTATTTTTTATCGTATGAAGGTATTGAATTTCAGAACACTTCTTTCTGTTACACTGGCTTCGCTTTTAACAGCCCTTGGGCTACCAGTATTATTCGGCCTTGTTTCATCAGGTATGAATGGCAGCATCGATTCCGCTTCGCCTTCAGTTACGCTTCTGATAACGGTCGCGGCCTATTTATTGATAGTAGTGATACTGAGCATGGTCATTTCGTTTATTATAAACGGGATTGGAACAAAAAAGGAAAAGCCGGATGCATCTGAAAGCGGAGATCCTGATAAAGCTTCAGCCGAGGCTGACAACTACCTTGAACAGATATTTGTCAATTTTATAAGCGAGCATGAACATAACAGCGCCGGGAGTGATGAGGCAGCGGCGGCAACACAGGCAACTACACAGGCAACTACACAGGTTACGGCGGCAACTGCATTCGATGAAATCCTTGCAGTGGAAATGACGGAAAAATATGCTGAATCGGTAACGGCAGAAGAAGAGGAAATGCCGGAAGAAGCCAATGCGCTAGATATGCCGGAAGAAGATACCTCAGCGGAAATAGCAGAGGAAGATTCCTCAGCCGGCGTGTCTGATGAAGATTCTGCGACTGTACCGGAGCCTCCGGCAGAGGCAGACGATACTATAATTTCTGCCGATGACGGGGTTTTGGCGAATATTGGCGAAAATGCAGCAGTTGTGGAAAATAACTTAGAAATTTCTGTTGACAGCAATGAAAATATTGATAAAATGGGTATAGAAAACATTGTACATAATAGAAATACTCTGACTATAGAGGACTGTATCAACGAGGCATTCAGGCTAAAGGGAGAAGGGGATTTCGAGAGCGCAATTCTGCATCATATGTACGCTCTTGATAAAAAGCCCAATAAAGAACTTACCTTCTGGATAATACTTGATATTTGTGTGATGTATAAGTCATTAGGTCAACAGGAACTTTCATTGGATATATTGAATAGTTATTACGAGGCTTATGGCGATGCGATGGATATTTCAGTGAAGGAAGAAATCAGGAAGAACCTGACTGCAGTATAGGCTTGACTTAAGGTATTTGCACCAAATGAAGGAGGTTTTTTTACATGAAAAAAACTCAAAAAATACTTGGGTTACCCATAATAAGCATATCCGACGGACTTGAGATCGGAAGGGTAAAGAGTATAATCATTAATGCAGACAGGGGAGCCATTGATTATATCGTTGTGGACAGCGGCATACAGATATTCAGCGCCAGGGTTATCCCGACAGACGACGTGCTCGGTATCGGGGAATATGCACTGACTATTGAGAACAGCGGAGTCATCACTGATATCAGCAAGATCCCCGCAGCCATCCAGCTTCTTCAGAACGATATCAGGGTAAAGGGTACCAAGGTACTTACCAAAAAAGGCAGTCTGATCGGAGAGATCGGCGATATATATATCGATGACAATGACAATTGCAGGATTACAGGTCTTGAATTCATAGCTGATATAACCCAGAAACAGATACGTCTTATACCGCGTGATTCGGTAATAACGTTCGGAAAAAACCTGACCGTAGTCAAAGAGGATGTGGAGTCTTCTCTTCTTGATACCGCGGCGCAATTGGATTCCGAGCCTGGTACCGGAGATTTCGAAAAAAAAAATAACTCTTATATAACGTACACACCGTCAATGCCTGATGAATACGCTGAACCTGCCGCAACTGCCGAACCGCAGCCGGCAACAGCGGAAGAAGACAACGCTTCCGTACTTTTTGAACAGCGCCAGCGTCAGTACCTGAAAGGCAGATACGCCACCAAGACGATCGTTGACAATACCGGCAGCGTCATTATAAGCGAAGGAATGCAGATAGACGACGCAATAATAGATGAAGCCAAAGCCAAGGATAAACTGATAGAGCTTGTTATGAACAACAGGTCATAAAACTAAAACAAAAGTATAAGGCATTCATGCTTTATACTTTTAATTTGTTTGATTCAGTTAAAACAAAAGAAAAGACTTATGGGGTTGGATATTTGTGGTTAAAAAACGTAAAACACCGCTTATTTTCTTACTCATAGCAATTCAGAGCGCACTTGCGGTTGCAGCCGGGGTTGCCGTTTTATACGGCGCATCCCTGGACAGTGTACCTGCAGGTGTAACTGTCGACGGCATTTCCATAGGAAGCATGCCGTATTCCGATGCTGTTTCTAAAATCGAAGCCTCTTGTACCGAAAAATTGAAAACAGGTTCGCTTATATTGGATATCGAAGGCAGCAAACCGGCGGAGGTACCCTTCACAAAAATCGATGCGGCTTTTGATGCCAATGCTACGATTAAATCCTTAAAGTCATTGAACAGTACCGGTAATATTCCGGAGTTTCTGGAGTTGAGTCTGGGAAACAAAAATAAGGCTATCCATCCTGTAATTAAGTTCAATGAGAGCAAATTAAGGGCTGAATTGGCGAACCTTTCCGAAAAACTATACGTAAAGCCGGAAAATGCCGAGATAGCTTTTGAAGACGGCGTAGTCAGGAAAAAAGCCGATACGTCAGGCTTAAAGCTTGACGTCAATAATGCTGCAGAAGTTATAAGGAAGCAGCTGTCCGAGGATCCATGGAAGCCTGTCGGGCTTACAAAGGTCAATGACTATGTACTGCAGTCGGTAAATGCCGACGTGACCATGAAGGATTTTGACGATATCCAGCAGGTATTGGCAGAGTATTCCACCGAAATTCTTGATCCTCAGCTTGCCCAAAGCATCTCGACTGCTGTCGGTTCGATCGACGGGACCATAATTTCACAAAAGAGCGAAAAAAACGATGTGTTTTCATTCGTAGGTAAACTCAAAGGCAAGAATGCCGATTTCGACAATGATAGCGAAGGCTATGACCAGGTTGCCTCTACACTTTATGCCGCCATGCTTTCAGCCGGTATACCGAAGGACTCGATAGTACGTGACCAGCATAAGCTCGCGCCCGACTATATAGAGCCCGGACTTGATTCATGGATATCCGGCGATTCAGGCGACCTTAAGCTTTCCAATCCATATCCCAACAAGCTCGCAATATTTGCCCGGATGGAGGGGAATTCGGTCACAGTTGCGATAGCAGGCAGTATGAAGAATAAGACGGAAGACTTTGCCATAAGCACGGAAGTCGTACAGAGATATGCTCCGGCAGTATATTATGTCGAAAACAGCTCGCTCAAACCGGGTGAGAAGATAGTACTCAATCCCGGTAAGGACGGCGTCACAGTAAATGTCCTCAGAAACGGGGATCTCATCGGTACAGACCAATATGAAGCGGAAAAGTCTATAATTCAGATCGCTCCGGGTACGGATATTGAAAACGGCAACAAATAGAACAACATAGTATGCATTAACGGTGAATATAAATACTAATAGATTTTCATTGGAAACAAGTCAATGAAGAGTTTAAAAGTATTCGTATTTGGCCGGAAAAGTATATTTACAGCCGTATCCATCCTTATAATAATAATCCTGGCAACCTGCACTCTTTTCATAAACAGCAACAGGCCTGCCAACTCGTTTATGGATCCTCAAAGCGGGATCGTTGTGATAGATCCGGGTCACGGCGGAGTAGACGGAGGAACAAATCAGGATGGTATTCTCGAAAAGGATATAAATCTTGCCATAGCTGAAAAGCTTAGGGCTTATTTGGAACAAAAGGGTTATAAGGTCATAATGACCCGGGAAAAGGACGTCTCGCTCGATAATCTAAACGATTCGAGCAGCAGCAGGCACCAGAGGGATCTGAACGCGCGCCTTGATATAATAAACAACAGCAACGCGCAGTTATTCGTAAGCATCCATGTAAACTGCAATCTCAGCAGACCTGTCAGCGATGGATCCATTGTTTTTTACAGTGAAAAATACGCTCAGAACCGACAATTGGCATACCTTCTCCAGCGCTCCTTCAACAGCATGGTCGTGGATGGCGTAAAGCGCACAGTGCATGATCCGCAGGTGAGCAACTATTTTTTGCTGAAGCATTCCAAAATACCCGGAGTAATTGCGGAAACCGCCTTCATATCAAATCCGGAGGAGCGTATCCTGCTTACAAAGGAACCTTTTCAGGATCAGCTTGCAAAGGCCATATCCGACGGAGTGGAGAAATATCTTTCGGGCAATTATGAAGATGCCGGAAGCATATCGAAGATCGAGGGAGGAAAGCTGGCTATAATAATTGATGATTTTGGTTCGGGCAGGGATGGCGTCAAGGAAATGATGTCACTAAACAGGCACATTACCTTTGCAGTGATGCCATTTCTCGATTATTCGCACAGTGACGCGGAAAAAGCCCACGAAAAAGGCTACGAGGTCATAGTACACCTGCCCCTGGAAGCTTATCACGGTAAGATGAGCTGGCTTGGCCCCGAACCGATTCTGTCGGGAATGGATTCAGACACAGTAAAGGATATTGCTGAAAGGTCTTTCGATGACATCCCTTATGCAGTGGGGGCAAATATACATATGGGCTCGAAGGCTAGCGGAAACGAGGATATTGCCCAGGTTATACTGGGTGTGGTCAGAGAGAGGGAAATGTATTTTGTTGACAGCAAAACGGCTTACCACCCGGTTTGCAGGAAGGTAGCCTCTGAAATGGGCGTCGTTTGCTTCGAACGGGACGTTTTCCTGGATGGACAGCAGCCTAAAGGCTTTGTTAAAAAGCGTCTTGCAGAAGCCGGCGAAATAGCGCTCAAAAAGGGTAATGCAGTCGCTATTGGACATGTTGGCGTGGAAGGTGGAAAAGTGACTGCTGCCGCGATCTCTGAAATGCTTCCCGAATTCGATGAAAAAGGTATCCGGCTCGTTTTTATCTCCGAACTGGATACCCCATAGAGAGTTCGTTTATTCTGCTAATAGAATTTTTTCAATACATCGAGAGCATTATATTCGATTACTTTTTCACCGTATTCATTGAGATAGCCATCAAAAAAGCTTATGCTGTTCACTTTTGTACCGAACTCATTCAGTATCAGTTCGAATGCCCTTGTATTGGCCGGAGCCAGTCCGCTTCTCGTAAGAGTAAGGTAGTAGGCGTCGCGATACCTGTAAAGTGAACTATCGCCGTTGTAGAGGCCTTCGAGTTTGTTTGCGAGGCCGCATACGTCGTTGATATTCTTAAAGGAATAGATATAAAGGGGTGAGCATATCTTTTTGCCTTTTTTCTTGACGCGAAGATCGCTCTTTTTCATCCTGCTCTTTATATACTTGTGGATCGATTCGAATTCACCGTCTTCATCTATCCTGGTGATAGTTATCACAAAGCCGTCGTTGGAATCCGGTATGGGTTCGATTATCAGCTGTGAATCCGAGAGATTGAAGCCAAGCTGTTCTTCTGCCTGTTCCATGAGATCCCAGAAAAATTCCTGTGCCGCAGGCGTGTTGTAATTGAGCGTATTCAAGTCAATGTTCCGCTCTTCGAGATCGTTATATGATATTGTAACTTTTATAATATTATCGCTTATTCTTTCTATCTTCATATGAACCTCGTATCTTTGCACATTGTGCACTGTTACGAATACTCCTGCTTCTATTATACTTCTTTATATATGAAAAGAGAAGCTATTAATTATTGCGTAAGTGATTTACGAAGTAAATCGCGGGCTGATTTCAGGGAGGCAAGCAGATGACAGTCAGCATGTGAAGGAACAATACAGGCTGTGAAGAATGGCGATGCTGAAATGCGGTATCAGGAACATCAAGGTTTGCCATGGACGGCAAACCCGCTGGTGGTGAGGCATGGATGCCGAATCACCTGC
>JAEXNT010000043.1 GCA_023439545.1 Bacillota bacterium
CTGGAACGCATGCAGCGCCTCATGGTGCAGAATCGAGACATATTGCCCGTCTGACAGTTTTCTGCTTTCGATGTGGAAGCGGTTGACGAAAAAGTACTGCGGGTCCGAGGACAAGCCTTCCGCGATCTGGCCTATGGAATCGAGTTCCAATTTTGAAGGAAGGAACACGTTCATCTCTCCGTTTACGGGGTACGCCGTGCAGGCGGCTATAGGCAGAACCGGCTTCCGCTTTTTTATTTCATTTTTGAAGATCACATATTCCGATGAGCCTTTACGCACAGCCACAGGATAATCTTCTATGTTCAAGCCGGGCCAGATATTGTCCGACGCTCTTTTATCCAGTTCGACCGCGGCGCTGTAAAGCTCCCGGTCATCCTTCGGCAGTCCCGCCAGGGACAGAGCGAGGACGCAGGCAGTCAATACTATGCCGACGGCCAGATAAGCTATTTTGAATATTTTCATGCTATACCTCCTTCCTGAAGGTTATGAAAGTAAGGGATAAAAACAAGTAGATCAGCAACAGCCCGGCCGCAACAGGCTGAAGGTCTACAGACCCTCCGACCAGTACGGCTGAAGCCTGTCCCTGGATCGCCGCAAAGTCCGGTATGAAAAAGAGCAGTACTTTTGTTATCGAAGCTGCGAAGCCTTCTGAAGTGGCAGCCATCGCATCCAGGATACCGTGCAGTATTCCAGCCGCATAAATTAGCACTCCGCCTATTCCTGCGGCAAAAACGGGCAGTTTGATGGTAAGCACACTTACAGCCGTGCATAGGAACGCAGAGTTTATACCCAGCAGGAGCGAACATAAGAAAACGGACGGAATCAGCCCGAATTTTCCATAGAACAGGCAAAACAGAATCAATGAAAAGGAAAGCAGCAGTATGCAGAATATACCGGCAGCAATATTGCCCGACGTCAGTGCAAACATGTACTGCCACGGCTTGACGCCCCGCACAAGTACAAGGTGGGTCGTCCTGCGTTCGAATTCGTTCGGTATGGTCTGGATGGACACCATTATCGCAAGCAGGCAGGCTACGAAACCCATTATCGACAAAGCCACAGGTACCATCTGCTCGAAGCCCGATACCTTCCGGCCGTTTATTGTAAGGTGGTTGTTGTTCGTAGTCAGCGCCAGCATGAGGACCATGCCTATGATCAAAACTATATAGAAGGTCTTGTTCCGGAGCTTTTCCCTGAACGTATTTATTATCAGAGCGCACATGTATCTTCACTCCCTTCTGCCGTGTGTGACCCGGCTGTTCGGAATCCGGCTGTTCGGGATCCGGTCGTTCGGGATCCGGTCGTTTGCGATTCATCCGCTTCTGTTCCGACAGCCGGCATTGTCCGGCCCATATATCCGGCCATCTCCACCTTGGCTGTTCGTGGTGCGGCCGTTCCTGTTCCGGCACTACCTGCTTCAGCCGTATCCGTTCCCGCGGCATTGATAAAAAGGCTTTCAAGCCCGGCTTCAATGAATTCGCGTCTTTCGACCACTCCCGCATTCCTGCCGTTTACGATGAATACGACCCTGTCGGCAACCTTCTCTACATCGGAGAGTACATGGGAGTTGATAATGACCGACTTCCCCCTCCGCTTAAGGTCAAGTATCAGGCTTATCATTTCCATCCTGCCTATCGCATCGAGCCCCGAAGTAGGTTCGTCCAGTATCAGCAGTCCGGGATCGCCCAGCATGGCCTGTGCGGCAGCAAGCCTCTGCAGCATTCCCTTCGAATAAGTCCCGGTCTTTTTATCCCCCGAAGCTCCGAGTCCTACCGCGCCAAGCAGCTGTTCCATCTGCGCTTCAGCCTTGGCTTTGCCTATTTTTTGAAGCCGCGAATAAAAACGCAGCACTTCACACCCGGTTAAAAACTGATGAAAATACGGAGTTTCCGGAGAATATCCAACGCCTGTGCCTTCCTTGATCCGGACCGTACCGCTGTCCGCCCCGGCAAGGCCGAGTATCATCTTGATCGTTGTTGTCTTTCCCGCTCCATTAGGTCCAAGCAGGCCCAGTATCTCGCCTTCATCCACCTGGAATGACAGGTCGGATACTACTTCGCAGCCACCATACCTTTTATATAGATGTGAGCATTCCAAAATACTCAATTCAAACACCTCCATAATGCAATTGTATGGCTGGGAGCTTTCGCCAATCTTCACGGAACCTTAAGTTAACCTTAAGACGGTAGCTACTAATGCCCGGTTGATTATTATCATTGATTAATTTCATTTACAGAGTCTGGATTATTATATATACTTAATATAAATCGAGTAAAAATTTTCTTGCAGGGTTATTGTTTTATGAAAAAAGCAAAAAACTTTGATAATTTCGCTTTATTTATCTTGAGATGTATGTTTTCGCTTATGTCCTTGCTCTTGAAAACTGTTCTTCAAGAATTAAGCAAGGTATTTTCTTGTGAGACAATTATTGAGGATAAAAAAGTTGAAATCAATAGGGAAAATCATTCTAAAATTTATGTTGTTACCGATTATATTTTAATCGGTCTTTTCCTGTTCTGTTTGTCATTATATTTGTCAAAGCTTGTGATTATCGATTTGGATATACTTTTCCTTTTATATTTGATTATTCCGTTCCTATATAAAACATATCCAAAGTATTTTCATTCTGTTTCCTTCAATTAATCGTCCTGTAAAATTTAATTCTTTTGTGAATAAGCATTTTGATTCGTTTTGCTTAATCACATTTTTCATGATTCGTAATTTCTTAATGATTAAATTCGGGAGGAACGTCTATGAATATTACAATTATTACAGCAGGTTCCAGAGGAGATGTCCAACCTTATATAGCGCTGGGTGCAGGGCTCAGGAAAGCCGGACATTCGGTATGTATGCCTGCAGCAGGAATTTTCCGTGAACTTATCCTGGAAAATGATCTTAATTATGTTCAGACAAATAGTGTTGAGCCACAAGAATTTATTAAAAGCTTGGAAATGGAAAATGCATCTAAGAGCAAAAACAAACTGAAATTTATAAGTACTATGTTCAATGAGTTGAAACCAATAATTAGAGGAGTGTTTAGTGAAACTTGGGAAGCATGCCAAGGGAGTGACTTAATAATAACAACACTGGCAGCCATGGGAGCAAGTGATAGCGCTGAAAAGCTAGGAATTCCATGCATTCACACAACGGTTTTGCCGGTATGTCCAACATCAGAATTCCAATCCCCTTTTGTACCTGATCTATTTAATCATTCAATAAGTAATAAGCTCACGCACAAATTGACTGAACAAGTAGTGTGGCAACCATTCAGAGCTATTATCAACCAATGGCGAAAAGATGTATTAGGTCTGGAACCTATTGGTTTCTGGGGGAAATACCGCAAGATATATAGTGGAGATATGCCCGTATTATGCGGTTTTAGTCCGACAATAATACCAAAACCGCGAGACTGGCCTTATCCTATTAACATTACAGGATATTGGTTTCTTGATGAGCCTGAAGGATGGCAGCCCCCGGAAGATCTGAAAGCATTCCTGAATGCAGGTCCGCCACCAGTATATATAGGCTTTGGAAGCATGGTGGATAAAGACCCTGAGCGAATAACAAGGATCGCATTGGATGCGCTTAGACAATGTGGTCAACGAGGGATTATATCTTCCGGCTGGAACGGGTTAGGGACTGAAAAACTCCCTGATACGGTTTTAAAAGTTGATTCATTACCTCACTCATGGCTGTTTAAAAGAGTTTCTGCAATAGTGCACCATGGTGGCGCAGGTACTACTGCTGCAGCATTGCGTTCAGGAAAGCCTTCAATAATTGCTCCTTTCTTTGCGGATCAACCTTTTTGGGCTAAGCGGATAGCAGAACTCGGAGTCGGGCCAAAACCAATAGCATATAGTAGGTTGGATTCAGTAAATCTGGCAGAATTAATCAACATTGCTACTGATGAAAAAATAAAAATGAAAGCCAATCAGATTGGGAAAACAATTGAAAAGGAAAATGGAGTACAAAAAGCAGTAGATATTATTGAAAGATATTTGGGCAGGTAACTTTGTGGCACCTTCATGATCACCGGCACCTGGACAGCAGCGACA
Organism: Bacillota bacterium; assembly: GCA_023439545.1. Lineage (GTDB taxonomy): Bacteria > Bacillota > Clostridia > Acetivibrionales > DTU013 > JAEYOM01. The sequence continues at coordinate 4,056 of JAEXNT010000043.1, forward strand.
GGGCTGTCGTCCCGATACTTTCATCGTCGGCGTCGGCCGGGAGACAGATATCAGGCCCTTTAGAAATGAATATGTAAGCTCCTTCCGGAGTCCTGACCGTGGTGTTGAAAAGAATGCCCCTTCCCTGCTTATAATAAACTGAAAGGTTAAGCTTGCCCGAAGAATACTGCTTCCAGTCCCTGGCTCCGAGCCGGCCCATCAGCTCGGCGGAGCCGGCGGGCTTTGCGTTGCGGCAGGACGCCAGAGCGCTGCGTATTTTCGCTCCAAGCTGTACGGAGCTGTAAGGCATTGTCAAACCTGTAATTTCGGAAGTCGCTTTCCCCTCACCGAACAGGTCCGCTACATAAGGTATGAATACGGCATTGCGCCGAGCATCGAAGAAAATGCTTATATTGCCGCAGTCGACAGGCTTAATGCTTTTCACAGGCGGTTTTTTCTTTTTCAGCCTCCTGCGCCTTGTGTTAAGCCAGATGCCCGCAATGACGGAAGCGACGATGATGACCAGTATCAATAATTGTATATACTTTGTATAGTCTTCGTTCATCGGAGGTCCTTTCGGTTTTTTCAATAGTATTTTATCATAACAAATTTACTTCACAACCTAACTTAATTAATATATTATTAAACAATACGGACAAATATTTTTAATGAACTGCAATGCAGGTGACGGGGGTCTATTTTATATGAGGAAAAATCTGTTCATCTATATTACCTCTTTTTTGTGCGGTATGACAGTCATGGGAGTGGAACTGTCCGCTACCAGGCTGCTTGCCCCGTATTTCGGAACCTCATCCATTGTTTACACCGTAGTTATCGGACTTATCATGATATCGATGAGCATAGGCAACGTTCTGGGAGGCCGTTCCGCGGACAAGCACAACGATCTCGGCAGACTGTTTTCGCTGCTTTGGATAGCAGCGCTGTGGGTAGCCATCATACCCCTGGTAGGGAAATATATCATAGCACTCGTAACCGTATTGATGATGTATATACTGCCGGGCAATCTGCTCGTTTCGGGTTCGGTGATTTCCTGCCTGCTCGTCTTTTCCGCTCCGCTGCTCATACTCGGAATGGTTTCGCCTTATCTCGTAAAGCTGGGAGTCCGGAACATGGAAAACAGCGGGCGTACAACGGGCGAGATCTACGCTGCCTCTACCATTGGAAGCATAATCGGCACCTTCATACCTACATTCCTGACGATACCCTATATAGGCACCATGAAATCCTTCCTTGTATTTGCACTGGCGCTCAACCTTACCTGCCTGTATTATTTCATCACCAGGAAGAAAGGCCTCGTAAAAAGCGTCATAACGACCGTACTGACCGCGGTGCTGCTGCTTCTGCCCGTTCAGAATCCGTTTGCCTTCTGGACAAACGTAGTTCTCGAGGACGAATCGCTTTATAACTACCTTCAGGTCACAGAAAACAGCGACTCCGTAATTCTTTCCACAAACGTCGCTTTCGGCGTGCAGTCCATATACAAGAAAAACAAGACGCTTTCAGGCCTTTATTACGATTATGCTGTGACTTCTCCTCTGATGCTTAACGACGCTTCTGCAAAAAAGCCGGCTGATATACTGGTTCTGGGCATGGGTACCGGGACCTTCGCGAAGGAATGCAGGTATTTCTTCCCGGAAAGCAGGATCGACGGTGTTGAGATAGATCAAAAGATAGTCGACCTTTCAAAGAAATATTTCGGGCTCAGGGACGACGAAGCCAAAATCTATATCAACGACGGCCGTACCTTCCTTTCATCCCCCGACGCGGGCAAATACGATATCGTATTGGTCGACGCCTACCACGACATAACGATCCCGTTCCATATGTCGACTACAGAATTCTTTTCCCAGATCAAGGAACACCTTAAGCCGGGAGGTATTATCATGATCAATATAAATATGCGCTCGGACAAGAGTACGGAGGTTGAGGATTATCTTACTCAGACACTCCGCACCAATATGCAAAAAGTCTATAAGTTCAGCGTACCTAATACCACAAACGTTTTCGTATTCTCTTCCGACAATGCCGATATGTTGTCGGATTTCAGGAATAACGCCGATCAGCTCGATGAAAAGAGCCCCGTAAAAGCTCTCGCCCAATCGATAATCGACAACTGCTCCGAAGTGACCGATACGAAGTATGTTTTCACTGACGACCTGGCCCCGGTGGAAGTGTTGGGTCAGAAGGCCCTGGATGACATAGTCTCGCAGGAGTTGGCATATTTCCGCGAAGAACTCAGGAACTCGGGCAACGGAGTCCTTGACGTATTCAACATGATTTCCTGATATCACTCTAAACACTATCAAGCCTGCCCATATCTCCCATGCGGCAGGTTTTTCAATGTATCCCTCTTTCCTCGTATTCCACGAATTTCATTGGCATTAGAACATGTGTACATGTTACAATAGCAGGGCTGTCCCGGGACCGGATCCCGCAGGAACGGCCCGGACGGCCAGAGAGATATATGTGAGGGGAGAGGGGGTTATTTATATGTTTCCCATCAGAAAGAAAAAGGCAGTAAAGCTGACTATATTGGTGCTGGTATTTGTTTTTTCGGTCGCCGTATTCGGCAGCCTCGGGCAAGGAACGGCATATGCGGCCTCTGCGCAGCCTTATGCAAGTTATGTCATACAGCCCGGAGACTCGCTTTATAAAATATCCATGGCTTACGGTATATCGATCGCAAGCCTTAAAGCGGCGAACGGTCTGAGCTCGGATCTGATCTATTCCGGCAGGGCCTTGAATATACCGATAACTCAAGCTTCAAGCCAGAACATGACTCTGAAGGATATTATAAACAGAAGAGGTATTGCTGCCAACCAGCTGAATATACGTCTGTTTGTGGACAAATCGGACAAGCTTCTGACCGTTTATAACGGGACTACTCCACTGAAAGCATACCATGTTGAACTTGGAGACGGCGGTACGGGCGACAAACAAGTCGCAGGCGACCATAAGACCCCGGAAGGCAGCTTCTATATCACCCAGAAGCTCGTACTCGATCCGGCAGATCAGTATCTCGGCACAAGATGGATGAGATTGAGCTACCCTAATATAGAGGATGCACAGCGCGGCCTCAAAAGCGGTATCATCAACAAAGCCACCTACGACCAGATAGTCAATGCCATAAATAACGGCCGGACGCCACCGCAAAACACCGCACTAGGCGGCGGAGTCGGGGTCCATGGCGGAAGCACCTCAGCGCTTGGAACCAACTGGACATTCGGATGCGTAGGTCTAAGCAACAAGGACGTGCAGGATTTCTATGATTATGTAAAAGTCGGGACCAAAGTCACTATACAGCCTTGAAATATCAGCCTCATATAATTTGCAAATGGCCGCTCCTGGGTAAACCTACCCATCAGCGGCCATTTCCGCTTTTCGTCGTTTATCGGTATCAGCTGTAACTGATTACATTTTCATTGTAGAATAGTAAAAATATGTCCTTTATTACTTCATTATGGTTTTCCGCCGTAACTTGATGGAGCTGTCCGTCGTCCACCTGTATCAGGATCGTTATCTGATACCTGTCGCTGTTGTCCATTACCGCGCTAATGATATCGACAGCTTCAAGCGGTCTCGTGTAAACGCAGGCCCATTCCCCCTGGTTTTCACTGACTCCGGCTTCCTTGTCGTAATAGCTGTCTAAAAAATGCTTCAGTTCTCCGGTTTTTCTGGACCATAGATTTACAGTAAGACTCATGTTTGTCTCCTTTATTGAGGGCGCTCAAGTTTTATTGCGTAAAATCGACTTGTTGCAGCAAAATCAATTATAGCTGATAAAATCTATAATTGGACAAAAACCTTTAAAAATCCTTTATGTAAATTTTTCTTGCTATGTATGACTTAAGTTGTACAGAGCAACACTGCATTAATATCTTGATTTTTACCTATACTAGTAATACGGTTTACTGCAATGAAACACTTGAAAATCCGGAGTTATTTACAGGAGGAATCTTCTTGAGATATAGAATCAGTTTTTCACATGCAATATGCCTGGTGGTAATATTAGCAGTTTTGACAGTTACTCCCGGCTGCAGAAAGAGCAGCCCGCCGCAGAATATGCAGCTCCAGTCCGCAAAGGAGAAAACGTCCGAGGAACAGGAGCCTAAGAAGCTCAAAACCATAGAAACCGGAATTGAAACGCTTTTTGAGACTCTCGGAGGACCCAGCGCTAAAATCGAAACCGGCGGTAAAAGCGGAGGAGGTCAGGGTCAGGGCAGTCAGCAACAAAGCACTCAGCAGGGGTCCCAGCAGCAAAGCGGCCAGCAGGGTAAACAGCAGCAAAGCGGTCAGCAGGGCTCGCAGCAGCAAAGCGGCCAACAGGGCACGCAACAGCAAAGCGGCCAACAGGGCACGCAACAGCAAGTCACAAAGAAGGGCTCACAGAAGAAAACAGGCTCGAGCTCCTCATCGGGTAACAAAACGAGTCAGCAAAAGCCCGCCAATCCTCCTGAAAAATGGGCCGAAGTCGATAAGCTAATAAACGCCCTGCATTATCAGTGGAACGATTTTATGCCTGAAGTCGCTAAAAAAGGCGCCGAAATGAAATTCATCGACAGTTTCGATACGGCCTTAAACAGCCTTACCACCACAGCGGCAACAAAGGATAAGGAAAAGGTGATGACCTCGGCTAACGAGCTTTACAAGAATGTTCCGGACCTCTATTCAATTTACCGTACAAAAATGTCACCTGAAGCCAAAAGACTCATTTACTATACCCGCGATATAATACTCGAGTCCGCCAAGGATAATTGGGATCAGGTCAAAAAGGACAACGATTCCATCGAGAAGTCCTGGTCGCTTTTCAGGAATACGCTTGACAAGGAGCAGCAGCAGATAGCCGACAAGCTGAATTTCTCGATATACGAACTCAAAAAGGTTACGGGTGATAAAAACAAACAGCTAAGCGGCCTAAAAGGAAAAATAGTTTTGAATAATATTAAAGAACTTGAGCAATCCTTTGAAAAGAAGAAAAGCTGACGGACGAAAGGCCAACAATTCAAAAGCCGGGTTTGACCCGGCCTTTTATTGTTCGATATGTTGTTTAATATAGCTGTAATACTATTCGTCGCCTGTACTATTTTCTTCCCCGGCGTCTTCGTTTTCGTGTTCATGCCCAGAGATCTCCATCTTCGAAACTGATACCTCGTAAGCGACCTTTGTCAAAATCTCGCCGGATTCCAGCTTTTTCTGGTAACTCCTGCTCTGTATCCTGCCCCATATCTTGATATTGTCTCCTACTGTCAGTCTTTCTGAAAATCTTGCGTTTCTGCCCCATGCTATGCAGGGAATGTAGTCGGATTTATTATACGGGCGGTTTACCGCGAGCAGGATATCCGTTATCTCCCTGCCGAATGGTGTAGTCCTGTAAATAGGCTTTTTACAGATAAAACCATTCAAATATATCTGATTTGGGTTCTTTATCTTTTTTTCATCTTCGAGAAATGTGATATCCCTTGCAAATACTGTGAGCAGCAGTCGGTTTCCTTCGTTATTGTAACTGTTATAGGAGCGGAACTGGCCTTCTACCTCTATTACTGTTCCGATCTCCAATTTATCCTTACTGGCGAGCCTTTCCGAGATTGTAACAGGTATCCTGTCACTGCTTTCGCTTAATCTGGGAACATCGAGCATGAAATAATAAAAGCCTTCGCCATAGACCTCATGGCTGAATTCAACGTTGGATACCACTTTACCGGAAATAGTCGCCATATTGTTCTCTATAATGTTACCGACCATCCGACCCCCACTCTCCTCTCAAGGTTCATCTGTATATCGATGCATTTTTCTAATGTATGTTTATTCGAGAATGGCCTGTTTTAGAATAAGAAACTTATTCATATAAATTACTATTTTATATTATATTACATAATTTGCGGCTTGCAAATCCCTGAAATCAAATTTTGGAATATAAATGCTTAAAAATGCTTACATTGTAGTATTTTCATTTAGATTGTTGAGATCTATCCCATTAACTATGGCAAATGAGGCAGCAGCCAGCAGATTGTGGCTGTCCACCTCGCTTCCTTCCATATGCAACTTGTACTCCTGCGGTTCGATAACTTTACCGTTTCTGGCGGATACCGATCTCTGAAGGCAGCATATGAATCCGTTCTTGTAGACCGAATCGCCTATGCTCGAAGTCGTGACACTGGCTTTCGTATTGAAGCCGTAGGTTATGAACCTGTACTTCATGCCTTGCAGGAGCTTGATAAGCTCACTGTCGTCGACGTTGACTATTGCAATGCCCTTGTCATTCATACAGGAAAATATCTGCCCGAATTTTCTGGAATACTCATTGTTATCAATTATCGCGGAATCCTCAGCTTTATCCGTATAAATAAGTATATCAAATTTCACGTCATCCGATAGCAAGTTGTCTATATCGGATAGCTCGGTTTTCAAAAGCAGAAGGTCGATGTTGTTCTTTTCGAGTTCGCTGATGTAGGATCTCAGCCGGTTTCCATCCATTCCTAGCAGGGTAGCGGAATCGAGTACGCTTACCTTTTCACCCTTTGACGAGAGAATAGAATTGATGATTGCAGCGGTCTGCAACTTGCCTTCACTTCCGAGAATCCCTGCTATCAGCATTTGAACAACCCCATTTTAGAATCGGATATAGATTTATAATTTACCGTTCATGAATTTTTATGTGTTGTTTTTCTGACGCCCCGTATGGTCGATATTGTAGTTTTCCCGAAGTATAAGCTCAGAAACCGGTTTGAAGGAATAGCCCCTCCCTTTTAGTTCGGAAATCACATCAGGAAGCATTTTAGAGGTATGCGGCGTATCGTTGTGAAAGAGTATGATAGAGCCGGACCTGACCTTCTGCCTGATTCTAAGCATTATTTCCTCCCTGCTTATGCCGGGCCTCCAGTCGAGTGAATCCACATCCCATTGAATCGTATAATAGCCTAGTTTCTTCGCCTCCGCCAGCACAACGTTATTATAATCCCCATAAGGCGCCCTGAAAAGTTCGCAGGTCGTACCGGTCAATTTAGTCAACTTGTCCCCGCACTGCTTTATTTCAGAACTTATTCCAGCCCTGTCCAGGCTGCCCATCCTGAAGTGCGAATATGAATGGTTGGCGACGTCATGGCCGTCTTCAGCCATCATTTTAACCATGTCGGGATTCTTTTCCGCCCATTGGCCCACCACAAAGAAGCTTGCCCTGACCCCGGCCTCCTTCAGCGCGCGCAGTATATCGGGGATATCATCCGCTTCCCATGCGCAGTCGAAGGTTATGGAGACTGTCTTTTCGGGTGTTTCGACGGAATATATAGGTATTTCCTTCTGTTCTGCAAAAACGTTCAGCACTCCGGCACCCGGCGGTATCAGCGAGTATACCGCGAATACCGAAAGGAGCAGTATAACAAGGTATTGCAGCAGATGGCGCGTATTGAAAACATAGAGCTTCATTTTTACCCCTAAAGCACAAAAACATCCTGTACTATATTATTTGACATGCATGCAGGATATGCCTTCCCGACCGGTAGGACAGCCATGTTTTTGAGATTCGGAACAGTAAGCCGCTAAAATGAAGCCGGATATGATCAAAAGTCCCTTAATTGGGAAAGAGAAATTAAGGCCTGTCGCCGATACCACAATCAACGCCAATACTGTCGAAACCGCAAGAGAGATCAGACAGCTTCCTGCACCCGATCGGGCATTACAGCCGACCAATACGGCAAGCCGCAGATAAGAGAAGGTTGCCGCAAATGCTGACGACATTATGAAAAACAGTACAAAAGCAATAATGAAATAAACCATGTATCTTATTTCAAACCGTGAGGGCAAATAGCCCGGAGTCATGCGAAATACCGATGGAATCATACCGCTTCCAAGGTATGGCTTGAAGCGTATGGTAAAAAATACCACAGCAACCGGTATTGCGGCGCCAATGATAATCAATGGTATCGACATGAGCTCCCGCTTTTTATTTCTTAAGAGCTCTGAAAAATACATACTGTCAAGCTTTTTTGAAAGTCTTCCGGAAGAGCTTCTGACCCTCCCTGCGGCAAGGCGCAGTATGAACCATATGACCGGGATTCCCGCGATGAATATGAACAAGTAATGCATTTGAGACACGATGGTATCAGAATCATAAAAATCAATTATTCTGTAACTCCCGGGATCGAGCCTCATACCTTTCAGCAGCAATTCCAAACGGTGCACCCTGAACTTCTCATTATCCAGGGAGGCATCCTTTATAAGAACAGTAGCTATCTTTGTCCGCGGAGTACCTTCACGGCTCTCAAAAGGAATATAAACCTTTTCGGTGCTTTCAGAAAACAGATGGGAAGCAACAAAACCGGCGCCCTTATATAAGCCTGCTATTTTGTATTTTTGATTTCCATAAAGGTAAACAGACCTGCCTATCACATCATATGTGGAGAAGAGCTTTTCAGCCAGATTTTCACTTATGACCGCCACATTTCTTCCATGCTTTGCCGCTTCATATGTAAAATAGCTTCCCCTGGTGATTTTCATATCAAGGAAGCTTACATGCATATGTCCTGTCAGCTGCAAATCAACCGGGATTGTTTTACCTCCCGCCGATATTGCCGAGGTATCGCCTCCGATATATGAAATAGCCGCGTCAGGTAAAGCTTGCTTCAGGCTTTCTACATCTGTCAGTTTGAAAATATCATCCGTCGGTTGTCCGGCAGCCCCGGCTTTGATACCGATCATCAGCATTTTTGATGAATCACCCGAGCCAAATGAGGTTATTATAGTTTCGGACAAGCATAAGGAAAGAATCAGCAGCATTAGCGCAGCTGAAAACCTTTTCAGTACATATTTTGTAACCTTATCCTTATCCACCGGCCTCACCTCATGTCCGTCCTTCCGGGTCCGATCTTACTTTTTCTCCATCCTCCAGCACCCCGGATGAATACTCAACTACCTCGTCGTCGGGGTACAGGCGGTCTACGGCGGAATTCAAATCATCGGAATCGAGTATTCCGACATTCACTTTTTCAACATATTCCTCCGTACCCAGCGCACGCTCGCGAACCCGCAAGACATAAACATAGCCCGCCGTATCGCTTTCTTTTATAATAGCGCTGTTGGGTATTACAATATCGTAGCTTGTGCTTTCATTTCTTACAGTTATTTCAACTTTTTGACCATACTGAAGCATCGCTTGTGTGCTGCCGCCATCGAGAACGGCTGTAAACTCATAAAGGCCTTCATCCGCCAAAAGTCTGTTTCCCTTTATTTCTCCCTCGAGTACTGTGGGCTCCGGCAAAGAGACCACTGCGGTTATTTTAGTGCCAGCCCCGGCCAAAATAGCTTTTTTCCCGTCAAGCTCCCATCTGGCAGCCAGTTTCTCTTCCTTTCCGCCTATCTCGAACATTGTCTGTCCAGGATCGCAGACTCTGCCTTTCTCAACCGATACCTTCCTTACTATCCCTGCCTCGGGCGCTCTGATCCCGCCGTCTTGAGGCACATTACTCCCCATAAGCGAAAGCTCCTGCTTTTTTTGTTCTATTTCAAGGTTTTTGAGCTTAATATTTCGCTGATATTCCTTATTTTTTATTTCAGACCTTACTTTATCCAGGCTAAGCCTGCTCCTTGCCGCTTTGAGCTTCTTTTCCGCATCCCCGACATTGGCTAAAGATTCCGCGCCGCTCTCATACAGAGCTTTTATCTTCGACAGTTCATCTTCAAGCTCCGCGGCTTCGATTTCAGTTTGACGTAGAGCTTCGGCATCTGCTGATGTCTCGATCACAGCGTCGGCCTTGTAATCCTCGAGCCCGCTCTCCAGTTCCTTAACTGCCAGTTCCGCCTTCTTCAATTCCATCATGAGGCTGTCATGATCTATAAGCGCCAACAGTTCCCCCTTTTCTACAGGCATATTTTCTTCAACCCTTACTTCCTTCACCTTCCACGGCCCATAGGAATCTACCTTCAGGGTATCTTCGAAAATTATCGAACCCTCGGCGCTGACCTCCCTGCTAAGTGTGCTTCTAAACGGCTTGAAGCATTGTACCTCGGGCAAACTGAAGTTGTAAATCGTCTTTGAAAAAAAGGTCAGGAGCAGGAGCATGCCCATAAATGCCAGTCCCGTATTCCTTATTATTATTTTGCGCCTATTCGATCTTACTGCCGCGCCGAGCATATGGATCTCCCCCTGTCATGGAAACATTATTTAATACCCGATAGCTGTATACCCTCGATAAAATAGTTCTCTCCATAGAGAAAGACAAGCAGCGCCGGAATCATATACAGAAATCCGCATGCAAAAGCGATCCCCATATCGTCTCTGTTTATCATGGACAGGAATACGGACAGAGGATGCATGCTTGAATCTTCCAGAAAAATCAGCGGCTGTTCGACCATACTCCAGTTATCAATGAAAACAAGTATGCAAAGCGATGCGACAGGCCCCTTGCACTGCGGCATCACGATCCCCGAAAACACTTTGAAATAGCCGGCTCCGTCTATCTTGCCGGCTTCGCAGTATTCAACGGGAATACCGGTCATAAACTGTCTGAGCAGGAACACCCCGAAGGTAGTAAATATTCCCGGCAGTATTACTGACAGGTAGCTATTGAGCATATTCATGCTCTTAAGTATGATATAGTTCGGAACCAGCGTGACTTGAAAAGGCATAAGCATAACTATTATGTATATGAAAAATATCCTGTCCCTGAACGGAAACCTCAGCTTGCCAAAGGCATATGCCGCCAGAGTAGAGACGAAAAGCTGCCCGAATATGATAGGAACAGTAAGTATTATCGAATTCCAGAACATATACAGGAACCTGGGCTCTTTCAAAAGAATGCTGTAATATTGCATAAGGCTTACCTTTTCAGGTATAAGCTTTAATTTAACACGATAAGACGTTTGGCGAGGCGCTTCCTCATCACTTGACGGCACTGAAATCTGGAAGGTCTGCAACGCCTCTTTTTTATCCAAGAAGGAATTGGTGAACATGCAGACCACCGGGAAAAGCATTGCCAGCGACAGTACCGCAAGTGCCGAATACACTGCAGCCCTGCTTACAATTCCCATTTTTTTGCAGTTTCCGGCTGACCTGCCCCCACTCACGCCATATACCTCCCGTATCTCGACTGTATTCTAAAAAGTACCAGCACCAGCGCCGAAACTGCTGTAAACATCATAAAAGCCGCGGTTGAAAGGCGCTGGTAGGAAAGGTTGTAAAAGTTGTTATTCATAAAATGCTGAAGTTGGTATATTCTGAGGTAAGGATAGCTGCCCGCCAGCAGATATGCCTCGCGGAATACCTTCAATGAGTTTATTACCGACATTATCAATACGAAGAACCCCATCGGTATTACAAAAGGAATCGTAATTTTCGTCAGGCATGCAAAATCTCCGGCGCCGTCAATACGTGCGGATTCGTAATATTCCTTCGGTATGCTGTTTATCGCGGCAAGAAACAGCACTACATTATAGCCGCAGTTTTTCCATACATAAATAAGGGTCAGCACCGCTACGGACCAATCGCTTCTCAGCCAGTCCACAGGAGCGATTCCAAACTTGCCCGTCAATATGTTCAGCGCTCCGTTCATGTCGAAGACTATCTGCCACACAAGTATCACCGAAGCTACCGGAATAACCAGTGGTAGAATGAAAAAGCTGCGGAAATAGGATACCCCCTTTATACGATTGTTCAACAGCTGCGCCAGTAAAAATGACATAAAGATGATGAGAGGGACACTTATGAGGTTGAACAGCAGTGTGTTTTGAGATGCAAGCAGGAACGACTTGCTCGCCAGCAGGTCCCTGAAATTTTTCAAACCCACAAACCTGACCGTACCTATGCCATCGGTAAAGCAGTACCAGAGACTTACGCAAAAAGGCGCCAGGAAGAACAGTCCGAAACCCAAAAGGCTCGGCATGGCAAATACATAACCCGCAACCGCCTCGCGTGTCTTAAGCTTTACGTGTCGTTTCATGCTGCCCTCTTATTCATTCAAATAAATCGTAGCTTTATCATCGATCGTTTTTGCAGTCTGTTCCGCCGTTTTTCTGCCATCAAGGAAGTCCTGCAGTTCTTCCTCTGCTATTCTGTATATCTCTTCGTCAATGACACCGTAAGGCTGTATTCTGGCGTATATGTCATTTACCTGCCTGATGGTTTCATTTGGGATTGAGATCGAAGTCATATTGACAACTATGTTAGAGTGTGAGGTCGCGCTTACACCGTTCATTTCCTTGCCGTCTACAACGTCGCTGGTATAATGCGCCACATCCTCTTCATATGCGGCCGTATTTACTGAAAGGCCCTTTATTATGTTGGTGGCGCCCGATTTGTAGTTGGCCATTTGAAGGTCCTTCGACAAAAGCAGCTTGACAAATTTGAAGGCCGCATCCTTATTCCTGCAGTTCGAATTAATGGCGATGCCTTCGTATAGTGTCACAGGCGAAGTATTTTGCTTTGAATACGAAGGATATGTCAGAATTACCGGCTGCTCTCCGAGGAAATGGTCAAAGGCTGTGACCTCGCCCCAGAGCTCATCGGGGTTGCCGATATATCTCTGGTCCATCATGACTATATTCTTTTCCCTGATAAGCACCTGCGTCAGCGCTACCTTGTCCGAAAGCTCCGTCGGGGCTATAGCTGGTTTTATATCCTTGTATATATTTAAAAGATCAATGAATTCTCTCGTATTGAAGGCCGATTTTCCTTTTTGGCTGTCGACCAGCTGCAAACCGCTGCTTTCGATCATTTTCCTGAAACTGAAACAACTGTCGAAAAAGTATTTATCCGTTCCTTTATTCTCCTGTATGTATTTTTTAACAATGTCATGCAATTGCCCCCAGGTCCAGTTACCTGTGTCTATAATGATGCCTGCGTCCCTGAGCGCGCCTTTGGTCGTGAGCAGTGAATTGAAATTAAACCTGTTGGGCAGAAAATACCTCTTGCCGTCATATACACCGTAATCCAGCACCCTGCTGTTCAACTCATCCATATTGAAATCCTTGTCCTTTGATATGAATTCATTCAGATCACAGAACACACCACTGGTTGCAACTTTATAAAGCGAGTTGAAATAAGACGGCCTGAAGACGATTATATCAGGGCCCGAACCTGCCATAAGGCTGGTTGCAAGCTTCTTTCTGAACACTTCCAGCGAACCGCTGTCGAAAAGAGATGAGGTCCCTTCTATTTGGATGTCCTTATTGTCTTTATTATATTGCCAAATGGCGTTTTTAATAAAATTCTGATATTCGATGTAACTGATAGTAAGCTTTTGGGCTGAGTCATCCGAATCCTGTTCCCCGGGCGCTGGAGCTTTTTTTCCCTCAAGCGGGCTGCGGAAGTATTCCGTAACCTTCCGCTGGGCAGCCTCGGCCGCATCTCTCGCAGTTATTTTTCCTTCCAGGAACTCCTGTACGAACCGGTCAATGATAGAAATCACTTCATAATCGACGATACCGCATGTGTCAATATTCCGTGTTATCCCGTCCGCCTGCCCGAACAGTTTCCTTATCGTATCGTCGCTTGTGCATCCGCCCCCCCGGCTGGCGACAACGCCTGTACTTCTGCCTTTTCGCAGCTGATTCTTTATTTTGTCACGGGCCTTTTTATTGACAGGTATTCCGTAGCCGGAAGCCTGGGACTGGATATCCTCCGACAGGAGAAATTTGATGAATTCGAAGGCCGGCTTCGTATTTTTGCATTTTGAATTGACCGCGGCAAATTCGTAAATCTTTGCAGAGCTGGCTGTTTGCCCATTGAAACCGGGAACAGGATAAAGTATGGGGTCTATTTCCTTGTCAAAACCGGAATACGCCTGCCACAGAGACGCATAATCCCCTATCTGATGTGATATGAAAGCGGCATCCTGTTCCTTCAGAAGCAAGCTTGAATTATTTTCCCTGGTTCTGCTCATAAAACTATCTACGGGCATTACTGACGAACAGGCCTGTTTGTACTGTTTCAAAAGTTCGATGAAATCCGGCGAATCCAGACTTGCTTTACTGTTTTCCACGTTGATGAAGCCGCCGCCTAGAAGATAATCCTCAAAATCTAGATTGGAAATGAGGTATTCTCCGTCCTTCTGCTTCTTAAAGGCCCGGCCAAGGTCTTGCACCTCGGAAAGTACCAGTCCTTCCTCATCGGTCTTGATTCCGGTACCGTCCATTATGGCGCCGGTAGTAAAGAGAGCGTCAACAGTGTAGCTCAGCGGCATAAGATACCTGCTGCCGTTGTATATCCCGCATTTCATAACATTTGAATTGTAGTCGGCTTCAGCGAATCCTTTGTCATTTTTAACCAGCTTGTCAAGGCTGTAAAATGATTCCGCTTCTACATATTTTGAAAGGTCGGGCAGCATTTCCGGCATGGCGACAATGATATCCGGGCCCTGTCCATTGGCCAGCTCCGACTTCAGCCTGCCCTGCATGTCGGCATACTGGTCTCTCATAAAGGTCTTTTCAACGATTCGTGTTTCACTCTGTGAATCGTTGAACTTTTTTACAGCAGTATGCAAAGGACTGTTCCAGTCCATCACATATACGGTAAGCACGCTGCCTGCCTCCTGTCTGCCGGAGGAGCATGATGAAAGGATTAGCGAAAGCATTATTGCCAAAAGCAGTAAAACTGCAGTGTATTTTTTCATTTCGACACCCCGGATCAAATAATACAAATACTATCACATGTATCAATGTATCACAGAAACCGGTAATATGATAAGCCGTCCGGAGGTAATGAATTCAGTCATATTACCGGGGCGCCCCTATTTTGTCATAGAGCCTGAGAGGGTTGATGATTTTACTGAGTCCATAATCGATGTTATTTCTGCCGACTGTAACGGAATCGCCCGTTTCGAGCGCCGCCCGCCAGAACGCCTCCGGCGTGAGGTCAGGCTTTGCCTGGCACATAAGCGCGTAAATGCCTGCAATATAGCCCATGCTTGCACACGGTGCGCCTGAGGAGTAAAAAGCATAGTCCCCGGCGCCCGTAGGAGCGGCTGCACACCGTGAATCCATCGGAACCAAAAGAGCTTCCTTAGTCCTGGAGTACCTCGCGAAGGTATAAAAATCGTTGGCCCACGACAGCCCCGGACCGTATGACGCCGTGCTTCCCGGATCTTTCATGGGATTCCTTCCGAGTCCGTTCAGGGACATCTCTTCGTTATAGGTTTCATACAAAGCATTCGAAACAACAAACATCCCCTCACGTTTAGCATTATCGACCGCCTGGAGGACAGAAGCATACTCCGGCGAGGCCGGCCTTATATCCTCATTTATGCAGATAACCCTGATACGGTCTTCTTTGGGTATTGCTGCGTTTATTTTAATAATATCGAATATCGAATCCGCCAGCGGAGCATATTTTGCAGCCTGAAGTTCTCCATCGTCCAAAACGCCCGTATCTCCGCGGATGTCAGCAATAGCTCCGGCACTGTCCGCAGCCGGTGTTTCAGCAATATAGTAAACATCCGCTTCCGGAGCAACGCCGGCCGTAATTCCCGCCGCAACCGAAATGGCTGTACAGCCTTCCGTTGTGGCCGTCTTATCAAAGCAGCGGGTATCGTCATACAGCTTCAGATTGGCACTATATTCCCGGTGCTCCGCAAGAATCGCTCCTCCGATGATTGCAATCCCTACTCCGTCTCCGGTGATTCCATAGCTGTGCAGCTTGCGTATATTCAGCCCCGGATCTTTACCGTACTCCATTACGAGTTTCGGATCAAAACCTTCAGGAAGCCTGTACGGCCATATTGTTCTCGTGTCGAAATCCGCATGTGAAAGCACATCATATTTATCATCCAGCTTAAGGGAGGTCAAGTCGCAGCTTCTCAAGTCGACCTGCATCAGCCTCGGCGAGAAACTGTCGAATGAGGGCAGCTCCATCAGCTTGCTCCTGTTCATTTTGAGCGCATTGGTCACGGTACCGCCGGTGTCCGCATGTATTCCGGCGACCGTGAACATAGACTGTGAGCAGCCTTCTGCAAGCATTATGAAAGTAACGATATAAAAAAACAGCAGTACTCTTTTCAAAGAAACCCTCCAAAAATCCGGCCGCCTTCAAACCTTTTTATCCGTAAAATAATCCTTGAGGTACTCTATAGCCTTATTTCTGTCGTTGATACCAATTTTTGAATATATATCACTTATATAATTCTTTACCGTGCCTTCGGTAATACACAATAACGCCGATATTTGCCTGTTGTTATGGCCATCCGCAAGGCACCGGGCTATTTCCTTCTCCCTGTCGGACAAGACGGGCATGGTCTCAACCCCGCGCTCCCATCCGTTTCTGTTCAGGTCGGACAGTCTTGAGGCAAGCTTTGCGGCAACAGGCGCAGGCATCAGCAGCGTACCCCTTGCTCCGTCCCTGATCGCTTCGATCAGCCTGTCTGCCTGTATGTCCTTGAGAAGGTAACCGTTGGCCCCGAAAGACAGCGCCTGTATTATATATTCGTCCTCGTTGAAGGTAGTCAGAATGATTACTGCAGTATCCGGAAACCTGCTCTTTATGAGCCTTGTGCTTTCGACCCCATCCATTCCCGGCATCCTGATATCCATCAAAACCACATCGGGTCTTAAGGCTGCCGTCATCTCATACGCCTGCCGACCGTCATCGGCAACTCCGACCACCTCGAAATCCTCTTCTATTTCAAGAATAGTTTTCAATCCATCCCTCATCAGGGTCTGATCATCCACAACAAGTATCTTTATCGGCGCCACGCAAACACTCCTTGTCAACCGGTATTTGTATTGTCAGTATAAAGCCTTTTCCCGCAGAGGTATCAATCTCCAGGGTACCCCCGAGTTCCTCAGTCCTATGCTTCATTGCGGAAAGTCCGAATCCATAGTTCATATTCGCACATCCCCTGCCGTTGTCCCTGAGTATGAACAGAATCCTGTCGTCCACGCATTTGAGCGTATATATAAAACCCGTGCACAAACCATGCCGTATGCCGTTGGTCAAACCCTCCTGAAGAGCCCTGTACAGCAATTTTTGCTGTTCGGGGGACAATTCCGGCAGAAAATTGAGCTCATAATCTATTGTTACTCCCGTGTGCTTCCGCGTTTCATTTATCAATGAGGTTACAGAGGGAATGAAGCTGACAAATCCGCCCTCCTCATTCAACATACGTACCGAATTCCTGATATCGTTAAGACCCCTGCGAACCTGCTCCTGGGCCAGCTCAAGCTTCTCGCAGGCAAGCTTCGGGTCTCTGCCGGCCAGGCGCTTCCCTGCTTCTATCTCTATCAGGACAGTAGTCAGTGTGTGTCCTGTGGTATCATGTATTTCACTTGCTATACGGTTTCTTTCCTTCAGAAGCGTCATTTCCTCCAGACCCAGCATTGTTTCTCTGAGTTCGTTGTTTACGGATTCGAGTTGAAGGGATTTCTCACGCAGTTCCTCGGCTATCTTTAAAAGCACCGATTTCTGAGCGAACTGCAGCTTGGCGATATAAGCCGCAATAAATACGAATATGAAATAAACGAGGTTCTCATATAAAACAGGGAAAAAATATGAAAGATCGAAATAGTTCCATCTCAGATATCTGGTAAGGTTGGCGAAAATGTACAAGAGATATGTGATCACGGAAAATATCAGGCTTGGAACAAGCGGGTAATGCATTATGCCGTCCATTATCAGGACATAGTAGAAAACCTGCGAAAATTCAGTCGGGTCCAGTATCGATATGATATAAACAAGGGCCATGTCCAGAAAAAACGACCCGCCTCTTATAATTTCGAAGAGTCTTTTTTGAGTACTGAAAAAATTCCTGAAGCAGAAGGAAATCAAAAGCAGCAGCGATAAAGGCACAAGCACGGCTGCTCCCGAAAGGTTCGACAAAACAGTACCGCATAGTGAAAACACAAGAGCTGACAGTATTACTATTTGAAGAAGTTTATTGCTCTTTTCATCAACCATTAGGCATACCTGAAATATATCAATATTTTACATAACACTAATGTATCACAAATTCGGTAATATGATAAGGTCATTAATGGTAATATTACCTTGGTTTATCAAACTCTATGAACAGGAATGCTGCCAGGGATCCAAGGAAGATCTGGAAAATAGGATGGAAATAGTCCACGAACTGTGACACAGGATATGCCAACCGGGACCCCCATGTTCCACTATAAATATTGTTCAAGTCCCCTTTTCATAATCTCTTCAACGAGCCCCTTAACATCCTGAGTTTTATCTTTTGAGCATACCAGTAAGGCGTCTGCAGTATCGACGATAATTATATTATTGAGGCCTACCGATGCTATGAGTCTGTCGCTGCCGTAGATTACCGATTCCGAAGTGCCGATGCCTATAAAATTAGCCTTAACTATATTACCGTACCGGTCACAGGGAATTACGGCCTGCAGCGCATCCCAATTACCTATATCATTCCAGCCGAATTCTCCGCGTATCGTAAGTATATCGGCGCTTCTTTCCAATATGCCGTAATCGATGGATATTGATTGAATTTCTGAATACACTGCCTCCAGAGCAGCCTCTTCGCTCTTTTTTCCTAAAACGTCCCTTATACCGATAAAAGCATTATATAATTTTGGCATATATCTTTTCAGATTGTCCAGTATAGTAGACAGCTTCCAGATAAAGATGCCGCTGTTCCATAGATAATCTCCGCTCTCCATCAGGGTTTTAGCCTTATCGGAATCAGGCTTTTCAATAAAGTTCAATGCTTCATATACATCGCTTAAATCCATGTACTTGTCCGGACCGCAATGTATATAACCGTAACCTGTCGAGGGGAAATCAGGTTTGATTCCTATTGTAATAAGCTTCCCTGTCATTTCAGCAACCTCGCAAGCTTTCGCAACGGTCTTCCTGAAAGCTGTTTCATTTTTTATATAATGGTCTGCAGGGAATATGCACATTATTCCTTCTCTGCATATAGAACTTAAGACAACGGCGGAATAGGCTATACACGCCGAAGTATTCTTACTTGCAGGCTCCAATAAAATATTTTGCCGGGGAAGCCAGGATACAGCAAGACGTTTAATTGCTTCGCCATGATTCCTGCCTGTTACAACATAGGTTTTATCGATAGCAATGAGTCCGTGCAATCGTGTGATTGTTTCATTCAGCATAAGATCCTTTCCCGTAAGGTTTAAAAATTGCTTTGGAGCCTTCTGCCTTGATAGGGGCCAAAACCTTGTTCCATTACCGCCGGCCATTACAACGGCATATATATCCATACAATCTCCCCCTTATTCGATTTCATTTGGGTTTACTTATTAAATCAGTTACAGGACCTGATCCTGAAAGAAGCCTCACTTTTACTGAAACAGCCCTCTTTATTGTGTCTGCCTCTTCTACCCGAAGTGCCAGCAGCATTGCGGCATATATGACACAGCCCAGTACTGCGCTTAGCAATAGACCTAAAGAATTTCCGACAATCGAACTTTTATCTGCCAGGTGTCCGAAATAGAAATTTTTGAAAATATATACAGCCAACCCCATAACCATTACTCCGCAAAGCGCCTTAAAAACTGTGATTAGCAACTCCGTAATCCTGTCAAACCCGATCTTGACTTTCAGCCACACGAGCAGCATCACACAACTAAGAAGTGAGGTAAATGCCACAGACAAAGCTATTCCGACAACTCCCCAAAATTTTACCAGAATCAGGAGCAACAGAATATTGATAAATACGCTTACAACTGAATTTACCACCGGTGTAACAGTATTCTTCAACGAATAAAAAGCTTTGGTCAGTAACCCGCTGATTCCATTGCCGATAATACCCAATGACAGGCACCCTAGTACGACCGCTGTAATATGGGTATCCCCGGAGCTGAATTCTCCCCTTTCGAATAGAATACTTATAACAGGACCATTTAATAAAAATATTCCTGCCATGACAGGCAAGGTCACGTATATAACGATCTTCAATACTTTTAGAACTTCGGCTTTGAAGTTGTCCGCGTCACCGGCCATACCGGATAATTTAGGAAAAGCTACGGTCAGTATGGACAGTATGAAAATACTCTCAATGGTCCCGTTAACTTTGTACGCGTAGTCCAGAACGGAAATACTCCCTTCACTCAGCTTGGATCCCAATGATCTCTCGATTACGGTATAGACCTGGCTGAATACACTTCCTATAAGGATAGGCAGCATCAGGAGACACATTCTCCTGAAGCCTTCCTCCCTAAAGTTGAAAAGAACGGGCCGAAACCTGAATCCGGTCTTCAGCATCGGGGGTACCTGGATGAGGAACTGGCTGAACATGCCAAGCATACTCCCTATTGCAACAATTTCAATACTTCTGTTGGCAGGCAAAATAATGCATGCTATTATAATGAGATTGAAAGGAATACTTATAAAGGCAGCGGCGGCAAACCTTCTGTTTGATTGCAGATATGCGCCGGACAGGTTTGAAAGTGCAAGAAATATGATGGATGGGAGCATATATACGGTCAGTCTTGCCGCCAGATCATGAATGCTGCCCTCAAATCCCGGAGCCACAATCTTTACTATTTCAGGAGCTAACAGCATACCTGCGAATGTAAGCAGCATCGTGGCAAAAATGGTAGTATTGAATACATTGTTTACAAAGTACATAATCTGTTCACTTGACTTATGTTTCTTGAAATCGGCATATACCGGTATGAAGGTTGTACCAATCGCAGTACATATGGATGACAGAAGTATGTATGGTATGATGAAAGCTATTTTATAGGCATCGGTAAGAGCCGAAACTCCGAAGACGGCAGCAAGAGCGCTTTCTCTTGCCAATCCGAAGGCATTTCCGGAAACCGTCAAAAGCATGATGACAAGAGTCGATTTTGCCATGCTGTCCGATTCCTTAACCATTCAGCCCACTCAATCTCCTCTCAGTACCGCTGCTATTTACAGCATAACCGGATATTATAGAGTAAAGATATTCTACCGCTTTTTCGGAATCGCGCGAAGCAAGATACTTTAAATGTATTAATTCTTTTCTGAGCTTAATTCCATCGATATACGGAGGCGGAATAAGAAATATCTTTTTATTATCGGTAAATTGTACCTGCTCTTCTGCTGACTGCAATTCCTCATACATTTTTTCACCGGGCCTCATACCGGTAAATACGATTTTTATATCTTCGTCAGGCTCATATCCGGACAGCTTGATCAGAGTCCTGGCAAGGTCATATATTTTGACGGGCTTACCCATATCAAGAACAAATATCTCTCCGCCTCTTGCTTTGGCCCCCGCTTCAATAACAAGCTGAGCAGCTTCAGGTATCGTCATGAAAAACCTTGTTACCTCGGGATGGGTAACCGTTACCGGTCCGCCTTTTTCGATCTGCTTCTTAAACAAAGGTACAACACTCCCATTGCTGCCCAGAACGTTTCCGAACCTTACGGCAGCTAATACGGTACTGTTTTGACAGCCTTCCGACTGTATTATCAGTTCCGCCGCCCTCTTGGTAGCCCCCATCACACTGACTGGATTTACAGCCTTGTCGGTAGAAATCAGAATAAGCTTTTTGGCCTTGTATTTGACCGAACAATCAACAATATTCATTGTCCCAAGGATATTATTCCTGATAGCCTCCGAGGGATTTAATTCCATAAGCGGCACATGCTTGTGTGCTGCCGCATGGAAAACAAGATCCGGTCTGTACGTTTTGAAAATACTGTCCAGCCTTTCAATTTCTCTTATATTTGCTATAGTTATTGTTATGTCCAGTTCAGGATAGCAATTTGCCAACTCATTCTGCAATTCATAAGCATTATTTTCATAGTTATCAAGAACGATCAACTTTATCGGATTAAAACAGGCTATCTGCCTGCACAGCTCGATCCCTATGGAACCACCGCCGCCGGTGACCATGACAGTTTGATTTTTTATGTATGAAACTATGGCGCCTGTATCGATATTTATCGGTTCCCTTCCAAGCAGATCGGTAACGTCGACGTCCCTGATTTTCTTGATTGCCAGGGATTCATCAATCAACTGTGAAACTCCGGGCAGTATTTTTATTTTGCAGTGTGTCCTCAAACATTCGTTGTAAATTTCGTCGATTACTCCGACACCTGCCGATGGAATAGCTATGATTATTTCATCTATCTTTTTCCTCAAAACGGTTCGGACAATTTCATTTCTCCCGCCAACAATAGGTATTCCATTGATTTTCTTACCGATCTTGCCTGTGTCGTCATCTATAATTACTACGGGAAGTCGTTTTAGTTCGGGATGCAGCACAAGTTCGTTTATAATCAAGGAACCTGCACTCCCTCCGCCGATCAGCATCACTCTTTTAGGGTTTATCGACTTGATCGTTCTGATCCTGGTAATTCTTCTGATGATCCTGTATGCCATCCTGAATCCGCCGATCAGAGCAATATCTATAAAGAAGGTGATTATAAAAACGTTCCTGAAGGTATCATTTTTAAACAGTATCGAACCGGCCAGCAAAATAAAATTGCTGATAAACGAAGCTCCTACAATTGCAGTAACCTCATAAATGCCTGCATATCTCCATAAACTGCTGTAAAGCTTGAAAAACGCAAAGCATATGATTTTAATAAATGTCGTGATAATAAATATATAAGGAAGATCCCCTATGTAAGCCATATCTGTCCGGCCGTCAAACCTCAATAAAAAAGCTAAAGCTACAGCAATATTTATAAAAATAGCATCCGAAAGGACAAAGACAAAACTGATGAGCTTTCGTTTCATGACTATCACCTATATCAGGCGCTTTCTGTACATTCTCATATTACATTATATTGCATGTTCGACAAATAATACTAGATATGAAAAGCTTTGTTTGAGTGCTATTCCAACTTTTCAAGCCATTCTTCCCGCCAAAATATATAGCAGGAACGATCACAGCGCCCAAATGCCGTAGTTCCCCCACACATCACTCCTTCGAGCAATACCAGTCCTTTGCATTTTTTTACCCTGAGATCACGTTCGTCAACAAAGCGCTCCATTGATTTCAAAACGCGGTGAACAGTATTACAATAAGGAGTCATGGTATCGGATATAAAGGTACATCCTTTTGCTTGCCCCAAATGGTTAAGAGTTGACGCAATTTCTTCTTTCGATCTCACCCTCACCAGATCACCGGCCTCCAGAGCCATTTGTTGAGCATTGACGGCTCGTTGGGCTCTAGGCGCATTTTTACCGATCCTGCTGCAAAACCAGTCAATTGCAACATTTACATTCTGGTGAAGGATTCTATCCTGCCTTGATGTCAAGCGTCTTCTGACAGCTAATTTCAAATGCCTCATAAGAGTAGCAGGCGGTGTCCGGGCATTCCCTTCGGCTATATTTTTCAGGCTGTTCAACTGGCATTCGTTTGTGCCTGCGGTTTCCTGTCGTATATCCATTTGTCTCCTCCTCCTGCCCTCATTACTTTTGCTCCAGATAGCGTTTCAGCATGGCGCAGCACTTATCAAGCTTATAGCTTCGTCCCTTAATGATATGTTTATTGATCAGTTCCCCAAGATAAAGAAGTGAAGGCCGTAAAAAAAATTCCAACCATTTTCTGAAATACAGGCACTGCTTTATCGGCCTCATTGTATAACCCATTCCAATCTTATACTTGTCTAAATCAGGGGTTTCTTCGAGTGAACCTAACCCGTAGCATACAGGTACCGGATTGCTTTGTTCGGTTAAATAGTGCCATGTAACATAATATGTCAGCAAATTATTCGGGCAGTAGCTTAATGCATCGGTATCCGAATTCTGGATGATCATTTCCGTCATTGTCGGAGTTTCCAGTATAACCACATACGCTGCCAACCGGTCTTGAAAGTACGCTCCGAGTATATTGACTCCACTGCTTTTTTCCAAACCGTCGCATATCCTTTGCCAGTACACCGGGTCTGCTTTTGGATCGTTTCGGTTTTGCCGCTCCAATGTCAGCATATTCAATTTATAGCCTTCCGTCCTTAACTCTGCAATGCTGACAGGCCTTATTTCACAATGCTGCTGTCCTTTTACCACACGGTTTCGAATTTTATGTTTCAGGAATTGCAGATCATAGCCTGTATGATCGCAAATCTCCAATTTACTAGGGAACCCATAATTATCCATGTCTGTAGGGAATCTTACTCCCCAGGCTCCCGACATTTTAAGTAAATGATCCAATTCCTCCCGCTTCGGATTAATCAACCGATGATAAGGAATGGATATCAGCATCCTCGGCTGAAGTTCGCACCATTCGCCATTTGGAGATGCGTATACCTTAAATCCGGCATTTTTATAGAATTCAAAAAAGACACTGTGTTTCATCATGGTTTTTCTCTTTTCCTCATACACTTTTAAATTCATTTACAGCCCGGTCCATACCATATATTATTAAGGCCGGCGCTCATTTATCAGCTTTTGCCCAGGATTGCCTCAAAGGCTTTCATATGAGATATGGCCATATTTTCGATCGTATACGGTTTAATTGTTTCAATAGCGCATTCCGACATGTGTTTACGAAGCGTTCTGTCATTAAGGAGTCGACCGATGCAGGAGGCCAAAGCTCCGGCCTCATTTATAGGAACTATATATCCATTACACCCTTGATATACCAGTTCCAGACCCGCCAGTGCGCCGCTTGTCGAGATAACGGGCAGTCCTTGTGCCATAGCTTCGTTTATCACCAGCCCCCAAATATCATAGCGAGTCGGGAGTACGAATAGATCAGCTGCCCTGTACCATTCCAACAGTTCTTTCTTTTTCATGAAATCCAGAAGCATAATGTTTTTTATTTGCAGATCACTAATAATATCCGTATATTGAGCTTTCAGCGGTCCTCCCCCGATAACCGCCAGCATATCATTATCATGAGGCAAGCGATTCCATGCGTCTAATAATATATCGAAGCCTTTACGCGGTATGAATTGTCCGATCGATAAAACAACCTGTTTCCCATCCAACCCCAGAATTCTCTTATAACTCCCTTTTTCCGGCTCTTCCAAAGCTTCCGGCATAATATCCCCGTTCTCTACAGAAGTGAATGGGTATAGAAATGTTCTTTCACTGTCTGCTCCATAAAACTCGAGGAATTCTGCCGTCCCTTTGCCCGAAGCCAGCCAGTGGCTTGCAGAACCGATCAGTATTTGCTTTATCTTTTTCCTTATTGCAGATTCGCCTTTGACGGCAAAACCGCCGTCTGCACTCAAAACAAACGGAATTCCCCTCAAGCGCATATAGAGTATAGCCAGAATTTCCGTCGGCGATGAATAACCGCCGATAACAATTATGTCAAATTGCCTCTTTCGCAGCCATCTTAAAACAGACGGACTGAATCCTGAATCATTGTTCCATTGGATTCCTTTTAATGCGATGTACTTGAACGTACGATTTATATTCTGCTCAAACCATTTTGCATCCCTGTCATTTGCAGTTTTTCTCTCAATCACCGCTGTAAGGTCGCACAGATTTCCAAGCTTCTCAAAGAAACGCATACGGTACGGTGCAGGCAGATTTGTCAGATACAAAACCTTCATACTTCATGTATTCCTTTCGGAGCCGATAACATCCTTATAACAAGCCATATACCCTTCGTACATGGCTTGCTTGCTGAAGAGCTTCACCGCTCTGGCTCTGCATAATTTCTTAGAAAACATGCCTGTCTCTGAAATAAAACGATTGATCAGCGATTCCAGGCCGGACATATCTCCCACTGCCACCATCTTTCCTGTGTACTCGTCTATCTGTTCCGGCGCACCTCCGGCAGCGAACCCGATTATCGGCGTCCCGCATGACAATGCTTCAATACCGACCGTTGGAAAGTTATCCACCTCCGACAGCAGCAGAAAGGCATCTGCCATGCTGTAAAAGCGTGCCATTTCCTTTGGAGATCTGATGACAGGCAGTGCAGTAAGATTTTGAGGCAGCGAATCGGTACCTTCCTTCCACCCGGCAACCGCAAAATGAACCGGCATGCTTTCAAACCGCCGGGTAAGCCAGGCCAGATGATGTCCCCCTTTTCTTTCACAACTTAATCCGCCTGCTACTGTGACAAACAGATATTTATTCTCCGGTATGCCGTATTTTCTCCGTGTTTCCATTCCATCAGAAGGTACGAATATACTGTCGGTATCAATACCGTTATAAACTGTCCGGATTTCCTTTCCACTGTAAAAAGACCTGCCTGCCAAATCTGCCAGCCATTTGGACGGTGTCACTGCAATAAACCGTTTAAGTTTTCGGACTTCAAAAAGTTTTCTTCTCCATTGTCCGGCAGAACGGTCAAATATAAAGCTGCGCGGATAATCGGATTTTCTTGGGCAGTCGCCGCAGCCTTTCAACCATCCCTCGCAATCGTAAAAATAAGCACAATGGCCGGTAAAAGGCCATGCATCATGGAAGGTCCATACAAAAGGTACATTTTTCTCAGATATATAATTCAGTAAGGAATACAAATTCAGATAATATCCATGGGCATTATGAAGATGAATAACATCAGGCTGAAAATCGTCAAGCATATTGAGAAGCCGGCAGGTGGAAACGGGCGATCCCGACGCATGACTTCCCAGAAGCCTGGTCTGAATACCGTGCAGCATTACTTCCGGTTTTAATGCAAATCGAACGGTGCACCCTGTATCGCCGGATATACCACGTCCGTAGAAAAGCCGGCACTCATTTCCGCTTTCATTCAGTTTCTCAAGCAGGTTCAGTGCGAGCAAGCCCGTGCACCCGAACCCGGCAACCGAATTGATTTGAGCTACTCTCATACATTTCACCCACTACCTGACCATATTCTGCAGTTCGGCATCGATAATCCCCGCCCGGAGCTTTTTCAATTTCCTGATACACATAATATGTGCCGTAAGTATATCAACGGGATTTTCCCCTTTTATCAAACGCCTGAAAAACTCTCCGATATCCGACCAGACAAGAATTACACGCTTGATCGGACCCTTGAAGTGTTTGTATGACAGGTAATATCTGTGCATGACATACATGTTGGTGGCTTTCTTTGAGAAAATCCTCCGTTCACTGCTCCCAAGATGTCTGACGTAAAGTTCCGGGGCAAGTATTGCCGAATAACCCTCTTGTATAGCTTTTTTTATAAATGAATATGAAAAATCCAGATCCTCTGCGTAACCATATGAACTTAAATTCTCATCAAATTTCAAGCCGTATTTAAAAAACAGTTCACGCCTGACCGCAAAAAAATACCCCATAGCCCATTCGGTCGGCACACTCTCTTCCAGATCATCGGGATATCGACCCAATACGGCTCCTTTACATACATAACCGTATCTTTTGAACGGTTTTTTCCGAAAGCAGACTATTCCAAGCAAATCCGGATATCTTTTGGCAATAAATTTATATTCCGCATCAGGCGCTGCTGCCAATGCAACCTTACTGTCCTCAAAAATAAGGCATAATGCTGTAAGTGTTTTATCTCCCAGCAGAACGTCGTCATCAAGGAACAGAACGGTTTCGTACTGCGACCTGCTGATTCCCGTATTTCTGGCAGCTGTCAGGGACGGTCTTTCCATGTGGATTATCAACATTTGCGTCCCTTCGGGGACTAAATCCATCAAATCTTTATCCTGCAGCTGCCTGTCGCTTTGGTCCACAATAACCAATTGCCCCGGCACACCTTTTCCCGAGCAAATCGATGCGATAGTCTGCCTTAGTAACTGCAGCCGATTCCTTGTGGGTATGATTACAGACAGATCGAGCAATTCTTTCACAGGGCTTCACCTCATAAAATAGATAAAAATTCCCGGTTTTATAACTGCCTGACGATCCCCGCAGGATTTCCGGCTATAATAACATTAGCGGGGAATTGTCCGCCAACAACGCTCCCGGCCCCTACAACCGAGTTATCACCGATTTCCGTCCCTTTCAGGATTATGCAGTTACATCCGATAAATACGTTTGTGCCTATGACGACAGCCTTGGCGGCAATCTGGGTTCCATCATCCGCCAATCTTTCTACGGGATCGGCAGGATGAAAGTCATTATCAAAAATTTTTGTGTTAGCTCCTATCAGGGTATTGTCCCCGATCGATATACTTTTTCTCGCGTATATTGTAGCTCCTGATATGCCTGTATTTTTACCGATAATGATTTTGCCGCTGCCGCGTGCAACAATTATCGTTCTTTGATACAAGCCTGCAAGATTTGAAAGAAAGCTGCTGTTGATCCTGCAGTTATCGCCGATTTCTATGGCTGCATCCCTGAAGCGGTATATCACAGGCATCCCAAAAAGATCTACATTCCTCCCATATCTGACTCCATTGAATTTCATTAGTAGTTTGAAGTAATTACTTCTGAATTTGAACATCGACAACATCCCTTTTATTAGATTCTTCAGCTTATCAGGCTTTTCCATTATGTTCCCGGCGCTTTCGCCTGATTCCGGTAAACTAAATGCTGAAATATTTTAAACCAGTTGTCAGTTCCTGAATGCCGGTTCAGATTTTCCAGGATGAACCGTCGTCCGTTCCTCCCCATCACTTGAACGCTTTCTCTTTTATGATATAGTTCGAGAATAGCCTGTCTTAAGCTATTAAAGTCCTCAGGCGGTATGCAGATACCGCATTCAGCATTATTGATCAATGTGCATAATTCACTGTCGGTATCGAAGGACGCCACTATCGGGCGCTCAGCCGACATAATACTCCACGTTTTAACCGGAAAGGAATTTCTCCCTATATTATGTTTGGAAATCACAAGACCTGCATCCCCCAGACTGAATACATGGGAAATCTCCTCATACGGCTGGAAAGGCAGGAAACGTACATTTTTAACATCCCTTTCCTTCGTGTAGTCAGCCAAAGCCTGCTTATGTGCGCCATCGCCGATAATAACAAACTGCAGGTCGTGATAATTTTCAAGCGACTTTGCCGTATCGATAAGCAGTTCGAGATTTTGAGTATATCCTATATTCCCACAGTATGTTATGTAAAAAGCTTCGTCAGACAGGTCATAACGCCCGAACAGTATATTATCGGCGCGAGGGACAGGAAAAACAGCCTTTTCGTCCGTCCAGTTGTAAATCAACCTGGTTTTAGTTTGAGGTACTCCTTTAGCGATGATGTTTCTCGTGAAATCAGACGATGGCGTCACAATAATATCCATATTCTTATAAATCAAACGTTCCATAAATCTTCCTATTGCGATCAATGGGCCATTGGTAACGATTCCCGAATTTATCATGGAATCCGGAAAAATATCCTGAAGCATGTATGCCACCGGGACGCTTTTCAAATATTTGAGCAATATTACCGCCAATCCCAGTGTCGGTGGAGTATTGCCTACAAAAAGAACGTCCGTTTTTATGCTCAGGGCCTTGAAAAAGAGAACAACCGTTACAAGAAAATATCGCAAAGCTCTCAACAATACATTCACAGGCTCACCGAACGGAACAAATGCACGATGTACCACCAGGTTCCCGTGGCATTTTTCTTCTTTTTTCATCCTTCGGTAGCTGCGCTTTGTCTTGTCATCGATACCTCGTACCGGTGAAGGAGTAAGAACGTCCACCCTGCAGCCTTTTTCTGCAATGTCCTCGGCAAGATTGCTTAAAATATAAAGGCACGCGGTGATTTCCGGTTCATAATAGCCGGTTAACATCAAGATTCGCATTTTGATTGCATAACTCCCTTAAGCATGATATTTTTCAGTAATACGGCAGACTGCACTGATGACATCATCGGCATCAGTATCGCTCATGCCGCTGTATAGCGGTATTGATACTATTCGTTTGAAATATCCTTCCGCATTGGGGAAGTCACCCTCTTTGTAACCGAAAGCTTTTCTATAGGCACTCATCAAATGTACCGGCATAAAGTGAACGCTTGCTCCGATATTGTATTTATATAGTTCCTCAATAAAGCGGTTCCGGTCTATGGAAAGCTTATCCGGATTCAGACGGATGACATAGAGATGCCAGCTGTTTGTCGTAGTGTATGATGTTGAAGCAGGAACCTCAATCGAATCAAGCTCGGAAAATACATGGCTATATCTCAATGCAATATTTTCGCGGCGTTTCTGCATTTCCTCAAGCCTTTTGAGCTGCTTCAACCCCAAAGCGGCCTGAATATCAAACATATTGTACTTATAACCCGGTTCTTCTATGTCGTAAAGGCACTTACCTCCCTTCGAATAGCGGTTCCATGCATTTGCATTCATACCGTGTGTGGCAAGCATCCTTGCTCGTTCAGCTATATGCTCGTTATCGGTGACCAGCATGCCGCCTTCTCCGGTACAGAGATTCTTCGTTGCATAGAAACTATAAGATACGGTACCCTTTGGCCGGCTGCCTATCATTCGCCCTTTATATCTGGTAAACAGAGCATGTGCGGCATCCTCGGATATAAACAGATTATGCCTTTCCGCTATCTCGTAAATTCTGTCAAGGTCACATGCCTGACCGGAGTAGTGCACAGGCACAATAGCTTTCGTCCTTGGGGTTATCCTTTCTTCAACAGCGTTAGTATCAATACAGCCTGTTTCAGGATCTATATCAGCGAAAACCGGTGTTGCTCCTGTATGAATAATGGTGTTTGCTGTTGCCGCGAAGGTCATAGGCGTTGTTATTACCTCATCACCCGGGCCGACATTTGCGGCAACCAACGCAATATGGAGGGCTGCCGTACATGAGTTCATCCCTACGGCAAACCTTGCGCCAACATACTCGCCGAATCTTTTTTCGAATTCGACGGTTCTCGGACCTTTGGCCAGCCATCCTGATTTCAGGGTCAAAACCATTTCATTTATTTCTTCATCAGTTATATCCGGCAGACAATAAGGCAGAAAAGTTTCGCGGATACAATCCCTCACATTACCACTTCCTTCAAATTCATTCCGGCATTGGGCATAAATCATGTTTCGTTTTCTTTTATGTATATCTGATGCGCAGTGTATATATTCCGGTGCTTTAAAACGCATATGAACGTTTTATTCAGGATTCTCAAATCGTAGATAAATGACATATTGTCAACATAGTAAACATCATTCTTCAATTTGGTTTTTACATTTGCTGAATTGCGGAAGTATGCCTGGTTGTAGCCGGTTATACCCGGCAAAACAGATAAGATGATCCTCTCCTCTTCCGGATATCTCTCCAGAAAATCCGGAGTATCGGGCCGGGGACCGATAAAGCTCATTTCTCCCTTTAATATGTTCAGCAACTGAGGGATTTCATCCAGACTGGTTTTCCGCAGAAATTTGCCTATTCTGGTGACACGGGGGTCACTGTCGGAATTCCACGTGTTTCCATCCTCTGTTCTGTAATCCGGTGCGTTCACCTTCATCGTCCGTAACTTATACATCAGGAATGTACCTCCCCCCTTTCCCAGTCTCCTACTGAGATAGAACACCGGTCCTCCGTCTTCAAACATGATAAAAATACCCAGCATTATTACAATGACTGTTATTATGGGCGCTAGCAGCAATGCTGGAATAAAGTCGGCCAAACGCTTTACAAATCTCTTATACATTTACGACTCCCCATTTCTCCTACTGCCCTGCTTTGAGAACCCGCATATGCGCCGAACAACAGCCAGAACACAAATACCACCGTTCCCGGGCCAAAGGGCGGCAAGCCCTCAAAAAACGTTGCAGTCAACATCTGGATACATAAAACTCCCAAAAGTTTAGGGTAGGTTTCTTTACTTTTGATGAATTTGAAAGCAGTAGCGATTATCAGAAATATGATAACCGATATCGGTATGAATCCTATAAGCCCGATCTCCGCAATAATGGATAAATAGAAGAAATCCGTATACCAGAATCCGACCCCCAATAGAGGCGATGCCTTTATAGCATTTTCAATAGCCAGGTAATAAAGCGAGATGCGTCCGCTGCTGAATTTATCCAGATCATTGATCAAATCGAGCTTCAATGCCCATTTGAGAAAACCTGAAGATTTTTCGATAATGTTTTGCCCCTGGAGTATTATGGCCATTGTCAAAATCCAGCCTAATACCAGTATCACCAAAACGGCAAGCTTCTTTTGATGACCGCTGAGCTTAATATGGGGCCTTTTCTCCGAGAATAACAAATAGCACAGCAGAACTGCAGCAAGTTCTACGATCCCGGCTCTGTTGTTTATAAGGAAAAGTATATAGACCAGGAAGCCAATGGTACAAAACCGGGCGAATTTTACCAGGCCTTTGTTCCCTGCTTCACGAATAGCCAGAATAACCAGATTGGCGACAATTATCGGGCCAAGCGAGTTTTTCGGCCCGTATATGTAAGTCTGGACTTTAAAGTATTCAACGCTCCAGAAGTTTGTCAAATATACATATAACACCACGATGACGGAACATATATTATAAATTACCGTTATGGTGTCAAAAACTTTTTTAGCTTTATTATGACTAAGAAAGCAGCCATTGATGAATATAAAAACAGAAAGACTTATCGAATAAAAATAAGTCCCGTTCAGATAGCCATCCCTGTGGATCAGGTACATTGTTGCGCAGTATGCCGCATATAGGGCCCAGGATATTATTATCGCGATTCCGACCGGTGTCAGGGATGTTTTGTGCAAGAAAATGTTGGTTATAAAATATATGATCCAAACTGAAAACAATATCAACCTGTAAGTATTTGAGTAAAAAAACACCGGCATGGCGGCGAAAGCGGATATTACCGTGGTGGCTGCGATCAGAGCCAACTGGAGCGAATATTTGAAATCATTGCGTTCCAAATGCAATCAGCTCCTTTTTTGATAATCCCCGTATGTATTGCTTATGCCATCCCCAAGTTCGATGCTATATACCCATCCCAGACTTTTTAGCCTGCTTACATCCAATAGCTTTCTTGGAGTACCGTCAGGCTTACTTGCATCAAACTCCAGTTCTCCCCTGAATCCTATAATATTACTGATTAATTCGGCCAATTCCCTTATACTGATTTCTTTACCGGTTCCAATATTGAAAAATTCATTCCCTTCGTAGTTTTCCATAAGAAAAATACTGGCGTCTGCCATGTCATCCACATGGAGAAATTCTCTCAATGGGTTTCCCGTACCCCAGACTCCCACACTGGGGGCGCCTTTAACTTTAGCCTCGTGAATTTTTCTAATAAGTGCAGGAATGACATGGCAATTGTCAATATCATAATTGTCATTGGGTCCATAAAGATTGGTGGGCATTACGCTTATATACCTGGCGCCGTATTGTTCGTTGAAATACTGGCACATTCTTATTCCTGATATCTTGGCCAATGCATAGGCCTCGTTGGTTTGCTCCAACGGACCTGTAAGCAGGTATTCTTCTTTTATCGGCTGGGGGCATATTCTGGGGTATATACAAGAGCTCCCCAGAAAAATAAGTTTTTTAACATTGTTAAGGTATGAGCTTCTGATTACATTACATTGTATCAGCTCGTTTTCCATGATAAAATCAGCCGGATATCGGCTGTTCGCACCGATTCCGCCTACCTTTGCCGCAGCAAGGAATACATATTCGGGTTTTTCCGCCTCAAAGAACTCTTTTACGGCATATTGATCTGTCAGATCAAGCTCAGTATGCGTCCGGCCGATAATGTTCCGGTATCCTTTTTCTGTCAGCTTCCTGACCAGTGCGGAACCGACCAGTCCCCTATGTCCTGCTACATAGATTTTATCATGCCTTTCCATACTGCTCTTTTCCCCCATTATCGTCCTTTTTGCTTCGCTTTTTCCGCTTCCGCTATTCTCATTCTCTCCCGTGCCCCTTCATGTCTGCGTCCACCATCATGCGCACAAGGCTTCTGAAATCAACCTTTCTATGCCATCCCAGCTCCCTTTCCGCCTTTGACGGGTCGCCACGAAGAAAATCAACTTCTGTGGGTCTCAGATACCTGGGATTAATTTCAACCAACAGTCTGCCGCTCTTTTTATCAAAACCTTTTTCGTCCAAACCGCTGCCTCTCCATTCGATCTTGATTTCGGCTTCATTGAAAGCCAGTTCTATAAATTCCCTTACTGTATGTGATTCACCCGAAGCAAGAACATAATCGTCCGGTTTATCCTGCTGAAGCATCTTCCACATACCTTCCACATAGTCTCCTGCGTAGCCCCAGTCCCTTTTCGCATTCAGATTGCCTATTGTCAGCTTGTCCTGCCTTCCGGCCGATATTGCGGCTACTGCCCGTGTTATCTTGCGTGTTACAAAGGTCTCCCCTCTTCTTGGAGATTCATGGTTGAACAATATACCATTGCAGGTAAATAGCCCGTATGCTTCTCTGTAGTTGACCGTGACCCAGTAGGCATATAATTTTGCAGCTGCATAAGGGCTTTTGGGGTAAAAAGGCGTCTTCTCATTCTGGGGATCCGTTCCCGGCAGACCTCCAAACAGCTCGCTGGTGGAGGCCTGATAGAACTTGGTATTTAAACCGGTTTCCCTAATGGCGTCCAGCATTCTTAGTGTGCCTATTCCATCCACCTCAGCTGTATACTCGGGAACAGAGAAAGATACCTGCACATGACTTTGAGCCCCAAGATTGTATATTTCATCAGGTTTGATTTTCTCCAGCAACCGGTTTAAGTTGCTTGAATCAGTCAGATCACCGTAATCCAGAAAAAGTTTCCTGTCGTTGATATCAGGATTCTCAATCAGATGGTCGATCCTTCTGGTGTTAAAACTACTGACTCTTCTAATAATTCCATAAACCTTATAATCCTTCTGCAGGAGCAGATCTGCCAGATATGACCCATCCTGTCCTGTAATTCCCGTTATCAACGCTTTTTTCATATCCGCTTACCTCTGCGAAGCCTTCATTTTAAGTTCTTTTCCGGCCCTTCTCAAAGCTTTTTTGTTCTTATAATAATCGTAATACTTGTAATATTTTTTATAATCCGATTTGCTCACCTTGTTCAATACTGTACCCAATATACGTGCATTAACCTTTTCCAGCTGATCTTTTACCAGCATTACGTTGCCGTACTTCACGGCGCCCTGCTCTACGACTATGATGACGCCGTCGGTTTGCGCCGCTATAATGGCGCAGTCTATAACACTTCCCAAAGGCGGCGTGTCAAAAATAGCCATGTCAAATTGTTCTTTTGCACTATTCAGTAACTCGTTGAATTTAGGTAAACCGATAAGTTCTGCGGGATTCGGGGGTTTAGTACCACTGGATATGAAATAAAGGCCCTCTACGGCAGTTTTATTAATGATATCCTCCATTGAGACATTACCCAGAACATAATCTGAAAGTCCTTTTAAATCGGTTTCTTCGGAAGTTTTAAACATCCCCGGTTTGCGAAGGTCTGCATCCACAAGCAAAACTTTTTTCCCTGACTTTGCCATTGAAATCGCAAGATTCTTTGCTATTGTGGATTTCCCCTCGCCCTTGCCATAGCTGGTAACTGTAATGACTTTAATTTGATTTTGCTGCTCATAAAACTGAATATTGGTTCTTAAAACTTTATACGCTTCGTCTACAGCCTCATTTTTTCTCCGGGTCATGTCGAAAATCTCAGATGGCATTTTGCTTCCTCCTCAGCCAATATCACTTAAAGGTATCGTGCCCAGTACCGTAAGGCCAAGCTGCTTTACAATATCCTCAGCCGTTTTAACGGTATCATCAACATAATCCATAATTAAGATTATGCATAACGCCAGAAAGATGCCTGTAACAAGAGCAATCGCAATATTTAAATAAGGGTTCGGGCTAATCGGACTTTCAGGAATTTCCGCACTGTCGACTACTTCTATATTCTCCACTTTCATAAGATCTTTTATCTTTTCAATAAATACATTGCTCAGCTTGTCAGCAAGCAGCTGCGCTCTTCTGGGGTCTGTATCGACAAGCTTTATTTCCAATATTCTCGTTTCATTTTTTAGCTCCACACTAATTTTCTTCGCAAGGTCATCAGGAGTCAGCCCGGTAATTGCAAGCTGATCCAATACAGCTTTTGTTACCGATCGGCTTTTGATCAGTTCTTTATAATCCTTAGTCAACATCTGGCTTATTAAAATATCTTCATACATTATAGGTATGGTGGAGTCGAAATTATTTCCGTTGATAAATATTGTAGTACTGGCTTCATACTCGGGTTCCATCAAATAAAATGTTAAACCCGCAGCTGCAGCTACTGTAATAAACGGTATCAATAAAACTATCCATAATTTTTTGAATATAACATTCATGTAATTTTTCAATTCCATAACTCGATTAGTACCTTTGCTTATCTTGTAAATTATTCCTACTAAAGTATATTTCGAAGTTATGAAGTTATGAAAGTATGTACAATATTATTTGACATGCATGCAGGATATGCCAACCGGAACCCTCCCATCATATATTGATATATGAGCAACTGCAGGGTGTAACGGCAGAACATCAAAAGGAGGCATTATGTGTGCGATAACTGGATGGATCAATCTTAAGGAAGATATCAAAGATCAGATAAAAACAGTGGAAGCAATGTCCGCAAAGCTTTCGGCAAGGGGGCCGGATTCCTCGGGAACGTGGAGTTCGGCCCATGCTTTGCTTGCGCATAAACGTCTGGCCGTAATGGACCCGGCCGGAGGTTTGCAGCCGATGACGCGGCAAAGGGACGGCTTTGATTATTCGGTAGTATATAACGGCGAGCTTTATAACTCTCCGGATTTGAAAAGCGAGCTTGAAAGCATGGGTTATGTTTTCACCACGAACTGCGACACCGAGGTACTGCTGGTATCGTATATTCAATGGGGTCCGGGATGTGTTGAACGTTTCAACGGTATTTTTGCCTTCGGGATATGGGATGAGAAAGAACAAAGGATCTTCCTTGCAAGGGACCATTTCGGAGTAAAGCCTTTGTTCTATGCATACACCGGCGATGACCTTATATTCGCGTCAGAGTTGAAGGCATTGCTTGCTCATCCGTATATAAAGGCCGAAATCGGGGTCGAGGGCCTTGCCGAGGTGTTTGCGCTGGGGCCTGCAAAAACGCCGGGCGTTGGCGTATTCAAAGGCGTCTCCGAGTTGAAGCCTTCGCACTGCATTGTATTCGATTGTAACGGGTTCAGGATACGCAGATACTGGAAACTGCAAAGCTTCGAGCACGAGGACAGCCTTGAAAAAACAATCGGTACGGTAAGGGAGCTGGTCCTCGATTCGATCGAAAGACAATTTGTTTCGGATGTTCCTCTTTGCACCTTCATGTCGGGAGGATTGGATTCGAGCGCGATATCGTCGCTTGCGTCCCGGTATTTCGCCAGGAACGGCAAAGGCAGACTTGATACATACTCGATCGACTACAAGGATAATGAAAAGTATTTCACGTCAAGCCTTTACCAGCCCGATCCCGACGCGCCCTGGGTCAGGAGGATGATCGACGTATGCGGTTCGGAGCATCATTTTATTACGGTGGATACCGAAGAGGTCGTCGATGCACTTGATTATGCCGTAGACGCAAGGGATCTGCCGGGCATGGCCGACATAGATTCTTCACTCTGGCTGTTTTGCAGAGAGGTCAAAAAAGGAGCTACTGTAGCCCTCTCCGGGGAGTGTGCTGACGAAGTGTTCGGAGGCTACCCCTGGTTCCACAGGGACGAATTGATGAACGCCGGCGCTTTCCCGTGGGCCAGGGATTTGGAGCTTCGCATGGGCGTTATGTCGGGTGATCTGATCAAAACGATAAGACCCAGGGAGTACGCGGCGCAAAGGTACGGCGAAACCCTTTCCAAGGTTCCGCAGCTCGAGGGCGAAAATGCAATCGACAGAAGAAGGCGTGAAATTTTTTACCTGAATTTCGTATGGTTCATGCAGACCCTCCTCGACAGGAAGGACAGGATGAGCATGGCGCACGGTCTTGAAGTCAGGGTGCCGTATTGCGACTATAGGCTGGTGCAGTATGTCTGGAACATTCCATGGGAGATGAAAATGCTTGGAGGAAGGGAAAAGGGATTGCTCAGGAAAGCCCTTGAAGGCGTCCTTCCTGACGATGTGCTGTACAGGAAAAAGAGCCCGTATCCGAAGACACATAATCCGGCATATGAGGAGGCAGTTAAAGAAAAATTGCTCGGTATACTTTATGATACAAGCTCCCCCATCATACCGCTGATCGATAAAAAATATATACTCAAGCTCATCTCGGGCGAATCCGACCTCGGCAAGCCCTGGTTCGGCCAGCTGATGGCGCTGCCGCAGCTATATGCGTACCTGATACAGGTGGACCACTGGCTGAGGAAATATAAGATATCGGTCCGGACCTGAATTGTTTGTAATAACTATCCTCTGGCTATACCAGAGGATAGTTATCGCCTAAGAATAAATGAATCTCTTTTATTTTTTTACTGAACTTCAGTTTCAGCAAAGAATCCTCTATTTTTACCATCTACATTGAAATCCGAATTTATCGCGAAACTGCCACGCAGACGAATGTCCTTGGAGGAAGCCCCTACCATGATATCCATATCTCCGGCTTCCACCTTCCATTTCATATCTGAGTCAAGAAAGGAAAACTGGCTTATTTTCATACCGAACGTTACCGTTTTTTTCTCACCCGGCTCCAGCGAAACACGCTTGAATCCTGCCAATTCCATTACAGGCCGTACCATGCTCGAATATCTATCACATATATATAACTGAACAACCTCGTCGCCAGCCGCACCACCGGTGTTTTTAATATCCGCGGAAACTTCCAGCGTGTCGGAGGGTTCGAATTTTTCTTTGTTCAATTTCAGATTGGAATATTCGAAGGTCGTATAGGATAATCCATGCCCAAAGTAGTATCTTGGCGTATGCGGCATATCCACATAGCTGTCAAATGCGGTCAAGGTCCCAACATCATAGCCTGCGCCGTTTTCATGGTTATAAAATACGGGAATTTGTCCTGCATGATACGCAATAGAAACGGGCAGTTTCCCTCCCGGGTTATAATCGCCGAAGATTACGGAAGTAATTGCCTTTGCGCCGTATTCAGCCGGGCTCCACGCCTCTATGATGGCATTGATATGACGATCTGCAGCATCACTGGAGATAGGTCTTCCGTCAAAATGTATGGCAATGGATGGTTTACCGAGTGCAGCCAGTTTCTCGATAAACCTCTCCTGGCATTCCGGAAGGTTTATACTGGCGGAATCGATTCCTTCTCCTGTTGTGCAGGATGTTCCCCAGCCATATTTCCCGCCAAGAGTCAAAATTACTACATCTGCTTTTGCGGCGGCTTCCAATGCCTCTTCATGCATTGCATCGTCATCTCCGGCATAGGAATACCCGTAAGAATACTCGATCTCTGCCTCAGGGCACTCTTCTCTCAACTGTTCCAACAGATTTTTCGATTCCGGGTAGTATTTCTTTACTATTTTCTCCATCCTTGGATTCTCTATGGCTACGCTACTCCCTGGATAAGTGGTGCGTTTTTCACCGGCACTTCGATTATCGTCCTCAGCTTCGGAAACGTTGCCTACATCGACGCCTGCCATAGTATTCGCCGCACCCGCCAGGACTTCTCCCATGCTTATGAAGGAATATCCCCCGAATAAGGTACGCACTGAAGTCGCATGATGTCCTATTACAGCAATTTTATTCGCACCCCGTTTCAGGGGAAGAATACCATCGTTTTTCAGGAGCACTACAGATTCCCTGGCTATTTTCAGACTGAGTTTTTTATCTTCCGAACGTGAAAATACCTCGGCAATTTTCCCGTGTTCTGCCGGGTATGGATTTTCGAAAAGGCCTAATGCGAATTTGGCTGTCAGAATACGCATGACTGCACGATTTAATACAGCTTCATCCAGTTCGCCATTTTTGATCAACTCCAAGAGTCCTTCGTTATAGCATTCCTTGGAAGGTAATTCCACATCCATACCCGCCTCCAATGCCCTCCTTCCGGCTTCCAGCTCATTCCTGCAGGTTTTCTGCCGCTTCATCAATTCAGCAATCGAAGTGTAATCCGATATAATAAGTCCGTCAAACCCCATTTCATTTCTCAGCAGGTCGGTCAATATTTTTTTCGAACCCGCAACAGGCTCCCCATTCAGTGCGCTATAGCAGTTCATCACCGACTTGAGTCCTCCCTGAGTAAAAGCTGCCTGAAACGGTTTGGCGAATATTTCCCTCAATGGTCTGTCAGGTATGTCGCAGGGCGCGGCGTGAATTCCTCCCTGAGAATTCATATAGCCCAAAAAGTGCTTGGCGGCAGCCATGACACCGTCCGCTAGGTCACCCTCATTCTGCATTCCCCGAACATATGCGGTCCCCATTGCCGATGCAAGAGTCGGATCCTCTCCGTAACTCTCCCCCTGGCGTCCGAACCGCGGATCGCGTGATATGTCCAGAACCGGCGCAAACGCATGAGTTATCCCTACAGCTTTAATTTGATCGCGTATAATACCGGCCATTTCTTTCTGCTGCTCCGGGTTCCATGTGGAAGCTTGACCGATACCGGACGGGAAACTGGTTGCCTGTGGCATCAACCCTCCGCAAAGAGCTTCCATATGAAATATTGCCGGAATATGGTGTTCGCTCAGTGCCATTATTTCTTCCTGGATATTTCTAAACAAGCTGGCGATTTTCTCACTTGAATCCATTGTACATGCTATAAGGCAAGAGACCTCACCCACACCGTGCGGATATTCTTCCTTCAGTCTTTTCTTTGCATATTTGAACAGGTCAAGTCCCTGTATCTGTCCAAGTTTTTCTTCCAAGCTCATATGGGAAAGCAGATCCTCAGCCCGCTTTTCCGGCAGCTGAGTGGAATCTTCATATTGAAATAATGTTTTTGGCATTTGCCTATCTCCTTCAAAAAGTCATATGCTTTTGATCTTAACCTTTAACCGCCCCTAAAGATATTCCCTTGACAAAGTACTTCTGAACGAAAGGGTATACAATTAAGATCGGAAGTATTCCGATTACTGCAATGGCCATACGTACCGTAGCCTGGGGTATTCCGTTTGCGATATTGCTCAGATTTATATTGGTATTTGCGTTTTTGGAAAGATATTCAATATTTCTCATCATATTCGTCAGCAGCTGCTGTATACTGAACAATTTGGTATTAGTAACATAATACAGGCCATTCATCCAGTCGTTCCAGTACGCAAGTCCGATAAAAAGTCCTATTGTAGCGATAATTGGCTTTGCCATCGGAAATACAATTTTCAAAACGATCTGATATTCGCTGGCTCCATCTATGAAAGCCGCTTCGGTTAGCGCCTGAGGTATATTATTCTGCAGATAGCTTCTGATCAGAATTACATTAAAAGCACCCATTAACAAGCTAGGTATTATAAGTGCAAATATAGTATTTTTTAGATGGAAAAATTGCGTATACATGATATAGGTTGGAACAAGCCCGCCATTAAAGAGCATGGTAAAGAACAAAAACAATGAAAAGAATCTTTTGCCCGGAAAATGCGGTTTGGACAAAACGTATGCATATAGTATCGACATCAGAAGACCAATTGCTGTTCCAGCCGTTGTTACAAGTACTGTTATCATATATGCATTGAAAATCTGTATCCTCTCCCGGTAGATATAGGAATAGGCGTCCAGGCTCCACTGCCTGGGTATGAATGAATAACCGTATAAGGTAATATCCGTGTTTTTTGTAAATGAAGAGATAATAAGTAACGCAAAAGGTAAAACCGTCATCAGGGTTCCGAGCATCATGATAATATTGGAAAGGATCTGGAACCTCCGGTCACTTTTTTGAACCAAATGAATCGCCCCTTAAAATATAGAATTCTCACTGCTGTACCGTTTGGTAATCTGGTTGGCAATAAGTACAAGGATAAATCCGACAAACGACTGATAAACGCCCGCGGCGGAAGACATACCGATATTCCCCAACGTCATCAGCCCTCTGTAGACATAAGTATCAATGGTGTTTGTTACATCAATCAGCGCGCCTGAATACATCGGTACCTGGTAAAAGAGACCGAAATCAGAATAAAATATTCTTCCTATACTTAAAAGTACCATCGTAATAATTGTCGGTTTGATCATAGGCAAAGTGATATACCATATCTCCTTCATCTTTGAAATACCGTCCATTGATGCTGCTTCATACATTTCGGAATCAATTCCCAATATGGACGCCAGATAGATAACCGAACTATACCCGGCTCCCTTCCAGCAACTGATAAAAACAAGGATAAAAGGCCAGTATTTAGGTTCGTTATACCATGATATTTTACCTAAACGTAAAACGCTCAACACTCCATTTATAAAACCGGTATCCCCGGCAAGAAACGCATAGGCGAGATAACTTACGATAACCATGGAAATCATGAAAGGAAGCATAATTACCGTTTGGTATATCCGCACACATATTTTATTACGGATTTCACTTAGCAGAATCGCAATGGTTACCGAAACAATTAAACCCACAACAATAAATACCATGTTATATCCGATTGTATTTCTTGTAATCCGGAAAGCATCCGGTGTCGTGAATAAATATTTAAAATTGGCAAAACCGACCCAATCACTTTTTAAAAAACCTTTGGCAAAGTTTACATTTTTAAAGGCAATAATCATGCCGAACATAGGGATATAGTTATTGACCAGCAGGTACAGGAACCCTGGTATAAGCATGATATAGAGTGGAATATACTTCTTAATTGTTTTCATATGATCAAGCATCCCATAATAATAGATTTTAAGTGCTGGATTGCTAAAAACTGGTTGGGTTTTACGGAAGATACCGCCCTAAAATTGGATGGACGGTATCTTCCGTTGTCATACCTGCCGATTCATCAGCATAACATAATCTTTACGAATTAATGGATTAATGGATTATTACTTTTGAGCAGCAAGGAAATTGTCAACCTGCTGTTGTCCATCGGATATAATCTTCTGGATTCCTGCATCCTGAAGTTCTTTGTTGAGCGCTGCAACAGATTTTTCGGGATCCGCATATCCGGATTCAATAACTGCCTGGTACTTGCTGAGAACATTTTTAACTGCCGCAATTTCATTCTGTACATTTGTAGTATCGTATACGAACCCATACAACGGCGATATGGTAGCTTTAGAGTTGAAATCAAGGTAATCCTGCCAGTGTGACGGAGAATCCGTATCTCTGGTGTAGGAGATGGATGCGTTGCCTGTCAGCCAGGTTTCCATATTCCAGCCTACCGACGTACCGTCCTTGCCGTCCGGGAATCCGATAATTCCCTTATCCTTGTCCTTTATAACATAGTCTTTCCCTTCGATGCCATACGAGTAGAGATTCTGCACATTTTTGTCCGAATATAGCATATTGAGGAAAGCTACGGCCTTTTCGGGATTTTTGCATGTCGTCGGAATCATATACTGTGCAAAATTAACATTGGCTGTTGCTGAAACGGCATTCGTTATTGGAATTGTCATCATCTGTTTGCCGGAGTTATTTGTTTCCTGGTTGACGATTCCGGGGTGGATTTGTCCTACAAACCCAAATGTGTTGCCTGCCTTTATCATATCCTGCCTGGTCACGGAATTTGTTGTTACATCCGGAACGAAGTAACCCTTTTTATTCCAATCATAGGCCTTTTTAGCCATATCCATGTATTCAAGTGTGGAAAAAATGCTGAGTACCTGTAATTTATCACCCTGATTCTTGTTCACATAGATTCCAACCTTGGAGTCATTTTGAAGAATATCAAAAATACCGGTATTCAGATACTCGAATGCCCCCGCTGATCCCTCGGGATTCGTTAACAAATTCATGTTCGGGTTCTGTTCACGAACTTTTTTGAGGACATTTTCCACGTCATCCCATGTTTTGACTGTGCTTGCATCGATGCCCGTCTGATCAAATATATCCTTTCTGCAAACAAGCCCCGCACTATAGGCATACTCATGGAAGGTAGGCAGTCCATAAAGCTCTCCGTTTACTTTACAGGCATCAAGGTATTTTTCAAACTGGCTGTATGTATCGGAGGCATATTTTTGTACGAGCCCGGTAATAGCTTGTACCTGGCCGTTCTTCGCAAAAGTGGTGGTGCTGGAAAAAGTGAAGGCAGTATCGGCATTTTCACCGCTGGAAAGTATTAAATTGAGCTGATCTGCATAAGAGCCCCATTCAACGATATTGAATTTTATTGTCGCATCGATTTTATCTTTGATGAGATTATTCATGGAGCGTTCTACTTCCGCCAGGTTTGCTGGGTTCGCGTTCGGTCCCGGCACGTATAAATTCAATTCTACGGGCTTGCCG
Organism: Bacillota bacterium; assembly: GCA_023439545.1. Lineage (GTDB taxonomy): Bacteria > Bacillota > Clostridia > Acetivibrionales > DTU013 > JAEYOM01. Next base: position 48,054 of record JAEXNT010000043.1, read on the forward strand.
TCTTTTAGAATCGGATCTGCGTTTACCGCAGTATCGGACCCTCCAACTGTTGATGATCCTGAAGCCTCCGGTGATCCCAAGGCACTTGACGAACCGGCACTATCGGATGATGTTCCGCATGCTGCAAAAAGCATTGTAAAGATCAGGAGAACCGACAATACTGAAACAATTCTAAGTTTCTTCCTCATAACTTTCCTCCTACAATTTTTTATTTCAACAAAAGAAAGATACGGGTGGCGCCATCCTGAAAAGAATAATAACACTCTTCGCAACTATCGTTCAACAATACAAACGACTGTTTCTATAACAAAACCGACATGTCAGGTAAGCTTATCATTACGGTACTCCAATGGAGTCAACCCCGTGGATTTTTTGAATACTTTGGAAAAGTAGGCCGGAGAATCATATCCAATCCTTGCAGCTATTTCGCCGATGGAAATATTTGAATCGATTAGCATTCTTCTAGCCATTGTAATCCTGAAATATTGGATGTATTCAAGCAAGGAATAACCTGTTTCTTTTTTATAGATCCTGTTCAGGTAATCTTCGTTCAAGTGAACCAGAGATTCAATATCTTTTCTGCTAATGCTTTCGTTATAATGCTGTTCCAAATAATTCTTTACAATATTGACCGCAGTTCCTTCCCTCGTATTCTTAGTATCCGGTTCCCTCAATCGGGTTACCATGTTATTCATTTTTTCCTCGATCAACTCTTCCGAGTCGATCCTGTTAACCAGATATTCTCCGTATTGTCTGTATTTCTCCTTAACCGTATCCTTCTCAATTTTAGCAACAGCTTCCCGTACAACTTCTGTAAGATCGGAAAATACAACCGGTTTCAGTAAAAACTTATACACACCAAGCGAAATGGCGCTTTGAGCATAATTAAAATCAGGATATCCTGTCAGAATGATATTTAGAATATGCGGGCGCTGCTTTCTGACCCATTCCAGAAGATGCAGTCCATTTTCAAGCGGCATTTCAATGTCGCAGATGATCAGGTCTATTGGATTCTGATCTATTATTTTCCTGGCTTCAAAAGCATTATAAGCGGAGAATACCTGATCGATTCCTATCGACTTCCAGTCTATAGTCTTTGCCAGAATATTGATAGCCACAACTTCATCATCCACAAGCAATATGTTCATTTTTCCCTCTCTCTTCCGCATCATTTGCCGGTATCAGTATCCTAACCGTTGTTTTTTCAGTATTGCTCGTAATTAAAACCTGAGCGTCATTTTCGTAAATCATCCTGAGCCTCTGCTTTACATTTACTATACCGATATGTTTACCATCTTCAGAAATGTTTTCATCTGCATTCAATTTTGCCAGCATTTCCTCTGAAAAACCCAGGCCGTTATCAGTAACGGTTAACACTAATTCATCCTTTTCTTGCCGGATGTCAACATAAACATTGAGGACCGGCACATAGGTCACATTATGCTTAATGCTGTTCTCAACAAAAGTCTGCAAAATCAATGGAGGGACCAATTTTTCATTTACGTCTACGGCGGATTCCATATGGAAATTTAGAAATTGGGGATACCTTATTTTTTGTATTTCAACATAATTTTTTACACAGTCTATTTCCCTGTCCAAAGTTACAAATGTATTTTTGTCGCTTAAGAGATACCTAAAGTAGTTGGAGGTAAAAATACAAATCCGCTGTATGCTTTTTAAATCGGCTATTTCCGCCAATCCATAAACCAGGTTCAGAATATTGGTATAAAAATGGGGCTGGATCTGTACCCTCAAAAAGCTTCTCTGAATTTCCTGCTTCTCTATTTCAGATTCATATACGTCGATTTTCAAGTTGGTAATCTGCTCAGCCATAAAATTGAATGTTTTATTCAGGGTGTTCATCTCATTGCTGGACAAGTTCTCCTCCAGCCTTACGTCCATTTCGCCTCTGCTGAACTTCTCCATTGCTTTTTTTAATATGTTGAGAGGATTCAGAACAATTTTCATTTGAACACGTATATTAATCCACACTGCTATGAGTCCGACGATAAAAAGGCCAAGCAGAATTAATACGAACAGGGTCCGGTCGCTGTATATTGATTTTTCCGAAGCATTGATACCGATTTTGTAGTCAGCCAGCTCCAATCCTTCCAGAAATAATGAAGAGGATGCATTATCAAAGGTCATACCGGCATTCAACTGGTATGCAACATTATTGTTTTCGTCAATTAACGCTGCCGCACCGACGATTGACTTGTCCTGAATTAAATTCTCAAGTATGCTCCTACATTCAATAGCGGCGCCAACATAGCCTTTCTGTATGTGAAAAATCTTTATGAAATACATCTTCTTTTCAACTTTAAGTAAATACCATTCTCTATTGTAGCTTATATGATTGTCTTTGATATACTTTTTCAATTCGTTATCAAAATCAATCTGGTCTGCGTAACTGCCTAAATTACTGAATGATTCGATGTAAATATTCCTGCCGGGTACGTATATAAACGCCCCGAATTGTTTATTAATACGCGCTATCTCGTCAAGCCTTTTTGCGAGTACCACTTTGCTGGTTTCAAAGGCCAGTCCGTCTTCGGAATAGCAGATATTGTTAAAATTATTATCAGAAGTAGAGCTTGCCAGTGTTATTAGCGAATTATTGATTACATTAAACTTGCCGTCCCAATACTCGCTATATAGTTTTAATGAATTCTGATATGTACTTTGGGCCCTTTTTTGGTAAACATCAAGAACAAAAAGATTTGAGATCTCCATAAAGAATATGATTGCCAATAATGCAGCCAGCATCGATGCCAAAACCTTGACATTCAATGATTTTCTGAAATCAAATTGTTTCAAGCATGGAAATTCCAAAGATAATCACACCCCTATATGCAGATTAACGCTGCAGCTCCGGCGCCTGTTTCCCGAATCGCATTTTTCATTATAGCACACAACTAAGTTCTGCGGTCAACATGCCGACATTGGTTTTATCCATACTGGTGCAGTATATCTGGAACATTCCATGCGAGATGAAAATGCTTGGAGGAGGGGAAAATGGACTTCTTAGGAAAGGCCTTGAGGGCGTCCATGAGGTACAGCCCTCGCCTCATGCTTTCATATCCTGCGTCGATACGCCTTCATCGCGAACAGGTAAGCTACAGCCATTATGCCGACACACCACGCGATGGCTATCCAGATATCGTTTCCGACAGGTTCGGAGTTCAGCAGCGAGCGAATCGCCTCAACGATTGACGTTACAGGCTGATTCTCAGCGAATACGCGGACGCCTTTCGGCATCGTTTCGGTCGGCACAAAAGCTGAACTGAGAAAGGGCAGGAAGATCAGCGGATATGAGAACGAGGATGCGCCCTCCATAGATTTTGCCGTGAGCCCCGGAATGACTGCGATCCATGTCAGCGCGAGCGTGAATAGTAAGAGTATTCCCGCTGCCGCGAGCCAGTTAAGTATTCCCGCGCTTGAACGGAAGCCCATAATAAGTGCAACGAGGAAAATAATAACGACAGTAAGCATGTTGGACACGAGAGAGGTCAGCACATGACTCCACAGCATCGATGAGCGGCTGATAGGCATGGAATTGAACCGTGAGAAAAGCCCTTTCTGCATATCCATAAACAGCCGGAAGGCGGTGTACGCTATGCCGGACGCGATAGCCATCAACAGTATGCCCGGCAGTTGATAATTAATGTAATTCACATCAGCGCTCATACTCGTTTTTACCGCGCCGCCGAATACATAGACAAACATAAGCATCATTGCAATCGGCGTCAGCGCGACCGTGATAATAGTGTCCGGGCTGCGCAGTATGTGCTTCATTAAGCGCCCGGTCAGTACGCCTGTATTGTTATTCATTTTGTTTGACCTCCTTTACCGATGATCGCGAGGAAAATCTCCTCAAGTGTCGGCTCTTTTTCGATATATTCTTTTTTTACGGGCGGGAACAGCTTTTTGAGTTCTTCAAGCGTCCCGTCGGCAATAATTTTGCCCTCGTTCAGGATCGCGATTTTGTCGGCAAGCTGTTCCGCTTCATCCAGATACTGCGTTGTAAGCAGAATCGTCACTCCGCTGTTTGCAAGCTCCTTAATGGTTTTCCAGACCTCAAGCCGTCCTTCCGGGTCAAGCCCGGTTGTCGGCTCATCAAGAAAGATGACGGCAGGCGCTCCCACAAGGCTCATCGCTATATCCAGCCTGCGCCTCATTCCTCCGGAATACGTACCCGCCCGTTTTTTTGCCGCGTCGGTAAGCCCAAAGCGCTTTAGCAGTTCGTCGGCAACTTGTGCTGGATTTTGAACGCCCCTTAGCTTTGCGATCAGTAAAATGTTTTCCTGCCCGGTAAGTATCTCGTCCACAGCGGCGAACTGCCCGGTCAGGCTGATATTTTCACGCACCTTTCCCGGCTGACGCAAAACGTCAAAGCCGCAGACGCTCGCGGTTCCTCCGTCAGATTTCAAAAGCGTCGAAAGGATATTTACCGTCGTGGTTTTACCCGCGCCATTGGCGCCGAGCAGGGCGAAAATCTCGCCGCGCCGGACTTCAAAATCCACGCCTTTCAGGACTTCCTTGTCCTTGAAAGACTTTCGCAGTCCTTTCACTTCAATTGCTTTTTCCATTCCGATTTCCCCCTTTTACTTTGTTTTATTCGTATCCTTTTTTATGGCCTTGTAAACTTCCTGGTCAACAGATTCCTGATAGAGGTCTGCGTAAGTTTTTGACTCTTTGATCAGGTCGTCGCAGAAAGCGGCCACATCACTGCCTGTCACCTCAAGCACGCCTTTCCCCGAGGCCGCGCCCTCTTCGAAAAGATCGACAATCCCCGAGAGCAAATCTGTCCCTTCGGTTAGCTCAACAGGGCCGACCTTGAAGAGATATTTTTGAATCTCCTTATAAACAATCTGATAATCCTGCGGGAGCGCTTTGACACGCGCCATATGCGCCCGCCACTCTTTTTTGCCTTCTATGATATCCTGTATTCGCATTTTATCCTCCTATTGAATGTTTTAAAGGTAATCCGCGCCGTAGGCGCTAAACATTCTGCTATTTGCCTAATTTTTTAGCTACATTGTTGTTGAGTTGCTCGCGCCACTTGTCGCGAAAAGACTTAGCCCCTTCTTCTCCGGCCAGCGCTGAGCAGAAGCCTTTGATATCATCACCCAAAACTTCTTCGATACTCTGGCCGTCCGCCGCCGCTTCTTCGAGCAAGCCAAGCACACCGTCGAGGATTGGCATGAGGTTGCGGCCGGTGAAGTCTGAGTGCGGCCAAAGATTCAAACCGATTTTTTCCCATGCCGCTTGATAATCAGTCGGCAGCTTTTTTGCTCTCGAATCAAAAGCTTTCAATTCCTTCGTCATGTCGCTGCCAGTAATTTTTTCCCAAAAATTCATTATCTCTTCTCCTTTAACTCGTTGATTTTTGATGATACGAACTCCCACTTTTCCCAGAACTTTTGCAGTTCCATTCGCCCCGCTTCGTTGAGCGTGAAGAACTTTCGCGGAGGCCCCATATCGGACGGCATTTTCTTAATATCCACCAGCTTGTTTTTCTCAAGCCGCACCAGTATGGTATATACTGTCCCGTCCACAACATCTGAAAATCCGAGAGCGTTCAGCCGCCGCGTGATTTCGTAACCATAAATTTCCTCGTGGCTGATAATTTCCAGAACACAGCCCTCCAGTACACCTTTTAACATTTCCGTCAGGTTTTCCAGCGTAATCCCTCCTTACTATTCTGTATGACTTGTATTCAGTGTTACTTACTACTGGTACATAGTATCACAGAATAGTGTTGTTGTAAAGAGATATTTTTAGATATTTTCCGCAGCTTTTGAGTACGTGATACGAGGGATCCCCGGCTGAGGAAATATAAGACAGACATGGTTATCCGCCTGGTCCTTACAACAACAAAAGCAGCCTTTCGGCTGCTTTTGCTGTTTCTATCAAGAGGGTGTATAACAATGAATAATTGGAGTTGGCTTAGTCGGCTGTATTTGAGTTGTTCGAGCCAGAGTTGTTCTCTTCATCCAAAGTAACTGTCAGGTTAAGGGTCTTTCCATTCCTATAGACCTCGACTGCTACCTTGTCGCCCGGTTTGTGGGTATTCTTCTGGTCCTCGAGTTCGCTGAATGACTTTACAGTCTTGCCGTCGAACTTGGTAATAATGTCGCCGGGCTGAATACCTGCCTTGTATGCCGCCGTCAGAGGCAGTACATCGTATACGAGCAGACCATTAGGCACGTTATACTGCTTCGCAACATCCGAATTGAAACGCTGGTCGATCGACAAGCCAAGATGCGGTCTGCCTTTTACATATTTGTACTGCATGAGGCTCTGAGATATCTGGTTTGCCTCGTTTATCGGAATTGCAAACCCGATGCCTTCTACTTCCGTAGAGGCTATTTTAACCGTATTTATTCCGATGACCTGGCCCTGCGAATTCACAAGAGCTCCGCCGCTGTTGCCGGGGTTGATGGCCGCGTCGGTCTGGATCAGTTTGTGTTCCTTGCCGTCATCGGTAGTCAATGTCCTGTTGATACCGCTTATGATACCTGCCGTTACCGAATTCATAAAATCGAAACCTTCGGGATTGCCTATCGCAACTGCGAGTTCACCCGGTTTGACATTATCGGAATTGCCCAGTTCCGCCGCCGGAAGATTGGCGGCGTTTATTTTGAGCACTGCGATATCTGTCGTAGGATCCCTGCCTACTACCTGTGCCGTATACATCTTATCCTTGTTGTTCGCAAGCACGACCTGTATCTTCGATCCATTAGTCAATGTGTTGGAATTCTGGTCCAAAGCACTTTCTATAACATGGTTGTTCGTCAGTATATAACCGTCGCTCTTGATGATAATGCCTGAACCGTAGCCGACGCCGCTTTGCCCCATGTTAAAGAAGAAATCGCTGCCCTGCGCCTGAACCGTTACCTGGACGCCTACGATCGACGGACTTACTTTTTCCACGATAGCTTCAACGGGCGAGGTGGATTGGGTGATCTCTACCTTCTTGTATATTCCGTTATCGCCTGAGGTCACGGCTGTCTGATCTGGGTTGCCGAGCAATGAATTGACTGCCGGTTGTATCGTCGGACCCAGGAAAGTGCTTGCGGAAAACATGGCGCCCGCTCCGAGCACCGCGCTGAGTACCGAGACAAGGATCAGCTGTCCTGTTCCTACCCTGCCCTGTTTCGACTTTTTGATTTTCTCATTGTAATAAGACTTATTTTCCGGCTGCGCAAACCCCGGCTGTACATATTGCTGTGATGCGGCCGATTGCGTATACGACTGGTCATATTGCTGGTATGAAGACTGGCCGTATTGCTGGGTAGATCCCGCCTGGCCGTACTGCAGCGGCGATCCCGTCTGCCCGTATTGCTGGGACTGTCCCGCCTGCTGGTTTTGCTGCAACGAATGGTACTGGTCATTTTCCGGCTGCACTTTGGGAACTGCCGCACCTTCGTTATCATTATGTCCTATGTTCACAATATTTTCCTGATTTACATTTTCATTATTTGCACTGTTGATAGTGCTGTTATTATTATCGTTTCCCTGATTGAAATCTTCCATAATCAAAACCTCCTATACTGAATAAACTGCGTTTGTTATTCTCAAATTACCTTATGACTCAATTGTAAAGCGTCTATTTGAAAAATCTATGAATATTCTGTTAACAATACTCAGTCCGGCATATAATTTTTTGCTTCGGGTCCCGGATCGGCTTCCCTGCTGACTGCGGCAAGGGTAAAGGTGAATGCCGTGCCTTCGCCCGGTTTGCTTTCGACCCATATATCCTGTTTATGTTCGTTAATGATATTCCTGACGATAGCCAAGCCCAAGCCGGTACCCGTCTTGTCCATACTCCTGGATTTGTCCGCTTTGTAAAACCTGTCCCAGACCATATCGAGATCGCTTTGTTCTATACCTACGCCTGTGTCCCTGACCATGACCTCCACCTTGTCCCTGCGTTTTCTGGTAATAATGCTGATCTTGCCTCCCGCCGGCGTAAATTTTATCGCATTATGCATAAGGTTGAAAATGACCCTCTCTATCGAGTCGGAGTCCGCCTTTACAAGAAGATCCTCCTGCTCGAAATCAGCATCGACTGCCAGCCCCTTTTGAAGCAAAAGGCTTTCCAGCTTAATAACGCACTTCCTCACAAGTTCGTTTATGTCCCATACGGCAAGATTCAGTTTGACCTCTCCCGCCTCCATTTTCGCCAGATCCAGCAGATCGTTCACCAGTCGGTTCAGTCTTATGGTCTCATCCCTGACTATCGTCAGGTAATGGTTTTGCCTTTCGGGAGGAATGGTCCCGTCCAGAATGCCGTCCACGAAGCCTCTTATCGAAGTCATCGGCGTCCTTAGCTCATGTGATACATTTGCCACGAAACCGCGGCGCATCTCCTCGATATTCTGCAGAGCCACAGCCATCTGGTTGAAAGTCCTTGCCAGATCGCCAATCTCATCCTTCGTCTTTATGTCGAGGCGTTTTTCGAACTCACCGCTGGCTATCCTCGAAGCCGCATTTTTAATCTGTTTCAGAGGGTGTGTCAGCCTCAGCGAAAAAATGTAAATGAGGATTACTGCGATGATTATAGCCGCCCCCATTGAAATGAGGAAATACCTGAATACCTGCAGCCGTGCGATTCCTACCTCTTTAACGGGAGTGCTCATGAATATGAAGATCATGACATCATTGTTATTTGTATTTGTATATTTGAAGGATCTTCCCACCGTTAGCCATAAGTCGCCGTTTTCTGCAAAGAACGGGATCCTGCCGAGCTTGGGATCCTTGAACAAGCCATTGAAATTTCCTACTTCGCGCACTGTCGTTTCACTTGCCGCCAGTTTTAAAAACTGAGCATTCAAAGGAAGTTTTATACTATTGTTTTTATCCTTGTATTTTTCTGCAAGAGACTGCGGCATGGCCCAGTTTGTCTGGAATACGACGCCGTTATCGTAGGTCATCCAAATTATCGACCTCAAAGAACTTCCCTGCAATACCAGATAATCGTTAAAAACCTTTTGTGTCCTTGCCACACTGTCACTGTTGCTCATATCGGTTCCCTGTATAAGGCTTTTGTAAATCATGTTGACATAATTGCTCGCATCCCCGAGTGCCGTCGCCTTCTCCTCGGTAATGTAAGTATCGAGGAACACATTCATCATGACGCCCGTGACGGCAAACGCTATGCCCAATATCAGAAGGAAAATCACGATCAGCTTGCTGAATATTGTCTTGAACATTATCTTACCTCAAATTTGTAACCGACTCCCCAGACCGTTTTGAGCTGCCATATCTGGTCAGGCAGGTCTATCTTCTCACGGAGCCTTTTTACGTGTACGTCCACCGTACGGCTGTCGCCATAGAAATCGAAGCCCCAGACATGCTCGAGAAGCTGTTCCCTCGTAAAAACCTTGTTGCTGTTGGATGCGAGGAAATACAGAAGTTCTAGCTCCTTCGGAGGAAGCTCGAGATCCTTGCCGTTGAGCTTGACGGTATAATTTGTCTTATTTATGACGAGATTGGGGTATACGATCTCTTGAGTGTCGAAATCCTTGCGCTCATACCTTCTGAGCACCGCCTTGACTCTGGCGATCAATTCCTTGGGATCGAAGGGCTTGACCATATAATCGTCCGCTCCCAGTTCGAGTCCAAGAACCTTGTCAAAGGTCTCACCCTTTGCCGTGAGCATTATGATCGGTATATTGCTGACCTTCCTGATTTCCCTGCAAACCTGCCAACCGTCCATACCCGGAAGCATGATATCGAGAACGGCTATATTCGGCGTGAATTCACTGAACGCTTCAATTCCGCTTTTACCGTTGTACACTGTCCTGACTTCATAGCCTTCCTTCTCCATATAAAGCCGGATTAGTTCGCAAATATTCATATCATCGTCTATAACCAGAACTTTTGTCTTGTTCATCAAATCACCTGCCGGTATATTTTATGAATTAATAATATCATTTACAAATTGTTGCAACAACAATGTAAATGTAAACAAAATGAAAACAAAATATTAATAAAAAAGAGAGCCTATCTGCTCTCTCTCCTTACAGCATATATGAAACTCCTGACCTTTGCCTCGTCCTTCATACCGACACCTTCGACTCCGCTGCTAGTATCCACGGCAAACGGCACAACCTGCTCTATCGCCTGCCGCACATTTCCGGGGTTCAGCCCTCCCGCCAGTATTATCGGAAGCCGGACATGCCTCCCGAGTTGCTGTGCCAGTCCCCAGTCGAAGGTCTGGCCCGTGCCGCCCGCTTGATTGGCATTATAGGTATCGAGGATGAGTCGGTCCGCAGAGTATGCTTTCAGGCTTTCATACACCTGTTGGGGGCTGCCGTCCTTCGATCCGATTACGAAAGCTCCGTCAGACTGCGGATGTCCGCACGCAGGGTGTGTCCCTCCCACCAAATATGCACCGCCGCCCGGATCACTGCCGCTACCCGGGTGAATACCGCCGCCCATCCTCACCGCTTTCCATACCTCTGTCCCCGGTTTAAGCAGGCAGCGAAGCTCTGCAATATAACGGACATCCTCCGAACCGCACAGCTGCAGCGCGTCCAGCTTGGCAAAAGCAGTTATCCCGGCCGCTTCTTCCTGCTTCATGTCTACAAAGACGCCCACTTTCTTGATGGCCGGTGAAAGCCCGGCAGCGAGCTCCGCCGCTTTTTCAGGTGTGACACGGCGTTTGCTTGCTGCAAATACAAAACCTACATAGTCAGGCAGATACCTGTTGATGAATTCAACCTCAGTTTTATTAGTGATACCGCATATCTTGACCCTTGTCATCCTTAATACCTCGCAGGTGAAACACAAAAACTCAGGGACAGAGGGACGGTTTTTTTGTTTCTCTGTCTTTCTGTTTCTATACCGCCCTCAATTCCCTGATTCTGTCCGACACGCACCCGGCGCGCATGAGCGATTCCCCGATGAGCACCGCATCCGCGCCCGCCTGCCTGACATACTGCATATCTTCCGCAGTTTTGATACCGCTTTCGCTGACTACTATCCTGTCTTGTGGTATATTGTTTATCAGTTTTGCCGTCGTACTGAGATCGACCTGGAATGTCCTCAGATCGCGGTTGTTTATTCCGATTATCCTGGCCTCCGCGTGAAGCGCCCTCTCCAGCTCCCGCTCGTCATGCACCTCCACAAGGCACTGCAGGCCAAGTATACCTGCAACAATCAACATCTTTTTGAGCAATTCGTCATCAAGCAATGCAACAATAAGCAATATGGCGTCCGCTCCCATGCATCTCGACTGGTAGACCTGCCACAGGTCTATCAGGAAGTCCTTGCGCAGTACCGGTATGGGAACGTTCTGCCTTACCTTTGTCAGATAACTGTCGTCACCCAGGAAGTAATCCTTTTCGGTTAATACGGAAATCGCCTGTACGCCGGACGCAAGATAATCCTTTGCGATTTTCACGGGATCGAAGTCCTCGCATATTATGCCTGCCGACGGAGATGCTTTCTTTACTTCGGCTATTATGGAAAGCCCTTCTTCACTTTTGAGGGCTTTCCCGAAATCCAGCGGCTTATGGAGTCCTGGCGCCCTGATCTTCTGTTTCCAGCCTTCGAGCGATACCTGCCGCATCTCTGCTTTCAACCGTTCCCTCTTCTTTGCAGCTATATCCTCCAATATCATGCCGATACCTCTTTCACTTCGGCGGCAGCTTCCGTGAACCTGCGCAGTTCCTCCAGCCTGGCGGCCGCAAGACCGCTGTCTATCATTTCCCCGGCTATTCTAAGCCCTTCCTTGAGGTCGTCGGCCAATTTTGCCACGTATATCGCTGCGGCGGCATTGACCAGCACTATGTTTCTACGGGGACCCTTTTCACCCGCAAGTACAGCTCTGATGATTCCCGCATTGCAGGCGGCGTCCCCGCCGGCCAGTTCCCTCTGCTCAGCCCTGGGAATACCGAGTTCCGCGGCGTCGATATAATATTCCCTGATTACTCCGTCCTTCAGTTCGGCAACCTTTGTTGCACCCGTAATCGTTATTTCGTCCAGGCCGTCGCAACCGTGGACTACGAGCGCCCTTTCTGTCCCGAGCATTTTCAGGGCTTCCGCCATGGTTCCCGTTATATTGCCGTCAAATACGCCCAGAAGCTGCCCTTTGGCATTTGCAGGATTGGTCAGCGGTCCGAGTATATTGAACACGGTTCTGATGCCCAATTCCTTTCTTGCTCCGGCCGCATACTTCATTGACTGATGGAACAGCTGGGCGAACATGAAACCGACCCCGACTTCTTCCATACACTTGCCCACCTGCCCGGGACTAAGCCCTATATTGACTCCCAAAGCTTCCAGTACATCAGCGCTGCCGCTTTTACTCGACATCGCCCTGTTGCCGTGCTTTGCTATCTTTGCTCCTGCAGCTGCCGCTACGAATGATGCGGCCGTCGAAATATTGAATGTCCTTGCCCCGTCTCCCCCTGTCCCGCACGTATCGATACAGTACGGCAGACTGTGAGGTACCTTTGCCGATTTCTCGCGCATTACTTTTGCAAATCCGACAATCTCCTCAACAGTCTCGCCTTTGAAGCGAAGCGCAGTTAAAAAGCCTCCTATCTGCGACTGGGTCGCATTTCCCTCCATGATGCAGTTCATTGCCTCGATAGCATCGTACTCTGTCAGGTTTTCCCCCATAGAAAGTTTTTGTAACGCTGATCTGACCATAACTATTCTCCTCTCTTCTCAACTCTCCGGAGCCAGCCTCATTTAATCCTTTCCAAGCCTATTTGGCTTTTCTGTTTTACGGCTTTCAGCCGGCCCCCCTGTCTATTCGTTAAACTTTCATTCAATAGCAAGAAAATTTTTGAGTATCGTTTTTCCATCCGGCGTCAATATGGACTCGGGGTGGAATTGAATGCCGAAAACCTCGTATTCCCTGTGTTTCAGGCCCATTATCTCCCCGTCTGCCGAAACAGCGGTAATCTCGAGTACGTCCGGGAATGATTCACGTTCCACTACAAGCGAATGATAGCGGCCTGCGGTTATCATTCTCGGAAGTCCTTCGAACAACCTGCAGTCTGGCGTCAATTCGATCACTGATGCCTTTCCGTGCAGCAGTTCCGGCGCATGTACCACCTTTCCGCCGTAGGCTTCCCCGATACCCTGATGTCCAAGGCAAACGCCCAGGATCGGTATGTAAGAGCCTAGCTTTTTGACCAGCTCTATGGAGATCCCCGCGTCTGCAGGATAACCCGGCCCGGGCGAAATAATGATATGGTCAGGTTTATGCTCCGCCACCTGCGCGACGCTCAGCGCGTCATTCCTCACGACCATGACGTCTCTGCAAAGCTCGCCGACATACTGATAGAGATTGTAGGTAAACGAATCATAATTGTCTATGATCAAAATCATCTGATCTTCTCCCCCTCCTCAACAGCCTTTATCAGTGCCCTGGCCTTGTTCATCGACTCCTCGTATTCGAGCTCCGGCTTCGAATCGGCGACTATCCCGCCGCCTGCCTGCACATATGCGTAACCATCCTTGAAAAGCACCGTGCGTATAGTAATGCAGCTATCGAGATTTCCGTCGAAGCTCAGATAACCGACTGCCCCACCGTATTGACAGCGTTTTGCAGTTTCAAGCTCATCTATTATTTCCATGGCACGGATTTTCGGAGCTCCGGAGAGCGTACCCGCAGGCAGCACGGCCGACAACGCGTCAAAGGAGGTTACACCGTCCCTGAGGGTTCCGCTTACGTTGCTTACGATGTGCATGACATGCGAGAACCGCTCGATATGCATAAGGGAATCGACCTTCACAGTGCCGAATTCCGATATCTTGCCTATATCGTTTCTGCCAAGATCGACAAGCATAATATGCTCGGCGCGCTCTTTTTCATCGGAGAGCAGCTCCCTTTCAAGCAGCTCGTCCTCCGCTTCCGTCCTGCCGCGCCTCCTCGTACCGGCGATCGGACAGGTCTCGACCCTTCGCCCGTCCACTCTGACGAGCATTTCCGGCGATGAGCCCGCAAGCGTATACCCGTCAAATTTCAGATAGTACATATACGGGCCCGGGTTGATAGTCCTAAGAGCACGGTAGACATTCAGCGGGCTGCAGGCGGTATTGATGCGCAGCCTTTGAGAAAGCACCACCTGAAAGATGTCTCCGTTTGTAATATATTCTTTTGCCTTGTTGACGTTTTCACAGAATTGTTCCCGGCTGACATTGCTATCTATCCTGCGGCCGCCGCCTGATACAGCGGATATGGGCGTGACCCCGGCAGACGCAGGCATGACCCCGTTTGTCAGCATTCTTCCTGCCTCCCTGAGTTCCTCGCGAATCTCATTGATCCTGCTTATCACGGTATTGTACCCGCGCTCTATCGTTCCGCAGTCCGTATGCAGATTTACGATTACATGAAGCTTGTGCCTGAAATGGTCGAAAGCTATGACTTCGTCTGCGAACATGAAATGTATTTCCGGTATTTCCAGATCGTCGTCCGGTATATCCGGCAGCCTTTCGAAATAACGTGCAATATCGTATCCGAAAAATCCGACCGCCCCGCCGTTGAACCTCGGAAGGTTTTTGACCGGCGCTCCCTTGTGTCCGGCCATCAATTCCTTCATGACTTCAAAAGGATTACTTTCGGCGACCTCGCGCCTGCCGCTCCTGTAAGTCAGTTCCGTCCGCCTGCCGCTGCCTTTCAAGGTCAGGAAAGGATTCCTGCCGATAAATGAAAATCTGCCCCACTTTTCTCCGCCCTCTACGCTTTCGAGCAAAAAGCAGAAATCGCTCTTCTCAAACCGCCTGAAGACGCTGATAGGGGTCTCCATATCCGCATATACTTCGCAGGATACAGGTATTATGTTATAATTGCGCGCTAATTCCTTGACGCTTTCAAGATCGGGATAATACAATCGAAGCCCTCCTCCGTAATGGAAGGAGAGTATGAGAGATGAAGCCTCTTCTCTTCTCAACTCTGCTCTTCTCTTCTAAACTAATCTACTCTTCTCATCTTGCTCTGGTCTGACTAAATGGTTTATGAAATTATAACACTTGTACGTGCAATAATGCAACAGGAATTTTCACATGTGTTGCATTGAACAGGCCAATAATATATAATTTACGTGTTCCAAAAATCAAAGAATCCGAGGAAGGTCGATATAATGAAACTTGGCATAGTAGGACTTCCCAACGTGGGCAAAAGCACACTGTTCAACGCAATCACAAAAGCGGGCGCGGAAATAGCCAATTACCCGTTTTGTACCATAGAACCCAACGTGGGGATCGTCGCAGTCCCCGATGAACGTCTCGACAAGCTTGCAGAGATGTACTCCCCTGAAAAAATCACTCCGACTACCGTCGAATTTGTCGATATTGCAGGGCTCGTAAAAGGAGCAAGCAAGGGCGAAGGACTCGGAAACAAGTTTCTTGCCCATATACGGGAGGTCGACGCCATCGTACATGTCGTTCGCTGTTTCGATGACGGCAACATCGTTCACGTAGACGGTTCGGTCAACCCCTCACGCGATATTGAAACAATAAACCTCGAATTGATATTCGCAGATCTCGAAATGCTTGACAAGCGCATAGACCGTACGCGCAAGATGCTGAAGGGCGGAGACAAGAAGTTCCAGGCGGAGATCGAACTGTACGAACGGATCAAAGCCGCGCTTGAAGGCGGCACACCTGTCAGGACGATGAAGTTCAGTCCAGAAGAGCTACTGCTTGTAGACCAGCTGTTCCTGCTGACATCAAAGCCTGTGCTGTATGCGGCCAACGTTTCCGAGGACGACCTTCAGTCAGGCAAGTCGAACCCCTATCTCGCCGAGCTTATGAAGCTCGCTAGGGACGAGGGCTCCGAAGTGCTCGTGATATGCGCAAAAATAGAGGAAGAGATAACTCAGTTCGAAGATGAAGAGAAGGCAATGTTCCTGGAAGAACTGGGCCTTAAGGAATCCGGCCTCGACAGGCTCATAAAGTCAAGTTATAAGCTGCTCGGGCTAATGAGCTTTCTTACCGCAGGAACACCGGAAGTCAGGGCCTGGACCATCGTAAGGGGCACAAAGGCTCCTCAGGCTGCCGGCAAAATCCACAGCGACTTTGAACGAGGCTTTATAAGAGCGGAAATAGTGGCTTACGACGATCTCATGAGATGCGGTTCGTATAACGCGGCTCGCGAAAAGGGGCTTGTCCGTTCCGAAGGCAAGGAGTACGTGATGCAGGACGGAGACGTCACCCTGTTCAGGTTCAACGTATAATAATCCCGTGCAAACTTTAAAACACTTGTGAGTTGCTGGAAATCACAAGTGTTTTTATTGACTTTAATCACAGCTTTATATATTCATAAACTAAATCGGTAAAAAGAATACCTTCCAAATGGTCAATTTCATGGCAGAAACACTTTGCCAAATCTCCCGTGCCTGTCATAACAATTTGCTCTCCATTCTCATTTAGCGCCTGGATTGTTACATTAACAGGTCTTTTTAATTTACCCCATTTATTGGGAATACTTAAGCAGCCTTCTATAACTTCCCGTACTCCCTCTTTCTCCGTTATAACCGGATTTACCAATTTTATAAGACCTTGTCCCATATCTATTACAACCAATCGCTTTAATATACCTATCTGCGGGGCCGCTAACGCGCCGCCGTTTTCAGTATTATGCAAAGTATCGGCCATATCGTTTAGTATTTCTCTTATTTTGTCATCAACAACTTCGACTGCTCTACTTTTTTTCCTTAATATTTCGTCATTAAACAATCTTATCTGTCTCAATGCCATTCAAACTACACCTCTACTTTGTTCTGCTCTCGATTTTCTTTCACTTTCTTCGAAAAGAAAAATTTCCTCTATGCTGCTGTGAAATGCCTTGGCAATTTCATAGGCCAACCATATGGAAGGTTCAAACTTCCCCGTTTCAATAGCATTAATTGCTTGTCTTGATACGCCCACAAGCTCTCCCAATTGTTCCTGGGTCAGCCCTGATTTTTCACGAAATTGCTTGATTCTATTCTTCAATAAGTATCACCCCTGTAATGTTTACCTTACATTATCAATATAACATTATCTTTACGATGTGTCAAGTTAACCTTACATACTATGCAATAAAAAACAACAATAATTCCTGTGAATTCATTGCTGTCTTTTCGCCGGCACTTTCTCGGGTTTACCGATTCATTTCCCAGCCTTCGTATTTACATTCGAAAGCTTTTTTATTTCACCGGCAGTAAGAATATTCTCGAGATCAATTATCGAAATGAGCTTGTCTCCCTTTCTTGCCACCTTTTTGAGGTAAGCCGCCGTCTCGCCGTTAATTATGCTCGGCGCGGGGTCGACTTCGCTGTCGGAGAATTTTACTATCTCAGAAACATCATTGACGATAAATCCTGCAAAATTGTCTTCTATCCTCGTAACAAGTATCTTGGTCTTTTTGTTTACGGCTATATCGCCCATATCGAACCTCTTTGCAAGGTTGACGACAGGAAGTACGGATTCCCTGTAATTCAGTATACCTTCAATGAATTTAGGTATTTTGGGCACTTTGGTGGCTTCCTGATATTTGATTATCTGAAACACCTGTGAAGCTTCCGCTCCGAAAAACTCACCGTTGACTTCAAACACAACTACCTGCAGCTCACTCATTCATGACCCTCCCAAATTATGAAATTATTCCGGGTTGTCTTTTGTACGCCAATTTGCTTTAGCGTCAAAAGGGGACATTCCTTGTAATGGACATTGAAGGTGAGTCCCATATAGCTTTAGCGTCAAAAGGGGACATTCCTTGTAATGGACATTGAAGGTGTGTCCCCTTACATTATATCATATATTCGACATAATGTTATAAAAAATCCTTCTTGACAATAAAATCGACCCATGCTACGATTAAGAAAATTTATAGCGAATAGCTATGACAAGGGAAAGTAGACAGGAACTTACTCACAGCAATAATTGTGAAAACCAGCGAGCCGGGAATGGTGAGAGCCCGGTTGAGTAACCCGGCCGAAGTTCCCCTTCGAGCTGCAGGCTGAAGATCGTGTAGGCTGTGCCGGGTGTCCGCCGTTAAAAGGAAAAACGTATGAATGTACGTTGCAAAGCTGGGTTTTAACCAATTTGAGTGGTACCGCGAGAGAACAACTCTTCGTCTCATATAACTGACGAGGAGTTTTTTTATTTTCCGGAAAAACTGATGAATATAATGAAATAAGGCTTGGGAGGGCTTGACCATGATCATTGTAATGAGTAAAAATGCCACAAGACAAGAGATCGACGACGTCGAACACAAATTATCAGACCTCGGATTTAAAACACACCCTATTATCGGTGATGTAAAAACGGTAATCGGCGCAATAGGCGACAAAAGGCTGCTTAACACCCATGCCATCTCATCGATGCCGGGCGTCGAAAACCTCGTGCCGATAATGAAACCCTTTAAGCTGGCAGGTAGAGAACTCAAGCAGGAACCGACGGTCATAGAAGTCGGAGGCTTGAAAATCGGCGGTGGCGAGATCATTGTAATGGCCGGGCCCTGCGCTATAGAAAGCGAGGAGAACTTTCTGGAAACTGCAATAAAGGTAAAAGAAGCCGGAGCCGGCATACTCAGGGGCGGCGCATTTAAACCGCGTTCTTCTCCGTACTCCTTCCAGGGTCTTGAGGAAGACGGGCTCAAGATCATGGCTAAAGCGCGTGAAATCACAGGCATGCCCATCGTAACTGAGGTCGTCGATACACGCGACGTCAAAATGGTCGCATCATATGCGGACATTATACAGATAGGCGCCAGAAACATGCAAAACTTCAGGCTGCTGCAGGAAGTTGGCCAGACGTCGAAGCCCATACTGCTGAAGAGGGGTTTGGCCGCAACGATCGAGGAATGGCTGATGGCCGCCGAATACATCATGGCTGCCGGAAATCCGAACATCATCCTCTGCGAAAGAGGCATCAGGACTTATGAAACCTCCACAAGAAACACGATGGATATGAGCGCGATACCCGTAGTCAAGGAGCTTTCACACCTGCCAATAATAGTCGATCCGAGCCACGCGGCAGGTAATTGGAAGTACGTGGGTGCATTGTCCAAGGGCGCAGTAGCTACCGGGGCGGACGGGCTGATCATAGAGGTCCACCTCGATCCCCCGAATGCCCTGAGTGACGGGCCGCAATCGCTTAGGCCCGCTAAATTCTCCCAGCTCATGGAGGAACTCGAACCCGTTGCAAAGGCCGTCGGACGCAGCATGACTGTTGTGCACAAGTAAATAAGCGGGTATAATGTAAAGGGACACACCTTCAAATACCGTTACAAGGAATGTCCCTTTTCGACGCTAAAGCTATATGGGACACACCAACAACCGGCTTAAAGGACTTGCGATGAAAGTTTTGATTATAATACCCGCATACAATGAAGAAAAAAACCTTTCGGGGCTGCTTGACAGACTCGCAAAGGTCTGTCCGGAACATGACCTGGTCGTTATAAACGACAGTTCGGAGGACGGTACATTAAAGCTCTGCAGGGAGCGCGGCATACATGTTATAGATCTGCCTGTGAATCTGGGTATAGGCGGCGCAGTGCAGGCCGGTTACATGTATGCCCGCTACAGGAACTACGATGCGGCAATACAGGTAGACGGAGACGGCCAGCATAATCCCGAATTCATCTCCATACTGCTGAACGAACTCGAGAAAGGCACGGATCTTTGCATCGGTTCGCGGTTCCTTTCCGACTCCGGCGGCGGTTTCCGTTCTACGGGCGTTCGCAGGTTTGCGATACGTTACTTCAGCAATTTGATACATTTGTTTACGGGTCTCAGGGTAACGGATCCGACTTCAGGCTTCAGGGCCTGCAATCGAAAGGGAATTCAGCTGTTTGCGGCCGATTATCCCCGCGATTACCCCGAACCGGAGTCTATAGTGAATGCAGTCAAAAACAAACTGAATGTAAAAGAAGTGCCGGTCATAATGAACGAGCGTAAACAGGGCAAATCCTCGATCACGAGCGTGAAATCGGTCTACTACATGATCAAGGTAAGCCTTGCCGTGATATTGGCCTCCTTTTACGGATACAGGCGAACGGAGGCGGACCGTACATGAACACAAGGCTCCAGATAATAATGATAGCGGCTTCCCTGATATTTTTATTCTATATAGTCATGATGCTCCGCAATAGGAAGATAGAGCTGAAATATACGCTAACATGGCTCTTTGCCGGCCTGTGCCTTATCGTAGTCGCAGTTTTCCCAGGCCTTCTCAGACTGATTTCAAACCTTCTGAATATCGTGGAACCGGTCAATACGCTTTTCCTCTTTATTATTTTCTTCCTGCTGCTAATACTTTTTACTCTTACAATAGCGATATCGAGAAACGCGATCCGCGTTAAAACGCTCACACAGGAAATCGGCATGCTTAAAATGGAACTGGACAAGCTGGCGGATGACAAAAAGCGGGATAAAAAAGATTAGGCTGACAATATAAGATAAAAATCAAGGTACTATCCATAAGGCCCCGGATAGTACCTTTTTTACTTCAACCTGATATCTTAATCCTGAACAAGATCTATGCTTCCAAGAATAATATGGGCCAGTCCCAATCCGAGCAACCCTGCGCCTATAGCTACTTTGGTATCCCGTTTTGTCATACCGTGCTTTTTCATGTCTATGCCTCTTAACGTAGCTCCGGCTGCCGTCACAACAGTACCCAGAATTATTGGCTTTATCCCTTCGCGCACATGATCTCCCCCTTTTCATAAGATATAGATTCGATTATAGTTTTTAGATAACGAAAAAATTTTATGTATCTGAAACTATTTACTTTCGAAACCCGTGCCCTCGGAATTACCTCAAATCGCCAGAATATCACTATCTTCTTTCATCATGTGCTACCCATTCAACATCTCTTCATAAACAAAACACTCCGTAATATGGTCATTGACCATGCCTGCAGCTTGCATGAACGCATAAATTATAGTCGAGCCGATGAACTTAAACCCCAATTTTTTCAAGTCCTTGCTTACCTTATCGGAAAGAGGTGTGCTTACGGGCAAATCCCCTATATTCTCCCAATGGCCTGTAATAGGTGTATAATCAACATATCTCCATATGAATTTATCAAAACTCCCGTATTCTTCTATAACTCTTAAAAAAGCCGTGGCATTACTCACAGCCGCATTAATTTTCAGACGGTTTCTTATTATTTTCTCGTTTGACATGAGTTCTTGAACCTTTTTATCGCTGTAAAGGGCTACCTTATTGGGGTTAAACCCGTCAAAAGCTTGTCTGAAGGCTTCTCTCCTGTTAAGCACGGTTATCCACGTAAGTCCTGCCTGCATACCTTCTAAAATAAGCAGTTCAAACAGCTTGCCATCATCGTGTACAGGCCGACCCCATTCCTTGTCATGATAGTCTATGAGTATGGGGGTACCTCCAGCCCAGGAACACCTTGTTTTTTCATTCATAAAACCTGTCCTCTATTCAATAGTATTTTCTGATAAAACTACTAAATCCCACGCAAAAAGTTTGTACCGGTAAAGACCTCGTTCCACGAGTGGATCGTTCCGGGCAATTTC
This sequence comes from Bacillota bacterium, assembly GCA_023439545.1. Classification (GTDB taxonomy): domain Bacteria; phylum Bacillota; class Clostridia; order Acetivibrionales; family DTU013; genus JAEYOM01. The sequence continues at coordinate 69,553 of JAEXNT010000043.1, forward strand.
TTGTGCTTCCTCAAAATTTTCGGCCTTTAGGAGAATCATTCCTCCATCTGTGTTTGAAAATCCGCCGCCTATGAAATACCGTTCTCCGGCAACATTCTCCACATAGGCCATATGATCCTGAAAGTCCTGATCGGTAAGGTTTTTCTCCCCAACCTTGTAATCAATTCTGACGTATAATTTGTCCCCCTTTTTCATACTCATTGACCTCCCCTCCGATCTTTTTCATTAACCGCAACTAATCGTATCGTACACTTTATAACTTAACAACTGTGTGTCATATTTGAAAACATGAATTTTTCATAGTTTTATTTAACTATGATTTCATTATCCTTTTTTACCCTAGTAATAATTTTTAAGATGATAATTACAAACAGGATTATTGATTCTATGCCGGCGGAAACCAAACGACCTTTTTACGTTTTTCCTATATCCTGTCGTGCGTTAGCCTTGTCATCAAAACTCCACTTTGCCAATAGCATCATAATAACCTGTGTTTTCGGTGATAAATCTTTCAAAATTATTGTACAGAATTTGAAGTTTTGTGTTATACAGGTCTACATAACCATCCTCCTTGTATTTTTATGGCGTTAAAAACATTAAATAATGCAAAAACTCAGAATTTTGGTACGTATATTTGAACATTAATTCAAAAAATGAACAATACATTTATTCACAAACGATTGAGTCAATATATAAGCCTCCCTCATATACAATAATTAATTTTGCTTTTCCCTAACTTCTCTGCTTATGGATTTAGCAGTGTTAACAAATACAACAAGGCGGCGTAACTAACTTTAGTTTTCGCCGCCCTATTTGCTGACATAGAAGGTTATGTGCCGTTCATATTATTTGTATACGATTTTTCTGACCGTCTCCGTGGAAAGGCAGTATTCCTCGGCAAGCTCTTCAATACTCACTTTGTGGAAATACTTATTTCTGATTTCCTCATTGCGCAGATTATAAAATGTTCTTGCCCCTGAATCATTACCCCACTTTTTGCGTTCAGTACTGCTTGGAATATAAAGAGTTTCCCCGGAAGCGTATTTCTGTATCTCTTTCAGCAGTTCATCCGGAAGAATTTCCGATGCATTTCGATATTTCATTGAATGCACCCCACTAACTGTTTTTTGCCAAAAACTGCTCCAGCGTATCATACTTATTCAGAACAACACCATGATTTTCGATCTCTGAAATGATATACTGCTCCAGTTCATACGCTCTTTGTTTAAAGGCGCTGAGGTCTGACGTGTCAAAACTCCCGAGCAGATCCATTTCCCGCAGACTGAATTCCTCTTTTATAATGTTGAGTTCGTTTTGCAGATTAATGGCATCCGGAAAAGCCCTCTCGTAATTTTGAGTATCACAATGATAGTAGATTCTGCGCCAGGTTAATGAACCTTCCTCATACCAGTCCGCCAGGTCCTCAAAGTCGGGCGTTTTTGCTTCAGCTGTCTTCAGCGGCTTGCGAGCTGCAAGAAATCTTCGTGTTGTGCTGATTATCAAGTGGCTTAGATTTTTCAATTCTTCAACCGATTTAGCTTTAACAATTGCTTCGAAATAAATGATGAAGTTTTCGGGTACCTCCTTCATCCGTGCAAGTTCAACAGTTTCCAAATCAAGTCGTTGCCTGAAGTACGTTCCGTTAATGCAAGCGACTGCGATAGATAGATAACGGGCAATGAATCCCGCTGCCATCCTCACTTTGTAAAGCGAATCTTCAAACATCATGGTGCGGTATATTTCCATAGCGGCGTCCAACTTTTCAAGAGCTTTTTTCAACATGAAACCTTTATCCTGCAAGTTGGCTTTCAGTCTTTCCTGCATTGCAGCAAAACGTTTTTTATCTTCTTCATTACGGTAATACAGAATTATTGCGTCACCTAATCCGAAGGTGAAATCATCATTAAAATCTGCCATGTTCTCGATGCGCTGCCACGAACGGGGATACAGGTCATGGCCTACACCGTCGATGATGAAAGTCTGCCCAAGCTTATTTCCGTTTTCGTTTGCAGGTACAAAATAATCAAAGCATTCACCGTGGCAGTCGTTTTCCAACGAATGCCCTGATATCGCTATCAGTAGGGCTATATCATCCTTGTATTTTTCTTGTATTTGCGCAATAGCCCAATTTGTCAGTTCTTTTTGGGTTGGTTTCATTTATAATCACCTCGTCATTGATTGTGTTTAGGAATGATCATTCGTTAACAACAGTATATAGGCATGTAATATACATAACAATGCCGAGATTTATTGTAAAAGTTCTTACCCAGAATAGAATGCAAACAGGATCTATTTTTCGAAATCCTTATATAACATACTTGGCTGAATTCCGGTATTGTTCTGGTATTTTCCGCTTTGATACTTTTCATATTTCCCTTCGATAGAGTGATAATAGATCTGGCAGATTTCAACCATAGGATAGATTTTGACCGGCTGGATGCACTGTATCTCCAAAGTCCAGTAGCCACTAAACCCAACGTCCCCAAACCCGGCAGTCACATGTATGTACAGACCCAATCTTCCGATCGAAGACCGCCCTTCCAGCATGGGAACGTATTTGTCCGTTTTTGTGTACTCGTATGTCCTGCCCAGATACAGCCTTCCCGGTTCAAGAAGCAGACCCTCGTCCGGAATAATGATGCTTTTTGTCTTATTGACTTTTTTCATATCCAGGATATTATCTTCGTAGATGAGTAATTCATTATGTAATCTCAGATTGTAACTATTGGGATTCAGGAACTTCTCGTCGAAAGGCTCTATAACTATTTCCTTACCGATTCTTTTAAGTATTTCCCTGCCTGATAAAATCATCCCTGGCTCTCCTTCAGCGGCCGCCCCTATTTCTCTGCGATTCTCAAGGGTTCCCTTTCGATGGCTTCGCGCGGCTGGCCGATCTCGTCGTATGTCACTACTATGTTCTTTCCTATTGCCTTTGCATGATACAGCGCCTGGTCCGACTTTTCTATAACATCCTTTATTTCCTTCGCATGCCTTGGATATTGAGCGACTCCGCAGCTTACGGTCACTCTCTGATGCTCATCCTGTGCTCCGAGGTATATACGTTGTTTCTCAAGCTGCCTTCTGATCCTGTCCCCTACGCTTTTTGCTATGATGATGTCCATATCGCGTATAAGTATCATGAATTCCTCACCGCCGTAACGGATCGGTATATCGGACTTTCTCACGCACTGGCGTATTATGTCCGAAAACAGCATCAGCAGCTTATCACCGGACAAATGCCCATATGTGTCGTTAAAGCCCTTGAAATTATCTATATCGAACATGAGTACATTCAGGACAGTATTGTTGTCGTTTACATACTCGACTTCCTCCCTGACCTTCTGGTCGAGGTAGTGCCGGTTGGCAAGGCCTGTGAGCTTATCCGTACGCGCAAGCCTGAATTCCTTTTTGCGAAGCTCGTCGTACTTTTTCACCTCGAAATTGATCCTGGAGATCGCGAATGCAGCCATAAGGAATAACAGATCACGTATCACAAGAGTCGAATAAAGGATACTTTCCGTATAAAATTTCTCTGAGAAAATACAGGTTACAGTATAGACAACGGCGCTTATGACGCCGGCTCTCATGGTGCTGGCGAAATCGTTGTAAATTCCGCAGAGGCCTATGAGGAAAATAAGAAAGACATAAAGATCGGAATGAAGACCGCCCGTAAAAAGGATTAGCAGCAAAATCGAAATAATATCTATGTACAGTACCTTTGCCGAGAATTTTTTGCCTGTATTCACATAAAACGCGGTAGCGGCGCCGTTGTAGATGGCGACAACGGCAAGCGACTCAAGAATCGCATCGCTCTGTATCTCGAACCTGTTGCTGGTTATGCTCAGAACAGCGGAAAAGATAAATATCATCCAACGGTAAACCAGCATTAACATATTGCTTTGCATACCGGGATTGTTTATTTTGTTAGGGTTCTTTTCATCCTTCTGTGAGCTGTCCCTTTCTTCCAAAATATCACCCTATCAATTGCATTCACTTTAGGTCAATGCCGGTAAACTTCGGTTTGTCCCCATTCAGATCCACTTTGACATGGTTGTGGTTATCAAATCCCGATATTTGTTGATTGGTTGCCTTTATATATATATCGACACTTTTCCTTACATCGATAAATATCCTGTCAAATATTTCGCTCTGCATAATCCTTATTATGTTGTCCATGTACGTCAAAGGGGAATGAGCCGTCTTAGCCTCCAATATGACCGGTATCTTCGCATCAGTATCGGGTCCGAACACCTGTGCATGGATACAGCCAGGTTCGATAACATTGTCTGTTGGATAGAGCATGTCCCTTTCAAAAAGAAGATCGGATTTCATATGAAGTCCTCCGCTACGATATTTTGTACTTATAGTATAAAAATACCATTAAAATTCGTTTTCGTAAAGTCTTTTGTACACCAAGTAGTTCTTTTTGACCTTTTTGACATATTGCTCTGTTTCCGGGAATGGGATGCGCGCAAGGGTTTTCCCGTCCGGGCTCAGGCTTTTGTCCCTGAGCCACTGGCTGACATTTCCGATGCCCCCGTTGTAGGACGCCAGCGCGAGATCCATATCACCGAATTCCTCATACAGCGTAGAAAGGTACCAGCAGCCGATTTGTATATTGGTCTCGGGGTCAAACAGGTCGTCGCTTCCGTAACTCTTCATTTTCAGCTTGCCGGCTGCCCATTTGCCCGTTTTGGCAGATATCTGCATGAGACCCATGGCATTTGCATGGGAAACTGCGTCCGGTTTAAAATTACTTTCAGTATTGATTACAGCTGTTACAAGGTATGGATCAAGGTTGTATTTCTCCGAATATTCGCTGATCAAACCGGAATACTTCATGGGATAGATCGTTTTGACCGCGGTGTAAAGCGAATAAACCGCAGCAGCTGATACGATAAGCAAAACTACAAGAGCCGTAAGTAACCTTTTGACTTTTCTCTTCCTTTTAACCATCAGAACGCTGCCACTCCTGCTTTTTTTGGAGGAACAGCCTTACGACCGTCTGTTCCAGATCCTCGATACTGCCGTTGTTGAATATGACTTCGTCCGCCAGTTTCAGATACTCGTCTTCCCTGAGCTGAGAATCTATCCTGTCGGATATTTCGCCATATGCAAAGCCGCTTCTTTGCATTACCCTGCTTATCCTCGTTTCGCGTTCGGCAGAAACCACCCATACTTCATCCGCTATATCCAAAAAGCCCTTTTCCACCGGTATCGGGGCGTCGATTACGATAATATCCCACTTACCTGAATTTTTAATTATTTCCACCGTATCGTATATTTTTTCCGTAATATGCTTGTGAGTGATGCAATTGAGCGCATGCAGCTTTACCTTGTCCCCGAAAGCTATTGAAGCCAGTTTCGCCCTGTCAAGCTCACCGTTTTCACCGACTATATCCTTACCAAAATATTCCACCAGTTCGTCAAAAGCCTTGCCCCCAACTGCAGTCACACTCTTTGCCAGAACGTCGGCGTCGATCACTGCTGCGCCGAGATCCCTGAGAGTTCTTGAAACTGCGCTTTTACCGCTGCCTATGCCGCCTGTTACACCGATAATTTTCATCGTCATCACCTGTTTTGTCATACCCTCTTATTTTGTCTCATACCAGCTGGCGCCCGTTTTTACCTCGGCAACAAGCGGAACCTTCAAAGGCGCCGCATTTTGCATGCAATCCTGCAAAATACGTTCAACCTGCTCTCTCTCGCTGACATGCGTTTCTATTATGAGTTCGTCGTGTACCTGCAATATAAGTCTCGATTTCATGTTATGTTCACCAAGCTCTTTATATACCTTCACCATTGCGATTTTGATAATATCGGCGGCGCTGCCCTGTATAGGCATGTTCATCGCAACACGCTCACCGAAGGACCGCATGTTGAAATTGCTGGATTTCAGTTCCGGCAGATACCTTCTCCTCTTGAACATCGTCTCCACAAAACCGTTTTTTCTGCCGTTTTCAACCGTATCGTGCATGTAGTTTTTCACGCCGGGATACCTCCCGAGGTATCCGTCGATATACTCGCGGGCTTCCTTCCTGGTTATGCCTATGTCCTTTGCCAGACTGAAATCGCCTATCCCGTAAACGATACCGAAGTTTACAGCCTTAGCCCTCGAACGGAGCAGCGGAGTCACCTGTTCTCTGGGAACGTTGAAAACGCCCGATGCGGTTGCCGTATGGATATCTTCATTGTTTCTGAAGGCAGCTATCATGTTTTCGTCCCCGGTGATATGAGAAAGCACCCTCAACTCTATCTGCGAATAATCTGCATCTGACAGCAGAAATTCATCATTTTCCGGTACGAATACCTTCCTGATTTCCCTTCCCATTTCAAGCTTGATCGGTATATTCTGAAGATTCGGTTCCGTGCTGCTGATCCTGCCGGTAGCCGTTACAGTCTGGTTGAAGCTTGAATGTATCCTGCCGTCGGCCGGATTCACAACGTGCAGCAAGCCCTCTGCATATGTCGATTTCAGTTTCACAAGCGACCTGAATTCCAATATGCCCGAGACTATCTCGTGCTTTGAAGCCAACTGCTCCAGCACCTCGGCGTCTGTCGAATACCCGGTCTTGGTTTTTTTGAGCACAGGCAGGCCAAGCTTTTCGAAAAGGATCACTCCAAGCTGCTTCGGGGAGTTGATGTTGAACTGCTCCCCGGCCAGGGTATATACCGCTTCCATCGAAGCCGTTATTTTCTCGTCCAGTTTTTTGGAGAACTGTTCAAGTCCTTCCGTGTTTACCTTAAAGCCTCTGTATTCCATGTCTGCCAGCACTTCGATCAGCGGCAGCTCTATCTCGTAATACAGCTCGTTCTGGCCATTCTGTTCTATCTGCCCGCCAATTACTTTTATCAGCTCCATTACAGTCCTGCTGTGGCGTACAGTGATCTCAGCCAGCTGCTCTGCGGATATCTCGGCAAAAGGAGTATAACCCTTGCCTTTCCCCGTAAGCTCCTGCAGAGATCCGAACGTGTGTCCAAGATATTCCTGAGCGAGCTCCGCAACCGTATAGGTGTCACGGGACGGGTTCAGGATATATGCTCCTATCATCGTATCGAATGCAAGACCGTCAAACGGAATTCCCTTCCACTTGAGGTACACAATCAGGTTTTTAAGGTCATGGCCGTATATTTTTATAGATTTGTTCGAAAATACCGGGCTGAAAAGCTCAAGGAACTGCTCCTCGTTTATACCGTGCCCGACAGGTACGAATACATTTTCTTCGCCCCATGAAAGCGCTACCCCCGCGAGCGTCGATACGAATGCCTCGGTCCTGTCCAACAGCTGGAATACAGAGACCTCGCCTGCCGAGCTTATTGAGGCTATCGTCTGTGCAAGCGATATCGGGTCCTCCGCGATCGAAAAAGATAACTTTTCCAGGCTTTCAGCCGCTTTTGCCGATACTCCGGCGAGGCCGAATTTTTCAATAAAGCTCTTGAAATCAAGCCGTTTAAAAAGCTCATACAGCTTATCCCTGTCATAATCCTGCCTTTTCAGTTCTCCGACCTGGCAGAGTTCCGGCATATCCCTGTCAATAGTGGCGATATGCTTGCTCATGAAGGCCAGGTCCCTGTTTGCCTCGAGCTTTTCACGCACGCTTTTCTTATCGATGTGTTCAAGATTTTCATATATGTTTTCTATGCTGCCATAGGTCTTTATCAGTTCAAGGGCCGTTTTCTCGCCTATTCCGGGTACGCCGGGTATATTGTCCGATTTATCGCCCATGAGGCCTTTTACGTCAATGAACTGCAGCGGCGTAACACCGTAATGTTCAGTAACTCCCCGTGCGTCGTAGGATTCTGTTTCGGTCCTGCCCCCTCTGGTAATGGGCAACAATATTTTGGTGTTTTCGGAGGCAAGCTGCAGGGAATCCCTGTCGCCCGTGACCACGACAACCTGCATGTTACCCGCTTCAGCGCACTTTGATACCGAACCTATGATATCGTCCGCCTCAAAGCCTTCCATCTCAAGTCTCTTAATGTTCATCGCATCAAGGACTTCCTTCATGTACGGCACCTGCTCCGCCAATTCGGGAGGCATCCCTTTCCTGGTGGCCTTATAGCCTTCAAACTGCAGATGCCTGAAGGTAGGAGCCTTAAGGTCAAAAGCCACGCAAAGGTATTGCGGCTTTTCTTCTTCGACGAATTTATTCAGTATGTTCAGAAAACCGAATATGGCGTTCGTATGCAAACCGTCCGAGGCCGTCATCTGAGCTCCCTGAAGACCGTAGAAAGCCCTGTTCAGTATGCTGTTGCCATCTATGATCATTAATTTATCCGCCATTATGTACCTCCGATCAAACGTATCCTCAATCACCCCAGGCATACGCCGTAGTCTTCGCTAGTTAATTGTACACAAAAAAACGGCAGCCGTAAAGGCTGCCATTATTTTACCCGTTCAATAGTTAACGTTCATTTCTTGTTTATATATATAGTAATGGTTACAAAGTCGGAGTCGAGCCTGATAGTCTCTATCTGGTCGTCCAATTGCTCCTTCTCAGCCTTCAATTCATCGATGGCTTCGGCGTTTTTCACGCTGTCCTGCTGGAGTTCCTGTATTTTGGCATCGATCACGTCCGATTGTTTCATTTTATCCTTGAGCGTTCCGGTGAGATCTTCCGTCACCAATGCGCCTGATTGCACGTTTGCCGCGCCGAATGTTCCGTTGAGAGAACTCATGAATTTATCGTAATTTGCGCTCGGAATAACATAACATAGAGGCTGAGCGGCGTCAGTGCCCGAAGTCGCTGTCGCTTCTCCTGCCCCCGCCGCTTTGGTCTGTCCGTCGGAAGTGATTGCCGATTTGAGCAAAACCGGTTCTTTGATCCCACCATTGTTCTCCAATGCTAGAGCCTTTATTTTTTCGGTGACCGCACCGGGGTCATCAACTGTTATCGTTATTGTAGAAACCTGATTGTTCACTGTATCGTCGACCCGTGCCAGAGCCGCAAAAACCGACGCCGTACCGCGATCGCTTTCGGTGACTGAACGGGCCGCCTCCGTGCCGTTCGGCGCCGCTACCGATTGATTGAAACTTACTATGCCTGGGGCAGTTTCAGCAGTATCGGCAGCGTTTACACCAGCGATATTTTTTGCAGCTGCTCCCACGGCTGCACCGTTATCGTCCGCTACGCCGTATTGCGTACTTGCGGAAGGCTGGGCCGGCGCTTCCATAGCTGCCATTTCCGTACTATTTTCACTTTTTCCCGTCAGTCCCGACTGAAAAAAGCCGTATTTTATAAGACTGCCCGTAAGGAAGATCAGAAGCAAGCCGGCAGCTACGGAAGTAATCATTTTCATATATCTGAGTCTTTTAGTCCTGTCGATGACTGTTACGTTATTTTTCTGTCCGTCAGATACCGCCAGCAGCCTTTCATGCAGCTCAGTCCTGAATCCGTCAGGCAGCTCCTGCTGTGGCAGGCTTGTACACAGACCGATGATTTCGCTCATTTCTTCGAATTCCCGCCTGCACGCATCGCAGCTTTCAATGTGTTCTTCAAACAGGCGTCTTTCTTCCGTGCTCAGCTCATTGTCCAGATATGCGCAGATATTTTCTCTTGCAGTCATGCAGCTTGTCATTTCCAACCCTCCTTTCATTTTTATTTGACGTAATCCTCATTTAAAAGTTCCCGCTTGTCGTACAATACATTTTTAAGAGCCTGCCGCGCTCTGTTTATCCGGGATTTCACGGTACCGCCGGGGCAATCCAGTATCTTCGATATTTCCTCATAGCTCAGTCCCTGAATATCCCGCAGTGTCAGCACCAGCCTCTGATCCTCCGGCAGGCTTTTTATTGCGTTGCCGATCAGGCTGCGGAGCTCTTCCCTCTCAGCTACTTCGTCAGGCTGCGGATCGTCGCTCATTATCTGGCGCTTCATTTCGCCGTCTTCCATGTGAATTTCCTCATCTAGCGAAAGCATCCTCGTATTTTTCTTTCTTCTGATCTCATCAAGGCAAACGTTGGTCGTTATCCTGTAGACCCACGTCGAGAAAGACGATTGCTCCCTGAAGTTCGCAATCGACCTGAATATCCTTATCAGAGCTTCCTGCGCCAAATCGGCAGCATCATCGTAATTTTGCACGATTCTGAAGGCAAGATTGAATATTTTTTTCTGATATGCTTCTATCAATTCCTCAAAAGCGGCGACATCCCCAGCTTTCGACCTCTCCAGCAGCTGCTGTTCATTATGGCTCATCTGTATAGTTTTAACCCCCGTATAGGATACGGCAAAATGATATGTACACTAAGATTATATAATATTTATCCAGTTTAACATAGTAAAAGATTATTTAACATTTGGGCAAGAAAGATGTGGGGGCACAAGCCGTTCATCATCAGTTAAGAAGTCCAACCGAAGACGGGGACATAAGCCGTTCATCATTCGGATTGCTTCGCTAACAGATACAGATCGGCATCACTCGCTCAAATGAGGGCGCAGATCATTCGCCATCCGTGGCTCATGATGCAGCGCCGCCGGCATCCATGCCGCCGGTTGTGGTTCCTGCTGCCTCATTTGAGTTTCGTTTTGCCGATAGTATCTGTAACGCTTGCAATCATGAATGATTTAACGGTACAGCCCCCCATCTTCTTTTATACCCCCGTCCTCATGCCCGATAAGTAACGCACGCACCCGGGTAGCTTATAGTCACTTTACCGCACCTTGCCAGCATCGGTCCCATAAATATTATGGATGAACGCATTTCAGCCGCTAGTTCCACAGGAATCAGCGTTTCCCTGATATTCGAAGAATTGATCGTTATTACGTCGTCTTCCAGCTTTGCTGAGCAGCCTATCTTTTTTAATATTTCTATCATTACCTCCACGTCTCTTAATCTGGGACAATTCTTTATAATACTTTCCCTGCCGTTGAGCAAGGATGCGGCCAATATTGGCAAAACAGCATTCTTGGAGCCTTCAACCGAAATCTCGCCGTCTAGTCTGGCTCCTCCCGTTATTACTAATTTGCTCATAAAAACACCTCGCACACAGTTTATTTTATGCGAGGCAAATGTAATGTGTTCAGATTCTTTCGTAGTTGGAATATCGGGAGACATTCAGCAGGATACCGGCCTCCACCATGAAAAACACGAGCGATGAGCCTCCCGAACTGAAGAAAGGCAGCGAAACGCCGGTAGGAGGTATACTGTTCGTTACGACGGCCACATTGAAAAGGCTCTGGACCGCTATCAGTGCGGTGATCCCAATAGCTATCAGACTTCCGTAAGTATCTGGAGCGTGCACTGCAATTTTTATGCCTCTCCAGATGAATATCATAAAAAGCAGCAGCACTGCCGCAACTCCGACAAATCCAAGCTCTTCGGCCAGTATTGAAAAAATGTAATCATTCTGGGGTTCAGGTACGTAAAGGAACTTCTGCATGCTCTGGCCGAGGCCCCTTCCGAACAGCCCGCCCGAGCCGATGGCGTAAAGGGACTGTATCGTCTGGTAGCCGTCTCCCTGCGGATCGATCCATGGGTTAAGCCAGGTATTGATACGCGTCGTCATATAATCCGTGAAGGATATCACGGCAACCAAAAGAGCTGCGACAGGCGCTGCAAGTAATACGAAATGCCTTATCCTTGCTCCCGCCACAAACAAAATTATCATAGTCAGCGAAATCATTATGATGGTCGCGCTGAGGTGAGGCTCCAAAAGAAGCAGCAGCGAAATTATGCCTATTACGAAAAGATAGGGCATAAGATCGCTGATGAAGGATTTGAGCGGCTTTTTACGTTTTGAAAGAAAATATGAGAAAAATATGATTATTGCCAGTTTAGTATATTCCGAAGGCTGGAACGGTATAGACCCAAAATAGATCCATCTCCTCGAACCGTTGATTTCACGACCGATACCCGGTATAAGCACGGCAATCATAAAGATTATCGCTGAGCCCATGAGCAGAAGAACAGATTTTCTGCCGTATTTGTGATAATCATAATTCGCCGCAAGCAGCATTGCGATCATTCCTATCAGTGCGAAGCCCAGCTGTTTCTTAATAAAATAATATATATCGTTCTGATATTTCTCAGCCGCCGGAGCGCTTGCGCTGAACACCATGACCAGCCCGAGAGAGAGCAGTACGAGTATGGTCGCGAACAGCAGAAAGTCAAACGGCTTTTTATCTTTCATAGAAACCTCCGAGTTTCCCTAGAAGAATTTAAACCCCAGTGTAATAAATCCCACAATGCAAAGTACGATGGTGATCGACCAGAAAACGCCGACTACCTTGGTCTCCTTCCAGCCTGACAACTCAAAGTGGTGATGTATGGGAGCCATTTTGAAGATCCTTTTCCCCCGCATCTTGAAGGAGGTTACCTGTATGAACACGGACAAGCTTTCAACAGCATATATCCCGCCTACGACAAGCAGTATCCACGGCATTTTCATCACAACTGCCGCCGCTCCCACAACACCGCCCAGCGCAAGCGATCCGGTATCGCCCATTATCACTTTTGCCGGGTGGATATTGAATACGAGGAACCCGAGGCACCCTCCAGCCGTAATCGAGCAGATGAGTGTAACATAATCCCATTCCGGCCTGAACATTGCCACTATAGTAAAAAACACCGTTACAATCAGCGTAACTCCCGCCGCAAGACCATCCACGCCATCCGTCATATTTACCGAATTCGTTATCAGGTACATAACGATTATAATCAGCGGTATGAACAGCCAAACAGGCATTTCCACAACGGCGTCCATACCAAGAAACGGCAGGATCATACCTGTGCCGAGCTTCGGATCGAAAGCCACATAAAAGGCGAAAACTGCCGATATGAATATCTGTCCGAAGGATTTCTGCCTTGGACTGAGACCATCGCTGTTTTTTTTGAGTACCTTGATCATATCATCTACGAAACCTATAACGCCAAACCCGACAGCCACCAGTAGCAAGGGTACTATTCCCGGATATGCCGGCGCAAAGAACAAGGTTGTCAGTATAATCGGTATTATAAAGATAAGGCCTCCGATAGTCGGAATGCCCATCTTTTTGAGATGGGTGGACGGGCCGTCTTCCCTTACTGTCTGTCCGAATTTCAAACGCCTCAGCAAAGGTATTATTATAGGACCCGCAATAAGAGCGAGTATGAATGTCCCGGCAAAGGCCACGACTTCCGGTGATTTCAGTAAGTTGAATTCCAATTTAATTCCCCCGTATATGGGCATTTTATGCAGCAGTTTACATAAACCTATATTAATGTATTCCCTGCATTGCAAAAATGCTTATTTTTTATCGAAGAGTATTTATTCCGTCGCCAGTCTCTGGACAATCTCTTCCATCTTCATACCGCGCGAGCCTTTGACCAAAACGGCGTCTCCCTGTTTAAGCATCGGTTCCAGAAATTCCAAAGCTTCGTCATTTGTAGAAAAGGACTCTGCATGGTCCGCCGGGAACCCGGCGGCAACAGCTCCCTTTGCAATATAGGCCGCATCAGCCCCGACCGTAACTATGTAATCGAGCCTACAGGCCGCCGCGTCTGTACCCGTCTGCGTATGCGCCTGTACGGACCATTCTCCGAGCTCCAGCATGTCGCCCAGTACGGCTATCCTGCGGCTGCATTCCAGTTCGTCGAGTACATCCAGCGCTGCCTTGACCGACTGTGGACTGGCGTTATATACATCGTTTATCACGGTAAGGCCACTGGCGCTGATGATATCCATACGCATCCTGCCCGTCCTGAACTGCGCTATGCCATCGATTATATCCTTTATCGGTACCGATAGCTCCAGACCCGCAGCTATTGCAGCAAGAGCATTATAAACATTGTGTATGCCCGGCGCCGGTACATGTACGGCGTACTCTCCCGTCGCCACCCGTATGTCGAAATCGATGCCTCCGATACCGCGTGAACGTACATTTACAGCCTGGTAATCCTCGCCTTCATTCAAGCCGTAGGAAACCGTCCGCACCTTAAGCAGGCCCTTTGCTCCGCTCAACAGCGAATCGTCTCCGTTCAAAATCAACAACCCGCCTTGCTCTAGACCTTCGAGAATTTCCAGCTTTGCCTTCAGTATATTCTGCCTTGAGCCCAATTTCTCGATATGAGAAATCCCTATATTAGTAATTATAGCCACCTTTGGCCTTACAATAGACGTAAGAGCGCTGATTTCCCCGAAACCGCTCATGCCCATTTCGACCACCGCGGCCTCATGACTCTCATCAAGCCGGAAAATAGTGAGCGGGACGCCTATTTCATTATTGAGATTGCCCTCGTTCTTCAATACATTGTACCGCGTGCCAAGAGCGCAGGCAACCATTTCCTTGGTACTTGTCTTTCCAACGCTGCCGGTGACGCCTGTGAACGGTATTGAGAACCTGCTCCTGTACCGGGCCGCCAAGGCCTGCAGAGCTTTTAACGTATTGCCGACCGATATCACGATCCTGTCCGGGAAATCCGCAACAGGCTTCTGTGATAATGCGGCTACGGCTCCATTTTCAAATGCGCTTTTAATATAATTGTGGCCGTCGAAATTTTCTCCTATCAACGGTATTAATAGATCGCCCGGCCGTATCTTTCTGGAATCGGTCGATATGCCTGTTATGATCGTGTCACCGTGGGCCTCGCAGGATGCCTCGCTGGTTTCAGCGCCTGCATAAGCTTTACCGTCCCCGCCGCCCGGCAGAGCAATCCTTCCGCCCGTTGCCTCCATTATTTCATTTATGCTGATTTGAAGCATGCTTCAGCTCCTTTTGTTTTCCGACATTTCATTAAGTATTTCCCTTACGATCTCTCTTTCATCAAAATGTATCGTCCTGTCTCCGAAAGTCTGATAGGTCTCATGCCCTTTACCCGCCAGGACCACCACATCCTTCGGTCCGGAAGTCATAAGCGCATGCCTGACGGCTTCCCTCCGGTCGGTGATACAGCGGTATTTTCCGCCCGTAGCCTTTATGCCTTCCTCTATCTGCGCTATTATTGCCGCAGGCTCCTCCGTTCTTGGGTTGTCGGAGGTAATTACGGTATAATCGGCTATCCTTCCGGATATCGCACCCATCATCGGGCGTTTCGTCGTGTCCCTGTCCCCCCCGCATCCGAAAACACAGATCACGGCTCCCTCCGCATAATCCTTCACTGTACTAAGTATATTCTCCAGGCTGTCCGGGGTATGCGCATAATCTATTATAACACTGAAGTCCCGTCCTGTATCCACAGATTCAGCCCTTCCCGGAACCTGTACACGTTCCAGTCCCGACTTTACGTCGTTGAGCGGTATCCCCAGCATACCGCAGACGCCTGCGGCCGCAAGAGCGTTATATATGCTGAACCTCCCCGGAATATTGACCCTGAGCCTTGCGGCGTACCATGGAGACTCTATGTCGAATTCCACACAGTTCTGCAGCTTTGCTATATTCACGGCAGATATGTCTGCCTTTCTGTCAATGCCGAAGGTCATCATTTCACATTCGGCCTGTTCCATCACTCTTGCCGCATAATCGCTGTCCAGATTTACCAGCCCGTTCCTGCACATTTTAAACAACATGCATTTCGCCAGCAGGTATTCTTCCATTGACGCATGTTCCCTTGAGCTTATGTGATCCCGCGAGAGGTTGGTGAAAACTCCCGTACTGAAATCACAGCAGCACACTCTTTGGAGCGCCAGTCCCTGTGATGAGACCTCCATCACTACGTCGTCAACGCCCTCCTCAACCATCTGGGAAAAAAGCTCCTGCAGATCGAGCGATTCGGGGGTGGTCCTTTCGGAATGGAGGAACCGGTCTCCTATAAGCGTGCCGAGAGTGCCGATGAGGCCCACTTTCCTGCCCGAAGCTTCCAGTATGGATTTTATCATGAACGTTGTTGTAGTCTTTCCTTTAGTACCTGTAATCCCTATAAGGTTGAAACGTTTGGACAGATGTCCATAAAAACTGTCTGAAACCTGCGCCAGAGCTTTTCTCGTATCAGCAGTCCGAATAACCGGTACATTCGTTTCAATCTCTATATCCCTTTGTGTTATAAACGCCGCAGCGCCATTTCTCAAAGCCTCCCCGGCAAATTCATGCCCGTCCGACGCTGTCCCGTCGATACAGACAAATACGTAACCCTTGCCAACCTTTCTCGAATCGTATGCTATCCCATCTATCTCAATGTCGATGTTTCCTCTTAAGTCCAAAACATTCAGACCTTTGATCAGATCGGCCAATAGCATGGCAGCTCCCCTTTACTCTATATTATCCATGTTCCTGAATTCGACGGAAACGACGTCCCCCTTCCTTACCTGTTCCCCCGGCGCTTTGTCCTGTCTGAACACTACTCCCTTGCCGTTTACCTTTATGTTGAGGCCGACCCTGTTGAGCGCATCGATCGCTTCTGATACGGTCTTGTTCGAAAGGTCCGGCATCTCGATGGTCTGCTCTGTGTCGGGTTTATATGTATACAATATTACGACGGAGTTTTCGGGCACCATCGCGTCCGGCTTCGGAGTCTGTTCCAGAACTCTGCTTTCGGTATTCCCGCCTCCCTCGACCTTGTAGCCGAGACCTGCGGATTTAAGTTCCTTTACGGCCTCGCCTACGTTCTTGTTGCGGACGTCAGGTACGAATACCTCTTCTGTCATTGTCTTGAGATCTTCTTCGGTATATTGTCTCTCGACCTGCTTGTAATTCAGTATGTCTTCGATTATCTTCCCTGCAAGCGGGGCAGCTATTGCACCGCCCATGTAGGATTCGCCCTTGGGGTCGAAAAGGACCACGAGGCAGATAATCTGCGGATCGTCTGCAGGCGCGAACCCACAGAAAGAAGCGATATGTACATCCTTCTGCGTCGTCTGGGATGTACCGGTCTTTCCGCCGATCCTGTAACCCTTGACATATGCTCCGTTTCCAGTGCCGTTCGGCGTTGATACGACACCTTCGAGTATACCCCTCTCCGTATCGGAGGTCTTCTTGGATATTACGGATCGGACGACTTCAGGTTCAAACCTTTTGACAACGTTTCCGTCATTATCCGTCAATTCTTTGACAAGCCTCGGTTTCATCAGGTTGCCGCCATTAACTATGGCGGTGTATCCGGTGATTAGCTGCAGCGGTGTTATCGTAAACCTCTGTCCGAAGGAGGCGACCGCCATGTCGATTTCCTTTGGCTTGGCCTGGAATATGGACTTTGCTTCGCCGTTCAACAGTATGCCCGTTTTCTCGGTAAAGCCGAAAGCTTTCACATAATTGTAGAACCTGTTTACTCCAAGGCTTTGTGCGACTTTTACAAAGGCGGGGTTGCAGGAGTTGTAAACGGCTTCACGGAAGGTTTCGGTACCATGCTCCCTTCCCCTTCTCCAGCAATAGATCGGCAGCGGCCAGCCAGGCACCTTGATAGGCAGGTCGTTGGTTATCGTATCAGGCGTAACCACGCCTTCTTCCAATCCTGCGGCAGTAGTAAAGCTTTTGAAGGTTGATCCCGGCTCGTAGGTATCCGACAGCGCCTTGTTCCTCCATACAGTCTGGCTCAGTATTGTTACGGACTCACTGCTGCGTTCTTTCCAGTTCGACGAATCGAGCGCCGCCGTATCGATCCCTTTAAACGTCAGATCCTTAATATTTGCAGGAAACGCGAAGGGATCATTGAGGTCATAATCAGGCTTCGAAACCATTGCAAGTATATCGCCCGTTTTCGGGTCCATTACGATAGCAACGGCCCCCTGCTTTACCTTATTGTCAAGTATGGCTTTGTCGAGCGACTTGGAAACCAGGTACTGTATCGTTTCATCTATCGTAAGTACAACGTTCAGTCCGTCCTGTGCGTCGATACGCTTCTCGGTGTCCGACGGTATGGCATTTTGCCTGGCATCTACCTCACTGAGTATCTTGCCGGGAGTGCCCTTCAGGTATTTATCCATGACCTGTTCGACGCCACCCATGAGGCCCTGGTTGTCATCTCCTGTAAAGCCGAGGATTTGCGCCATCAGATTGCCGTTGGGATAGTACCTTTTTGAATCCTCATCTATATTTATACCTTTCGCCTTGTTCGCCAATATCCATTCCCTGACTTTAGTTTCCGTTTCCTGGTCGACTTTCCGTTTTATCGTTACGTAGCTTACCTTTTTTGTAATTATTTTGTATATGTCATTGCGGTCCATTTCCAATATCGGAGCCAGTCCGTCGGCTATCTCATCAGGTGACAGGTTCTTGCTGTTGCCGCTGACATCGCTTGGCCTGCAGCTGATAGTAGCTACCTGAGCGCTTATCGCCAGTTTTTTACCATTAGCGTCGAATATCGTCCCTCTGATGGGGCTTATCGTCCTGCCGGCATTTTGCTGGATAAATGCTTTTTTCTGAAGCTCGCTTCCCTGTACGAACTGTATAAAAGCCAGCCTTCCTATCAATGCCGCCACTATCAGCGCAAATACGGAAAGCAGCAATAACATCCTTCTTTTGATAGCCAAGCCCGGTGCCGCCAAATTAATTCCCCCCTGGTATTCTACAGATAATTAAAAAAGACTACAGACTGTGTAAAACAAGTCTACACACATCTACAGTCCATATTTTTCTTAAGTGATCCTCCTGCAATGTAACTCTGCCTGCATTGACCTCGGACATATACCCCTCTGCTGCGGCCGCCCGTCTTTACTCCAGAATGCTGACCAACCCGGCCAGTTTATTTATGAAGTTCTTCAGGACATTTCCGCTCCCAACAGTTTCATCCTTTGGATCCAGTGTTATGGTGTAGTCTTCCCTTGGTACGTTTATGTACACGAGCTGGCTCTTGTCCGGAGTCTGCATCCCAAGTCTGGTTTCCGCCATTTCCTTTATATCTGTCAGGTTTGTTTCGGTTTCTATCTGGACCTTCAATAAAGCGTTTGCATTTCTCAGAGTGTTATATTCATTTTCCTTCTGGTTGATTTCATAGCTCATTTCCGTAATTATAGCATACCTGCACATCACGGCAAGTGCTGCAGCCAATATGGCAACGATTGTAAACACTGATTTCAGCTTGACTTTTCTGTTGTTTTTGTATCGCTTTTTGTCCCTGAGCACCTTGTTTTCTTCATATACATCGTACTCAAGCTGTCTTGCGGCTGTTCCCTCTACGTACCCGTAATTCTTCTCACTCAATTGTATTCACCTCAAAAGCGATTTATGCCCGACAGGAAAGTAACACCGGGGACCGTTCGTTATTCAGCCCCCGGCATTTTTTGTCTTGTGTACCTGGCAGCCTTTTCTTAAGTTTTTAAAGTCTTTTTCTTTAGTAGTTCAAGCTTTTTTCTTTTGTAGCAATTTTCCAAATTTACGAGTTTGGCTACCTTTTTTAATCTCTCTCTTACTTCTCCCTTTTCTTTCGTTTTTCAGTTTCTTTTCTTTTGTACCTGAAATGCTCTTTTCTTTCGTATACTTTCTTTTTATGCTTTAGTGCTTTAGTTTTTTGTCGCAGGTTCGTTTCATTGCTTGTCCAATTATGTAAAAGTGATATTGAGTAACTGTTTCATGTAGCCAATCTTATTGCAGTCCTCAGTTTTGCACTGCGTGACCGCGGATTTGCTTCCATTTCCTCTTCCGAAGGGAGTACGGGTTTTCTGGTCAACGCCTTGAGTTCGGGCTTTTTCCCGCATACGCATACCGGAAATGACGGCGGGCATGTACAGGGTTTTTCTCTGGCCTGGAACTCATTTTTTACTATCCGGTCCTCGAGTGAGTGGAATGTTATCACGCTTATCCTGCCACCCGGGTTCAAAAGCTTCACCGCGCTGTCCAACGCATCCTTGAGAGCTCCCAGTTCATCGTTTACTGCTATCCTTAACGCCTGGAACGTTCTCTTTGCCGGATGAGGTCCTTCGCGTCTGGCCTGTGCCGGTATCGCCGCCTTGATGATGTCTACGAGCTGTCCCGTCGTCTTGATCGGACTTTCTTCCCTTGCACTCGTTATGAAGGAGGCGATCCTTGCAGCCCAGTTTTCTTCGCCGTAATCGCTTATAATGTCCCTGATTTCCTTTTCTCCGTATGTATTCACTATCGTTGCGGCGTCAAGCCCTTTACTTCTGTCCATCCTCATATCGAGCGGCGCGTCCTGCTGATAGCTGAAACCCCTTTCACCCTCGTCGAGTTGGTACGAGGAAACCCCGATATCCAGCAGTATCCCGTCTACATGCGAGAGGCCTTGTTTTTCAAGCAGTTCAGCCATGTTTCTGAAGTTTCCATGGATCAGTACCAATTTATTGTCTCTGCCTGCGTTCGCCTGCTTGAGGCGCTCACCTGCAATCTTTAAGGCATATTCATCCTGATCGATCCCGATCAGTGTCCCTCCGTCCAGCTTCCCAAGTATTCCAAGGGAGTGTCCTGCTCCTCCGAGCGTGCCGTCCAGGTATATCCCGCCGGCTTTTATGTCCAGGCTGTCAATCGTTTCTTCAAATAGGACCGGTTTATGATTGAATTCCATCTTGTTTCTCCCGGCAGTCGTTTCAGCTAAATGCCCAACAGTGCGAAAGTATTTGTAATATTGTCAGGGCTGAGGTTTTCACTCTGGGTGTAGGTTTCCCACTTGTTCTTGTCCCATACTTCCACTCTTGAACCAACGCCGATGATGCTTATATCCTTTTCCAGTGATGCGTATCTGCGCAACCCCGGTGGTACCAGTATGCGGCTTTGCCCGTCCATTTCACATTCAGCCGCGCTTGAGAAGAAATATCTGTTGAAGTCCCGGGCACTCGTGTTTGAAAGCGGTAAGGTCTGAAGCTTGTCCACCAGACTGTTCCATTGAGGCATGGAGAAAATAAAAAGGCATTGTTCCAGGCCTTTTGCTATCATGAATTTCCCCTTTAGCTCTTCCCTGTAAGCAGAAGGAACTATCATCCTGCCCTTGGGGTCTAAAGTGTGCTGAAATTCACCATAGAACAATCATTTCACCCCTTACTTCTTAATTTCAAACCACTTTGCACCACTTCATACCACTTTAACTCTATTTTAAGACAGATTTACGTAATAATCAAGATATAATTGGTATTTTTTTTAAAAGATAGGTAAAAGGTCCTAGTAAACAAAATGAAACACGGGGACTGAAACACGGGGTGCACTTCTTTCTTTTGTTTCAGGGTTTATTGACAAAGGTTGCTCGACAGGACTTGCTTGACAGGGCTCGCTCTTTCAGATCATGTTTTCAGGTACAGACTTCACTGGACCAGTCAAGCCATATCCATGCGTAAGGCTAAAGAAGTCCATTCTCACGGGCTGGTCGCAAGCATAGCTTGCTGCTCGCCCATGCATCCTGAGCTGGTCGCAAGCATGGCTGGCCTCGTCGTCAGCTTCGCTAACTGCTCGGTCATGCAACCTGGCTGCTCGCCCATGCATCCTGGGCCTTCCAACAGTTCTATCCGACCGCCACCGCTGAAGCATCGCTTTGGAGATAAAACAAAACACGACTTCACAAACAACTAATAAATCAAGCTGCTTCGAAGCCTCCGGGAAGCCGCCCGTCGCTTGCGTGAGGACCGGCGGCGTTGTTTGCGGAGGTTATGTTTCCTGCTTCGAAGCCCTTCTACAGCGGTATACAGTTGGCATAGCGGGCTGCAATACCCGTGAGACAGGACCTCTTACCCCCGAGACAGGTAATACCCGGTTATAAGCTTTGCAGTCGGTGCTTGGAAACACAACCGGAGCAGACAGCGCCGGGCGGTCCGGACCCATATATTCCAGGGTTGGCTGTCAGGCCTCGCTTGCGTGAGGACCAGTGGCGTTGTTTGCGGAAGTAGCGCAGACAGCGCCGGGTGGTCCGAACCCGTATATATTCCAGGGTTGGCTGTCAGGCCTCGCTTGCGTGAGGACCGGCGGCGTTGTTTGCGGAAGTAGCGCAGACAGCGCCGGGCGGTCCGGACTATAGAACAAAAACAGCGGGCAATCTTTCGATCACCCGCCGACCTGAATTCATCAACATATTTATTTACCGGGAAATCCGCGTCGCAGATAGCCCCCCGACTTACGTCGAGCTGTTGAATATAGCTTTCTTCCGGCGCATGGAAACGCTCAGCAGCACACCGATGTTCAGAAAGTTTGTAACGAGCGAACTGCCTCCCTGACTGACGAATGGAAGAGGAATACCCGTAACAGGCAGCACTCCTATACACATGCCTATGTTCTCGATAAAGTGGAAGCCCAGCATGGAAGCGATAAAGATAACCATGTACGAGCCATATGCATCCCGCGAGTTCATCGCAATATATATGCACCTGAACAATATGAAAAATATCAGGGCTATTACGACGATCGAACCGACAAAGCCTAGCTCTTCGCCTATCACGGAAAAAATAAAGTCCGTCTGCTTTTCGGGTACGTTGAAGCTCGATACGGAACTGCTGTTCTGCGTCTGTATCCCGTGGAAAAAACCCTTACCGAAAAGCTGCCCGGAACCTATCGTCATTTTCGACCTGTATACCTGAAGGCCTTTACCGAGAAGATCCGTCTCAGGAAAAACGAAGGTCATGATCCTGTCTCTGATATGCCTGAAGCTATCCATTGGCAATATAAAGAACCACATTATCGGCGCCGCCGCGGCAAAAGCCCCTGCGGCTATCAGGAAATACCTGTACGGTATTCCGTATATAAAAAGTACCACAATCAGCGAAAAGATAAATACCGTTGCCGTACCTACGTCCGGTTGCAGCAATATGAGTCCTATCGGAAGCATTGAATATATAAGCAGCTTAATGGTATTCTTGCCGATATCCTTGCCGTCTTTCAACCGTTCCAGGAATATGGGGACGACGACGGCAAAAGCGACCTTTGCCAGCTCCGAAGGCTGGAACTGCCCGACCAAAGGCAGGACGAGCCAGCTTTGGCTCCCGTTGCGCTCTACGCCGACAGCCAGCACCAGGACCAGCAATAGCATACTGCCTATATATAAGGCGATACCCAGCGTTTTAAAATCTTTGTAATCGATTACGCTGATCATTAGCGAAAGTACAACACCTATGCAAAGACAAATCAATTGCTTGAGCCAGGTTGAGGTGATGCCCGGATCACCGATCGCACTCTTTAAGGTAACCAGACCGATTCCCGAAAGAAACAAAACAGCAGCAAAAAGCGGATAATCAAATTGTTTCGCGTAGTTGATCCCCTTGGTTTTTTCGACAAAATACATTTTATCCACCCATGCATCCCATATCTATCTTGCCTTCAAAAAGTCACACTGGACTTTTTTCCATACCTGGTCTATTCTTCAGAAGAATGACTATTAGCCTGTCCAATTTGGTGCTGACACTATATATCTCATCAAAACTCGCTTCGGATTCGATAAGCCCGTTTAATTCAATCTTCAGTTTATTTATCTCTTTTTTTAACTTCTGCAGATCCAATTCATTTCTCCTTGCCGGTTTATTCGTCTTAAGTCTCTTCTACCGGCTTCCCGTCGTCTTCTTCGGATGCATTCTTTTCAACCTTGTCGGCTGCTGCATCAGCCTCTCCGGTCGATTCTTCCCCTTCGCTATCTGAACTTGCACGCACATCTTCCTTTGCCTCGCCGGTCGATTCTTCCTCTTTCATCCTTGCGAGCAGTGAACCGTACTGGCTCTGGCCCAGGGCAACCGGCTCTTCTTCGGAAGCCTTTGACATTTTGAGCCTCCTGTAGATAAAAAGCACCGCGAACACCAGTACAAGAAGTGCAGAGAGCAGTTGAGACACCCTGAGGCTTCCGAGATAAAGGCTGTCCGTCCTGAGGCCCTCGATCACGAACCTGCCTATTCCGTAAAATATCAGGTAAAGGAACAGCACTTCACCGGACAGCTTCTTTTTCTTTTTCCTGTACCACAGAAGGAAAAAGAAAACTGCTAAATCCCACAGGGATTCATACAGGAACGTCGGATGCACTCCCCATTTTGCAGGATCGAGAGCATTCGTCAGCCCGCTCAGGTATTTGTCCGGTATATCGCCATTCATCCTCCATGGGAGCTGGGTGGCAGTACCGAAGGCTTCCTGGTTCACGAAATTCCCCCAGCGGCCTATACCCTGTCCAAGCACGATATATGGAGCTGCGAAATCCATTATATTCAAAAATGACATCTTTTTTACTCTGCCATATATCCATGCGACCAGTACCGCAGCTATGACTCCGCCGTAGATTGCCAGTCCTCCGTCCCTGATCTTGAAGATGTCTATAAGGTTGTTCTTGTACTGGTCCCAGCTGAATATGACATAATACAGCCTTGCTCCGACAATTGCAGCCGGCGCCGCAAAAAGCACCATGTCGAGTACGTTATCCGGCTCAATATCGTATCTTCTGCAGCTTCTCAGTCCAAGCAGAACGGCTGCAAGAAAAGCCAGCGCTATTATGATCCCATACCAGTAAATAGGCAGCCCGAATATCTCGAATGCCCACCTTCTGAGCTGAAAATCCAATCCAAGTCCAGGAAAACTGACATTCATCAAATAATCCCCCTATACGGGCTTTACGACTGACATCGCAAGATTTGCCCGGTCAAAATGTTCCTCGAATATTTCTTCTACATATTTAAATGTTATTTTATCATAAACCTGCAAATAGTCAAACATGTTCACGCCTTTAAAATAAACAGATATGAACGAATGCGCTATCCTTTCGACAGAGTTGAACTGTCTCATATACCTGCCGGTCGCAGCTCTGAGAAGCCGTTCGTAAGTTTCCCTGTCAAGCCTCTTTGATTTCACATCGTCGACAGCCTGGCAGAATCTTTCTTTCACCTTCTGGGGATCGGGCGATTCTCCGCCCAGCACTGAAAAAGCATATTCCTTCTCGATTGTAAAATCGGTGTCGAACGATGAATTCAGAAGGCCTTCGCTGTATAACTGATTATAAAGCCCGGAACTCCTCCCTATTATCATGTCTAGCAGCAGCTTTACAGCCACCTCGTGCATCAGCAGCTCTATCCCGTCCTTATCTTTGCGGTTGTCCCTGTAACCCATTTGAAAAATGGGTATCGACACGGAGAGGGCTTGTTCGACATAGTCCTTGTTGATCTTTCCCGGTTCGTCCGGGAATATCCTTTTAATCTCCGGAATCGCTTCTTTTTTCTGGAGCGCCGCTTCGATCATTCCGAAAACTTCCCGGGGCTCTTCCTCGCCGACTACCAGTATGACCATATTCGACGGATGGTAGAAGGTATTGTAACATTTGTACAGCATATCCCGGTCTATTTTTGTAATGCTTTCTATCGTCCCGGCAATATCTATCCTGATGGGAAATCGTCCGTAAAACGCCCCCAGCAGGTTGAAAAAGGTTCTCCAGCCCGGATCATCCTGGTACATCATGATCTCCTGCCCGATAATACCTTTCTCCTTTTCAACACTTTCCTGCGTTATATAGGGGTTTTGGACAAAATCCAACAGCAGGCTGAAATTCTCGCTGAATCTGTCTGTACAGGAAAAGAGGTAGACAGTCTGGTTAAAACTCGTATATGCATTCGGATTCGAGCCGAGCGCGGAGAATTTGTCCATTACGCTGCCATCCTTCTGCTCAAACAGCTTATGT
The DNA here is from genome assembly GCA_023439545.1 of Bacillota bacterium. GTDB lineage: Bacteria > Bacillota > Clostridia > Acetivibrionales > DTU013 > JAEYOM01. The sequence continues at coordinate 94,975 of JAEXNT010000043.1, forward strand.
TCGAGGAAATGCGCTATCCCGTCCGGTACGGTAGTGGACCCCGCGTCACCCGGTATCACGAACTCGTTATTGATGGAACCGTAATGGGTGGCAAACGCGGCATATCTCTTTGAATAGCCTTTCCTCGGAATCACAAAAGCCTTCAGGCCGCTCCTATGTTCATAACGGTACAAAACTTCCCCGGCTTTATCATACTCTATTTTATCAAAATTCATTGTCCAACTTCCTCCTGTCCGCCTTCCGTGCCTACTCCCTGCGACGTCAGGAAATAAACCGTATCAAGCTTGATATTCTTAGCTAAGCTGCTGATCTGGTCCTTCGTTACCTTTTTTATATTCTCACCGATGTCGCTGAGATTTTCATAGGTACCCGCTACCGCCTGGCTCAGGTAAAAATCGACCAGGCTCAGCTGGCTATCCCCAAGCGATTTGAGACCTGTCTCCATGCTTTTGACCGTTGCCTCCAGTTCGTGGTCCGAGATTTCTCTGCTTTTTATGGCTTCCAGTTGCCTTAAAATGATCTCCAGCGCTTTGTCCTTGTTTTGAGTTTCGATGCCGCTGCTTATGACCATGAGCCCCTTGAATTTCTCAAGCCTTGAATACGAGTAATATGCAAGGCTGGCCTTTTCCCTTACGTTCTGGAAAAGCTTCGAATGGATGCCTCCGCCCAGCACTCCGTTATATACCATGAGAGCGGTGTAGTCGGGGCTGTCCGGGGGAGTGTTTGTCCTGAAGCCGATACAGAGCTTGCCCTGCGATACATTCATTGGCTCCGTCACATACCTTGTCTCTTCCGGCTGCTTTTTGGCAAAACCGTTGACCAACTGCAGTATGCTGCCGCGTTTGAAGCCCGAAAGACGTTCCAGCAAATCCTTCGTATCCTCTTCCGAAATGTCCCCTGCCAGGTAAACCTGCATGGGATATGTCTCCAAGGCCTTTTTGTAGTGGTTCGTGAGCGCCTCGGCGCTAATGCCCGGGAGATCCTCAACAAAACCGTAGTCGTATATTCCGTAAGGCTCATCTTTGCAGGTCTCTTCCAGGCATCTGTCGACACTGTAAGACATTTTATCGTTGACCCTGCTCTCGATAAGTATTCTGAGTTTATCTTTCTCCTGTTCGAGGTAATCTTCCCTGAAACGGCCGTTTTCAAGCGCCGGCCTGGTAATGATATCATACAGGAGATCAAGGCTTACCTTGAAGGAATCGGTTCCGTCCGGTATGTAGCGTTTCGAAAGAAACTCCGCATAAAACTGTATTATGTGCCTCTCGCCTTTTTTTGTAACTCCGCAGTCAAAAGTAGCCCCATACAGGTTTTCCAGCTGCTTCGAAATATCTCCGAGCGTTGGATAATCCATGCTTCCGCGGCGCATCACGGCGGGCAGCAGCGAGTTCAACGTTACGCTTTCCCTTGTAAGATTGTCCTGGAAGAAGAAGTGTATACTGCTTGTTTTAAACTTTACAGAGTTGATCCTGTAAACCTCTATCCCGTTAAAAGAGCTTATTCTGACAGCCTTTTCGGCAACGATCGTATTTGTCATCCGAACCTTCCTTTCAGCTTCCTCTAGATATTTATAGTATAATAAATACGCCTGATACTATTCAATATCTGGTAAAAATATTACACGCATCCATAGCTTGCGGTGAAAGCCGCCTCCTATCCCGCCGCGTCACTATTAGCAGGAAAGCGACTTTTTTTTGCTGTTTAATTAATAATAGACCGACGTAAGGAAATAATAAAAAGGAACATTTTAAGAGAGATTGGACTAATGGAGGTAATCATGAGATATACGACTGCCAGGAAATATCCAATAACGCAAAAGAAGAAGGCAATCAAGCCCGAAGAACCGAACCGCATCGTAGACCTCAGCATAGGCGCGGCGGCGGGGCTTCTGGGGATCGTATTCCTTGGAGGCATTTTCGGCGGTTATATGATAAGAGGCATGCATAAATAACGGGGTAAAAAAAACGGCATTTATATCCGATAATAAAAGTGGCTGCAGTGATAATTTGCTATTTAAAGGAGGATACAGATGCCGTTGCAGTTACCGTTGGCAGAAACAGTGCTTTGCACTGTCATCGCCGTATGCTTTTCTTTTTGTATAGCTGTCATTACTTATTGGTACAAAAACGCCGACAAAACACCCAGGCTTCTTGGATTTTCCTTTTTCACGGTGTTTGTGCTTTCTGCTTCGGCGCTGCTATGCGGCAGCCACGAGCTGTCCCAAGCCTTATTGCTTGCAGAAGAGCCGGTCCTGCTGCTCTACTGCTCCGTAATATTATTTTTCAAAGCAGCAAAAAAATACCCCTTGCTCTTAAGAGCCTCTATAATTGCCGCAACCGCCGCATTGATGACGGCATTGGCTTTTTCAGCCCCTGCCCGCGCATTCTTGTCCTATCGGCAGGTTTATCTGACCGCAATCGTAATATTCACGCTTGTTATTTTATATGTGCTTCGTAATAAAACCGGAGAAGCAGGCTGGTTCTTCTGGTCCACCCTTTTACTGACGGTATCGGTATTTGCCCGCAGTTATCTGCAATACGGTCCGGCGGTCTACGTTTCACCCCTATTGGAGCTGGCGGCCTACTGCGGTTTCCTGTATTATTTTTATCAAGCATACCTCAGGTTCCAGATCAAAAGCGCCATGGAGAATGAAAAAAAGCTGGCGGAGTACGAAAGGACCATTGAATTTGAAATCAAAAAGCGGATGCTGGAGTTGGAAAAGGTAAACCAGAAACTAGTGAGCATCTCGAAAATAGACGCGATGTCCAAGGTGTTGAACAAGGCCGCTATCCTTGAAGCAATAGACGATTTGATCGCCAAAAAGCCTAAAGGCAGTTTTTCCATTCTCATGTTCGATATAGATAATTTCAAGAACATCAACGATTCGTTGGGCCATATGGCGGGAGACAAGTGCATCAGGCTGTTGTCGGCTTCAGTCAGGAACAACCTGCGGGATTTCGATATCATAGGGCGTTTCGGCGGGGATGAGTTTCTGGTAATCCTCCCCGACATCGGAGCGGGACAGGCCATTACCATAGCTGAACGCTTCAGAAAGCATATCGAAGCCTCGGACTCTCCTCATTACACGATTTCCATCGGTATCGCGTCATATCCGTCCGACGGCTCGAATGTCAAGGCTCTTATTGAAACGGCAGACGCCGGTCTCTACAAATCCAAGCAAAAAGGAAGGAATGCAGTATCCCACCGCGATTTCTACTGATCGTTGCGCATCCAGACGGAATTAGTCAGGCTTACAAGCACGAATACCAACAGCAGTATACCGCTGGCTATGAAAACGTCGCTGAACCTGAAATACCATGTTATAAGAGCTGTGCAGCCCATCCCCGCCAGTCTTCCCACGCTGCCTGCAATATCGCCGATACCGGAGACCCTTGCCATGAATCTTCTATCCGTATGTTTCTGGTACCTTGCAGCCGAAAGTATGCCGCAGACCGCAATAGCCGTTCCCTCAACAAACTGCAGCAGCAATACCGCAGGATAGCTTCTGACGTATGAATACTGAAGCCAGATGACGGAAACCAGCGCAAGGCAAAGATAGAAAAGAGCGCCGCCGCTGCTTTTCCGGCGGCGTTTTCTGTCAAAGCAGCCTACCAGCAGCATGGCAATGAGGTTAGTGCCGTAATATACCGTTACCATAAGACTCCAGCCTTTTGCCGTTACGGACAATACGTCGAATGCAAAGGGATAAAATGAAAGATTGACAGATATGGTGCAAAAGCCTGTGATTACCCCTATAATAAGCAATTCACGAATAAAGTCGGCGCTTCTGCAATAACCGATACCACTGAGCAATTGAGAAGCAAACGAATCTTTCCGACCTCCGGCTTCGTATCCGCGAATCCCTTTATAGCCTCCGCAAACCGCCACGGCTGTTGTCGTCATTATACAGGAGACAAGGCAGCACAGCGCTGCAATTATTATCGCCGGCGCAGGTCCGTACAGGTCCGTAAGCATACCCGCGAGCATCGGGCCGACGAGATATGCTGCACCTGAAACCCCGATAAGCCGGGAATTTGCCTCAAGCGCCTTGTCTTTACCTGTGAGTCCGAGTATGAATTTCTTTCTTGAAGGTCCGTAGATAACGTCCAAAAGTGAAATAACTACCAGAAGCAGATATATGAATGAGACCTTATTCGCATATAAAAAAAGCGGTACGGTAAAAAATCTGACTATATCCGTCGCTATCAGTATGCGACTTTCATTCATCCTGTCGCCAAGCACTCCCGAGAACGGCGACCCTATAATGCTGGGAAGGGCTGCAATCGCAGCGCCCGCGGCAGCCGTCATGCCGGATCCGGAAAGCTTATATATGAGAACCGTAACCGCAATGAATCTGATGGCTTCGCCCAGGTTCAGAACGCCCTGCCCAGCCAGAAAAAGCAAAAATGATCCGTTGGATTTTCCGCGCATTTAGAAGCCCCTGGAATAGCATTTATTATGATGTTATTCCCGGGCTTTGCATTTATGCATAAGTATCATTTCTACTGCGGTCCGCGTTCGAAAAGATGCGGCATGGGCTTGTAGCTGCTGATTCCCATGTATCTGGTTTCAGAGCTGTTGCTCGTACTGACCGTTACCCATGATTTGACAACTGCTCCATCCATGCCTTCGAGCAGAAGTTTTTGTTCATCAGGCCCCAGCCTGGGATTTATTTTATATTGAACGGGAGCCTTTATAACATCCAGCACCTCGTGCTTCCATTCGACCTCCGGCGCAGGCTTGCTGCCGTAAAACGCCATATACAGTATGTTGTCTATGCCCTGCGCCCAGATCATTATATCCGACCCGGTGTTATTGGCAAAACGTATATCCTTGTTCCCGTACGAAACCGTGGCGTCCTGCCCGTACGGGACGTATGGCACGGGCATTGTATGATTATGGCGCTCGACTATTTTGAGGTCTGACAGGACAGCAACGTTATATAAAGTCGAGGCAATTTTACAAACTCCGCCTCCTATGGTAGTCGTCAGCGTCGTTCCGATATAGGTCGGGCCTTTTTCGAACCCTTTTTCATGTGTATACGGGCCTATGGCCGCGTTCTGTGAGAACACCTCTCCCGGTTTGATAACGATACCTGCAAGCAGGCTCGCTGCAAGGTGTACGTTATATTCCTCCCCTGGCAGGGGATCCTTGAGAACGGTCCTGTACCCGCCCAGAATAATGTTGGCGCCGTTTCTCAGCCGTGCCTTGATAAATTCACTGTCGTTCTCCCACGGCATTTCGTTTGTTGGTCCTGAAACCATATCGATGCTTATGCCGTCCAGTATGATCTCTTCCGTGTCCAGCACCGGTTTCCCGGGCAGTAGCTTCTTTGGCAGCATGGACATAACGCTAGTATCCTTCAGTCCGGCGCCTCCGGTCAGGGACTTGCAGTTGCCGGGCGCTGCAGTCCGGGCTTCAGCCGGCAGTACAAAACAGGACATTGTCAGGCAGATAATAATTGTATTGATTTTCGTCATCGTTTTTTTCATGAGAGTATTTTGGCCCACAGCCATTTAAAATACACTGTTCAATAAATTCCAGTAATAATATTATGTTTGTTCACATATTGTCATTTGAGAAAGGTAATGGATGGGATAATGGCCGTTAAGTTCAGCAAAAAAAACGGAGGTCGCACAAAAATGGTATTGTTCCTATCGCTCTTCGGCATGGTCTGCTGGGGAATCGCCCCGGTGTTTGCCAAGGCTGCGCTCAAAAGCGTCGACCCTGTCGCGGGTCTGGTGCTCCGCACCATATTTGCCGCCAGCGTAGTATCCGCCTGGGTCATTATAAGCGGCAACTTTCCAAAAGTCGCGAGCATACCTGCGAGCAGCTGGTGGCTGATAGCAACGGAAGCTCTTCTGGCAACGCTCGTAGGAGATCTTGCTTATTATGCGGCATTGAAAAAAGGAGATGTATCTCTTGTAACCATCATTATGTCAAGCTCACCTCTTATAACGATACTCTGCTCGGTTTTGTTCATAGGCGAACAAATGACTGTCAAACGGCTTATCGGAGCAGTCTTTGTAATTGCCGGGATCATTTTCATAGTTTGAAGCTGTTTTGTACCACAAACGGAGATTGCGCGGAGGGATCACTGCAGGGTATCCCCGTTTTCGTCGCCGGAACCCAGCACCCTTATGAAATCAACCTTGGGATCGCATGTTCCCTGCAGCTCACAGCGCTGTTCCTTAAGAAGTCTGATATAATCTATCATATCGCCGGTGATTCTCTCGCCGAGGCATATCACAGGTATCCCAGGGGGGTATGCCATCACCATTTCGCCGGCTATTTCCCCAGCCGCATCCTCCAGCCTGACGCTTTTTTTCTCATTATAAAAGGCGTCTCTTGGCGTTACTATCATCTCGGGATTTTCGGGAGCAGAAACATCCTTCATATCAGCATTTTCATTCCTGACTGATGCGATCTGCCTCATCGCTTCAACAAGCGCCGCAATGTCCTCCTGCCTGTCTCCGATCGATACGATAGCAAGTATGTTGAAGAAATCGGACATCTCTACCTGTATATTGAATTTCTCCCTGAGAAGAGCCTCTACCTCGTAGCCCGTATACCCTATCTTTCTCACGTTTATGCCAAGTTTCGTTTCGTCGAAATCGGTGCAGCCCCCTCTGCCGGCCAACTCCCGTCCAAAGGCATACAGACCGGGTATCCTGTTTATCTCATCTCTCGCCCATCTTGCCAACGCCAGCGTCTCTTCGAGCATTTCGTGCCCGTTTATCGCCAGCTGCCTGCGTGCTATATCCAGCGAACACATAAGAAGATACGAGGCGCTCGATGTGAAGGTGAGACCCAGCGCATGTTTTATCCTATCCTGCGGAACCAGGCTGCCCCTTGAAAGCAGTGCCGAGCTTTGGGTCAGTGAGCCTGCCGTTTTATGCACGCTTGCTGCGCTCATATCTGCCCCGACTTCCATTGCTGTAAGAGGGAAATCGTCATGAAACGACATGTGCGCTCCATGCGCCTCATCGGCAAGGACAGCCATGTCGTGCATGTGGGCAAGCCTGACGATGGATTTGATATCCGACGTCATTCCGTAATAGGTGGGATTTATGACAAATACCGCTTTTGAATGCGGATTCTTCTTTATTGCCTTCTTTACGTTATCAACCGACATTCCCATCGCAATGCCCAGCTCCGTATTAATTTCCGGCTGCACGTAAACGGGCATGGCGCCGCTTAGAATGATGCCTCCTATCGTCGATTTATGCGCATTTCTCGGCAGGATGATCCTGCTGCCCGGTTCACATGTGGAAAGGATCATTGTCTGTACGCCTGAAGTCGTGCCATTCACAAGGAAGTATGCGTGGTCGGCTCCGAAGGCATGTGCCATCAGTTTCTGGGCTTCCTTTATTACGCCTGTGGGATTGTTTGCGAAATCTAGGTCCTCCATACCGTTCACATCCATGCGGAGGGCCTTTTCTCCTATGTATTCGGCCAGTTCACGTATTCCTCTGCCCTGCTTGTGTCCTGGCACATGGAATGGTATTACGCCGTCATCTATGTATTTTTTTACGGCGTCAAAAAGCGGAGTCCTGTTCTGGTTGATCCGCACCCGTCATCACCTTACTGTTACGAAGCCCGGCGGTCTTTCAGCCGGGAAATTGAAGAGTCAATGAGGCGGGAGACATTTTTCCCGCCTCATTATTATATTACGGATGACTTGTATGGGTGCATATTATGATATTATACAAAGCGGGCTGCACATATCGATTTCTATTACGGAGCCGTGCCGGTAGGTTGATATTGCATAATTAAGCCGATCATTAAGCAGCTACGCTGATCGATTTCTATTGCGGGTTGTGCCGATAGGTTGATATCTAGCCGGCTAGCAATTGATATATTTTAGCCGTGCTGGTCTGTTGAAATTCGGGCTGTGCCGATCAATTTTTATTACACAAGTAGTTGCGCCGGTTGGTTTTATAGCGCGGTTGCGCCGGTAGGTTGATATTGCATGAGTTTCGTGACGTAGAGCATATTAATGAGGCAATGATAAGGGCAAATTCACCGTCTGAGCGACAGCTCAGACCGAAGCGGAGCGAGTTTGAATTTGCTTTACAGCCGAATTTATATGCTCTTGAAACGTAAACTCCGCAATAGAAACCTACCGGCGCAACCGCACCTCTTTATTTCTTTGCTTTTCGCAGTTTCAGCTCAACATTCTCTTCATCGGCGAACCGAGACAGAATATCCTTCAATATTTTCGCCTTACTTTTTAAATCATCCCCGGAGATCGAGCGATCTTTGACTTCCTGTTCCGCCGCTGCCACCGCCTTGTTCAGACTATCAGGCGATAGCAACGCTGCCGCCAGACAGAAAAAGCTTTTACAATTCCCGTCGTCGTAACATCCAAGCATTGTCCCGAGCAAATTCATTCGTTCGTTTTGCTGCCCGATAAATCTTTCGATCCCGCATTGCTTGATAAAACTCTGGTTGCGCATCACCCTTCTGTGCGTGACAAAGGAATCCGTTTCACCTGTTTCCCTGTCGAATTTGACACAGGGAAACTCACTGCATTCGGCGCAAACCTCCATGTTCCTTTTCTTAACGCAGCACGTAACAAAGGCGCAGGATGGGTGCTTCTTTTCAAAACCGTCTCCGCAGCAACCGGGGCATCTGGAAGCGCCCTCGGTATAATACCGGGGGCACAGGCCGCAATCGATTCCGCAGCACCCAATCGTAGGAAATTTCTTCGGCATACTATATTTCTCCTGTATTTTATTCATACCTGAGCGATTCTATCGGATCCAGATCGGCTGCCCGCTTCGCCGGATAAACTCCGAAAATCAGGCCCAAGGCGACCGATCCAAGGAATGCCAATATTATGACCTTAAAATCTACAGTAGGAGGTATCTGGATGAGTGACGCAATTATCGCGCCGGCTGCGATACCGAGCAGTATGCCCAGCATCCCGCTTATACCCGTCATCAGGATCGACTCTGTTATGAACTGCAGTATTATATCCTTTTTCTGCGCTCCGAGAGCCTTCCTGATACCTATTTCCCTTATCCTTTCGGTCACTGAAACCAGAAGTATGTTGACAATGCCTATACCGCCGACTATCAGCGTTATTATCGCGATAACAAGCAGTATATCCGAAACGACTCCGAGCACATCTCCTATCGCCGCCTGTATATCGGCCGAGTTCTGCGCCAGATAGACATCCTTGACTCCGTGCTTCATTTCAAGATAATCCACGATCCTGTTACCGACGTCCCTCAGTTTATTCTTGTCAACAAGCGATACGCTGATGGAATCAAGCCTGTCGCTGTTAGGATAGATGGACTGGACCGTTGTAATTGGCATATAAATGATGGCAGGCACCATATCGCTGTCCATGAGGCCTTCGAACATGCTGTCGCCGCTGCTCATCACTCCGATCACCTTCAGGTTCACGGTACCGGAACCTGACTTGAGAGAGATAGTCTCTCCCACTATATCCTGGCCTTCCTTGAAAAACTTCTTTACGAACTGTTCATCCACGACAACCGTTTTGGTCCTTTTTGAAACGTCGAAATCATTGATGAACCTGCCGGAATTCATCTCAATAAGACTGAAACTCTTGAACTGTGAGGATACGCCCAATACCACGGCGCTTTTCGTTTCCTCCCCGACCCGGACAGTGCCGCTCCTTTGAATGTTAGTAGCAATGTTCTTGATCTCGGGAGCCGCTTCCTTGATATAATCCATATCTTTGAGCGAAAGCCAGTCCTTTTTGTCCACATTGAAATTCTTATAGCCTATGCTTATCGTATTTGCGCCGATTTTTTCAAACTGCGCGTTCATATAGTTTTCAGTAGCACTGCCGAGAGCCATTATCGTAATTATCGAAAACACGCCCATCACTATTCCGAGCATAGTAAGAATAGAGCGCAGTTTATTTGCTTTAAGACTATCCAAAGCCTGTCTGAAGCTTTCGGAAAAGTTCATGTTCTACCTCACTTCTTTATGCCTTGTTATTTCTTGATCCTGACATGCAGACCGTCCCTGTAGCTCGGCTGCGGATCCAGCACGACCTTATCGCCCTCATTGAGCCCATTGAGCACCTCGACCTGCATATCGGAATTTATCCCGATGTCCACTTTCTTCTGCGTTAAAACGTTGGTTTTGCCGTCGACTATGAAGGCCATCATATTGTTGTCCTTGTCAGGCACGAAAGCTTCCATCGGCGCAAGCAGTATATTGTCCTTGTTGACGGTGGATATCTCGCAGGTAACGTTCAGTCCGGGCTTCAGTACATCGCCGGCGCCATCCACCTGCACTATCACTTCTACTACGGTCTCGCTGCCGTTTGAGGTCATATTGGTGATAGCTACCGGCGAAATGCTTTTTACAACACCGGTGACCTCGGTTTCCTTAGGTATCGCATCACCTGTAATATTTACCTTCTGTCCGGCTGCAACGCTCTTGATGTCGAATTCATTTATCTTTGCCCTGATTTGGAGCTTGTCGGGGTTTATGATTTTATAGGCAGCCTGCATCGCACTCGTATAGGAACCCGTGTCAACGCTTACATTTGCAACAACGCCGTCGATAGGGCTCGTGCAATCCTCTTTTATAGAAGCGATCTTCTTCTCGAGATCCCCTATCTGGATGTCTGTCGCCTTCAAGCTGTCGGAAGCCGTTGCCTTCGTGTTGTTTCGGTTTTCCACGGCGGTGTTGTAGGCGAGTCTGGCATTCTTCAGGCCACTCATACCCGAGTCCGCTTCTATGAATGCATTTTCAGACATGTCGAGCTCTGCCTTCGAAATCGCGTTTGACGCGTATAAAGCTTTATTGTCCTCGTATTTCTTCTTGCTGTCATTATAATTGCGTTCAGCGGCCTTCAGATTGTTTGACGCTCTTTCAACCTCTGCGTCGAGAGCTTTGGAATCTACGGACAGCTGCTGTGCATTCCGGTTGACCTTTAAAGTCTCCAGTTGCGAATTGAGCGCGTCTATATCCAGTTCAAGCAGAGGCTGCCCCTTTGTGACCTTCTGTCCTTCCTCAACAAAAACTTTGTCGACCTTCAGCGGAGTGTCGAAGAATACTTCAGCCTTGTCGACCTCCTCGAGAACGCCGTCGGAGGAAATGGTCGACGATATGCTGCCCTTCTCTATTGTGGCGACGCTCACCGGTATCGAATTACCGCCCGAGGCGACCGACTTCACGATACCTGCCGTTATAAGACCAGCTGCTACTATAACTATAATACCGCCGATCATTACTTTTTTGTTCATGGTTAACCTCCCAAATTATGCCTTATCCTAATATAGCGCTTGCTGCTTGTGTTGTGTATATGCTGATTATCATGCTGATTACAAACAGTACTGCAACGACTATATAAACATTCTTTTTCTTAAGCTTGGAAACTGCCGCCATTCCAATTGCTGCAACAACGTAATACCAGATTGAAAACAGGTCGATACCGTTTAAAATACCATACAAAACCGGACTTACCGCATCCTTTGATACAAGCGTCGAAAGACTTGTAATCGAAGACGTGAGGTTCAGTGTCCCGGTAATGTAAGTAATCGGTATGAGCAGCAGTGTGTACAAAACCGTAATGACGTTAGCATGGCTCACGACTGAAAGATATGCTTTGAACTTTCCCTCTCCGCCCATAATCCTAAATATTGCGAAGCATATGAGTGCGGAAATGAGTATCATGATGATGGCCTGTACCGGAGTGCCTATCAAAATGGTGTTTACCTGCATAGGCAATTGCGCTTCAATCATCTCGGGAGTCATCTCAAGACCGAGAGACTGCATATAGCTGCTTTGGCTTGTCTGGATCAATGTGTTCCTCGTATAATCCTTGAAAAGCGGCATCTGGAGAAAGTACAGCAGATCCAGAGGGATTGCGGCAAGTATCAGCGTCAAAAGCACTTTCGGCCTCTCGGCAAGACTGGCCATGAGTTTTCCCGGAGAAGTGAACACCCAAAGCAATCTTTTAAAAAAACCCGGCGCCTCTGCCGGAATTTCCTGATTTAAAGGGGTAACCTGTATATCTGACATTTAATCAACCTCTTTCTTTATAATTTCAGGGCTTTGCTGCCCATCCGGCGGCTTTCCCTTTGTTTCGCGCATCAGTTCGGCGCCCGGCTGTCCTTGCTGGTAATTTGGATTACACGGCAGCCTGCGCCTTGAATTTCATTACGAGCTCTCTCGCGTCAACCGACTTGTTGACCCTTACATCGCTCTTGAGGAAACCGTCGCGGAATTTTATTACCCTTTTCGTATGCTCCGCTATATCCGGTTCGTGTGTGACAAGCACTATGGTGACCCCTTCCCTGTTGAGCTCCTGGAAGACCGCCATTATGTCTTCGCCGGACGCAGTATCGAGGTTTCCGGTAGGTTCGTCGGCCAGTATTATCGCAGGATCATTAACGAGCGCCCTGGCTATCGCCACCCTTTGTTTCTGACCGCCTGACAGCTCATTGGGCTTGTGGTCCATTCTTTCCGCCAGCATCACTCTTTCCAGCGCTTCAACAGCTTTTTCCCTGCGCTCCTTTTTTCCGACTCCCGCATAGATCATGGGCAGTTCTACATTCTGCAATGCAGTTATCCTCGGCAACAGGTTGAATGACTGAAAAACGAAGCCAATCTTCCTGTTTCGGATTTTTGCAAGCTCGATATCGTCCAATTCCGAGATATTCACACCATCCAGTTCATACAGGCCGGATGTGGATCTGTCGAGGCACCCTATGATATTCATAAGAGTCGATTTTCCTGAACCTGAGGGGCCCATTATAGATACCAGTTCGCCCTTTTCGATGTCAATGTTTACATTCTTGAGGGCTTCAACCTGGATCTTGCCCGTGTCGTAGATCTTACCGATGTCTTTCATTCTGATGATCATGATTCTACCATCCTTTATGCCTTGCGATTTCAATCTGCACTATTTATATGTTATTAAGTACATTGTATTTGATATCAAGACTATTTACGTATAAATATGTATTTTTGTCTTTGAAATAAAAAAATTTCTTGCGAAGAAATTTTTTATCCGAAGCTTAACAGATTCTTGGAAGCTGATCGATCTGCAGCATATCCAGTATCCGGCTTCCGCCCGTTATGGTCTCCAGATAGACCCTATTCCCGGGCATATCTGTTATTTCGCCTATTATTTCCGCATTTCTTCCATATCTGTGGCTGCGCAGGATCGAAAGTGCTTTGTGGGCAGATTCCTTCTCCACGATGCAGACCATTTTACCCTCGTTTGCCATGTAAAGAGGATCGAGTCCGAGCATCCCACATATCCCCTGAGTATCCTGTCTTACCGGCAGGGCGGCTTCAAAGAGTCTGACCGTGACTCCGCTTTGTTGGGCTATCTCATTCAGTGTTGTCGCTAAACCGCCTCTTGTCGGATCCCTGAGTACATGCACTCCGCCGGCTCCCTCGGCAAGCTCCCGCACCATGCCGGACAGAGGCGCGCAGTCACTTTGGATGTCCGATTTGATTCCCAGTTTCTCCCGGTCGAGTAATACGGCGCAGCCGTGATCTCCCAAAGTACCTGAGATAATAACCTTGTCCCCTGGTCTTGCATTTCTTCCCGAAATGTCGGTGCCGTCAGGTATAAGCCCTATACCGGATGTGTTGATGAATAATTTATCAGCCGCTCCCTTCGGCACGACCTTTGTATCTCCCGTTACGATTTTAACACCGCACTCGCCGGCAGTATCGGCCATTGAGGCCACAATCTCCCCGAGTTCGCTTATCCTAAACCCTTCTTCGATTATGAATCCGCAGCTCAGGTAAAGCGGAACCGCTCCCGACGTAGAAAGGTCGTTCACCGTTCCGCAGACCGAAAGCTTGCCTATGTTCCCGCCCCTGAAAAATATGGGACTGATCACGTAGGAATCGGTCGAAAATGCCAGTTTACCCGCCGGCATGGTCAATCGGGCGCTATCGTCGCCCTCCAGCAGCAGGTCATTTTCAAGATATTTCTTGAACAGATTGCCGACAAGCTCATGCATTGGCTTACCGCCACTGCCGTGCGCCAGCGTTATGAATTCGTTCAAACCAAACACTCCTTGTATTATTTCCGGTCGCCATATCTATAGTATGCGGCGCAGGTTCCTTCCGAGGATACCATGCATGCGCCGACAGGCGATTCGGGCGTACATAGTCTGCCAAAAAGCCCGCATTTGTCGGGCGTTATCCTTCCCGTAAGTACCATCGGGCACATACAGCCTTCCGGTTCACGGCCCGCTTCCCCATGAAGCCCGAATACCTTCCAGGCGTCGAACTCCGAGTACTTGGCCCTGATAGCCAGCCCGGACCCGGGGATGGCGCCGAATCCCCTCCATACGGCGTCGCAGGGCTCGAATACTTCGTAGAGCCTGTTCAGCGCCGTCGGATTTCCTTCCTCTCTTACCACTCTTTTATATTCATTCAAAACAGTGTTCTCTTTATGCCGTATCAGTTCCGTGAGCGATATGATCCCATGCAGGACGTCAAGAGGCTCAAAGCCCGTGATGACCCCCGGTATTCCGAATTCCCGCGCTATTTCCTTTGCCAGCGCGGTTCCCGTTATCGCACAAACGTGGCCGGGATACAGAAACCCGCCGATTTTTGCCTTCTTATCGCCCGAAATTACCTTCATTGCCTGCGGCATCGTTTTATTCGCCGAAAGCATGCAGAAATTGCGCAGACCGAGTTCCTTTGCCCTAAGGACCGCCAATGCGCACACCGGGGCCGTGGTTTCGAAACCTACCGAAAGGAAAACCACCTTCTTAGAAGGCTCGTCAGACGCAATATCAAGAGCGTCGAGCGGAGAATAGACAATCCTTATATCGGCTCCGTTCCTCTTCTCGTCAATAAGTGTGGAACCGCTCCCGGGCACCTTCATGAGGTCTCCGAACGTTGCGATTATAATATCCTTCGAGCCTGCAAGCTGTAAAGCCGAATCGACAAATGAAACCGGTGTTACGCACACGGGACAGCCCGGGCCTGAAACGAGCCTGATGCTCTCCGGCAGAAGGCTGCGTATGCCGTACCGGAATATGGCCATTGTATGTGTTCCGCAGACTTCCATTATTGAAACAGTTTCACCGTCCAGCTTGCTGAGCTTCCCGGCCAGCAGCCTGGCCATTTCGGGATCTTTGAACCGGTCGAGTATCTCAGGCATTCGACACCTCGTTCAGTTCTTCAAAAAGCTTGATGGTATCGAGAGCCTCGGCTTCATCGACGACCTGAATCGCACAGCCTGCGTGTATCAGTACGTAATCCCCCGTTTTGACGTTTCCAAGCAATTCTATAGAGATACGCCTTTCAGCGCCCATTATTTCCGCTACCGCATCTTTGCCCTCTATCTTCAGTACCTTTCCCGGTATTCCAAGACACATAAACAGCACCCCTTTTAGCTGATCGACTTGCTTAGGCATCGCTAAAATCTAACGCAAAAGAAGCGGAAGTAATATTTTAGCCGAGCCTTAATATATTCTAGCAGATATCCCGCAAACGTGCCATAGCAATCGCAGCCTGACCCAGGGATATCCCCCCGTCGTTGGCCGGCGCCCTGCGGTGTATGAAAACCTCGAAGCCTTTGTCCCTGAGCTTCTTTTTGCACGAACTCAGCAGCCTCATATTCTGGAACACTCCACCGCTAAATACGACCCTTTCCAGCCCGGCGTCGGCCCTCAGTGCAAGACAGACTTCCTCCACCATACAGGCCGCCGTTTCATGGAACCTTGACGATATTATACCCGCCGGAATACCTGAAATAACATCGTCCATTATTTCCGAAATCAGCTGCCGTATGGAAATGATGCGAATGCCGTCGCGTTCAGGCAGTTCGAAATCATACGGCTTCCCCTGATATCTCTCCGCTGCATTTTCGAGCAGCATTGCAGCCTGACCCTCGAAGCGGTTGATATAATTTGTGCCTGTAAGCGCCGAGACAGCATCGAAAAGTCTTCCCATACTCGAGGTCTGCGGGGTGTTAAAGCCTTTTTCGAGCATCCGGGCAACCAGCTCCATGCGCTCGGGTGTGAATCCTTCGTTCTGTGCCTGATCGGTAATACTGCGCGACTGTCCGCCAGTGTGACCTCCGATTCTGCGGGCAAGCATATCCTGCAGCTTTGTATCGCGAAGCTCAAACCCGCCGAGATACAAACAGGCCGCAGCCGGTCTCCAGGACTCCTTTACTGCAGCCGCTCCCCCGGGCAGCCCGAAATATTCAAGATGCGCAGCACGCCTGAAGCCCTTGTAGGAACCGGTAAAGAACTCTCCTCCCCAGACCGTGCCGTCTTCCCCGAAACCCGTGCCATCGAAGGAAACGCCAATTACATCCCCCGAAAGACCGTTTTCAGCCATGCAGGAAGCTATGTGGGCTTGATGGTGCTGTACCGGCACCCTGACCAGTTCTTCGGGAAGCGTGTTGACGAATCCGGTAGTGAGATATGCCGGATGCATATCGTAGGCAACTGCCTTTGGAGAAATGCCGAAAAGCCTTTCATAATGCGTTATCCCGTCTTCGAAGGACCTCAGTGTCTCCATATTCTCGAGATCGCCTATATGCTGGCTCACAAAAAAGCTGCTTCCCCTGGTAAGGCAGAAGGTATTCTTGAGTTCGGCGCCGAGCGCCAGTATCTGAGGCTGCTCACAGGCAATTCCCGCAGGCTGCGCCTGAGTTATACCAGAAGGTTGCGCCTGTATCAGATCGGCCGATCTGGTTATTATGGGCGAAGGAGCGTAGCCCCGTGACCGCCTGATGAAATAAATATCGTTTTCGAATATCCTGACAACCGAATCATCCGTTCTGGTCCTGATCGGCCTGTCGTTGGTCAAAAAGTAATCGGCTATCCCTCGTAGCCTTGCCAATGCTTCGGCATCTTCAAAACAGATAGGTTCGTCGCTTTTGTTGCCGCTCGTCATAACCAGAAGCTCCGGACAAACCGACGGTTTGCCGTCCGCCCCGAAAAACATCAGCAGGTGCACGGGGGTGTACGGCAGCATTATCCCAAGTTCTGCATTTCCGGGAGCAAGCTGCTGCGGCAGCGAAACCGCGGCTTTACGTCTGAGCAGTACTATCGGAGCTGAAGGAGACTGCAGTGTTTTTTCGGACATTTCGTCCGTTTCGCAATATTTTCTGACTGTATCCATATCCCTCGCCATCAGTGCGAAGGGTTTTTCATCGCGGTGCTTCCTGCTTCTCAGCTCGACGACTGCGCTTTCATTTGCAGCATCGCATACGAGATGGTAACCTCCAAGGCTTTTGACCGCAAGTATTTTCCCGGAAGCCAGCAATTCCGCAGCTTTTTTCACTATACCGAAGGAGTGCGAACATCCGTCATTATATGTCTCTATAACCGTACCGTCCATATCGAGCAGCAGCATACCGGGCCCACAAGCTTCACAGCATACCGGCTGAGCATGGTAGCGTCTGTCCGCCGGATCTCTGTACTGAACATTGCATTCATTGCACATGTCAAAGCCGCCCATGGTCGTATTGGGCCTGTCGTAAGGAATATCACGGATTATCGTATACCTGGGGCCGCAATTGGTACAGTTAATGAACGGGTACAGGAAACGGCGGTTCGAAGGCTCGAACAGCTCGCGCCTGCAATCGGCGCAGGTTGAAATATCAGGAGAGATCAGCGTATTCGGGATTTCGTCGGGACTGCTTTCCCTGATGCAAAAATCATCATAGCCTGCAGGCTCGAGCCTCAGGGTCTTTATAGTTTCTATACGCGACAGTGCGGGAGCTTCCTTGGAAAGACGGTCGATAAAAGACCCGATGGAATCGGGAGTGCCCTCCGCATCTATGAGCACACCGGAAGACGTATTTCTGACTTCACCCTTCAGTTCAAGGCTTTGGGCAAGTTTATAGATAAACGGTCTGAAGCCGACACCCTGTACAATGCCATTGACTTCTATCCTGTATCGTTCAAGTTCCATTGAGATCGAAAAACTCCTTTGCAGCCTGGACGTCCCTGCGTATCTGTGCTGAAAGCTCCTCTGCGTTTTTAAATTTTTTCTCGTTGCGAAGCTTCGAAAGAAAAAAGACTTCTATGCTGCTTCTGTAAATGTCCCTGTCGAAGTTGAGTATATGCGTTTCGGCGCTTATCCTCTCAATATCCCCGAAGGTCGGGTTAAGGCCGATATTGGTCAGGCTGCTGTAAAACTCGCCGTTGTAAAGCGTTTTTGTGATATAGACGCCTTTATGCGGCATGATGAGGTATTCCTCCGGGTGAAGGTTCGCAGTAGGAAAGCCGATCCTTCGCCCCAGACGTTTTCCGTCCATTACCTCGCCGGTTATGGAATAATGTCTGCCAAGCAGCCTGAATACGCTTTCCATATCGCCTTTTGCGACATACTCACGGATCGCGGTGCTGCTGACCACCTCGTTGTCCACCTTTACGGGCGGTATCACGATGACCTTGAAATTGTATTTCCTGCCGAGTTCCCTGAGGAGATTTACGTCGCCCTGCCCCATGTAGCCGAACCTGTAATTGAAGCCTGCCACGACGAGCCTTGCGCCGAGCCTGTCCAGCAAAACCTCGCGAACGAAGTTCTCCGGTTTCAACCTCGAGAAGTTTTCGTCGAATTCGTCAAAATACAGGTAATCGAGCGGTGTTCCCTCCAATAGCCGTATCCTTTTGCCAACAGTCGTCAGAAGCGGTGTGAACAGCTTTTTTCTGAGTATGTTTTCGGGGTGTTTGGTAAAAGTGTAAATTATGGAATGGAGGCCGTTTATCCTGGCCTCGTTCGTCAAAGTGTTGATAAGCGCCATATGGCCGACATGAAGGCCATCGAAGTTGCCAAGGCCTACGGCTGTAGTGCGTTCTGCAATCGTCTCATTTTCATTTCCGAATATCGTTCTCATATACAGCCCCCCAGGCTGTTAGTACAATGTTCGGCATATCTGGGCACATAATTTGGGTTTATTTTTCCAGAGTACTGCGTTGTCGTCAGTCGGAATAAAACAATTATTCCTCCTTCCTCCGCCTTGTACTCCAAAAGAATTCACTCCAAATTACGCACCCAATATACCGAACATCGTACAGTGCAGTCATATAAAGAATTTTTTTACTTTCAGGCGCCATGCGCCGCCCGTTACATTCACGGTTCCGAGCGCCATAAAATTGCCGGAAGCGCCGTATACCCGCAGTGTATCAGGTGGGACAAGGTCTCTGTCCCTCTGTCCCATTATATCTATTTCAACACCATTCCTGAATTTTTTCTCTTCTATTTCATCGAGGGTATAGCTTTCATACTGCATGAAAACCGTATCCGCATCCAGCAAAACCGATCTCAGCGATCCGTCCCTTTTCCTACGCTCAAGCTCCTCGAGCGTAACAGCCAAATCAATATCGAAGGGTCCCGCTCTTTTTCTCAGAAGAAAGGACATGTGTCCCCCACATCCCAGCAGTTCGCCTATATCTGCGCACAAAGTCCTTATATACGTACCCTTCGAACAATGTACGTCGAGCAGTGCGCGAACTCCTCCGGAACGGTCGATGTCGACTACGTCTGCTGAATATATAACGACATTCCTGCGCTCGCGTTCCACCTCGGCGCCTTCCCTTGCCAGATCATAAAGCCTTTTTCCGTCGATTCTGAGCGCCGAGTACATCGGCGGCAGCTGTGAGTAACTGCCGGTAAAGGAGTTCACCGCTTTCCTTATATCTTCATCGCTACAGACAGGATCAGCCGAAGATACGGCTTTACCTGTCGAATCC
This sequence comes from Bacillota bacterium, assembly GCA_023439545.1. Lineage (GTDB taxonomy): Bacteria > Bacillota > Clostridia > Acetivibrionales > DTU013 > JAEYOM01. The sequence continues at coordinate 114,660 of JAEXNT010000043.1, forward strand.
TGCGTGTCCGTAGCTATTCCAAGCGTTAGCTCCGCCCTGTAGTATTTATCCTTTTCCATCATGAATTCTATGGCCTTCGTAGCCTTGCCCAGACATACCGGAAGAACTCCCGCAGCTAGCGGATCCAACGTCCCGGCGTGCCCGATCTTCCTTGTGCCGAGCATTCCCCGTAAAAGCGCGACCACATCAAAGGACGTCATTCCCGGCGGTTTCAGTATGTTCAGAATACCATCCATATCAGAGTGCTTCCTTCAGGTCATTAATAACAGCTTCCTTTACCTGTTCCAATACGCCGGTCGTGGTAAAGCCGGCAGCTCTTTTGTGTCCTCCTCCGGAATGCCTGGCCGCAATAGTAGCTACGTCGACATAATTGTTCGAACGAAGGTTGACTTTGATTTCTCCGCTTTCCAGCTGTCTCAGCATCGCAGCTGCCTCGACGCCCCGTATGTTCCTTGCGACATTTATGATCCCGTCGCTGTCTTCCTCCCTGGCTTCCGAGTTCCTGATCATTTCATTCGTAACGGCCATTATGGCCAGCTTTCCATCCTCGAAGAGTTCCAGATTCCTTATGGCGGCGCCCGTCAGCTTTACCTTTCCAAAGGAACTGACGTCGAATACCCTCTGCGATATATCTGCTACATCTACTCCCAGCCTGATAAGTTCTGCAGCAATCTCGTGCGTATGCGGCGTTGTGTTGCTGTAGCGGAACCCTCCCGTATCAGTAGAGATGGCTGCGTATAGGCTTGTTGCGGCGTCTTTCCCGGGCTTAAGCCCCAGAAGCCCTATCAGTTCAAATATGATCTCACCTGTGGCGGATGCTCCCGTATCGGTGTGATTCAACGCTGCGAAGCCTGTATTTGTTTGATGATGGTCTATATTTACCGTTTTTTCTGCGGCGTCAAACACTTTTTTTCTGGTTCCGAGCCTTTCGAGATCTCCGCAGTCGAGTGCGACTACAAGGTCATAACGCCGGTTATGCGATTTGATCCAAGGATCCGTCGCTCCGGAAGCCGTAGTTTCCTCATAGACCGAAGAAAATTCGATCCCCGGCAGAAAGGAATAAATAATCGGAACGTTTTCATCTAGCAGAACTTCTGCCTTTTTACCCATGCCGGTCAATACCAGAGCAAGCGCGAAGGAAGATCCCAGTGCGTCGCCGTCAGCCGTTACGTGAGGCAGAATGGCAATATTTTCAGAAGCTTTTACTTCTTCGGCAATACGGTCTAGCACCACTTAATCCTCCTGTTTTCCGCGAACCGTATCATTTATGAGCTTTGTGATATAAACGCCGCGTTCTATCGAATCATCGAGCTCGAAAATAAGCTCCGGAGTATACCTAAGCTGCATTCTATGTCCGACTTCACGCCTGATGAAGCCCGCTGCGCTCTTAAGTCCCTGCAGGGCATTCTTTTTATCCTCGTCAGTTCCAAGCACGCTTATGTAAATCTTTGCATAGCGCAGATCACGCGTGACTTCCGCAGTCGTGATACTTATCATTTGCGGCAGCCTTGGATCCTTCAGTTCATTGCGGATTATCGAGCTGACTTCCTTCCTCATTTCCTCCGATATTCTGTCAGTCCTGTCCAATCAGATCACTCCTTCCCCGACAATTCAACGGCGCACCGGGCGCCTTCGATTTGTCCTTTTAAAACCAAAAAGGCCGGACAGACGGTTTTACCGCCCGTCCAGCCTGTTGTGTGCCTTGAAGAGCTATTCCCAAAGCTTATTTCTTTACTTCTTCCATCGTATAAGATTCTATTATATCATTTTCCTTGATATCATTGAACCTTTCCAGCGACAAACCGCATTCGAAGCCCTGCGCTACTTCCTTGGCATCATCCTTGAAGCGTTTGAGAGAAGCAAGCTTACCTTCGAATATTACGATACCGTCGCGGATGACACGTACGTCGTTGGTCCTGTTTATCTTACCGTCGAGTACGTAGCAGCCTGCGATCGAACCGACGCCGGAGACCTTGAATATCTGTCTTATCTCAGTATGCCCCAATACGACCTCTTTAAACGTAGGCTCTAGCATACCCTTCATGGCAGCCTGGATATCATCGATGGCATTGTATATGACCCTGTACAGTCTCATGTCAACGCCTGCATTCTGCGCAGCTTCTGCAACGTTCGTACCGGGCCTGACATTGAAGCCTATTATGATGGCATTCGATACGCTGGCCAAGGTCACGTCGTATTCTGTAATTGCGCCAACGCCGCCGTGTATGACATTGATCCTGACTTCCTCGTTCGAAAGCTTTTCAAGCGATTGCTTCACCGCTTCGACAGAGCCCTGGACGTCCGCCTTTATGATAAGATTGAGGTCCTTTACCTTGCCTTCCTGTATCTGTTTGAACAGATCGTCGAGCGAAACCTTTGCAGTGACGTGCATCTGCTCTTCCTTTTGCTTCTGCCTTCTCTTTTCCGCGAGCTGCTTAGCAGTCTTTTCATCCTTTATGGCATAGAACACTTCGCCTGCTTCCGGTACGTCGGGGAGTCCGAGTATCTCTACGGGTGTCGAAGGTCCTGCGCTCTTTACCGCACTGCCCTTATCATCTACCATTGCCCTTATCCTGCCCACTGTAGCGCCGGTCACTATGGAATCGCCAACGTTCAGCGTTCCTCTTTGCACCAGTACGGTCGCGAGAGGACCTCTGTTATTATCGAGTTTGGACTCAATAACTGTTCCCTTCGCCTGCCTTGTCGGATCAGCCTTGAGTTCGAGCATATCCGCGGTAAGCAGCACCATTTCGAGCAGTTGGTTGATATTCTCGCGTTTCTTTGCCGAGATGTTCACACATATGGTTTCTCCGCCCCATTCCTCTGAGACGAGACCGTACTGCATGAGCTCCTGCTTTACCTTATCCGGGTTAGCTCCCGGTTTGTCGATCTTGTTAACGGCTACTATGATACTTACATTGGCAGCCTTCGCGTGGTTTATTGCCTCTACGGTCTGCGGCATGACGCCATCGTCTGCAGCTACCACAAGTATCGCTATATCGGTGACCTGCGCTCCCCTGGCCCTCATTGCCGTAAATGCCTCATGGCCCGGGGTGTCGAGGAATGTGATCTTCCTTCCGTTTATTTCAACGGTTGACGCACCTATATGCTGCGTGATACCGCCCGCTTCGATGTCGATAACATGCGTCGACCTGATGGCGTCGAGAAGCGAAGTCTTGCCGTGGTCGACGTGTCCCATGACAACTACTACCGGAGGCCTTGCCTCAAGCTTATCCGGATCTCCCTGCTCGGCATCGTCGAACAGTATATCCTCCTCGTTGACCACAACCGCCTTCTCTGTTTTTACGCCGTATTCCTCAGCTATTACGGTTGCGGTATCGAAATCGACCTCCTGGTTCAAGGTCGCCATCATTCCGTAAACCATCAGCTTCTTTATAATTTCGGTAGAAGTCTTCTTCAAGGCTTCCGCCAGATCCTTCACCGTGACGCTTTCCGGTATTGTAATGGAAGTAAGCACGGCCCTCTGAGGAATGTGCCTTGCCGGCATTTCCCTGTCTTTTCTGGGTCTGCCGAGCTTCTTCTTCTTGGAATCCGATTCGTCGTAAAATTCATTCAATATGAAATCTTCCGAGAGTATCTCCGAAACGCCCTTTTTCTCGGCCAGACCAATATTTGTCGGTTTAAATCTCTTATTGGGCTTGGAAGGCTGCACCTTTGGCGCTTCCTTCCTCTGCTCCCTCTTGACGTCCTTATCCTGATCCTTTCCGATAAATTCACGTCTGCTTTCACTTCTCTGGGAACCGAGTTCCTCTTTCTGAGCATCGGAAAGCTCCGGTTTTGGAATGTCAAGGCCCCTGTTTCCCGGACGGAAGCCGGGTCTGTCGCCCTGAGGCCTATTGCCCTGGTACGGCGGTCTGTCGCCCTGTGGCCTGTTGCCCTGGTACGGCGGCCTGTCGCCCTGTGGCCTATTGCCCTGGTATGGCGGCCTGTCGCCCTGTGGCCTGCTGCCCTGGTACGGCGGTCTGTCGCCATACGGCCTGTTGCCCTGGTACGGCGGCCTGTCGCCCTGTGGCCTGTTGCCCTGATACGGCGGCCTGTCGCCCTGAGGCCTGTTGCCCTGATACGGCGGTCTGTCGCCCTGTGGCCTGCTGCCCTGATACGGCGGTCTGTCGCCCTGAGGCCTGTTGCCCTGATACGGCGGCCTGTCGCCCTGAGGCCTGTCGCTCTGGTACGACGGTCTGTCGCCCTGAGGCCTGTCGCTCTGGTACGACGGTCTGTCGCCCTGAGGCCTGTCGCTCTGGTATGATGGTCTGTCGCCCTGCGGTCTGTCGCTCTGGTATGACGGTCTGTCGCCCTGTGGTCTGTCGCTCTGGTACGACGGTCTGTCGCCCTGAGGCCTGTCACTCTGGTACGACGGCTTTGTGTCATTGTTATCCGTTTCCCGCGTCTTCTCTTCCTGCACTGCAGCGCCGGTTTGTACTGAGGTTCTATCGCCTTCGGCTTGTGGTCTGCCAGCCTGTGTATCCATATCTGCGGATTTTCCGATTTCCGCTCTACTATCCTGCGCTCTGGTCTCTTTCTGAACTTCATTTTCAGGCTGCACGGATGACTCCTGTCTCCCCGTTTCCACAGCTGCGGCGGATTTTATCGTTTCATTCTGGGCATTTGCTTTTTCATCCTTTTTGACCTGCACACTATCCATGGCCATCAGTTTCTGATCAACAGACGGCTGCGGCTTAATGGACCTTGCAGCTGCCTGGACCGTATCCTTCGAGGTAGAAGCCTGCGCCTCATGCTTTGCGTACGGCGTTTTTTCCGAGGTTTTTTCCGAGGTATGCGGTCCTGCATTCTGCATGTCTCGTGCGGTAGCGTCCTGCGCCTTCCTCGGCGGTTGTACCGGTATATTCGTATAATCGTTTCTGCCCTTTCTCACAAATCCTGCGAGCAGACCCGAGTTTGAATCTGAAGACCTAATATATTCATTCCTTCTGTCGTTTCTATCGTTTCTATCGTTTCTATCGTTTCTGTCATTTCTGTCAGTTCTTCCGCCTCTTACATCGCCCTTCTGATAATCGTTTCTTCCGGTATCCCTCGTGTCGTTCCTGCTGTTGATGATGACTTCGGTCGTCCTGATTATGCGGGGGGCGTTTTTTACATCCTTCTTGACTTCGGGCTTAGGCTGTACAGGGACCTGAGGAGCCGCTTTCTTTTCTTCGCCGTCATCCTTTTTTTCTGCATGCTTGATGATGCCGATATGCTTATACAGCGCATCCAATTCATTATCCTCAAGCAGGCTCATATGATTTTTTACGACGACATTGACTTCCGCAAGCTTTTCCATCAGCCTTTTGCTCGTTGTATTCAATTCCTTTGCCAGTTCATATACTCTAACCTTTTCCAAATCTATACACCCCCATGTTCTGTACCACGGTTATCGATCATTTCCATAAGATGCGCTGCAAAACCCCTTTCGGTTAGGGCAACCACGGAACGTACTGCCTTGCCGGTAAATTTCCCGAGCATCTCCTTCACTCCGAAGAACCTTATTTCCACGTCCCTGTAACTGCACATATCCCTGAACCTCTTTTTGGTATTGTCCGAGGCATCGTCCGATACGATAACCAGGGATACCTTCCCGGTCTTGAGAGCCCTCTCGCAGGTTTCCTCGCCGGATACCACCCTGCCCGCCTTCATCGCAAGACCCAGAAAGGAATAAATCCTTTCAGTCATCATTTCCCTCCAATTGCATTTTCAATGTATCATAAACAGTATCATCTATCCTGGCTTCAAATGCTTTTTCCAGTCTTTTGCCTTTCCTGGCCTTTTCGAAGCAATCCGCACTTTTGCAGATATACGCGCCTCTTCCTGCCTTTTTACCGGTGAAGTCGACGCTCGTGCTGCCTTCCTTGTCCCTGACTATCCTGATCAGTTCCTTTTTTGGTTTCATATCCTGACAACCCAGGCACATTCGTAAAGGCGCCTTTTTCTGCTTCAATAAAGCTCACCCCTATTCCTGTTCTTCAGGTTCCCCGCCTGTGAAATCATACTGATCCTCCTGCGGTTCCTGCTCGTACCCGGCGGCGTCGTCGTTTTCCTTATCCCGTTCGTCGCCTTCATACTCATAATCGTCTTCATCGCTGTAATTGCTGTCCATATTGAACATCTGCTGTTCAATAGCGGCCCGAAGCTGCGATTCGCTCTTTATGTCAATCTTCCAGCCCGTCAATTTGGCTGCGAGCCTTGCGTTCTGCCCTTCCTTGCCTATAGCAAGTGAAAGCTGGAAGTCAGGTACTATTACCCTTGCAGATCTTTCATTCTCATTTACGTCCACCCTGACGACCTTCGCGGGGCTGAGACTGCTCGAAATATATTCCTCGGGGCTGCTGCTCCATTTGATGATATCAATCTTTTCGCCCCTGAGTTCATCCACTATCGCCTGTACCCTTATTCCCTTCTGGCCTACGCACGCGCCTACGGGATCCACGTTGGGGTCTCTGGAATATACGGCGATCTTGGTTCTGGAACCTGCCTCTCTTGAGATGCTCTTAATCTCTACAGTGCCGTCATGAATCTCGGGCACCTCAAGTTCAAAAAGCCTTTTCACCAACCCCGGGTGGGTTCTGGACAGCATGATCTGAGGTCCCTTTGTTGTCTTTTTCACTTCTACTATATATGTCTTGATCCTGTCGTTGAACCTGTATTCCTCGTTAATGGTCTGCTCCGACGGAGCCATTACAGCCTCTGTCTTTCCCAAATCTATTATGATATTCTTTCTTTCGCTCCTCTGAATGATGCCGGTGACTATGTCGCCTTCCTTGTTGTAAAACTCATCGAATATGATTCCGCGTTCTGCCTCGCGAATCCTCTGCATGACGACCTGCTTTGCGGTTTGCGCGGCGATTCTCCCGAATTTTCTCGGCGTCACCTCAATCTCCGCTATATCGTCTTCTTCATATTTGCTATTCAGCTTCCTTGCTTCTTCAAGCGAAATATCGCCGTTTTCACTGTCGGGCGCCGATGTGACTTTTCTGAGTGCAAACACCCTTACATCTCCGGTTTGCTGATCAATAGTGATTTTCACATTCTGAGTGGAACCGAAATTCCTTTTATAAGCCGAAATAAGGGCAGCTTCAATAGCTTCGATCAAAACATTCTTTTCGATCCCTTTTTCTTTTTCAAGCTGATCCAATGCCTGTATCAATTCTGCACTCATACTTTTACCTCCTGTAATACTCCGTTAAACGGAATAAACTTCATCAACCTGTATCAGAACCGGACGATCCGCCTGACCATTGCAGCATCCTTTCTGTCAAAGCCCATGACTGCGCCCTCGTCCGTTTTTATTTCAAACATATCTCCTGTGAGTCCCAACAATTCGCCTTCAAATATTTTTTTGCCGTTCAGCGGCTGGTAAAGCTTTACTTCAACCATTTCCCCCTTGAACCGTTCAAAATCGCGGTCCTTTTTCAAAGGCCTCTCTCCTGGCGACGAAACCTCCAGAATATAGCTCTGTTTGATCGGGTCTGTCTCGTCAAGCTTGTCGCTCAACTGCTCGCTTACCGCCTGGCAATCGTCTATCGCGATCCCTCCGGGTTTGTCTATGAAGACCCTGAGATACCAGTTGGCGCCTTCCTTTACGTATTCGACGTCTACCAGTTCAAATGCCAGCGCATCCACGATCGGCTGCACCATTTCGGCTGCTATTTCCTCAACCTTTTTCTTTGCCATACCTAGAATTCATTCCTTTCATACAGTCCACGAGTTTTGCGGGCGAGACCGGCAACGCTCTCATGTAAAGACAAAGAGTGGGGTCGACCCACTCTTTGACAGTTAAACCATATGCTTAAGTCCAAAAAGTATTATAACATTATTATCTACATTTATCAATCATTTATTTACGAAAATATAATTATAAGCCAACAGTACCAACCCGCCTGAAAATAACGTCCGCCCGCTCACAGGAAGCACGCCTCCGTTTATCTACAGCATGCTGAACAGACTCATCTGGCTGCTTTCAGGAATACCCTCGAGGCAACCGTTCTGCTGGAGTATTTCGATAACGGTTTTGCTCGCTCTGGAACGCATCCTGAGTTCCTCTACCGAAATGAATTCTCCGTCCGCGCGGGCCTCGACGATGGCGTTGGCGGCAGCAGAGCCCAAGCCCTGCAGCGAATTGAGAGGCGGGCGGATCGCATTGTCTTCTATCAGGAACTTTGTCGCATCGGACTTGTAAAGATCGATCGGGAGAAATTTGAAGCCCCTGGAATACATTTCATTCGCGATTTCCAAAATAGTAAGGACATTCTTGTCCTTGGCCGATATCGTATTTCCCATCTTTTCAAGTTCCGCTATCTTGCTCCGCACCTTTTCCTTTCCGTGGGTCATGAGCTCGGCGTCGAATTCGTCTGCCCTTACAGTAAAGTAGGTCACATAGAAGGCCAGCGGCTGATAGACCTTGAACCAGCCGATCCTTATGGCAGTCAGCACGTATGCTGCCGCATGGGCTTTCGGGAACATGTATTTGATCTTTTTGCACGATTCTATATACCATTCCGGAACATCGTGCGCCTTCATCTCTTCCTCGTATTCGGGCTTGAGACCCTTGCCCTTCCTGACGTCCTCCATTATTTTGAACGAGCTCTTGGGAGGAAGGTTTCTGTACATGAGGTACGTCATGATGCCGTCCCTGGTACCTATAACGTCGGAAATCGTACAGACGCCCTGCTTGACAAGATCCTGAGCATTGTTGAGCCAAACGTTGGTACCATGCGAAAGTCCGCTTATCTGCAGGAGGTCCGAGAAAGTCTTCGGTTTGGTGTCGAGAAGCATCTGCCTGACGAATTTCGTACCGAACTCGGGAAGCGCAAACGTCCCGACTTCGCTGTTTATATCCTCCGGCTTGATCCCGAGCGGCTCAGTCGACAGGAAGAGCTCCATTACCTTGTCGTCATGGACTGGCACGTCATATATGCTGATGCCCGTAATATCCGTTAGCATCCTTATCATCGTCGGGTCGTCGTGGCCGAGTATGTCGAGCTTCAATATCGTGTCATGCAGCGAATGGAAGTCGAAGTGCGTGGTGATTATGTCCGATTCCGTATCGTCCGCAGGCCTTTGTATCGGCGTAAAGTCATGAACATCATATTCCTTCGGTATTACTATGATACCTCCCGGGTGCTGTCCGGTCGTCCTCTTGATACCCGTGCAGCCCCTGACCAGACGGTTTATCTCTGCATTGGTCACTGCCATACTCTTTTCGTCCACATATTTTTTGACGAAGCCGTAGGCAGTCTTATCCGCAACGGATGCTATCGTACCGGCGCGGAAGACGTTCCCCTTTCCGAACAGCACTTCGGTGTACTTGTGAGCCTGGGACTGGTATTCTCCCGAGAAGTTGAGGTCGATGTCGGGCGCTTTGTCGCCGTCAAAGCCCAGGAACGTTTCGAACGGTATATCGTGCCCGTCACCCTTTAGCAGCTCACCGCAGTTCGGGCAGTTTTTCGGAGGCAGGTCGAAGCCTGATCCTATGGAGCCGTCGGTTATGAATTCGGAATACTTGCATTTTTTGCAGAGATAGTGCGGCGGCAGAGGATTTACTTCCGTGATGCCGGTCATGGTCGCGGTAAAAGAAGAACCTACCGAACCCCTGGAACCTACTATATATCCGTCCGAATTGGACTTTGCAACAAGTTTCTCCGCGATATCGTACATGACGGCGAAGCCGTGCTTGATAATTGAAGTCAGCTCCTTATCGAGCCTGTTGGCGACTAATTCCGGCAGAGGGTCTCCGTAAAGCTCATGCGCCTTTTCATATGCAAGTGTCTGTATTTCCTCTTCCGCGCCTTCGATGTTCGGAGGATATGTCCCCAGAGGTATCGGTATGACCTCCTCGACCATGTCGGCGATCTTGTTGGTATTCTCGACGACGACCTCGTAAGCCTTTTGATCACCCAGATAGGTGAATTCGGCTAGCATCTCCTCAGTCGTCCTGAAGTAGAGCGGAGCCTGCCTGTCTGCATCAGTGTAGCCCTGGCCGAACATCAGTATCCTTCTGAAAACCTCGTCCCTCGGATCCATGAAATGCACGTCGCAGGTCGCAACAACAGGCTTGCCCAGCTTTTCGCCGAGCTGTACCACCCTGTTGTTCAGATTTTTGAGGCCTTCCTCCCCGTCGACCTTCCCCGTCAATACGAGGAACTCATTGTTGCCGAGAGGCTGTATCTCGAGATAATCATAGAACCTAGCTATCTTCTCTGTTTCTTCCGGACTTTTTCCGTTAACCATTGCCCTGAACAGCTCTCCCGCTTCGCAGGCACTACCCACGATGAGGCCTTCCCTGTATTTCAGGAGCAGGCTCTTCGGCACTCTCGGCTTTTTGTAGAAATAGTTGAGGTGCGACTCGGACACAATTTTGTAGAGGTTTTTAAGCCCCGTCGTGTTTTTTACGAGCAGTATGGTATGGTAGGAGTCCGCATTCTTATAATCGAACCGCCCGGAAAAAGCTCCGTCTATATCATCGATGGTACTTACATCCTTCTCCTTCAGCAATTCCAGGCATTTTACGAATATTTCGGCGGTGGCGGCGGCGTCGTCGACCGCTCTGTGGTGATTTTCGAGCTTCACTCCCAGATGCTTCGCAACGGCGTCGAGTTTGTGCTTGGCAAGCTTCGGGAACAGATTCCTGCTGAGCTGCAGCGTATCTATTATGATATTGTTGAAGCTCTTCCCGCCAGCCCGTGCGATATGCTTCATGAAGCCCGTGTCGAAGGAGGCGTTATGCGCAACCACGGGCAGATCGCCGACAAACTCCATAAAGCTGTCGAACGCCTGCTCCTGCGACGGCGCGCCTGCCACCATGCCGTCGTTTATGCCTGTCAGCTTCGTTATGAATTCGGGGATGGGTATGCCCGGATCCACGAAGGTACTGAAGCTGTCCTGTATCTTCCCCTCGAATATCCTGACCGCGCCTATTTCCGTAATCCTGTCCCTTTCGGCATACAGTCCGGTGGTTTCGATATCGAATACGACAAAGCCTCCGTTCAGGGGATAACCCCTGCCCTGGTCCGAACCCCTGTAAACCACGGGAGGTTCGTTATCGAGAAGATAACATTCCACGCCGTATATTATCTTGATCTTGTTCTTTTTGCCCGCGCTGTATGCTTCCGGGTATGCCTGCACGACGCCGTGGTCGGTGATGGCGACGGCCTTGTGCCCCCATTTTGCAGCCCTCTCCACGAGCTTTTCCGCGGTAGTTATGGCGTCCATGGCGCTCATCTGCGTGTGCAGGTGCAGTTCGACCCTTTTGACTTCAGCGTTGTCCATTTTGACCTGCTTCTCTATTTCAAGAATATCCGTCGCCATTATGGACATTTCTTTTGAAAACTTGTCGAACTGCGCTTCTCCGCGCACCTTGAAATGGAGGCCGTTTTTTATCTGCTCTGCACGCAGGTCATAATCGTCCTTCGGGACAAAAAGCTTTATCGTTATTGAATTTGAATAATCCGTAATGTCGAAGGTGCAGATGTAGCGATTTCCGCGTATCTCCCTGAACTCGACGTTCGAAATGTCTCCTTCGATAGCCACTTTACCCGAGTCCTGCGTAACTTCGTTCATGCTCATCAGGCTGTCGCCGAAGTTTTTGCCCAGAATAACCTCAAGGACTCTGGAATCGCTCTCGTCCGTCTGTTTCTTCCGGCTTCTTTTCTTATCTCCGGAGGCCAGGGCCTTCTCTTCTTCGAGTTGGCGATTATGAGCCCGGTTTTCTTCATTTTCCTTGAATTCTTCATATTTCTCCCGGAAATCCTGATCCAGTTCCCGGTCATAAAAAGCAACCCTGATCTTACTGCAGAACGCTTTTTCAACGCTATCCGCAATAATCCTGTCGCAGCCCTGCGATTTGAGTATTTCACTGCCGCCGCTGGACAGCCTGACATGCAACAGATCCTCCTCGAGCTCGCAGCTGCAGCCGTTCAATATGCCGCGGCTCAGTGCGACAGCGCCGTTGACGGTTGAAACTATGCTTTCCCAGTATTCATTTATGGCTTCTCCCAGGGAAATATCCATATCAAACCTCAGCCTGATCTCGACAGCCATCGAAAAAGCCGCTGACAGCGCCGACTCGACCTGTTCTATTACCGAAGCAGGTATAAGTTTTTCTGCAGTGGCTTTAACAACGAATCTGCCCGTCTTTTTAACTACGCCAAGGCGTTCTATCATGACATCTCTGAAAAAGTCCATCACCTGGTCATCGAGTTCCAGCGTTGGAAAGGTCTCGACAAAGCTTTTGTTCATTGCAGGTTCTGACATTCGTACATTCCCCTTTGATATTTCTGCGGTTTTTCCTATAGTTTTTCTATCTCTGCCATCAATTCTTCAACGATCCTGTCCTGGGGCACTTTTTTAACGATTTCGCCCTTTCTGAAAATAAGCGCAACACCATCGCCGCCCGCTATGCCTATATCGGCTTCACGAGCCTCGCCCGGCCCGTTGACAGCGCAGCCCATGACTGCGACGCGTATGTGCTTTTTACATCCTGCCAGCCTTTGCTCCACTTCATTTGCGACTTTTATAAGGTCTATGCGCGTCCTTCCGCAGGTCGGGCAGGATACGAACTCCACCCCTGTCCTTCGTAAACCCATAGCCTTTAGCAGTTCAAGTCCTACCTTGACCTCCTCGGCAGGATCGCCCGTCAGCGAGACACGGAGCGTGTCGCCGATGCCTTCAGATAGCAGACAGCCCAGGCCTGCGGCCGATTTGACCGTCCCACCGAACAACGTGCCGGCCTCGGTCACTCCAATATGGAGAGGATAATCGCATTTTTGCGAAATCAGCCTGTAAGCCTCGATCGTCATGGGTACCGTGGACGCTTTGATAGAGATCGCAATATCGAAGAAATCGCATTCTTCAAGTATACGCGCATGGTCGAGAGCGCTTTCCACCATACCCTCAGCCGTGACGCCGCCGTATTTTTCTAGTATGTGCTTCTCGACCGAACCGGAATTGACTCCGATACGTATGGGAATGCCCCTTGGCTTGGCTTCGCCGACGACCTTCATGACCCTGTCTCTCCCGCCTATGTTGCCGGGATTGATGCGAATCTTGTCGGCTCCGTTATTTATGCATTCAAGAGCGAGCCTGTAATCGAAATGTATATCTGCCACAAGAGGGATGCTTATCGCCTTTTTGATGGTCTTGAAAGCCGCGGCGGCCTCCATGTCCGGCACCGCTACACGGATGATCTCACAGCCCGCGTCTTCAAGTCTTTTTATCTGATCTATCGTAGCGGCCGCGTCCCTGGTATCCGTATTTGCCATAGACTGCACTGTGACCGGAGCGTCTCCGCCTATTTTTACGCCGCCGGCCATGATCGGTCTGGTGTTCTTTCTTTTGAACTTATATTCCATATCCTGACTCAAAATATCTGACCTCTCTTTTACATAACCGGATCACTTAGTATTATAACACATCGGTTAATCAGGAAATTTTCCTGTTGCAGAAAAATTCTGTTTTCAGGGATGCGTGGGCATTTTTCCGCCTCGTAATAATTCTTTGCGACCCCAATATTACTACCCTGTCACTAACCTGACAATATCATTATAGGCAGCATAAATACCAAGTAAAATTATGAGCACGAAGCCGACCATTGAAATATAAGCTTCCTTCTCCTGACTCAGCGGCTTTCCTCTCACTGCTTCGAGTCCTATGAGCGCTATCCTTCCGCCATCGAGCATCGGGAACGGTATAAGGTTCGTAGCGCCTATTGCAATGCTCATGAATGCAGTGGTATTCAGCAGATAAAGCAGCATGTCGGCAAGATTGGGAGCCTGCTGCATCGCCGAGGTCATGGTGCTGACCATGCCGATCGGTCCCATGAGTTCGCTGAGCCTGGCTTTACCGGTAAACAGCCATGCAAGGCTGTAACCCACGCTTCTTATTATGGAATATGTGAATACGGCCGACTGTCCCAGCGATTCTATGAAACCTCCGTTTTTCTGTGAAAAAGCGAGGCCCGCGTCATACCATTCATCCGTTTTGACTTCCTGGGGAGTGATCGTTGCGGTTACTTCGGACTTATTCCTCAACGCTTTGACTTCGATCGGTTTAAACCCGTTCTTCTCGACTATGCTCACCAGCTCGGCCGAGGTCGAAACCTTCTGCTTATTCAGCTCGACTATTCTGTCGCCTACCTGGAGTCCGACTTTTTGAGCCGGCATACCGGGCGTAAGAGCTTTTATGACGTTCGAATCGGGCGTGCCCTCATTACCGAGACTGACCCCTAGCTTTGGAGCCGAGGCAGCCGCATGATGGATTGGTTTCAGAACCGTGTCGTATGCTTTTCCGTTCCTCTCATAGGTGACTTTGGCCGGAATCCCTTTTGAGACATAAAGAAATTGTACTACATCTATCGGAAGATAGGTTGACTTCCCGTCGTATGAAACGATTTTATCGCCTTTTTGAAGACCTGCTTCAGTTGCAGGCGAGTTTTTTACTACGAGGCCTATTTCGGTCGAGTCATAGCCTTGTATGCTGTAGACTGCCGTAAGCAGCACCAAGGCCAGCAGGATGTTCGCGAGCGGTCCGCCGAGAGCCGTCAGTGCACGCACATGCTTGGGCTTGTTGCTGAACGATGTCTCGCTGTCCGAGGCCTCCTCCTCGCCCTCCATCTTAACATATGCCATTATGGGTATTAGGCGCAGGGAATACATCGTTTCTCCGCGCTGAAAACTGAATATCTTGGGGCCGAAAAACAACGAAAACTCGAGCACCTTGATGCCTGTTTTCTTAGCTATGAGGAAGTGTCCCAGTTCATGCACTATGACGATTATGTTAAAAGCCAGTATTGACAAAATTAAATTCATATATTTTCTCCAACCATCCTTCTCGCCCACCTGTCTACTTCTATTATATCATCGAGATGCGGCATTGTATTCACGATATGGGAATTCATGACCTTCCCGATCAATCGCGGTATGTCGCAGAAACCTATCCTGCCGTGCAGGAACAGTTCTACTGCGGCTTCGTTGGCGCCGTTCATCACCGCAGGCATTGTGCCGCCCGCCTTCAACGCTTCGAGCGCAAGCCCGAGACATTCAAAACTCTCCATATCAGGTTCCTCGAAGGTAAGGCTGCCGCAATTCAAAAGATCCAGTCTGGCAAAATTGTTCGAAGCCCTCTCCGGCCACGTCAGGGCCAGTTGTATCGGTATCCTCATATCCGGTGATCCCAGTTGCGCAATTACGGAGCCGTCCGTGTATTCAACCATTGAATGTATGATGCTCTGAGGATGCACTACCACCTTTATCCTGTCCGGAGCGAACCCGAACAGCCAGCGCGCTTCGATGACCTCGAGGCCTTTGTTCATAAGCGTTGCCGAATCTATGGTAATCTTGCTGCCCATTTTCCAGTTGGGATGCTTTAACGCTTCCGAAACCGTGACTTTCTCAAGCTGGGCTCTCGTCCTTCCCCTGAACGGTCCTCCGGAGGCCGTCAGTATCAGCCTTGCTACATCCTGCTTACGGTTTGCCGCAAGACACTGGAATATGGCTGAATGCTCGCTGTCCACGGGAAATATCGGGACTCCGTGCGCAGAAGCTTCGGAAATGACCAACTGACCTGCCGTAACAAGCGTCTCCTTGTTTGCGAGCGCAATAGCCTTGCCGTGATGAATGGCTTCTATGGTAGGGATCAGTCCCGCCACTCCCACAATAGATGTGACTACGGTGTCGGCGCTCTCGATTGACGCAGCAGCCTTCAGGCCCTGAATACCCGAATGGATCTCCATCCGGCCGTCCCTGGCAAAATCGCCCAGTCTTCGTTCAAGCTCCAGCGCCATCGCGTCTTCGCCGATAGAAACGAGCTTCGGTCTGAATTCCCTTGCCTGTGCTTCGAGCAGGTCTATATTCGAATTGGCTGTCAGGGCTGCCACCCTTATGCCAAGATTCCTTGCTACGTCCAGTGCCTGTTTCCCGATCGAGCCGGTCGATCCGAGAATCGATATGCATTTCGCCATTATTCATGCTCCCTGCCGCCGTTAACCATTGTTAGTACCGGCAGCCTAAATATTTAAATTCAAAAAACCAGATTGATATAGAAATATACGACAGGCGCAACGAAGAGTATGCTGTCAAGCCTGTCAAGGACACCACCGTGTCCGGGCATGATGTTTCCATAATCCTTGACTCCGGCTATCCTTTTGACCGCAGAGGCAGACCAGTCGCCTACCTGAGATATAATGCCGCACAGCAGCCCAAGTATTGCAAATTGTATTACCGGTACAGCCAGCACATTCTTGAAATAAAGCCCGAAAAGCACCATTGCAAGTATGCAGCCGAGTACGCCTCCAATGCAGCCTTCAAGGGATTTCTTCGGACTGATTTTGGGCAGTATTTTCGTCTTTCCTATCGCAACTCCAGTGAAATATGCAAAAGTATCGGTCGCCCACGCTCCGATGAAAATCAGCCAAATGTAAAGGTAACCCTTTTCCATGTTCCTCGTCAGCGTGACGAAGGAGAACAGAAAAACCACGTATACAATACCGAACAGCGTCACTGCTATGTCCGCAATGGAATACCTGCCGTTCGAGAACATCATCATGCAGAACAATACCACAAGCAGTGAAAAAACAAGCATCGCAGCGATCATAAGCGTATTTGCGGCAGACATGGCGTTCATATTACCGGCGATCAATCCCGCCGCAACAGGTAATAAAAGTACCAGGCATGACAGGTAACCGAGGAAATAAACCGGTCTTAAACCTGCTTTTCCCAATGCGTTATAAAATTCATGAATCCCGACCAGCGCCAATACAAATATGGCGAGGCCGACTGCGGCTCCCCCCAGATACATTATGCCTGCAAGCAGCACAAGTGCGACTGCAGCGCTTATTATCCTTGTCTTCATTGCTATAGACCTCCGAAACGCCTGTTTCTTTTCTGGAACTCTCCGAGCGCCTCAAAAAGATCCTTCTTTGAAAAGTCAGGCCACAGTATGTTGGAATACCAGAACTCCGCATAGGAGGACTGCCAGAGCAGAAAATTGCTGAGCCTTTGTTCGCCGCTCGGCCGGATCACCAGATCCGGATCCGGGATACCGGCGGTATAAAGGTAATCAGAAAACACCTTTTCGTTGATGTCGTCGGGATCCAACCGGCCCTGTTTCACATCCCGCGCTATTCTTGCCGCAGCATTTGCGATCTCGCTCCGACTGCCGTAATTCAAAGCTATGACAAGCGTCAAGCCGGTATTTTTCGATGTGTTTTTTATTACTCTGGCTATTTCATTCCTTATTTCCTGCGAAAGCCCCTGTGTATCCCCAATTATCCTTATTTGAATGTTCTGCCCTGAAAGCTCCCTGTCGGCGTTTTTCAGGAATTCCAAAAGCAGCGACATCAGCGAATCGACTTCTTCCTTGGGCCGGTTCCAATTTTCAGTGGAAAATGCGTATGCCGTCAGATATTTTATCCCTAGTGAATTACATTCCTTAACAGTCCTTTTGAGAGTATTTGCACCCTCCCTGTGGCCTGCGCTCCTGGGCAGCCCTCTGCGCGCGGCCCAGCGGCCGTTTCCGTCCATAAATACCGCTATGTGCGTCGGTATTTGCTTGCTACTATCAAACAAAGGCTGCGTTTTATTTTTGAGACCCGAAAACCACATGTACTACCTCCGACCTTCAAAAAAAGACAATCCCGCGGTTCAAATCCATCGGACCGATTCCTGCGGAAGTGTCCTCTCACTAATCCATTATGTTCCAACCTCGGCACGGTGTCAATACTAAGGATAAGGGACACACCGTATAAGGTCAGGGGACACACCTTCAAATACCATTACAAGGAATGTCCCCAATTAATACCATTGCAAGGAATGTCCCTTTTTTACTCTGGTGCTGAACTGCACACGAGCAGTACTATCGTGTCGTCAGCCGATTTGCTCTGTCTGACGACACGTGAATTTTTATCATATCCGGCCTGCCTCATTCTCGGCGAAGCCGTGAGCTGCACCTCTATCCTGGAGTATCCATGCGAGGCCAGCAATTTTACAGCTTTCTCCAGCATGTATCCGGAGACGTCAGGTATATCCATATGCTCCATCAAGGTACTGCAAAACTGCGGATCGGCAAATGGTTCCGCAGTTTGGTTTGCAGCATCAGACCTCCATTATTTCCTTGTCCTTCAGTTCAACTATCTTGTCGATGTCAACTATGTATTTGTCGGTCATCTTCTGGATATCCTCTTCGGCGTCCTTCAGATCGTCCTCGGTTATCTCGCTGTTCTTCTTCTGCACCTTGAAACGCTCTATGGCATCCCTTCTGATGGCACGGATCGTAACCTTACAGTCCTCGCCGTACTTTTTAACGCTTTTGGTCAGTTCTCTTCTTCTTTCCTCTGTAAGTATCGGGAATATAAGACGTATGACCTTGCCGTCGTTGTTGGGGTTTATGCCTATGTCCGATTTTTGTATGGCCTTTTCGATCTCTTTGAGCATCTTGGCTTCCCAGGGCTGGATGACGATAACACGCGCCTCAGGCACGGAAATCGCGCCTATCTGGTTTATAGGAGTAGGTGCGCCGTAATAATCCACGGTTATCCTGTCGAGTATCGCCGGGTTTGCCCTGCCCGCCCTCAACCCTGAAAGCTCCTCCTTGAGCACATGGATCGCTTTGAGCATCTTTTCTTCAATGTCCTTGTAAGCGGCATTTGCCATATGAAAACCTCCTTCAAATAAATTAACGGAATGATTGGTTTAGAATAAAGTCGTTCCGATTTTTTCGCCCCTGATGACCCTCAGTATGTTCTCGGGATCGCTCAGATCAAAAACTATAAGCGGTATCTTGTTGTCCATGCAAAGAGACAATGCGGTGGAATCCATTATCGAACCGAGTCTTCTGGCAAGGGCGTCTGCAAAGCTGATTGTTTCAAACTTTACGGCGTCGGGATTTTTCCTGGGATCGCTGTCATATACTCCATCCACCATCGTCGCCTTAAGTATGACGTCCGCATCGATCTCCGCGGCACGCAGAGCAGCTGTAGTATCTGTCGAGAAATAGGGATTGCCTATGCCGCACGCAAAAATGACGATTCTCTTCTTCTCGAGATGCCTTACCGCCTTCCTCCTGATATACGGTTCAGCGATCTGTCTCATCTCTATGGCAGTCTGGACCCTTGTCGGGACCCCCCGCGATTCCAATGCGTCCTGCAGCGCCAATGAGTTTATAACGGTTGCCAGCATGCCCATATGGTCGGCAGTAGTACGATCCATGCCCTTGCCACTCCTGCCCCTCCAGAAATTGCCTCCGCCGACGACTATCGATATTTCCACTCCGAGCTTGAAAGCTTCAGATATCTTATCGGATATGGCGCCGAGAGTCACGGTATCGATGCCTGTTTTCTGTTCTCCTGCCAGTGCTTCTCCGCTCAGCTTGAGCAATATCCTTTTATACTTTGGTATCATGTTGGTAACAACCCCCGCTCTCTATTTATTGTTCTACAAAAATTCATAAATTCCTGCTCTATTGACAGTACTGCATTAAAAAGGGAACATAACTTGTATGCTCCCTCATTAAATCAACCACCGATTTGTTTCGCTACTTCTTCCGCGAAATTCTCTTCTTTCTTTTCAAGTCCTTCTCCTCTTTCGAAGCGTGCAAATCGTCTGATATTGATGTTCTCGCCTATCGTGGAGATCTTTTCAGTGACGAGCTGTTTGATCGTCTTGTCTGGATCCTTGATCCAAGGCTGTTCCATCAGGCAGACTTCCTTGTAGTATTTGTCGATCCTGCCCTCGACCATCTTTTCGATGATCTTTTCGGGTTTGCCTTCGTTCCTTGCCTGCACCCTGAGAATGTTCATTTCCTTCTCGAGCACTTCTGTCGGAACCTCTTCCTTCTTGACGTATTCAGGTCTTGCAGCTGCTATCTGCATCGCAATATCCTTTACGAACTGCTTGAATTCTTCGTTAGCTGCAGCGAAGTCGGTTTCGATGTTGACTTCCACCAATACGCCTATTCTACCGTTATCGTGTATATAAGAACCTACAAGGCCTTCTGCCGCTATTCTTCCGGCTTTCTTTGCGGCTGCTGCCAGGCCTCTTTCCCTGAGTATCTCGATTGCCTTGTCGGTATTGCCGTCTGCATCGGTCAGAGCCTTTTTGCAGTCCATCATTCCGGCGCCGGTCCTCTCACGGAGTTGTTTTACCATTTCAGCAGTAATCATCCAAATTCCTCCAAACAATAGTAATCATATTATTAGCCTCGAATAAGGCGTTTATTCCATTGCCCCTTCAGTCCCTGCGTCGGTTTCGTTGATCTTGTCTTCCGCATCATTGTTTTCGGTGGAAAGCTGTTCGCCCTGACGTCCTTCGATAATAGCATCCGCGATCTTTGCAGCAATAAGTTTGACTGCCCTGATGGCGTCGTCGTTGCCGGGAATTACATAATCCACTTCGTCAGGATCGCAGTTGGTATCTACGATAGCGACTACCGGTATACCGAGCTTTCTTGCTTCAAGAATTGCGTTTCTTTCCTTCCTGGGGTCAACGATGAACATTGCGCCCGGGAGCTTCTTCATGTTCTTTATGCCGCCAAGATATTTCTCGAGCTTCTCCATCTCGCCCTTGAGCTTGATGACTTCCTTCTTGGGCAGCACTTCGAACATTCCGTTCTGTTCCATGCCTTCGAGCTGATTGAGCCTGTCGATCCTCTTGCGGATGGTTTTGAAGTTGGTAAGCATTCCGCCGAGCCATCTTGCGTTGACGAAATACTGTTCGCTTCTCTCTGCTTCTTCCTTGATGGAATCCTGAGCCTGTTTTTTTGTACCGACAAAAAGGACGTCATCTCCGTTCATGGAGATCTCCCTTATAAAGAAATAAGCTTCTTCGATTTTTTTGACGGTTTTCTGAAGATCGATGATGTAGATGCCGTTTCTCTCCGTAAAGATGTATTCGGCCATTTTAGGGTTCCATCTCCTGGTCTGGTGGCCAAAATGCACACCGGCTTCCAGCAGCTGTTTCATAGAAATAACTGACATTTGTATGTCCTCCTTTAGTTATACCTCCACAATCCTCATCCGGTCGGAAGACCAATAGGCACTTTTCCGGCAGTCGGACCGTGTGTGTATTTTTTCGTTAAATAGTATAACACGGTATAATTTTTTTAGCAAATAAATTTTTGGACTGAAATGCAATGAAACGCAGAGACGGTTCTTTTGTTCCGGTGCAGTCGCCGTAAGCGTTATATTTTCAAAAAATATTTATTTACAGGACAGGCAAGCAATTGGAATATCGCTCATATACTTATATGGTGACTAATTTTTCGGGAGGTGCTCCGTTTGCTGCACTTCTTATTCACCATGATGAATGAAGTACTAGGTAATGTCTTTTTTCAGCTTGGATATGTTTCAGGCACGAACTCGTTCCCGCAGCCATTATCTGCAGAAGAAGAACAAAAATTCATAGAAGCGTACAAAGAGGGCAGCGAAGATGCCAGGAATACGCTGATAGAAAGAAATCTCCGGCTTGTAGCGCACATAGTAAAAAAGTACAGCACGTTCAGCAGCGACAGCGACGACTTAATTTCCATAGGAACGATCGGACTGATAAAGGCAATATCCACGTTCGATCAATCAAAAGGCACACGTCTGGCAACATATGCGGCACGTTGCATCGAAAATGAAATATTGATGCAGATCAGATCTACCAAAAAAATACAAAGTGAAGTATCCCTGCATGACCCTATCGGCGTAGATCGCGAGGGCAACGAAATAACACTGATTGACGTGATCGGCAATGAAACGGAATCCGTTATTGACGAAGTGGAGTTGAAAATCCAGGTGAAACGTCTTTATAATAAAATGAAATCCGTACTCAAAAAACGGGAAAAAACCGTACTTGAACTGAGATACGGGCTTTTGAACGGAACGAGCAAGACGCAGAGAGAAATCGCCAGCATGCTCGGCATATCCCGTTCTTACGTTTCACGGATAGAAAAGAAAGCGATCAAGAAATTGAGCAAAGAACTCGAACCCGATAGCTGCCATTAATCTGGCAGCTTTTTTATGCTGCTGAATATATACTTGTCCGTATCGTCAAATTCCAGTTGTAAGCTAGTGGATAGAAATAGCCATATTCTCCACATTATTACACATGAACTTATAGTAATGATAATAACAATAATTTCACATATAGCCAAATCAGAAATTGTTTTTACAGAATCAGCTGATAGAGGCCGCAGTTCCCCGACCATTGCGACAGCCTCGTCGATGTACTGCGGTAACGTCATGCTTTTGACCCCCACTACCTATATATTGCAGCGATTCATGGGAATGAGGATCTTCCTGGCGGGACTGTTTGCTATAGCATTTGCCATCAGAGGCGTAAGCTCTCCAAGCATTGAATCGGCTGCGATATATGGCAACTCGGCATCAGCCTGATGTTTAGCCGGCAGATATTAACCCCCGCAGGCCTTTAAAACCCCATTTTCGTCATCCCGCAGGCTATCTCCGCGAAAACCGGAGCAGCTATCTTTCCGCCCAACTGTCCGTTCTCAACGAACACAGCTATAGAGTAGCGCGGTTCGTTTATGGGAAAATACCCTGAAAACCAGGCGTGTACCTTGCCGCTGGTACCTGTTTCGGCACTTCCGGTCTTGCCGCCCGCACCCCCGTATAAGCCTATTACCGCATCAGTTCCGGTGCCGTACTGCGTGACGGCTTCCATCAACTTTTTAACCCTGTTGGCAGTATATGTTGAAATAATTCTCTGCCCCCCATTCACGCGGATTTCACTGATGACGTTTCCGTCGTCGTCTGTGATACTGTCGACGATATTCACCCTGTTTTTGATCCCACCGTTGGCTACCGTAGCAACAATGTCTGCTACCTGCAAAGGCGTTGCCAGCAAGGCGCCCTGTCCGATGGCCAGATTTGCTATATCCGCCTGGCTGTAATAGACGTCCGACTTGGGAAGGCTTCCTGCCGATTCGTAGGCACCCTGTCCAAAAACACCTGTCTGGCTGCCGAGCCCGAACTTTCTCGCCATATCGATAAGTTCCCTGTATCCTATCTTCTGGCAAAGCTCTATAAAATATGAGTTGCACGAAAGTGCGAATGCCTGCTCCAGGTTTAATATCCCGTGTCCGCCTGAATAATACGAGGAGCATTTGAAAGTCAATCCGTTTATATTTACAGCGCCTTCACAATAATAGTGCCCGTTGTCGATAAAGTGGCTCCTGCCCGGCAGGTTGTCATCGGCTGCAGCGGCAGTTTTGTCGCTTAGAACGATATCCGGATTCTCGAAAAACGCGGCAGCATCTATTATTTTAAAAACTGAGCCCAGATTGTAGGCTGCTGTGGCTTTGTTGAAAAGCTCGTTGCCGCTGCTGTTCAGGTAATTTTCGACCGCGTTCTGGTCGAAGTCGGGCCTGCTTGCCATCGCCAGGATATCTCCGTTCACTACATCCTCCACGACCGCCGCGCCTGATATTCCGTACTTGTCCAAAGCATTTTCAACTATCTGCTGTATATGGTAATCCAGAGTCAGCCTGACGTTTTGCTTTTTATCGGAGCTAAGGTCCCTGATCACATAGCCAAGCCCTTTAATGGGATTCTTCGCCGCATCCGTCACCGTTCCTATCTCATAAAACGAGTTGTCCCTGAGCTCTTTCTCATATGCTTTTTCGATACCTGACTGTCCTATCCTGTCCTTTTTACTTAGGTATCCCACCACATGCTTTGCCAGTGTTCCTTCATCATACCGTTCCAAGGAATTCAACATGGTGACCCAGTTTGTGTCGAGTTTCGCCAAAGCTTTGCTTCCGGCTTCGTCCGTCTCTATCAAAACAGGCTTGCTTTTACCCGTAAGGCTGCTTAATGCGTCAGGGCTTATGCCGAGCGCACTGCAGACTTTTTCCCTATCGGCGGGCGATTTGGGCATGAAAGCGGTCTTGATAAAAGCTGTATAGCTTCGCTTCCGGTTCGTAAAAGGTATCCCGCTGCGGTCTGTAATATTGCCTCTCATTTTCTCTATCTGAGTGTTGGAAAGCCTCTGTTCAAAGGCAGCTTCAGACAATTCCCCGTATGAAACAAACTGGATATACGCAAATCTGGCAAGTAAAGCGACGAACAGGGACAAAATGACCCCGGTCGTTATGTATGTTCTTCCCGCAATCAATAAGAAGCCCCTTTCAACGGTTATTACATCATTCTTGCCGTTTAAAAGG
The DNA here is from genome assembly GCA_023439545.1 of Bacillota bacterium. Taxonomy (GTDB): domain Bacteria; phylum Bacillota; class Clostridia; order Acetivibrionales; family DTU013; genus JAEYOM01. The sequence continues at coordinate 138,828 of JAEXNT010000043.1, forward strand.
GCCAGTATTCAATAACCTTCAATAATTAGTCAGCACATCGAAAACATACCCCTGTTTTTGCAAACCTTCTATGATCTTTGGCAGCGCTTTTGCAGTGTAGGCCTTCCCTGCCGAATCATGCATCAGGATAATCAGTTTCTTTCTTCCATTGGCGCCCTTTATCACGTTGTTTGCCAGCTTGTCGACTATCTGCCCCTCGTTTCCGATTTTTTTGAGGTTGGGATCAGTATCGGCTGTAGAAACATCCCAGTCAAAATACCTATATCCTAATTCCTTAAGAATTTCAGACCGTTCCTTTATCACACTTTTACTTCGTCCCATCGTACCGCCCGGGAAACGATAAACAGTCGATTTATATTGAAATCTCTCAAAAATAAAATTCTGAGCCTTTAAAACATCATTTCTGAAATTCTCAACCGAGCCGAACAAATAATTATAATCGTGAACAGATGAGTGGTTACCTATAACGTGACCTTCTTCAAGGATTCTTCCATAAAGATCGTCGAGGTTTTCCCTGGGCAGTACGAAAAACGTAGCCTTAATCCCGTACTTTTTCAGCGTATCCAGATTCTTTGAAGTATTATTTCTGGAAGGCCCATCATCAATGGTGATATAAGCAATTTTTTTATCGGCCTTGTTCTCCGGTTTTCCGGCAGGAGAACTGTTCTCCGGTTGCTGCGGGGACAAGCTGTCGGTATCAGATACTCTAATACCATTCGATTTTAATTTGCCTGTATACCTGATATCGCTCAAATCGGTAAAATCGAAGATATGTATTCCGGCATCTCCCAAAGCGGCATATACGATATCCTCACTGACCGCAATACCCGAAATGCTGCAGGCGGAGTCGGGACCATTCACTTCGTATGCTTCCAGAAACCCGGGCAGCGCGGGATTTTCCAATGAATAGACATGAATATTATGCTGATCGTACAAATAGGCCCGGTTTCCGCAGACCACAAGTCCTGCAAGACTCTCCCCGGTTTCGACACATGTATAATATGTTCCTGAAGGATGGTATGGGTCGGAAACATCGATTAGCTGCAGTCTATTGCCGGCCGTCACATAAATAAAGCCGTCATGGATTTGCATCGCAGTGACCGTTTCCGGAGCCTCTAAATCCAGCTGCGCTATAATAACAGGCTTTTCAGGTGTTTTAATATCAAGAACCATAAATACTGAACGGTCTGAAACCACATATGCAAGCATCCGGTCCGGATCGAACTGAGTGAACAAAATCTTTTGTTCCTGCAATAGGTTTGCAGTCTCAGTCCCGGTATCCGCATGGATTGTCAACTGGAATAGGAGAACAATTGGTATCACAAGCGACACTATTTTACGTATCTTCATTGTATCTGCCTCACATAATTTTTTGATATGGAATTATGTTGCCCCCATGTTCCGGAATCAATACTGTCAAACTGTTCTTATTATTCTTTACGCCTCAGCATCGTATATGGCTCGACCGGCTCGTCCACAGGCATGTAAACTGTCATTTGCGGGTGCGGAGCCACGTTGATGGCCTCTTTGTCCGCGTTTCTCATAGAAAGCACCTTCTGGAGCTTGTAGGGTCCTTTGGGACTTACCACCTCGAGCTCTTCTCCGACGGAAAACCTGTTCCTCTGTTCTATGGTCGCGATCCCGGAAGCAGGATCGTACCCGGTCACAAGACCGACAAATTCATATTCTCTTATATATGAGCTGGTCTTGTAGTTCTGCTCCCTGCCTGACGGCTTACCGCTGAAAAATCCGCCTGTGTATTCCCTGTGGCTTGCTTTGGACAGTTCATCGAGCCAACGGCTGTCAAAGCGGTAATTCGCCGGGTCCGCTGCATAGGCATCCAACGCTTCGCGGTAAGCCTTTACCACTGTTGCAACATAATAGGAGCTTTTCATTCTGCCTTCTATTTTAACGCTTGTCACACCGCTTTCTATAATCTCGGGAAGATGTTCTATCAGGCAAAGATCCTTGGAATTGAAAATGAAAGTGCCCCTCTCGTTTTCATAAACCGGCATATATTCCCCGGGCCGCTTCTCTTCGACAAGGTTGTACTTCCATCTGCAGGGATGGGCGCAAAGACCGCGGTTCGAATCCCTGTCGGCCATGTAATTGCTCAGCAGGCACCTGCCCGAATAGGATATGCACATAGCTCCATGTACGAACATCTCAAGCTCGAGGCTTTCGGGGACATTGTTCCTTATCTCGCAGATTTCTTCAAGAGAGAGTTCTCTGGCCAAAACGACTCGCTTTACTCCAAGCCTGTGCCAGAAGGCTGCGCTTCTCCAATTCGTATTGTTGGCCTGCGTACTCAGGTGCAGCTCCATTTCGGGAGCTTCGGCCCTCAGGAGGTCGAACACCCCGGGATCCGAGAAAATGACCGCATCTGCTCCGGCGTCCCTCAATTCCCGTATATATCCGGGCATCTCCCTGAAATCCTCGTTATGAGGAATTATATTCATTGTAACGTATATTTTTTTGCCTCTGGAATGGGCGAATTCGATCCCTTCCTTCAAGTCGGCGCTGCCGAAATTCCCCGCCGAAGCGCGCAATCCGAATTCTTCGCCGCCGAGGTATACGGCGTCGGCGCCGTACATTATTGCCATCTTCAGTTTTTCAAGGTTACCCGCGGGCGCCAGCAGTTCCACCGCCGGCCTGCCGCCGTCTGCAACAGCCATTTGATTATCTCCTGTCCAGTTTTATTATAAGACCTATTCGTAGCGGTTGGCTTTATGTTACGAACATGCTCCAAGCCAATGAGCATGTATATTCGAGCCTTTATGCAAAATCAAACGTGACTCGCCTATGGACCCTGGCCGCTCGAACAGGACGTGATTTTGCCTTATACTTGCTCGAACTAACATGCTCTATCGGCTCTACGCATACGTTCGTACCATAATGCCAACCGGTACCTTTACTTCAGCTTATATGTCAGCGCCACGCCGTCCCCGACCGGCAGAATGCTCGTTTCCAGGTTCGGATCGCTGCAGAGCATGTCGAGGTAAGTACGCATCCTGTTGACGATAGTCTTTTTTCTCCTTACTACAAGGTCGTCGTTTGCGACCATCCCCTTGAACAATACATTATCGGAGACCAAAAGTCCTCCGGCCTTCAGCATTCTGAGGCATTCCGGCAGGAACTCCGGGTACTGTCCCTTTGCCGCATCCAGGAAAACCATGTCATAATGCTTGTCCAGGCATCGCAGTATCTCTTCGGCGTCTCCGGCAATAACACTGATAGTATGCTCCAGTCCAGCCCTTTTAATATTCTCCCGGGCTTTCACGAGCATCTCCTCCTGCCGTTCGATCGTGTCTATCCTTCCGCAGGGAGACAGTGTCTTGGCAAGCAGCATGGCTGAATAGCCTATGGCGGTCCCCACCTCGAGTATGCGTTCAGGCTTCACGAGCCTGCCCAGAACAGTCAGCAGTCTTGCCGTTTCGGGCTTGACGATCGGCACTCGATGGTCTTGCGCATACTGCTCGAGCTCTCTGAGAATACCCTCATTCTGTACCATCGTACTTCTTATATATTCTGCTATAAAGTCATTACCTGTCATAAATCTTTCCTTAATCGGGCTAATATCAAAGAGGGCCGCCACCAGGGCAGCCCTTTTCATTACCTTACGCCGTATTTCGCTATATTCGCCTGATGCTCCTTGAATGTCCTTGCAAACGCATGGCTGTCAGACTCATCGCCTTTGGCAACGTAATACAGGTATTGCGTATCCACAGGATTCAATGCCGCCTTGATCGCCGCTTCTCCGGGGCAACTGATAGGTCCCGGAGGAAGGCCTTCGTATAAATAAGTGTTGTAGGGATCATCCACCTTGAGATCATCATACAGCAGCCTGTCCTTATATGTCCCGGTCTTCTTCAGCATTATATACTGTATCGTGGCGTCCACCTGCAGCTTGCGCAGCGTTTTGTCCTTGCTCGTCAGCCTGTTGTAAAGCACGCCTGAAATGAGATAACGATCGTCAGAGCTCTTTGCTTCCCTCTCGATGATAGAGGCGAGCGTCACGATCTTGTCCAAAGTCATTCCACCGGGCAGCGCAGCTATCTTATCGCGGTATTCCTTTTTGAATTTGACGTCGAAATTATCGAGCATCTTTTTTATGATATCGTGGTCACTTGCATTGTAATCGTACTCGTATGTATCGGGAAACAGGTACCCTTCAAGCCTGTTGTCCCTTTGCGGAATATCCTTGAGAAAGTCATAGTCAAAGGTGTCCGTATTGGCTATCGATATAAATTGTTTCTTATCCTTTATGATCTTCTTGTCGTAAAGGATTTCGACTATCTGTGAGAAGGTTTTGCCTTCCGGTATCGTAACGCTCCTTGTCGCAGGAGCTGATGAAAGTACACGCATCAGCTCGTCATAGCTCAGGGATTTGCTGACTATATGAGTGCCGGATTTATAGGTTCCGTCATATCCGTTTACCTTCGAGAGAAGCCTGAAAATCGTCTCATTCTTTACAAGCCCCTGCTTGACAAGATTGTTTACGATCTCGTTGGTGCTCGCTCCCCTTTCGATAACGAATTCGAGACCTTCATTCTCGTTTACTACAACAGGCTTGTCGGTGCTCGTATCGAGGTAATTCTTTATAACATAATTGTAGGATATCACCGCGCTTATAAGAATTATCGCAACGAACATCAATATCATGATCAGCCAGAAAAGCAGCCTGTTCTTTTTCTTCTTCTTTTTTTTATTTTGTACGGGCGCCTGGGTATTTCTTCTTTCCATTTTCCACCTCGCCATTTGCGGCATCGGGTCAGCCGAGCTTGCTCCTCGCTTTTGCCCTGAGTTCCGTATCGAGTATCCTCTTCCTCAGACGGATATTCTTTGGAGTGACCTCCGCAAGCTCATCATCCGATATAAATTCGAGAGCCTGCTCCAGACTCAGGATTCTGGGCGGAGTAAGCCTCAGCGCTTCATCGGAACCTGACGCTCTCATATTTGTAACATGCTTCTTTTTGCATACATTCACTACTATATCTTCATTTCGCGCATTTTCGCCTACAATCATTCCTTCGTAAACCATGGTGCCCGCAGGAATGAAAAGATTTCCTCTCTCCTGAGCATTGTACAAGCCGTACGTCACCGCTTCTCCAGCTTCCCATGCCACGAGGGATCCTCTGGGCCGGCTCTGTATCTCGCCCTTGAACGGCTCATGTCCATAGAAAACGTGATTCATGATACCGTTGCCCTTCGTATCCGTCAGGAATTCTGAGCGATAGCCTATAAGGCCTCTCGCGGGTATCTTGAATTCGAGCCTCATGTAACCTTCCGTAGCCGAATGCATGTTTATCATTTCAGCTTTGCGTACACCCAGCTTTTCCATTACGATACCCATAAACTCTTCGGGCACGTCTATCATAAGCAGCTCGATCGGTTCATATTGCATACCGTCGACTTCCTTCATAATTACCCTCGGCTTGGAAACCTGAAATTCGAAGCCCTGCCTCCTCATTGTCTCTATAAGAATGGAAAGGCTGAGCTCGCCCCTTCCCGAGACTACAAAGGAATCAGGAGTCTCGGTCTCCTCGACCCTGAGGCTTACGTTTGTCTCAAGCTCCTTGAACAATCTGTCGCGTAAATGCCTGGAGGTCACGTAAGTGCCTTCCTTGCCCGCCATAGGGCTGTTGTTTACGCTGAAGGTCATATTGATGGTAGGCTCGTCGATGTCAACAAACGGCAGCGGTTCGGGTGCTTCAACATCACAGATGGTCTCGCCTATGTTTATCTCGCCGAGTCCTGAGACGGCAACTATATCGCCGAGAGAAGCATCCTGAGTCTCGACTCTTTTCAGTCCTTCGAACTCATAAAGCTTGGTGACCTTTGATTGAACCGTAGTACCGTCCTTTTTGCAGATCACGGCCTGCTGCCCGTATTTTATACTGCCGCGGTCTATCCTGCCGATCGCTATCCTGCCTACATATTCGTCGTAGTCTATGTTCGAAACTAGCAGCTGCAGGGGCTGGCCAAGTTCTCCCGAAGGCGCGGGCACCTTTGCTATTATAGTGGCCATCAGTGGTTCCAGATTCTTTTTCTCCTTATTCAATTCCATTATCGCATATCCGTCTCTGGAGGAGGCATAAACGACCGGGAATTCGATCTGTTCGTCATCGGCGCCGAGCTCTATGAAAAGCTCCAGGACCTCATCCACCACTTCCGCAGGCCTAGCTTCGGGCCTGTCAATCTTGTTCACCACGACGATAGGTTTCAGGTTGAGCTGCAGGGCTTTACGCAGTACGAATCTGGTCTGCGGCATAGGCCCCTCGAAAGCATCGACAAGCAAAAGTACGCCGTCGACCATTTTGAGCACGCGCTCGACTTCACCGCCGAAGTCCGCATGACCGGGCGTATCCACAATGTTTATTTTTGTTCCTTTATAGTTAACGGCGGTATTTTTTGCGAGGATAGTTATCCCGCGCTCCCTTTCGAGGTCATTGGAATCCATGACCCTCTCCTGGACCTGTTCATTGGCCCTGAATATACCGCTTTGGCGCAGCATCCCGTCAACAAGCGTAGTCTTGCCGTGGTCTACGTGTGCAATTATTGCTATATTCCTTATATCTTCTCTCTTGTCCGGCACGATTTTTCCCTTCCAGTCCATTTAAGCAAATATATCATATTTGACTATAAATAATAAATTTTGTTGCATACATATCTATTATAAACCCGTCGAGGTCCCCGAATGCAACAAGATAAATTGTAAATTATACAATAAACAATGTCAAATAAAATGAAGGAAATACAGGTAAATGAGCATCGAACAGTCAGAATAATAAAAAAACAACTGAAAGAAGCATACCGTTTCCTTTCAGCTATTTTTTGAATTTATCCATTTCTTGTTCATATTCGGTACAAAATCTGCTATTCGTAGGTTGCGGCCGTTTCCTTCAACATTTCGCTGTAACCCGTTCCATCAATGAGCTTTACGAACACTTCTACCATATCCTTATCGAACTGGGTATCCGCACCGCCTATCAACTGCTGCCTCGCTTCCTCGAGATTGAGCTTGGACCGGTAAAGCCTGTCCGACATCATAGCATCGAAAGCGTCGGCTACGGAAATAATCCTCGCAAGGTAGGGTATTTCATCTCCTTTAAGGCCATCAGGGTAGCCTGTCCCGTCGATCCTTTCGTGATGGCATTTTACTACCGGCACTACATCCCTGAACATCGATACCGCCGACAGTATCCTGGCGCCTTTTAGCGGATGCTTCTGTATTTCAAGGTATTCTCTTTCATTCAGCCTGTCCGTTTTCAGCAGGATGTCATCTGCAGTCCCGATTTTACCTATATCATGGAAAATACCGCTTATTCGCAGTGTTTCAAGGTCCTGGCCGTCAAGGCCCAGAGCCTCTCCAATTTTTACCGCAAAGTAAGCCACCCTGTCCGAATGGCCTCGCGTGTAGAAGTCCTTTGCGTCTACGGCCTGCCTTAGCGCCTCTATGGTATCCATATATCTGAGCTTGAGCTGGTCGTAGGTCCTGTTCAGTTCTTCATTTTTCATATTTACGAGCGAATGAAGAAACGCATTGTTTATTGAAGAAGCCGCCTGGTTAGTATATATTTCGAGCAGCTTAATCCCATCATCTATGTTTTTACTCTCTATGTATATGACGCCGATAGCCTGGTGCAAATCATTTATCAGCGGCAATATCACACCCTGTTCCAGATTGACCTTCTGTCTTGTGATCCTGGCAAAACCTATATGCTCCATCAAGCTGGGACTCAGCATTTCCATGAAATGATTGATCTCTGCCTTGTATCTGCCTATTCCTTTGAAGATGCTCTTGTTGCCCGCTATGAAGTCTGTAGTGTCATCCACCAGTATAAAAGCATTTTCGCTGTCGACAAGAGGTAATAACTCTGAAAGGATATCCTCCAGTATCATATCTATCGGCTGCAGAGAGTATATTTTCGGCACAGCCTGCAGTATCTCGTTCAGGCCGTCCCTGAATTTCTTGATCGTCCTCATCTGTGAAATAGATTTGATTCCTGATTCGACCAGCAGTAATAGCTGATCGAATCTGTCGCTTTTTTCGCAATAGCCCTGTATGTCCAGAGCCTTGATCGTTTCAAGCGGAGGCGCGAGATCCTTGTGCCCTGTCAGCAGGAGTATATACAGCTCGGAGTTGAACTCCCTGATGTTTTGAACCACCTTGTCTCCGTGTATCGGGTACATCAGGTAATCCAGGATCAAGAGGTCGAAATGATCCTTTCTTACTCTTTCGATCGCTTCTAGGGGATCGATTATGCCTGTAAAATCATAACCGCTGCGCTTAAGGACCACGGAGAGCGAATCGATAATGCCTATCTCATCATCGACGACAAGTATCCTGTAGTTGGATGCGGTAGTATTAAGCTTTTTCCTCATTATCCTGCCTCCTGATTGCTATACGATATACACGGTATGGATATAAAGAATGTGGTGCCACACCCTTCCTTTGTAGTAAATGACATATTTCCCCCGAAACGTCCTTTTATCGTGGAGTATGACATGTATAAACCCAGACCGGTTCCGTTTTTACCTTTTGTAGTTACCATTTCCTTGAACAGCCTGTCCGCTACGTTCTTGGGAATGCCTTTTCCATTGTCCTTGAAAGTAAATTCTATGCAGTCTCCGCTGCGCACTATGCCCAGGTCTATGGTACCGTTCTCTCCTTCGTATGCCTGCATGGCATTTATAATAATATTATCGAAAACTTGCACGAGATTATTAACCTCTCCTTTTATCTCCGTACTCATATCGATTTTTGAATCTATGTTCATAGCGCAGTGGTATTTTTTAAGTTCATGCTTCAGCAGCAGCTCGACACGCTTGACCAATTCGTCCACCGTAAATTTTACAGAGCTTGAAGTAGAAATCATTTGGACAGCCTGGCCCTTGACTGCCGAAATGACGTCCGACATATAGGTGCAGTAAGGACCCATCTTCTCGAGCCACGTCATCATTTCTTTGGCTATTTCCCTGTGATCCTGTTCGTTAACGCTCTTGTCGCCAATGGAATCCCTGTATTCATATACGAGATCCTTCAGTGCCTCGATCCCGCCCGAGATGGACATTATAGGAGTCTTAAGATTGTGCGCTATACCGCCGATGAGCTGACCGAGCGAAGCAAGCCGTTCCTGCTCAAGAAGGATTGCCTGCTGCTCTTTTATAGCTTCAATGTTTTTCTTGTGCTCAGTGATGTCTTTTAACAGCATAACACATGCTATTATACTTTTCTCGGTATATATAGGGGAGATCTCAACCGAAAAGAACTTGTTGAAATCTTTCGAGATAATATTTTTCTCGAGTGTTACAGACTTTCCTTCGTATCTTACCAAATTCAACAGGTGTATAAATTCATCCATATCTATATTGATATCCTTATTACTTTTAAGCATATCCAACAGACTAGATTTTCTTTTTATTTCAAATTGGTTGCTGAAATTGTTGATTAGCGCCTGGTTATAATCTATTACTATCAGGCTCTCATCAAAAATGACATACGCATCGGATATTTGGTCGACAACCTTTTGCAGAGCAATCGGAGCCAGACTCAAAAAGTTGTACCGCAATATTCCCACAGAAAAACATAGAATAGCAAAAGCAAAGGAAGTAGGTGTCGCAAACGGCCCCACATTAAGAATACGTATTGTGTATAGAACGTTGACAATTAAGGGTATGAGCGAACCAATAATAACCAGCACCGATTGCTTTGAAAAGAAGCCTGAATTTTTTATGGAGAAATATGTTAAAAAATAGAGTCCGATAAAAATGCAGGCATAGGAGAAAAACGTATGTATGTAGAAATATATGCCGTAAGTATTATTAGGACTTATCAGTGAAATATAATTTATATAAAATAATTTATGAAATTTATTTGTTGCGATTATTATCAAGGATACTATCGGAAATGCCAAAAACGCTAATTGATAATACTTGTAATTGATCTTCGTGTTTGCAAAAATGACTCCTGTAAAAAGAAGAAACACCGGCAGGAAGCATATGCCTATATATGTTATGAAAACTGCAACAGTGCTGGATGAATTCGTTTTATTAATGCTGTACGTTTCCAGAAGCAACCCGATATTCCAAAATATTATGGAAAACATGTTAAGTAAAAAAATAATATGTATCTGCTTTTTGCCTTTAACCCTAAGCAAGTATAAAGCCATGAATAATACCAATAAAGTTGAAATCAATAAATAATACACATAATTATCCATTAAAAAATCCTCTTGTTTTGCCCGGGTTATCATCTAAACTCAAAAAATTAACGCTAACAGCATAATCAAGTATTTTTTTAATATACCCATAATCGATATCAGGCCAGATGAAATCCAACTCTTTCAAGAAATCCACAGTATCTTTTGAAGTTGTTTTATAACCGCTGTTATTACCGTCCAGGGAATCATTCAAATCCTGCACGATACCCATCAGCGCGTTGCTCTTTGCCTCGTCCTCCGATAACTTCTTCAGGATGTTTGAGAATTTACTCTCAGGAACTATTTCGACTTTACAGCCGTATTTATTAATATAATTAATCAACTTATTTATCTTTAAATAATTGTTGTTGTATATATGATAAGTTTTATTTACGGTACGGGCATTGATTATCTTTAATACAGCCTGACTGCATATATCCACAGGCGAAAAGTCCATGGGGAAATCCGTGTAATTACTTGATATGTACCCTATATTGACGAATGATTTTATCCTGTTGTAGAAAGCATTATCTCCGATATTTTTCTGGAAAACACCGTCGCTATAACGGCCTGTCAGATTACCGACCCTGAATACATTATATGTCAAACCTTTCTCAGAATACTTCCTTAACAGCACCTCTGCCTCATATTTACTTTTAATGTAATAGTTATCGATCCCTGATTGCCCGATATCCAAATCATTTTCCGTCAGTACCGAGTCATGGCAGTCCGGGAGATAGTTAACACCGAATACGCCTATGGTTGACATATGATTCAAAACTATGCCGTTTTCTATGCAAATCTTGATTAGGTTTTTTACTCCTTCTATATTGATATTTTTAAAATCGTTATAGGCGCCATAGTGTTTGACCAGCGCCGCAGCATTTATAATACATGAGGTGTTTTCGCAGATATATTCATAATCGCTGCTATCCAATCCCAAATTCCTTTGAGATATGTCTCCGTTGAATACCTCTGCTTTCTCGATAATATTGTCCGCTTGTTGTCTACCGAAATAGAACAATAAGGTATCATACAGCCGCTGTTGGGGCGAGTCCCCATCTTTTCCTCTCACGATACAGATTATTTTATTATTTGTCCGGCTTATGATTTCTTTAAGAATATGTACTCCCAAAAAACCGGTGGCGCCTGTAATCAAATAGCTGCTGCGGTTTTTTTCGGCCATTGCAAAATTAACGCTTAAAAGTTCCTCCTCGTATCCCTTTGTGATGTCCTGTTCCCCAGCTTCGGTTAGTGAACCGTCAATCTTTTCTGCCAGCTCTTTAACGGTTTGATAGCTGTAATAGTCCTGAGTAGTTAGCTTCCAATTATACTTCATTGCCTTGATCTGAAGCCTGATCAAAGAAAGCGAATCTCCGCCGAGATCGAAAAAGTTATCGGCAATGCTGATATTATCTATGCCAAGGGTTTCCTTCCATAAATCTACGATTATTTTTTGTGTATCGTTTTGCGGCGGTATGTAATCGACAGGACCATGCTCGGACTTATACATATGCACAAGTGCTTTCCGGTCTATTTTTCCATTTGGTGTCATTGGTATGATATCGGTCTTAATGATATATCTTGGTATCATATACTGCGGCATTTTACTGGACAGGTGTTTCCTGACCATATTACTGCCGGCGGAATCGTCTGAAACGTAGAAAGCAACCAGGTACTTGGCATTATTACTGTCATTATCGGAGATGACTACTGCTTCCCTTACTCCTTCATAATTCAAAATATACTTCTCGATCTCTCCCAATTCTATTCTAAAGCCGTGTATCTTTACCTGATTGTCCAGTCTTCCAAGGAACTCTATATTACCGTCAGGAAGCCATCTAGCCAGATCTCCCGTTTTGTATATCCTCTTCTCCCCGCAAATATCCTGTAAATACTTTTCTCCTGTCAATGCTTCATTATTTAAATAACCTCTGCCGACACATTCACCTGCAATATACAGCTCGCCTGCAACGCCCGCAGGCTGTATCAAATGGTCGCTGTTCAAAATATATATTCTTGTATTTGAGATAGGTCTGCCAATCGGAGGCAAATCAGGTATATTATTGGCATTAACCGTATAGGTGGTCGCAACATGGGTCTCCGAAGGGCCATAATGATTATGAATAACGGCGTCGCTACCGCATAGATACTTTTTCATGGTCTCGGTTATTATCAATTGTTCGCCGGCAACAATTATATTTCTCAGGCTTTTTGGCATTTTGCCAATATTGGATTCATCACTAAGTATTTGTTTCAGGAATGACGGCGGTAAAAAAATTGTATTGATGCTGTTTATATTAAGAATATCGAAGAACTTGTTTACATCCCTTTTATCCTGTTCGTCGATAATATACAATTCACCGCCGCAAAGCAATGTGGAGAATATCTCCTGAGCGCTTACGTCAAAACTAAGCGAAGCGAATTGCAATACTTTCCTGAATTCTATTTTTTCGATTAAATATTCGAAAAAGATGAGGTTGACGATATTTTTATGCTCAATCAGTACTGCTTTGGGATTTCCCGTTGAACCGGACGTGTAAATTGCATATAAAAGGTTGTCCGGAGAATTATGGGAAGTAAAATCGACATTACTTTCCTCCATACCAAAGTAATTTTTAATGTCTAAAACTGTACCTTTAACGAAAAAGTCCAAAGCAATTATATCATCGGTCAGAATGATATTTATTGCGCTGTCGCTGATCATATACCTGATTCTTTCGGCAGGATAGCTTTTGTCAATGGGCAAATAAGCCCCGCCTGCCTTGATTATACCAAGTATACAGGTAACATATTCAAAGCCCCTCGGCAGCATTACACCTACGATCGAGTTATTCGCAACCCCATTCATCCTTAGCGCTTTTGCTATGAGGTTGGCTTTGTTGTTCAACTGACGATAGGTATAGCGCCTATCTTTAAAAACAACAGCTGTATTATCGGGCGTTAAGGATACCTGTTCGTCAAACAGCTGGTCTATGGTTTTCCTCGGAAAATGAGCTTCGGTATTATTGAAATCCGATAACATGGAATGATCCACCGGGGTCAGCAGATCAACCCTTTTTATTGCTTTTCGCGGGTCGGCAGCAATTTCTTCCAATATCTTTACATAGTGCTCGCATATCTTAGCAATTGTACCCTTCTTAAAAAGCTCGGAACAGTACTCAATGTTGAAAAAAATCCTATCTTCGACTTGCTCTGCCTCGAACGATATATCGAATTTTGAATTACCCGATTTGATATCCTGCGGAAAGACCCTTGTCCCATCGATGTCGAAGTCCGTCAACGAATAATTTTTGAGTGAGAACAAAGTGTCAAACAAGGGATTGCGGTTAGTGCTCCTGCCGGTTTTAAGCTTGCTGACCAGTTCACTGAAGGGGTAATCCGCATTGTTGTATGCATTGATGCATACGTCTTTAAAACTACGCATATACTCGGCAAAATCCGAATCGGGATCGATAACGCTTCTTATTGCTAAAGTATTGACAAACATCCCGACTATGTTTTTCAATTCCGCATTAGGCCTACCCAGGTATGGTGTGCCTACGATTATGTCATTCTGAGTAGAATATTTATGAAGGAGTATATTATAACTTGCAAGTAAAAGCATAAACATGGTGCAATCCAGATTTTTAGCCAGACTTTTTATCCTAACGGTCAGATCCGGTTCTATCCCGAATCTGTAATAATCTCCCTGTATGCTTTTATAGGATGGTCTTGCGTAGTCATAAGGCAAATTGAGCAGTGGAATCTCATCCGAGAAATTTCTCAGCCAGTATTCCTTTTGTTTTTCAAACAGACCGGTGCCGATCATATTACGCTGCCAAACGGAATAATCCTTATATTGTACCGGCAGTTCGGGCAGCTCCGTTCCATTGTATATCGATATAAAGTCTTTTAAAAGTATGTTGATAGACTCGCCATCAGCTATAATATGATGAAAATCCAGCAATAGATAATGCCTGTCGTTTTCCGAACTAAAAATATGTGCTCTGAACAACGGCGCCTTTGATAAGTCGTAAGGTCTGACGGCATTTTTAACATGCTTTGCGACTTCGGCTTCAGCAATCGTTGAAAAACATACATCAGGTATTAATTCTTTTTCTATATGCTGTACAGGCGTTCCTTCATTTACTACAAAACATGTCCTTAAGGATTCGTGCCTGATACATAGCTCAGTAAGCGCCTCCCTGATCCTATCTCTTTCGATACGCCCCTCGATTCTGAATAGCGCAGTCATATTATACTCCGTGCTTGACCCGCCCAAATTATCGATCAGGAACAGCCCCTGCTGAGAAAACGACACCGGATAGTATTCGGAATATTCTACGGGTATTATTTTTTCGCTTTCAGCCTGGCTGTTTGTGTCTATAAAATTAGCTATTGAGCTTATTGTAGGACAATCGAAAATAACGTTGACGTTAAGATTCGTACCCAATTCCTCATTTATCTTGGAAATAAGGCCTATTGCTAATAAGGAATCTCCTCCTATATCGAAAAAATTCGAAGCATTATCAAAATTATCAGTTCTGAGGACTTCATACCATACCTTTTTTATCACCAATTCCGTACTGCTTACCGAATCATTTTTTTCGGGTAATAAGCGGCCTCCATTGACATACACGGGATCGGGCAAAGATTTCCTGTCTATTTTGCCATTTGGTGTTTTAGGTATTTGATCCAAAACAATTATAAATGAAGGAATCATATATGAAGGCAGTTCTTTTTGCAATATCGATTTTATATTATTCACAGACTTTTCCCAGCTGACGATGTATGCACAAAGAAAATTACTGCCGTCATCCCTATTTTTACAGATAACAGCCGCCTCGGTAACGCTCTCGATGTTGAGAAGCTTTTGTTCGATTTCACCGAGCTCGATCCTAAACCCCCTTATTTTCACCTGGTTATCCGACCTTCCCAGATGTTCTATATCTCCCTTGGGATACCACCTTGCCGTATCTCCGGTTTTATAGATCAACTTTCCGGCCGCAAACGGATTGTTTACAAATCTCTCATTTGTCAGGCTCTTATTGTTGATATACCCTCTCGACAAACAATCTCCGCCTATGTATAAATCGCCTGGTATTCCGATAGGCAACAGATTCTTCTCTTTATCCAGAATATAAACCTGAGTATTGTCCAGCGGTTTCCCGATATCTATCGTCTTACTTTCCGTCAATTCACTCATGGTGACATAAACTGTCGTTTCGGTAGGGCCATACCCATTGAATATACGGGCGCCCGTCTTTTGCTTTAACTTCTTAAGTAATGCCTCAGGAAATGTTTCGCCTCCTATTATGATTTCGGACAAGGAATCCAATTCATCGAATTCTTTGGCGTTAACTATGGACAACATCCTTGTAGGAGTAGCCTGAAGCATATTTATACCATATCTTTTGACAAGGCTGCAGATGGCATTCGGGTCCTTTTGTTGGGATTCGTCGGCCATAATAACCCTCATTCCCGTGAGCAAAGGTATTATGGATTCCACAAAAAATATATCAAAACATATTGTCGTTATTGACAAAAAAGACTTGCCTGGTAAAAAGTCCATACGCTTAAGCATACTGTAGATCAAATTCACCAGGGATCCGTTTTCTACCATAACTCCTTTGGGATTGCCGGTCGAACCCGAGGTATATATGACATACGCGAGACTCGAACAGCCTGCATTGTTTTTCGCGTTGTTATCCTTGTAAAAGCCCAGCTTGATTTTATCTATATTGCAAATAACTCCGTCAAAAGCCGGCAGTGAATATTCATTTCCGTTCACAAGCAATATTGCTGCATTGCTGTCTCCCAGCATATAATCGATCCTATTCTTCGGGTATCCGGGATCTATTGGAAGATAAGCTCCGCCAGCTTTCAGGACTGCCAGTATCGCGACCATCATCTCGATCGACCTGTTCATCATAATCCCAACAACAGTGTCGGATCCTACGTTCTGTTCCTGGAGAAATCTGGCCAGTTGATTTGCTTTTCTGTTAAGGTCGGCATATGTTATAGTTTTATTGTCACAAACCACCGCGATGCTATCAGGCGTTTTTTTGACCTGTTTCTCAAATAACCTGCAAACGGTGAGTTCTTTGGAATAGTATCCCTTATTATCGTTGAATTCATTAACTATTTTTTGCTTTTCTTTTTCAGAAATCATTTCAACGTTTTTTAACTGTCTTGCCGGGTTATCCAAAGCATGCCAAAGAATCCTGATTATGTGGTCATATATGAATTCTATTTCCTTTACCATAAACAGGTCTTCTTTAAAATCGAAATCCAGTATGATATTACCGTCATCTTCTCTATCGTTTATATGAATATAAAGATTTTCATTCTGACACCCGTTAAAATGCCATCTGCCTTCCTGCCTGTTGTTATCTTCTTCTCTTACGAATTTTGCATTTTGATAAGACAAGGCAATATCGTAAAGTTTTTCTATGTTTTTATTCTTCTCCCTGACACTTTTAAGGATATACTCATAAGGAAACTTTTGATGTTTCAGGGATGAATACCATTTATTATTAATCTCACTCATGAAATGTAAAAAATCCAAAGAGTTTTCTATTTTTATACGCAAGGGTATCGTACTGACGAACATGCCTAAGGTTTCTTTTTCTTTTACATTGCTTCTGTTTAAAACGGGCACGCCTATTATAATGTCATCTTTTGCAGTTGTTCTGTTGATGTAAATCCCCAGTGCAGATAAAAACAAAGAGAAAATGGAAGAATTGTTACCTTTGCAGAATTCTCTTATCTTTGAAGACAACCTTACAGGGATAACAAATGTTTTTCTTTTAGCAGACAAATTGCTATTTGCGGTACTTTGCTTCAGTGTATACAGATCATTCAAATCCGTAAATTGAGATTCCCAATAATCCTTATCTTTAACGAACCTGTCAGATATCTCATAGGCTTGCTCATTATGTATATAATCAACATATGATTTGCTTTCGATGCTTATAGCGTTATCCGGTTCATTCCTTAACTGAATGTATAGTTTTATTACATCGTTTCCTGCATGAACGACAGACCACCCATCGGAAATAAGGTGGTGGAGTTTTGAATAAATGCCGAATTCCTCTTCGCTTATCTTTACTATAGCAAAGTAATACAAATCGGAATCGATCAGACTAAAAGGCGTTTGAGTTTGCTGGGAATCCCAGTTATAAAGGGCTTCAAGACCAAGCTTGCTAAAGTCATAAAAATCTATTTGCCGGAACCTGAAATCAGTTATGTACTGAACAGGTTCCCCATCGATTTCCTTGAAATGCAGCCTGAATGCATCATGATTTTGGATTAATAGATTAATCGCTTTTTGAAGCAGGGGCAAATCGGGATGTTCTCTGATTTTTAAAGTTGCCGCAATATTTCCAATGCTGGTGCCCGGATACATTTTCTCAGTATACCAAATACCCTTTTGAGGATGCGTAAGAGGATAATATTCGACCCCATTCTCCAAGGTAACCACCTCATTATCATTAGTAGAACACAGCGTAACATGCCAAAATAATATAATATTACATAAAATTCTAATCAGCAATATTATATTGTTTTTTAAAAACGAATACAATAGATAAATGAGAAATTTTGCTAAAATTCACAAATTAATAAAAATCCATCAAAATCTATGGAAAAAGAATTATTTCAATTCGACAATCGTTACGCCCGATTCGCCCTCGCCATATGCCCCCAGACGGTAGCTTTTCACGTGCGAGTTCGTCTTCAGGTATCTTTGGACGCCGTTTCTCAGCATACCCGTGCCTTTGCCATGTACTATGGTAACCTCTGAAAGGCCCGCAATAGAGGCGTCATCAAGGAATTTACCCAGTACCTGGACAGCCTCTTCGACATTCATCCCTCTAATGTCGGTCTGAGTGGACACATTCATAGCCTTTGAGATGCCAATCCTGCCGGTTCCCGCTTTTTTGATCTCCGCGGCCTGCTCATCTATCAGCTTCAGATTGGTAACATGGACATTTATTTTCATTATTCCTGCCTGTATGAGCGCTTCCCCGTCCTTGTCCGGAGGCGTCACCACCGTACCCTTCTGGTTGAGGTTGACGATCAGGACGCTGTCTCCTGGCCTCAGATTTTCCGGAGGCTTTATATATCCCTGTCTGGGAAACAGGCTTTCCGAAATGGAACCTTCAAGTTCTCCTATATTGCTGCGCAGCCTGGCTCTTATCTCTTCGGCTGCTTTGTTCCTTAGTATCTCATCCTGCTCCCTGGCAGCCCGCTTCATTTCGTCGAGCATGGCATCAACGTCCTGTTTGGCATTGAGCAGTATTCTTTTAGCTTCCTCCCTGGCTTCGCGTAAAAGCTTGTCCTTCTGAGCATCCAATTTATATTTCTGATCCTCAAGTTCCTTTTTAAGGCCTTCTATCTCCAGACGGTAGCTTTCCGCCTGAATCCTTTCCTTTTCCGAGTCGGCCTTGTTTTTCTCAATCTTCATCAGGACATCTTCGAATTTAATTTCCTCTCCCGACAGGAATTCAGTAGCCCTGTCAAGCACTCCAGCCTGCAGTCCGAGCCTGCGGGATATCGCAAAGGCGTTGCTCTTTCCGGGAACTCCTATCAAAAGGTTGTATGTCGGCCTAAGTGTCTCTACGTCGAACTCGCAGCAGGCGTTTTCAACACCTTCGGTCGTCAGCGCATAAACCTTCAGCTCGCTGTAATGAGTTGTCGCAACGGTCACAGCTCCGAAGCCGTGCAGGCTTTCAAGAATAGCCATAGCAAGCGCGGCGCCTTCCGTGGGGTCGGTTCCCGCTCCGAGTTCGTCGAACAGCACGAGCGACCTGTCGTCCGCCTCGGACAATATCCTGACGATGTTCTTCATATGTGAGGAAAAGGTGCTCAGGCTCTGTTCGATGCTCTGCTCATCACCTATATCCGCGAATATTTTATTGAAAATGCTGAGCTCGGTACCTTCGGCGGCAGGAACATGCAATCCGGCCTGGGCCATGAGCGTGAACAGCCCGAGAGTCTTCAGTGTGACAGTCTTTCCTCCGGTGTTGGGACCTGTGACGACAAGAGTTGCAAAGCTTTCCCCGACCCAAAGGTTGATAGGCACCACGGTACTCTGATCCAGAAGGGGATGCCTTCCCTTTTTGATGTTTACGCGTTTGTCTCTGTTTAGCTTCGGACATACGCATTTGAAGTCAAGACTCAGCTTTGCCTTTGCAAAAGCGAAGTCAAGTTCTGCAAAGATCGTCATGTTGGACTTCAGCGCTTCCACGATATCGGCAACATCCGCCGAGAGTTCCTGCAGAATACGCTCTATCTCTATCTGTTCCTTGTTTTTCAGCTGTTTGATGCTGTTATTGGCCTCAACTACGGCCATCGGCTCGACATATATGGTCGCTCCGCTTGCAGAAGAATCGTGCACAAGTCCGGGCACATCACCCCTGCATTCCGCCTTGACCGGGATGACATAACGATCCCCGCGTATGGTAACTATGGATTCCTGCATGAGCTTCTGATATTTAGAGGAATGCATCATGCTGTTGAGTTTTTCCCTTATCGAATTCTGCTGCTCCTTGATCTGCCTGCGGATGTTGGACAGGGTCGTGCTTGCTCCGTCCGAAATCTCCTCTTCGCTCACTATCGCCATACCAATCTTATCTTCGAGCCGCCTGTCCGGAGTAAGAGAAGCTATCAGGCCGCTAATGCTGTTGGCTTCTTCTGCCCCCTTTGCGTCTACGATAGATGAGTAGTTTTTCATATTGCGCGCAGCGCGCAGAGTGTCGGCCACCCTGAGCAATTCGCCGGGATTCAGCACTGCTCCGATCTCCACTCTCTTGAGACTGCTTCTGATATCGTGCAGTCCGCCTAAAGGAGGGCTCCCTCTTCGCATTATGAAATCGGTTGCATCCGACGTTTCCTTCAACATGGCGGAAACAGCCGACAGCTCACTTTTGGGCGTAAGCTCTCCGGCAATCTCCCTTCCGAGTTCCGAAGCGCACAATCCCGCAAGCCTGCTCTTTATTTTATCGAATTCGAGTATCCGTAATGCTTTATCATCCATAAATTATATAATAACCTTCCTGTATGCCCTGTTTGGTGCGTAGTCTAAATCAGTTTCAGCTTCGGTCTGAGCTTATCCCTGTAATACGCCACAAATAGCGTATACACGTAATCGTAGACGAAAAATACGACCTCGAGCGCAATTATAAGGACCCACCACGGCAGCTTCGACGAAACGGCGAAACCGAACAGGTCCCTTACTGCCCAGATTGCAACACCCATGCAGGCATTGAAAAATGCGAACTTCAGGATATATTCTAATACTATTCTATCAAGCTTTTCAATGTAAAATTTAATTATACCGTACAATCCAAAAAAAATGGCATACGGAACTATCCCCAGCTTATCAGGTACGACAATCAAAGCCAGCAGGCTCGTGGCGGCATAGAACAACCAGCCGGCCCTGGCTCCGCTTTCTATTATCGAAACTGCAACAAAAAAGGAGCTCAGCGCGTATAATGAAATCCTGCTCGTCGGCATGATAACCGCCAGCAGCAGGCATATTACAGCAACCGCTCCCAATATTCCGTTGAGCGCTATTTTTTTTGTTTTTCCGGATCGTTCACTCATGAATGTCCTCCGTGGGTGTCAGCAGCAGCTTATCAAATCGCCGCCCGACATTTCACAGCAGCAATCCGAACACCATAAGCACTGGCAGATAGTGCAGAGATCGGGATTTTGCCTGTTGTATCCCCTGTTGAATGAATTAGTTCTGTATGCGTTGTTGGAAGTGTTCATTCTATTTAGAGCACTGCGGTATTCATAATTGGACGGGTCCATATTGACAGCCCTCTGAATATGGTTATAAGCCTCGTCATACCAGCCCCTGCGCATAAATATAAGGCCTTTGAGATAATACCACTGCGCGTTGCGGTTTCCGCTGCTGTCGAGCATATCCTCGGCAAGCTTCACATTTCCGGTATTTATATGGCTTTTGACCTGGTTGAAAAAGTCGCCGACGTTCTGGCCAGTCCAACCGTTGTTGCCGCCTGCATTTCTGTTAAAATTTGTCTCCTGTCTCGGCGCAGTATTCTTCATCAGGTAGTCATACGCTTCATTGATCTCCCTCAGCTTCTCTTCAGCCAACTTCGACAGGGGATTGTCCTGATACTGGTCCGGATGGTATTTCTTGACCATTTCCCTGTATGCTTTCTTTATCTCGTCTTCACTTGCGCCTTCTCTGATTCCAAGAACCTCATACGGATTATTCAACTTTATTACAACTCCCTATCCCCAGAATATTTTCTGTTTTTCTGCGCATTCCCATATATATTATGTTCTCAAGTATTCCTTTATTTATTTTCGGATCGAGCAACTCATACGCCCTTGCCATCTCATTGAGAGAATATGTCAGGTTGAATTCCACCCTGTCGCGTATATCCTGCTTGAATATGGCGATATCCTGTTGTTCGTATTTATACTGATAAATCAAAGGGTTATAGCTTCCGCTTTTTATGTCCTTCTCCAGATCGTCGTATGCATCCAGAAGGTATATCCACTTCCCGAGGTTGTAGCCTATCCATCTCAGAGCTTTTTCGTACTTCTCGTCGACACAGAGCGGTTCAAAAGCCGTAACCTCTTCCATAAGCCTGGCAAACGGCTCCGCAGCCTTATCCATCGAAGCGCATTTTGCTTTTTCCAGCAGAAGCAGGTCTTTCAGCCTTTCCTCCATGACGGAGCATTTTGCCGCATACCGTTTTCTAAGCTTCCTGAATGCCCTTCTCAAAAGCAGCAGGGCTGCCTTTGGAACAAAATCGCCGTCATCCCGTTTTTTATCTTCCAGGTTATAATACGCCAGTAATATGTTAATGTCTGAGGCGTAGTCAACGATGCTGCTGTCGCAGACGATATGCCGCTTCTCAACGGGATGGGCAGCGCACCGTTTTCTCTGGACTTTTATCTGTTCGTTTGAGACAGCTGAAAGTAAAACTGCCAGGAAAGCCGAATCATAGTTCAGCGACAGCCTTGAAAGTTGGCCGTGCCTTTTGCCTATCGACCTGCAAACGCCGCAGTAATAAGCTCTGAAAAGCTCGAACTCTTTTATCTTCATTTCCGGCTTTTCCGGAACTATATATCCAAACATATTTTCCTTCCATTATCCTTCGTTTTCCTTCTGCTGCCTTATCCTGGTGTATGCCCTGATGTACATTATAAATGCAAACAGCGCCATTACTACTGCAAGTATAAAGAAAAGAAGGTTGAAAGGCACCCCAAAGACCGTCCACCGGCCGAAAGGCTCATTGAACAGCATCATTACGATTGCAAGGTAAAAAACCACAGTTGTGGCTTTTCCGTACCAATTGGCCGATACCACGTAATTGAACTGCTTGTATAGGACCAATGCCCCTATGCCCATAAAAATTTCCTTCGCAAGCACGATCGCAATAAGCTCGATCGGAACAAGTTTCAATACCAGTGACAAAATAACCATGGCTGTAAGCTGCATAAGCTTATCCGCCAAAGGATCCGCTATTTTCCCCCATGATGTAACCATATTGAATTTTCTGGCAATATATCCGTCAAGTACGTCAGTCAGACCGCCCACCAGGAAAACAATCACAGCAGCTACATAATGACGGGTGCTGAGACAACCGGCAAATAAAGGTATAAGTAAAAAACGTAATACTGTCAGAATGTTCGGGACGTTCATAACTCACCACCTGCGTAGTAATATTCTATAGTTTACCATATTAAAACTATATGTTGCAATGCTGCCAATTAAAAATCACCGGCGTATCGAACGCCTGCAATTTTTGACCTTTTGTCATTACCGGGCTGCTTTTTCGATAAGCTCGTAGATTTCAGGCCTGAATTTTTTAAGATTGACCGGCTTAAGTTTACTGTCTGTCCAGCAATGCATCGTTTCGCCCTCGCTAATGACTTTGTCGCTGCCTGCCTTAACGATCTCATAATGGAACAACAGTCTTGTACCTGTGTACTCCTGGACATTTGTCCTGATGATTATCTCATCCTCATATCTGGCAAAACCCTTGAACCTGCATTTCAGCTCGATAAGCGGCAGCATTGCTCCGCTTTCCTCTATCTTCGAATAAGGCAGTCCCAGCTTCCTTATATAATCCGTTCTTCCTGCCTCAAACCATACAGCATAGTTCGAATGATGCACGACCCCCATCTGGTCCGTTTCTGCATATCTAACTGTTATATACGTCTCTGATACTATCATTGTCTGCTCTCCGAATTATATCCTAAAAATATTAAGCCCGTGCTTTTTTAATCGGCACGGGATTAACCTGCGGTATTTACTATGATATTATATCATCAGTAGCCTTTTTCGATAATCACGCTGTGAGCTTCCTCCACCTCGGCTTCCGGCACCAGCACTTCAAAATAGTTGTCATTATTGTCGTGGTTCTTACTGATCGGCCTCAACTTAACAAGAATTCCTTCTTTAGTAAGCAGTTCCTGCAGCGCTGTCGCTATCTCCTTGCTCTGAGCCATGTATACGACTGTCCACATTTTAACACGCCCCTTTTTGGACTATTCACCGGATAAAATTTCGCCGTGGCGGCTTAGTATTCTTGACTTTCCCCTGATCTTGATCGCTGAAGTGTTCTCAGTGAACTGTGCCAGTAATACTTCGCCCTTGTCAAGCTTTTCCGTATGATGGAATTTGGTATCCTTTCCCCTGGTAAGACCGATAACGTTTACTCCGTTCTCTTCAGCCTTGATAACTACGTATTCTCCGAGTATCTTATCCAGCTCACAATCCAATCAAACCACCTCGAAATAACTATATATTATTTCATCTGAAAAATCAACACAATTTGTCCCTAAAACGGTTAAAAGCCACTATTTATCTATACTTTGCTACAATCTTCACATTTTCTTCCCCAAATCGCTCGATCAGCTCTCTATGCAGTGTTTCACACAAGTCAACGCGATATTCCTCCATTTTTGTTTTGGTAATATTTCCCACCGCATCGGGACTGCAGAAACAGATCGGGGTGTTGCCGCTGAAATATTTAATCAGTGAAACAGTCGATTTCATAACCTCGCTGTCGACCTGTTCCTCCGTTTTGACGAATATTTTGTCGGAGCGCTCCTTTCCATCTGCCTGCGGAATGCCGTCATGACCGGATGAGCCGTATTGCGCCGCCGTCCTTTTATACTGCTGCTCCCTTCCGTTGCCTCCGGGGCCTGCTACGGCGGATTCCAGCTTCTTGATTGGCCTGACGGAATCGCAAATGATCTTGGGCTGTTCCTCTTCCTTTATACTTATACGCCCGTCAATAAACACAGCATTCTCATTAACAAGCAGCGCCGAATACCTTGTCAGGATTGTCGGAAAAACGATTACCTCCATGCTCCCGAAAAGATCCTCCAACGTGATGAAAGCCATGAGATTGTTACTTTTCGTCGTCTTTGTCTTCTTTTCCGTGATTATGCCGCCGACAGTGACGAGCATGCCGTCAGCCAGGTTCTTATCACCTTGCGCCATACCGCTCTCTGCAGTATCCATCCCTTCTGCAGGCGTATCTCCCAGGTCATAGCTGTACAGGGTGACCTGCTCTTCAAGCTCTTTCTCATATTCTTTAAGAGGATGACCCGAAACATACAGACCGAGCATTTCCTTCTCCATGGCGAGAAGCATCCTCGGGGTAAACTCATTAAGCTCGGGATAGCTTTCCTCAGGCGTCATGTCCTTCAGTTCTCCCGGTATCTCGAATAACGAAAGCTGTCCTTCCACCTTGCTTTTCCTGCTCTGCTGCGCTCCTTCAAGAAGCTTCTCATAGACAGCCATCAGCTTTGACCTGTAAATGCCGAAGGAATCGAAAGCGCCGCATTTTATCAGGCTTTCGACACACCTCTTGTTGAAATCCCTGGGCCCGATCCTTTCGCAGAAATCACCAAAACCTTTGAACAAGCCCGTCTCGATTCTGTCCCTTATCAGTTCTCCTACGGCGCTCTCACCGACATTCTTAACTGCAGCCATCCCAAATCTGATTTTGCCCTTGACCACAGTAAACATTACATCGCTCTCGTTTACGTCGGGCGGCAAAACGTCTATGCCCATCTTTTTGCATTCGTGAACGTAGTGCGATACCCTTTCTGCACTGCCAAGGAAGCTGTTCAGCGTGGCAGCCATGAACTCCACGGGATAATAATGCTTGAGCCATGCCGTCTGATATGCTACTACGGCATATGCCGCAGCGTGGGACTTGTTGAATGCATAGCTTGCGAAATCGATCATCTGATCGAATATGCGGCTTGCCGTTTTTTCATCCACGCCGTTTCTCACTGCGCCTCTGACCGTTATGCTTCCGCTCCCGTCCACTATGCCGTGTATGAAATTCTCGCGCTCCTTGAGCATAACGTCATGCTTTTTCTTTGACATGGCGCGCCTCACAAGGTCGGAACGGCCGTATGAATAGCCTGCCAGTTCGCGAACTATCTGCATAACCTGCTCCTGGTAGACCATGCAGCCATAAGTCACGTCCAGTATACCCTCCAGCATCGGGTGCTCGTAGGTTATTTCACCGGGGTTGTTCTTGTTTCTGATATATTTAGGGATTGAATCCATCGGGCCGGGCCTGTAAAGAGAAATACCGGCAATGACGTCCTCGAGGGAGGAAGGCTGCAGATCCTTCATGAACTGCGTCATACCCGCGCTTTCAAGCTGGAATACACCGGTGGTTTTACCTTCTCCGATCATTTTGTAGACGTCCGGGTCACCCATATCGAGCCTGTCCATATCGAGTCTGATACCATGGTTTTTGAAAATCAGGTCCTTGGCGTCGCGTATGACAGTTAGGGTTCTGAGGCCCAGAAAGTCCATTTTCAGAAGTCCGAGTTCCTCCAGTGTCCCCATCGGGAACTGTGTCGTAACACTCTCGTCGTTTTTCTGCAGCGGAACGTACTCGGTAACAGGGTCCTTTGAGATCAAAACACCCGCGGCATGCGTGCTTGCATGGCGCGGCATCCCCTCAAGCAGCAGGGCGGTATCGATCAGCTCCGCCGCTTTCTCGTCATCCCCATATTTTACTTTCAGCTCGGGATTGAGCTCGAGAGCCTTGTTGATAGTCATTCCGGGCTGCATCGGTATCATCTTGGCAATGATATCGACTTCTCCATAGGGAATGTCCAACGCTCTCCCCACATCCCTGATGGCAGCGCGTGCCGCCATCGTTCCGAAGGTGATTATCTGCGCCACTCTGTCCGCGCCGTATTTGCGCACTACATACTCGATGACCTCCGGCCTTCTCACATAACAAAAATCTATGTCTATATCCGGCATCGTCACTCTTTCCGGATTCAGGAACCTTTCGAAGAGCAGGTTGTATTTGAGCGGATCTATGGTGGTAATGCCTAGGCAGTAGGCTGTGAGGCTGCCTGCTGCGGAGCCCCTGCCGGGCCCTACCATTATTCCGTTGTCCTTCGAATATTTTATAAAATCCCAGACAATCAGGAAATAATCCACATAACCCATCTGCCGGATGACCTGCAGCTCATATTCGAGCCTATCCTTATATTCCGGTTTTGAAGCGTCGTCCCCATATTTACGACGGAGGCCTTCGATACAAAGGCTGTGAAGATAATCGAAGGGATCCTTTTCTTCGGGAACCTTGAATTCCGGCAGGTGAAGCTTGTTGAATTCGATCTCCACATTGCACATATCCGCTATCCTGGCTGTATTCTCAATTGCTTCCGGTATGTTCCTGAACGATGAGACCATTTCCTCCTGAGATTTTACATATAGCTCGTCTGAATTGAATTTCATGCGATCTTCGTCGGTCATTTTCTTTCCCGTCTGGATACAGAGCAGGACTTCATGTGCCTTCGAATCCTCGCGTCTGAGGTAATGGGCGTCATTTGTTGCAACGAGCGGTATGCCCGTCTCCTTTGACAGTTTGATGAGACTCTGATTTACAAGGTTCTGGTCTTCTATGCCGTTATTCTGAAGCTCCAGGTAGAAATTGCCCTGGCCGAAAATCCCATTAAATTCCAGGGCTCTCTGTCTTGCCTTCTTATTATCGCCTTCAAGTATCGCTGTGGGTATATCTCCCGAAAGGCACGCGCTCAGAGCGATCAATCCGTCGGAATACTGCCTGAGCAGGTCTGTATCGATGCGAGGTTTATAGTAAAAGCCTTCCGTAAAACCTGCGGAAACTATCTTCATTAGATTTTTGTAGCCTTCGTTGTTTTTGGCGAGCAGCACAAGATGACCCTGGTCAGCGTCGATCCCGGGTTGTTTATCGAAGCGCGTACGTCTGGCCGTGTAGACCTCACACCCAAGTATGGGCTTGATACCGTTTTTTATTGCAGTCTTGTAAAATTCGATGACTCCGTACATGACGCCATGATCCGTGATAGCCATGCTCTTCATGCCGAACTCGGCGGCACGCTCTATCAGTGCCGGTATCCTGTTCGCTCCGTCAAGCAGACTGTATTCGGTATGGACATGCAAATGAACAAAATCCCGGACGGGTATTTGCGGATCGGACATAGCCTGATTACCTCCATCATGGACAGCTTCATGGGCGCTTCAGCGTCAAAAGTGGACATTCCTATTATAGGGGACATTCCTCGGCCCCAAAGTCACACTTCCTGCAGAGGTGTGTCCCCTTACCTATTATACCTCACAACCGTCCACAATGAAAATATTAGTCTGCTCGGAAAGGTCAAGCTCCCTGGGGATCGACTGCTTCTGCATCCTGTCATCATAAACGACACGTACGACAGGCCTTGTCGGGCGACTCCGGTTATCCCTGACGACAATACCCCTCTCCCGGGTATTGAGAAGCACGCCTGTTCCCAAGGGATAAACCGTGACAAATTTTACGAAGCTTTCAATGACCATGGGGTCGAAATGATGGACTCCTAAAGAAGTGATATACTCAAAAACCTCGTTGGGCTTAAGCTTTTTCCTGTAAACACGATCCGAGGTCAGCGCGTCGTAGACATCCGCGACAGCTGCGATCCTCGCATATATCTGTATATTATCATTCTTAAGCTGCAAAGGATATCCGCTGCCGTCAAACCTCTCATGATGGCCAAACGCAATATATGCCGAAGACAGGTTTACCCTCCCGCTTTTTTTAAGAAGCTCATAACCTAGTATCGTATGCTTCTTGATCTCTTCAAATTCCTCGACTGTGAGCTGTGAGGGTTTTTTCAATATTTCGCTCGGGATACAAAGCTTACCGATATCATGCAGCATTGCGCCGGTTCCCAGTTCCCTCAGCCTGGATATGTCAAACCCTAGCCCTATTCCAGTAATAAGTGAAAGTATGCACACGTTTACAGAGTGCTCGAAGGTGTAATCGTCGACGGATTTTATTTCCGAAAGGTTATAAAGAATATCATTATTTCCCAGAAGTTCGTTAAGTATTTTATTTACGGTTATTTTGACTTCTTCGACATCGAGTGATTCGGTGAATTTATAATTCGACATCAGCTTTTTGACCAGTACGACGGCTTCGTTTCGCGTCTGGTCCCGTACAACATCCCTGACGACTACGTCTTTCGAAATGTCGTCCTCCAGATATACTTCGCTGATCCCGTGATTTTTAAGATGATCTACATAGCTTTCTCTGAGCTCGACTCCCTGCGCAAGCAACACTCCGCCATCCGAACTGAATATCGTGCGGGCAAGTTTTACGCCGTACTGTATCGATTCGATATTAACCTTGCGCATCTCATCCTCCAAGGAATTGTCATAAGTAACAAATACATATTCGACATAATAAAATGAATTCCTTCCTGTATTTCTCAAAATGAAAGAAAAAAACAATAAATTTTATCTTATTCGCGTATCAGTTTAAGTGCGTATAACAACGTATTTTGGGCAATAAGTGTTACATTTTACATATCATGGTAAAATGAATATAAATAATTGGAAGCAAGGAGTCATTATGATCAAATCATCGGCTGTAAATATTCAGGATGCCTGTATGCCGGAGCTGCCCGCATATCTTTACATGCGCTTGAAAAGAGCAATAGGCTCTATATTGAACTCGGGCATATTAAGCGGAGATTTAAAGTATATCTGGCATTTCGTGAGATACTTCAGAAACGAGCTTTATGAAAGACATATCGATGAAAATTATATAAATTGCGTATTCTGTTCGAATCTTGTAAAGACCGGATGTCACAGGCACTGCCTGAAATGCGGCGTGGGAACGTATATAAGGTGCAGCCCTTCCCTTCCCGGTATATTGTACAATGAATCGACGCAAAATGAAGATTCTGACGACCTGCTAGTGCCATGGTACTTCAGGGAGACCTGCAGCCATTTTAAAAGGCTTACACGGAAAAAATATTTCAAAAACCTGCATTCGGCTGTAAGCCCGGCGGGCATCTATGATTTTGAAGTGCTTGAAGGCTTTGAAAACGGTCTGTCCGCAGGCTCAAAACCCTGCCATGTATGTGCGGCGGCAGATTATGAACTGTATAAACGATGCTCGGCCCAGGAAGGTTTTGAAACAGACGTTCCGTGCAACCGCATCTACGCCGAACTCAAATCGTTTTACAGAAACAAGGATGCTAAAACAAAGGTTTCGTGACATATGTACACGAAACCTTTACTGACGCTTTTATATTCAATTGTCCTCAAGTCCCGTCTCAACTGTAGAGAAGGGTCGTTTGCTGCCTGTTCCTCAATACAGCAGCTGCTTGATCTCGCCTACTACATTTTCCTTGATTTTCTCAAGCTTGTCTTTGGATTTCTCCATCGACGGTTCGGATACTCCATAGTAAATCTTGATCTTCGGCTCCGTACCGGATGGCCTGATGCAGAACCAGGAGCCGTCCGAAAGCTCATAATAGAGAACGTTTGAAACCGGAAGCTCGAGGGGTTTCTTCTTACCCGTCAGTATCTCAGTAACCTCTTTCTGCTCATAATCCCTGACAGCCTTTACCTTGCAGCCTGAGAAGACCGAAGCTTTGTGCGATCTCAGGTAATTCATCGCGCTGCTGATTTTTTCGACGCCTTCCTTGCCTTCAAGCGTAAATGAAGTGATACCTTCTATGAAATAGCCGTATTTCTCAAACAACTCCAGCAGTCCTTCGTAGAGCGACATTCCGCGGTTCCTGTACCAGGCCGCCATCTCGCCTATAAGCATGCCTGCAACCACGGCGTCCTTGTCGCGTGCGAACGTTCCGGCCAGATAGCCGTAGCTTTCCTCGAAACCGAACAGATATTTTTTCTTTCCTGTCTCATCAAGCTCCTTTATTTTCTCGCCTATGAACTTAAAGCCCGTCAGCACTTCTATAAGCTCGATATCATAAAACGCCGCAATCCTGCGGGCAAGCTCGCTCGTGACTATTGTCTTGACCGCAAAGCCGTTGGCCGGCAGACTGCCGTTTGCTTTTTTCTGTGAAAGGATATATTCCAGCAGCAGGCATCCGGTCTGGTTACCCGTCAGCACCATGTATTCCCCTGAAGAGCTTCTTACAACCACGCCGATCCTGTCACTGTCGGGATCGGTCCCTATTATCAGATCCACGTCCTCTTTTTTAGCCAGTTCGATCGCTAGCTTGAAAGCATCCTTCTCTTCAGGATTCGGAGACTTGACCGTGCTGAACTCCGAGTCAGGCTGCTCCTGCTCTGGCACGACGAGAACGTTTTTAAAGCCTGTTTCCTTCAATATTCTTCTGACCGGCTTGTTTCCTGAGCCGTGGAGCGGGGTATAGACTATCTTCATGGTATCAGCGGCCTTCGAAACTGCGGACGGGTCGACAGTCAGTGTTTTCAGGCTGTTTATGTATGCGTCGTCCACTTCTTTTCCTATCTTTACGAGAAGGCCTTTTTTAACAGCTTCCTCCTGCGGCATGGGCTTCACCGCAGTAATGTCGGCAATGCCTTCTATATCCCTGAATACGGCTTCCGAGCCGTCGAGAGGCAACTGGCCGCCGTCCTCGCCATATACCTTGTACCCATTGTACTGCTTTGGGTTGTGGCTTGCCGTGACGACTATGCCTGCCGCCGCCTTCAGATGCCTTACCGCAAACGATAGCTCGGGCGTGGGACGAAGCTCGTCAAAAAGGTATGCTTTTATACCGTTGGCGGCAAATATTCCAGCCGCCTCCGCAGCAAACTGAGGCGACATGCGTCTCGAGTCGTAAGCTATGGCAATGCCGCGCTTCCCGGCGTCCCTGCTGTTTTTGTTGAGGTAGTTCGCAAGGCCCTGCGACGCCTTTCTAACAGTATATATATTCATGCGGTTCGTACCCGCCCCGATGATACCCCTAAGGCCGCCCGTACCGAATTCCAGGTCCCTGTAGAAACGCTCTTCTATCTCGGCGGGGTTGTCCCTTATCTGCTCAAGTTCACTTTTGGTATCGGAATCGAAGTAGTCGCTGCTCCTCCAGAAATCATACAAAGTTCTGCTGTTCATGACAACCTCCAAAAATCGTATATTTCCAATCGCGTATATCATTTCCTATAATTACCCTGATTAGTATAGCACATAACCTGGAAATCGCAAAAGAGAGTAATTC
Organism: Bacillota bacterium; assembly: GCA_023439545.1. Taxonomy (GTDB): domain Bacteria; phylum Bacillota; class Clostridia; order Acetivibrionales; family DTU013; genus JAEYOM01. The sequence continues at coordinate 170,510 of JAEXNT010000043.1, forward strand.
ATTTAAGAGCATCTGCCAGCAAATCAAAACTGAACTGCAAAAACTCGTCCTCATCCATGGATAATGCCTTCCAGATGCTTTTGTCCGTAAATGCTATGGTGTAGAGCATGCTGAAGGCGGAGAAAAAACCGAAAAACACCGCTTTTTTCATGTCCAGTTCCGGGTTTATACTGCCATCCGCCGTACCCGCAGCCATCAATGATGTGATTTGCAGCATACGCTCGGCATCCATGAGCTTTATTTGCTGAAAATGCGAGCTTGCTTCGATGTTTTCCCTGTTAGCGGGGTTATAGTTCAATATCTGGAACGAATCACGGTGCTCTTTATAAAATTCAAGATGAGCGAGGTTTGCCAACCGTATCTTCTCGCGGGCGTTTTCTCCCCGCCTGAGGGCATCCATCGAGGTTTCGTAAAGCTGACGCGCCCCCTTGAGCGCAACAGCGTAATAGAGGTCTTCTTTGCTTTGAAAATATTGATATAATGTGCGCTTGGTAAGACCGGCGTGTTTGACAACCTCTTCGATAGAGGTGTTTTCAAAGCCTTTTTCAACAAACAGCTCTTCGGCCGCTTTCAGGAAGGCTTCTTTTTTCTGTACTTTATTTGCTTCACGTTTCGTTAAATTTTCTTCCATTTTCTCAAAATCTCCTATTGACAGAAAAGTAAACCAGCGTTATACTTATTTTAAAAAAGTAAAACGACAGTATACTTTTGTGCATATCATAGCACGAGAAGTTATAAATGTCAACAAAGACTGAATAAGAATGGTTAGGGAGGTTTTTTATCATGAGAACTATTCAAATTATCCTGGCGGTTATAACTCTGCTGGCGGCACTCGGCATGTTCGGCTTCAATCTCTGGATCGGCGCAAATTTCGCAAACGGATCGGAGTTGCCCAAATGCTACATGCCGCTCAATTACATCACAGCAGGGCTTGTGCTGCTCACCGTACTCAGCATTTTCGTAAGAAAATAACATTCGACGAAGCTTGGTATACGACATAGCAAAAGGGCCGCCTCAAAATCAGATAGAATCTGACCGGAGACGGTCCCATATTAAATCCCACGGTTTATTAGTATTCCTGCAGAGGCCGGTACTAAGGGATTACTGCCGACCCCTTGTCTGTTTACAGTTTACAGTATAATACAGATCAACCCGCCGCTGCCTTCGTTGATGATCCTCTGCAGCGTCTCCTGAAGCTTAAGCTGCGCGTCCTCGGGCATCTTGTTGAGCTTGTTGTGCAGGCCCTCGCTGACGAGTTCATGCAGCGACTTGCCGAATATGTTGGATTCCCATATCTTGCCCGGCTCGCTTTCGAATTCCTTGAGCAGGTAGTTCACAAGCTCCTCGGATTGCTTCTCGGTACCGACCAGAGGCGCTATCTCTGTTTCGATATCGGCGCGGATCATATGTATCGACGGAGCGCTCGCCCTCAGCTTGACACCGAAGCGGTTGCCCTGTTTGATTATTTCGGGCTCGTTGAGTGTCATCTCGCCCATCTGAGGCGTTACTACGCCATATCCCTTGACCTTGACTTCGTGCAGGGCGAATTCCACTCTCTCGTATTCCCTCTTGATCCTCGCAAGATCCTTCATAAGTCCTATCAGTCTATGCTCGCCTTCTATCTGCAGGCCCGTCGTATCGCTGAGCACCTGGTAGAACAGGTTCTCAGGCGTCTCGATATTGAGCAGCATATTGCCTACGCCTGCATCGATCTCCATAAGGTTCGCCCTGTTGATGAAATCATATTCTGCAAACCGGGCCATAGAATCCTTCGCCTCACGTATTTTGCGGACTCCTGCAAAGGTATCCCTTATTGCCTGGAGCATGTCGATCCTGAGCCAGTGATCCTGCTCGAGCGCCTCGACCCACCTGGGAATATTGATTCCTATCTCACAGATCGGGAACTCATAAAGTATCCTCTCCATGATCGCGGAAAGCTCCTCGTTCCTCATCTGGGCGCAGTTGACACTGACGACGGGAACTTCATATTTTACTTCGAGTTCCTGCCTCAGCGTTTCCGTCTCCGGGTCGTTCGGAATGACCGAATTCAATATGATTATAAACGGTTTATTGATCGCCTTGAGTTCGGCTATTACTCTCCTTTCGGCTTCTATGTAGTCCTCCCGGGCGATATCCGTAATAGTGCCGTCGGTCGTAACTACAAGGCCTATAGTGGAATGGTCGTTTATTACCTTTCTGGTACCCATCTCTGCGGCCTGCTCAAAGGGTATCTGGTAATCGAACCACGGTGTTGAAACCATCCTGGGGGAGTTGTTTTCAAGATAACCCAGAGCACCCTTTACCAAATAGCCGACACAATCGACCAGCCTTACCTTGAGCTTGAGAGCTTCATCCAGTGTGATCTCGACAGCTTCGTTGGGTACGAATTTCGGCTCCGTCGTCATGATAGTCCGACCGGTAGCACTTTGCGGCAGTTCATCCTTGGCTCTTTCACGGCTGTATACATTTTCTATGTTCGGTATCACCAGTAAGTCCATAAACCTTTTTATCAAGGTAGATTTTCCTGTTCTGACAGGACCGACAACACCAATATAAATATCCCCCTGCGTCCTCTCAGCGATCTGCTGATATATGCTGTATTTTTCCACCCGCTAACCCCCCTTAATCTATTGATAATGCACTGATCCTGCACTTATCAGTTAACCTGCTTAAGCAAAATCGCTGTCAGCAGAGCATGACCATGAAAAGAGTGCACTGAAAAAAGTATAAGTGTGTCCTCTTTTCAGATTCACAATATAAATATATGTCCGTATGGGGTTATTATTACAAAAAAGAAGAGGGTTGCAGGGTTTGAATTTACCTGACGTAGACTTTTAATATCTGGCGGAGGAATTCTATCGAGACAGGAAGCCCTTTCCACTTTTCGCCGTCAACGCTGAGCATGAAGCCCGCGTCGCCTTCGATCGTGCATTTCCTGGTCCTAAGCCATTTTACGTTCCTGTCGTTTACAAAATCATTGTTCAGTACCTTGAAAGCGAGTCCTGCAAGTTCTATATGCAGACAATTCTTCAGTAAAAGAATGTCCATATAGCCGTCGGAAAGATCGGCTGCGCCGACGAGGTTATAAAAACCGGCCGCATGCCTGCCGTTCAATATGAGGAATAGCAGAAAATCGCCCTCGACAACTTCGTCGTCAGTGGTGATCTTCAATTTCACGGATTTCAGCGTCGTGACCTCGCTCAACGCAGTGAGATAATATGCAAGAGGACCGAAGTTCCTTTTGAATTCACTGTTGGTGTTATATGATACATCGACCAGATTGCCGCCCGCGCAGGTGTTGAGGCAATATTTTTCATCATTTATCAGCCCGGCGTCTATATCGGCAACTTTATCACCCAATACGATATCTATGCACTTCTTGATGTCGGACGGGATATTGAGGCTCCTGGCAAAATCGTTACAGGTGCCGGCCGGGATGATGCCCATGGGAAGCTCCAGCCCTGCCGACAGAAGTATGCTTGCTATCATATTGACCGTACCATCTCCTCCGGATACCACTACGGAGGAATACTCACCCGTTTTGAGTATATCGCGGAGTTCGCCGCCGTTATCTCCGTCTATTCGGAAAGGCACCAGCAGGTCGCCGTTTTCCTGGAATCTGCTTATTATATAATCGAGCTTCTTCGGAACGTTTCTGTTTCCCGAAAGTGGGTTGTAGACAAGCATAACTTTTTTCATCTGCGATCTGTCCTCCTTTTCATGCAATATACTCGGTTGTCCCCATGGCTTTAGCGTCAAAAGGGGACATTCCTCGGCCACATAACCCTGCTTCCTGCAGAGGTGTGTCCCCTTACATTATACCCTCCTTAAAAACGGAAATCAATTACAATTGCTCCCTCGGAACCAGCCGTTCCTTCTGATCCGCATGCCTCTCCGGCAGCCTTTTCCAAAGTGATGAAACGGTCATATTCGTCATGTTCGAATACGGTTATGCTTTTAACGGAAAGCCTTACGATTTCGTTGCTCAGCCTGCCTTCCACAAGGCTTTTCTCCGCCTCTCCGACCAGCTTCAGGCACATTTCCCTTTGCCGCGGCGCGGTTAATACCTGCTCCAGCTCTTCAGCCAGCATACCCAGTCTTTCCTCCAGCTTGCTGTTCATCCTGCCGAACAACTCCGCGGAAACCACGCCTTCCAACCTATCCCGGTATAACAGTTCCTGCTTTTTTCTCAAAGCCGCTATCTTCCTCTGCAGTTCAGCCTGGCCTTCTTTGCGCCCCACGGTGAGCTCAAGCCACTCGCCGAGCTTTTGAGCAAGCTCGTTCCTGTCCTTTTCCTTTGAAAATATTTTTGAAAGCTCATTGCAGATATATTTGACGATCCCGTCTTCATAAACAAAATGACTGCTGCATGCCGCGGAACCATTCCTCGCGTAATTCCCGCAAACATACGCCGCGCCGCCCGCCCTTGAGCGCGCATACATGCCGCTCCCGCAGCCTCCGCACCTGATGACGCCCTTTAATATATGGATACCTCCCCTGTGTAGCACCTTATCCATATTCTTTTGCTGCCGCAGCGTTTGCACCTCCGCGAACTCTTCACTTGAGATTATACCCTGATGGGTTCCCTCGGTCCTTACCCATTCCGACCTTGGCAGGCGTCTTGTCTTTTTACTCTTGAAACTGATCTTTTCACTTACACCCTGCACCGTGTTGCCTATATAGACGTCCGAGCAAAGCACGCGTCTGACGGATATCCTGTTCCAGCCCATACCTCCCGGCGAGGGGCGACCCCCGGAGTTGAGACGGTCTGCCACAGCGGTATAGCCTAATCCCGACCGGTACAGCCGGTATATCAGTTTAACCGTTTCTGCTTCTGTATCATCAATAACCAGTCTGTTCTTCTCATTATCTGATTTTTTGTAGCCGAAGGGAGCCTTTCCGAGGTATTCCCCCCTTCTTATCTTGAAATGGAGGCATGAGCGGATCTTCCTGGATATATCCCTTATATACCTTTCATTCGCCCAGGTTTCGATACCGACGGTATCATTGTCGAGCAGGCTGTCATAGCGCCCGTCGGCAGTCAATATACGGATGCCGTATTCCTCGAGGAAATCGATCCATTGCAGCGTCTTCGAATTGTTCCTTCCAAGCCTTGAGAGATCTTTTAGCAAAAGTATGTTTATCCTTCCGGCAAGCACGTCATCCCTGAGCCTTGCGAGGCCTTTCCTTTCAAAAGCGGAGCCTGACACGTTGTCATCCGTATAAACCGCAAAAACCTCTCCGAGCTGTCTGCTACCGGCATATTCGAGAAGAAGTTCCCTCTGGTTTTCAACGGTTTCGAAATTTTCTCCGTTTTCATCCCTGCTGATTCTTACGTATATCCCTATCAGATTCTGCGCAAATGCCCGCACCTCTGGCGATTCCCCTCTCATGATCCTCTGCCAGCAGCTTAAGTATCCTTAAGCCTGTATCTCCGGCTGAGATTTCTCCCGAATGCCTGGCTTCTATCTTCCTGCGTCCGGAATTTCTACCCATCGGACAGCACCCCGTTATTTGCTTCATACTATATTTATATTTGGTGAAATTTGTCCTTTATAACAGGGAGTGGGGCTGGTCGATGACTTCGTCATCTGCTCGCCCATGCATCCGGGGCTGGTCGATGACTTCGTCATCTGCTCGCCCATGCATCCGGGGCTGGTCGATGACTTCGTCATCTGCTCGCCCATGCAT
>JAEXNT010000072.1 GCA_023439545.1 Bacillota bacterium
AGGTCAGGTAACGGGGCAGATCCCTGGCGTATTGCAGAGATCCGCATCGATACAGGCTTCTCCCGTAGACCAGCAGGAAGCATATGAGGCGGGCAGAAAGGCCGTACAGATTGCAATGGAGGATGGCACGGGCTGGATGGCCACCATACTCAGGAGGCCCGGAGCGGTGTATGAAGCATGCTACGGTAAGGTAAGACTCGACGTCGTGGCCAATTCGGAACGCTTTCTGCCGAAGGAATGGCTGACTCCTGATGGAATCGATGTGACGGACGCTTTCGTCGAATATGCGAAGCCCCTCATACAGGGCGGCTGGCCAGAGATAGAGCTGGAAGACGGCCTGCAGCGCTTTGCCAGGCTGAACGTAAGATTTACCGATAAGAAACTTGAAGCTTATTTACCGCAGAATTTTAAGTACGGAGGGAAAAATGCCTAAGTCACTTCTGGATAGGTTTAAAGTCTGGCTCAAGGATGCATTTCCGACCAGGACTGATATATTTGTTACCATAATCATAATGCTTTTCGTATTGGCCAACGTTTTGAAAATAACGATATTCAACCAGGCGCTCGTCCCGCAGGCGGACAAGTATATGTTCCGCTTCAAGTTCCTGACGACGCTTTTGATCGTAATTGCGATATACCCGATACTGTTCCGTTTCAGGTCAAGGGCGCTGTTTATAACGTTTTACGTCATACAGACGATGTATATCCTTATAAACATGTCGTATTACCTGTACTTCAACAACTACCTGCACTTTGAAGTATTCATCCAGAACTTCTACGAGGGTTTTGTAGCCGTAATGAACGCTTCTTCCCCGAAGAATCCGATCCTATTGGTGTCATTCCTGGATCTGCCGCTCTTTGTTTTCCTCACAGTCACCTATTTCAGGGCAAACCGCTTGAGAAAGAAGCTGTGGGTCATCGTCGATGCGGCGATAGTGCTGGCTTTGCTCGCAACGGCATATACGCAGTACGGTCACTATAAAAACAAAGTGTTCATTACGAATATTGCACAGAACCATTTCCTTGGAGAATCGCGCATCGTTCAGCGTTATGGAACCCTGATGAACAGCGTGGTCAGCCTGTATTACGGACAAAGCACGGAGGACTATATCAACAGCCTCAAATACGGCAGGCAGATCACCAGAACGGTCGACAACCCTAAAAAGGCGAATATTTTCATAATCCAGGTGGAATCCATGGACTCCGTTATTGTTAATCAGCAGCATAACGGCAAATATGTCATGCCATATATGAATTCTCTGACGAATAACAGCGTATTCTTCCCGTATATGGTGAGCTACCATTTCGGAGGCGGTACCTCGGACGCCGAGTTTTCGATAATAAACAGCACGGAACCGCTGGTGGGCTATCCCGCGATCAAACTGACGACATACAAGGCGCCTAATTCCTTCATAAAGCAGCTGAATGCTGCCGGCTACGAATCGCTGGCCTTCCACGGCAACATAGCGAGGTATTACAACCGCGATCTGGCTTTCCATACGTTTGGCTTTGAAGAATTCTACAGTATTGAAAAGATGGGCATGAAGGACGCCGGCTGGGGCGCTCCCGACGACAAGGTATTCGATTTTGCGCTCGACAGGGTATCAAACGTGACGAAGCCTCTGCTTTCGTATGCCATAACGATGACCAGCCACGGACCGTTTACGAGTGTAATGAATTATTATAACAACAGCGACTATGACGATGTTTCGGACAAGCTCGCAAGGGACTATTTCGTTTCGATGACCTATGTAGACCAGAGTTTAAAGGATTATACGGAAGCCATACAGAAGAAATATGACGACGCCTATATAATTATTTTTGGCGATCACACGCCCAAAATTGTAAGCCCGGATTACAAGCAGGCCGCTACAATGATCGAGGGCAAGAATTATGAATTCGTACCACTGTATATAATTACTCCCGATAAGACAAAATACCGTGAAGAAAACAGAGTCGTCTCAACTCTCGACCTCGCGCCGACCATTTTGAACGCGGCAGAGATATCCTACGATTACCGTTCCGACGGCACGGATCTGCTCGACCGCTCGCAGGCGCCCGGTAAAATACCATACCGCGGACTTGAGTGGGACAGGGCTGAATTATTCAAGGATATATCCCAGGCGATGGGAAAATAAGGAACGGACTTCAAGACCCGGCAGAATAAGCTCTCTGCCGGGTTTTATACATTAAATGTTAAATTTAAGTTAAAAAGGCTCATGGCAGAAATCGAACGAGATTTGACAGATTTATCATGAGTAGCGTTAATAAACGATTAAGAAATTAACTTTTGAACATTTATGAAAGTTGAATAAAATTTGCATATCCGGTATCATAATATTAAAGTAACGGAATGTCTCGTAAAAAATAGAGCTTTTCCGGGTGAAAGGAAGGGACCTTAATATGTTAGTCAGAAACTGCGCAGGGGGCATAATCTTCTGCGGAAACAAGGTGTTTCTCCTTAAGAATGAAAAAGACGAGTGGGTTTTCCCGAAGGGTGTCATTCGAAGCGGTGAATTACCGAATGAGGTAGCGCTCACGAGGGTCAAAGAAGAAGGCGACATTGCGTCGGAAATCGTTTCAACAGCAGGGCACACCAATTATGAGTTCTTTTCCGTAACACGTCAGAAACCGGTCTGCAACAAAATTATCTGGTACATCATGAAATCAAACAATCTTTATTACAAAATCAGAGACAATGAAAAATTTATGGATGCGGGGTATTTTGATATCGAGGAGGCCATGAAGCTGGTGACGTACAGCCAGGACAAGGCGCTTTTGAACCTGTCCTTCAGAATGTACAAGGATATCACCTCGGTAGCCGTTTAGATAGTCGGCAGCTGAAATGCCGGGAAATGTTAAGTCGAAATCATTATTAATTTATAGTAAAATAAATGATAGCAGGGTAACCTGCTATCATTTATTTTTGAAGGCGATAAATGGTTATCGCCGGTTGGCTTTATTGTGAGAACGATGCTACGAGACAAAGAACCTGTAAATTCCCGCCAGGTGCAAAATCAAACGTGTCTCGCCTGTGGGACACTCCTGCTCGAACAGGACGTGATTTTGCCCTGGACATGCGCGAATTAACATGTTCTATTGTCTCTGCGCATATGTTCACACAATAAAGCCAACCGGCGAACAGACAGCGATCGTTCTCGAATAAAACCGGCGCAACACGGAGGAAGCATGAGGAAGGAATATCTGACCGTTTCGCGGGAGGCTTCCGCGGAACTCGAAGAGAAAAAATCGCGCTTTATAGCGACGGTAAGGCCTGTTGCCGACGAGGAAGAGGCTCATGGCTTTATTGAGGCTCTAAGGTCGAAATACTGGAATGCAACTCATAATGTTTATGCATACTATATCTGCGGAGGGAATCTGCAGCAGAAGTTCAGCGACGACGGCGAACCTTCCGGTACGGCGGGTCTCCCCGTGCTGGAGGCGATCAGGAAACTCGAGGTGCAGGATATAGCAGTTGTAGTGACCCGTTATTTCGGCGGAACTCTGCTCGGCGCATCCGGTCTGGTGCGCGCATACGGCAAAAGCGCGGCGATGGGAATCGAAGCCGCAGGAATTGTTAAAAAGCAGCTTTGTATCGAAACCGGTATCGCGTTTGATTACTCGCTGCTCGGCAAACTTCAGGCCATGACCGCTTCAAAGGGTTACAGGGTAAAGGACACGGTCTATGCGCAGGATGTCGATATGTATCTATATATACCGGTCGACGAATTTGAGGCTTTTTCGGCGCTCGTTACCGAAACGACTAATGCCAAGGCTATCGTCTATGCGGGAGAGAAGTCTTATATTACTATAGGAGTGTGATTTGGATGATCGAAGAGGATATGCTAAAAAAAAAGGTATGGGCTGTGGTAGGCGCCAATACCGACCGGGAAAAATACGGGAACATGATCTACAGGAAACTGCTTGCAAGAGGATATACGGTATATCCGGTCAACCCCAACTATGATGAAATCGAAGGGAATACCTGCTACAGTGATCTGTCGGCGCTGCCCCAGAAGCCTGACGTAATAGACATGGTCGTATCCCCGAAGAGGGGACGCGCGGTACTCGAAGAGGCAGCCAGACTCGGCATCGGCAATATCTGGTTCCAGCCGGGCACGCATGATGAAGAACTGCTTGGTTATGCCGAATCGCTCGGATTGACCCATGCCGAGGCGTGTGTGCTTGTGGCGCTCAGGTAAAGGCTTCCTGCCGGATAGGGTCATATCTGTAATGAATAAATAGAAGAAAACTCGATTTTGACGGCTTCCTCGAACTTGTTGTTGAGTTCTTCGACTTCGTTATCCAGAGGTTCGCCGGTTACCTGTTTCAAAGGCAGATCGATCACAAATTCCGTGCCCTTGCCTTTTTCGCTGTTCAACCGAATATTGCCCTGATGCAGCTTGACAAAGGATTTAACGAGGGAAAGCCCGATACCGCTTCCTTCGTTCTCCGCCTGTCTGTTGCGGCCTGCCTGCCTGTATCGTTCGAAAATCAAGTCGCGGCTTTCCTCCGGGATCCCCGTGCCCGAATCTTTTACGGATATGCAGGCCCGGCCTTCCGATATGTATGCGGATACGATCACGAAGCCGTTGGGTTTTGTGAATTTGATAGCGTTCGAAAGCAGATTCAGCATGATGCGCTCCATTTTTTCCACATCGGCTGCGACAGGAATCGGTCCGGCGGCGCCGCTGTAATTGAGGCTCAAGCTTCTGTTCAATGCGAAAGGCCTTACCGATTGTACGATTTCAGAAATAAACTGGTTAAGGTCGCAGGTGATCGGATTGAACACCAGATATCCGGCCTCGATCCTGTTCAGGTCGAGCAGATTGTTTGTGAGCCGTAGCAGTCTGTAGCAATTGCAGCTTATTATTCCGAGATTTTTTTTGAAAGCGCTGTCGGATTGTTCGGGAATCGCTCCCGGAGCTCGTTCCTGCGTACCTTCCTTCATCAAAAGCAGCTGGACTGCGCCGAGAATTACGCTCAGCGGGGTTTTAAGCTCGTGGGCCATATTCGAGAAGAATTCCGACTTTTTTTCAGCCGCTTCAATCGAGGTATTAAGCTGCTCAGTCAGTATTTTCTCATTCAACAGCGACTTTCTGTACAAAACAAAAAGAGCCAGACAAAATGCCAGCAGCACGAAAACCAGTACGACGGCTGTTATCAGCAAGTAACCATAATCCATGAAAAGCCCACCCTTTATCTTTTGAATCGTATGTGTTATCATATATGTGCGGATTTTATGAATATCCTGATTCTTAAAGAGTATCCATAAATTACCAACAACATTTTACAGGAAACCCGCCTTATCTGTAAACATATTTTCCGTCATACGGAAATAAAGTTTTTATATTGGAGGTAATAACATGTCAGGCCATTCGAAATGGGCTAATATCAAAATCAAAAAAGGCAAATCCGACGCTCAGAGGGGAAAAGCCTTCACCAAGCTCGGAAGAGAGCTTGCTATAGCTGTCAAGCAGGGCGGCGGCAACCCCGACGCCAACTCCAGGCTGAAGGACGTCATTGCAAAATGTAAAGCTGCAAACATGCCTAACGACAATATAATGAGAAGCATCAAGAAGGCAGCGGGCGAAGGAGACGGCGACAGCTACGAAGAAATCTCCTATGAAGGCTACGGTCCGGGCGGTGTTGCAGTTATAGTAGATGCCGCAACCGACAACCGCAACAGGACGGCCGGCGACATAAGGCACTTCTTCGACAAATTCGGAGGCAACCTCGGACAGAGCGGAAGTGTTTCCTTCATGTTCAACAAAAAAGGCGTGATACTTATCGAAAATGACGGACAGATCTCCGAGGACAATTTGATGATGGATGCGCTCGACGCCGGCGCGGAGGATTTTTCGGCCGAAGAGGATTATTTCGAAGTCACCACGGATCCCAACGATTTCTCAAAGGTCAGAGAGGCTCTCGAGAAGAAGGGTTACGAGTTTATGGAAGCCGAAGTCGAGATGGCGCCGACCGTTATGACTAAGCTCACCGACCCCAAGCAGATCGAGTTCATGGACAAACTCATCGAAAACCTCGAGGACATGGACGACGTCCAGAGCGTCTGGCACAACTGGGAGCAGGAATAACACACTGCGCTATGTTCCATAAGTTCAAAAAAATGACATTCGTCACATATTGTGACGGACGTCATTTTTTTTTGTCCGATCCAATGACACCTTGGCACTTTTTCATGACGTACATATGTATACTGCGTTACATTCAGTACATGATTATGAAACTGAAAAATTGTAGGATAAGATCAGCGGAACATAATTTGACAATTTTACGACGGGGTGTGAAAAAATAATGACGGAATTGGTCCCGCAGGCTTACGCGCCTGCCAGGAAAAAACGAGGCAAATATGGCAACTTCATCAGAACCAACGGCCCGCTCCTCACCATGCTGATACCGGGACTCATCATCCTGCTGATCAACAATTATATCCCGATGTTCGGTATCATCATCGCATTCAAACAATACAGGTTCGTAGGCAATTTTTTTGAAAGCGTAATAAAAAGCAAATTCGTTGGTTTCAATAACTTCAGTTTCTTTTTCAACACTCCATATGCTTATATAATGACCAGGAACACCATACTTTACAACCTGGTGTTCATCACTCTCGACATCATCGTTCCCGTACTGCTTGCCATCGCTCTGAACGAGATCCGGGGCAAAATGCTCTCACGGGTATACCAGAGCATAATGTTTCTACCGTATTTCCTTTCATGGATAATCGTAAGCTATCTGGCATATTCGCTGCTCAGTGTGGATAAAGGCTTCTTCAACACGGGCATATTGCAGACGCTGGGCATCGACCCTGTCGAGTGGTACAGCGAGCCGACCTATTGGCCGTTCATACTTGTCTTCTTCCATATGTGGAAATACACGGGATACAACGTAGTTGTCTATCTGGCGGCTATTTCGGGGATAGATTCCGAGTATTACGAAGCCGCATCGATAGACGGGGCTACAAAGTGGCAGCAGATAAGGCATATTACGATTCCGATGCTGAAATCGCTGGTGATCATACTTACGCTGCTTGCAGTAGGCAGAATATTCAATGCGGATTTCGGCCTCTTCTACAATGTTCCGAGAAACAACGGTTCATTGATGAACGCAACGATGGTCATAGATACCTATGTTTACACGGCGCTGATGAATACGAGCAATATCGGTATGGCAGCTGCGGCGGGCGCATACCAGGCAGTAATAGGCTGTATTACCGTATTTACGGCAAACCTGGTCGTCAGAAGAATCGACAAGGACATGGCATTATTCTAGGAGGATGTTTAGCGCCATTGGCGCGGGTTTCCTCTAAAACATCCATGGGAGGCTTATATGAACAAGGGATCAAACAGCATCAATACAATAAAGTGGGGTAGTAATGCCATTTTGAATTTCGTTTTCCTGTGCGGGGCGGCGATTTGTTTACTACCGTTGATTTTAGTCATCATACTGTCCTTGACGGCAGAGGATTCTCTGCTGAAGAACGGCTACAGTTTTTTCCCCGCGGGATGGTCGCTTGAGGCTTACAGATATGTGGCCGCGGTAGGTGACGTCATATACAGGGCTTATGGTACCTCCATTTTCGTATCGCTTTTGGGCACGTTCCTGAGCCTGATAGTCATATGCCTCTATGCATATCCTCTTACGAGGAGCAGCTTCAGGTTCAGGAACCAATTTTCTTTCATAGCGTTCTTCACAATGATCTTCGGGGGCGGCCTTGTACCGTGGTATGTAGTATACACGCAGCTTGTGCCTTTAAAAAATACGATCTGGGTAATGATCGTGCCTTATCTGATGAATGCCTGGTTTATGATGATCATGCGCACTTTCATTAAAACCACGATAAACGAGTCAATTCTCGAATCTGCCAGGATAGACGGCGCAGGCGAATACAGGACCTTTCTGGTGATAGTGCTGCCGCTCTGCCGTGCCGGACTTGCAACAATAGCGCTGTTCTGCATACTCAACTACTGGAACGACTGGTACTTGCCTCTGGTGTTTATTACGAAGGCTAAGCTCTTCAACATCCAATATCTTATGTATCAGACATTGTCAAGCATCCAGTTCCTGGCTAGAGGCGGCGTAAACGTTACCCAGGCAAGCAGCATTGGTGCGGGGATTCCCAGTGAAAGCGCTCGTATGGCAATCGCAGTGTTATCCATTGGTCCGATAATACTGGCTTTCCCGTTCTTCCAGAGATTTTTTGTAAAAGGTCTTACGATAGGCGCTGTAAAGGGTTGATCGCGAATTGCACCGGGTAAACTGCCCGATGCTTAGCATCAAACATATAAAAGGAGGGTTTTTATGTTCAAGATGAAAAAGGTATCGTGCCTGGCTATGGTTATTGTATTTGCACTGACATTTGCATTGACCGGCTGTGGCGGCCAGACCGCAGGCACAGGCGCAGAGGCAACGGCTCCCGAGGTTACGGCAGCTGAATCGACAGCCGCAGAAGCAACGCCAGCGGCGACAACACCGAAGGAGATAGTTGAAATTTCCTACATCAGACCGGGTACTTCTCCAGCCGATTTGGATTCGGTAATGGCCAAACTGAACGAATACCTGGCAGATAAAGGTATCAAACTCAATCTCCAGATATTTGCCTTCGGAGATTATGACACGAAGGTCAATCCGATGCTTGCATCAGGCGAACCGTTCGATGTCTGCTTCACTGCAAACTGGGCGGCAAACTATTACATGAATGCTGCTGCAGGTTATTTCCTGCCGCTCAACGATTACCTCGCAAAAGATTCCACCATCGTTGATATCCTTGGCAAAGACTTCCTTAACGGCGCCTCGATTGACGGAGTCAATTATGCGGTTCAGACTCATAAGGAAACGGCTCACAACTGGGGTTTCCTGCTTCAGAAGAAGCTCGTCGACAAGTATCAGATCGATGTGACCAAGATCACGAAGACTGCCGATCTTGCTCCGTATTTTGAACAGATACTCAAGGGTGAAGGCGGAAAGATCGTACCGCTGCTTGCCTGCAAGATGGACACTCCGTTCCACTTCCTCGACTGGAACAACCTCAGCGATGATAATGTTCCCGGCGTTCTGTATCCTGACAACAGGGACACCAAGGTTGTCGACCAGTTCCTGACTCCTGAAGCGATCGAATACTACAAGGAAATGCGCGACTATTACCAGAAAGGTTATATTGCGAAGGATAATGCTTCACTGGTCGCAACCAATGAAGAAATGAAGACCGGCAAATACTTCGCAACCGAACAGCCCCTTATCCCGTGTTTCGCTGCAAGATTGTCGCAGGAGACCGGTATTGATTGGGTACAGGTCGATATAACCAAACCTGTAATGTCAAATCGTGAAACGACCGGCGCTATGTCGGCAATACCGGCTGCGTCCAAGAATCCTGAAAGAGCGTTCGAGTTTATCAATTTGATGTATACTGATGCAACGATGAGGAATATGATCACGTTCGGTTTGAAGGACACCCATTATACTGTTAATGACGACGGCAGGATCAAGATCACCCAGAAGGGTGTCGATGGATGGAACCTCGGAAACCAGTGGGTATTCGGAGATCAGTTCAAGGATCTGCTGCTCGAATCACAGCCTCTCGATATGTGGACACAGATGACAGATTACAACAAAGCTGCATTTGTTGAGCAGAACCTCGGGTTTGTATTCAATTCAGCTCCCGTCCAGACTCAGATCGCTGCCTGCAAGGCTGTTGTCGACAGCTACTACCCGATCCTGTTCACAGGCTCGGCTGACGTTGACAAGACTGTTGCCAAGTTCTCCAGTGAACTGAAGGCTTCCGGCGAGGAGGCAATAATCGCCGAAATGCAGAAGCAGTACGACGATTGGCGCGCAAAGAACGGCAAATAAGCTCATATCTCAAACGAGTGAAATAGAAAGAATACACAATAGAAGGGGATTGTCGGATCCCCTTTTATTGTGCCCTTTTTTAGCTTCTCCCGATCGTCCGGTCAGGGGATAAGTTACCTGGACAGGGAATCTATTTTCATCTTCCTTCTGATTTCGATCAAACGGTCAAGATCGCCAAAACTTTCTATATTGTATTCCCGGCAGCACCTTTTGCATACGGAACGGTTGCCGCTGTAACCCGGGTTTATACCGATAACCCGGTGTATGCTGATAAACGACTTGAATTTCTTCTTGCCGCAGCAGGAACACTTCGGAAACATATCGGGTATGTACAGCAAAATTAAAATTATTGCAGCCAGTACGGCAAAGCAAATCCATAATTGCACGAAAAATCAACCCCTATAAAGGTTATTTGCGAAAGCCTTTTTTTATGCATCTGGAACAGAGGGACGGTTCTTTTGTTTCACTCAGGGTCGGCAGGGTTCGCAACCATAACCGCCTGCTTCCATGTTTCGACCCGGACAAAACACAAGGGCTGCCGATAAATCAGCAGCCCTTGTGTTTTTAATAGATCTGTTATGGGTCAACGCCCCGCATTACTTCCTCTCGATCTCATAAGTGTTTCCAGTGTAAGATTCAAACACCTTTTTAACGATATTGCCGCCTATCTTGCCGGCGTCTCTTGCTGCGAGGTCGCCATTATAGCCCTGTTTCAGGGTAACTCCTACCTGATTGGCTATTTCATACTTCATGTTTTCAAATGACGTTTTACTTCTGTTGTTTGCCATATAGTCTCCTCCTCGTTTTATATTCGCCGCCGAAAATCTTGCGTCGTATTCTTATGATTTGTAAAACAGGACCGATTTATTACGGTAAATAATGTTACGATATCTACTCCCTGGCGTTTGCGGGGCTTTCCCTGAACAGAAGCGTAATGGCGTACAAGCCGGAAATACCAACCAATGCGAATACGATTCTACTGAAAACTGAAATCGTACCATTGAACAAATTGCCGCCGAATATAGCAGTGACAAGATCATAATTGGCAATACCGACAAGCAGCCAGTTCAGCGCTCCTATTATCACAAGCACAAGAGCCAGCCTGTCCAGTGGTGTTCTATTCATAGCAACATCTCCTTTGTTTTTTGTTATTCTTATTATTTCCTGCAACATTGTTATAATTCACCCGGCGTTTTACAATTAACGCCATTTTTACCCTTGTCCGGCTTTTCTTTAAAAAAGACGCAGTCGGTGTCGACTGCAAGGGTCCCTGTAAACGCATTTTCAAGCGTACATTTGCCGTCTTGCTGGTGTATACAGTTTGAGGAACAGTTAATCGTTGTCATAATCGGTCCTCCTTATTTTATTATTCTTTCAAAAAGTCAATAAAAAATACTGTTTAATATTTAAAAATCGCCGGCACTTCGAGAAATGCCAAAAGGCCGGTCGCAGAAAGCGATCCGGCCTTTTATTTAAATAACCGTCATCTGCCGCGGCAGACGGCAGTTAGTACTGATGAATATTCTATTTTAAAAATTGAACGTTTAGCGGAGTTTACCCTGTATATTATGTATAAGCACGCGTAATTGTGCTATAGTAAGTTGTGTTGGAGGTCATAATATGCAGTTCATACAGCAGCCAAATCTGCCCGAGCAGCCGGTGCGAATGGCCGTGACAGGCTCGGAAACCGGAAAAGCGTCAATAGACGGGCTTGCGAAACTAGGTATCGAAGTTTTGACCATGCCTGCTCACCCCGGTCTTTATAAGGCTGTGGAAGGCCACCCGGACATGCAGCTTCACCATATAGGCGGCAAACGCATAATATATGCGCCCGGTACCGGCCGGTCCATTCTTGAAGCTCTTACGTCCTGCGGCTTTGAACTGATTGTGGGTGAAAGCGCGCTTTCCTCCTCTTACCCCCGCGATATTCCATATAATGCCGCCAGAGTAGGCAGTCTGTATTTTCACAACCTTAAATACACGGATCGCATACTGCGTGAACAGCTCGAACGGCTTGGAGTCGAACCGGTCCATGTAGAGCAGGGGTATGCCAAGTGTTCCGTTCTTCCGGTCAGTGAAAATGCCATTGTAACGACAGATTCCGGTATTGCCAGGGCGGCGGAAAAAAAGGGCCTGGACGTCCTTCTCTTGGAAAATGAGCGTTCAATCAGGTTGCCGGGCTTGAATTACGGCTTTATCGGCGGTGCGTGCGGCATGATTTCGAAGTCCGTATGTGCTGTCAACGGCTGTCTCAATAAGCTTTCATGCGGTGAAGCGCTGGTTTCCTTCCTTTCTTATAGACAAATCATGGTCAAAGAACTTTCAGAAGACTACGTAACAGACATCGGTTCCATTCTTCCCCTTTCCACATATAATATATAAGGTTACGATAATGTATTGGCAAAAACAGGAACTAATGTAAAATATGTGGGATAATTTGCATAGTTCCAGGGCTGCATACAACATTTTGCTTAAACATATACTAGCACTTGAAGGGATGTGAAGTTGATGCAGTTTCTTTGCATTGGAGTGAACGGCAGCGCTGAGATGGTCATGCAGCATATAAAGAATGAACTCCGGCAATTGAAAAACAAAAAAATCAATTACTCTGTCAATGAGGTAAATTCCGAAGGCTCGACTTCCATTATATGCACGGTGAACGATGGCAGATTTTATCGCGAGAAATCACTGGAATCGTACAAGGTGCTAAAAACATACATTTCGAATGCACTTGCCGATTATATCATCAGACAATATGAGGAGAGGCTTCTGGTCCGGATAATCAACAGTAACTTCTGCTATTTCAATGCTGTGGAGAGAAAGGAAATACTGGACAGGGCGCTCAATATCATTAGAAATGATGATAAAACGTTCATCAACAGCCTTTTCCAGATCAGAAGAAGAAACGTCATAGTCAGAAGGCTGATGGATTATTTCGACAATTCCAATAATATAATACTCGACGGTTTTGTGAACTTCCGGCTCAAGGAGTATATCAAGGATCTCGAGGAAGTAGTGGATAAAGCCGTCGACGACTTTCTGATGGATCGTGAATACAGGGAATTTATCAGATTGCTGAGGTATTTTGTCGATATACAGGAGCCTAAAATCGATACGGTTCATGTAATTGTCGGTTACGACAATCATTACACGCTGCTAGACGGTTCAAAAAATGAGATTACCAATGAATGTATCCAGGAGTATGTTAACGAGATATCGGAAGGCGAAATAAATTACGATGATTTGCTGGTAAGCTCGTTGATTACCTTTGCGCCCAGGAAAATAGTGATCCACAGTACCGGTCAGTTCAGAAACAAAGAGCTGATGGAAACGATCAAAAACGTGTTCGCAGGACGGGTGGTACTCTGTCAGGGCTGTGAAATCTGTTCGGTCATAATGGTTAAAAGCGAAACGAAAAAGTAGAGTAACTGAAAACAGAAAGCAAAAGGGCGTAACGCCCTTTTTTATTTATGGAACATAAATCTGATAAAAAATAGCAAAAATATACATTCATTTGGAATTTTCAACAAAAATATTTATTGATATATATTGACAAGTTGGTACAGGATGATAAAATATACGTGTAACACAACATAGTGTATAAAATGTATAGATTTGATACATAATATAGTTAAATTTTGAAAGTTTAAATATTCTCACTAAAGAAAAAGCATTCAAGTTACAAACGACAAGTTTAAAAGCGTACAAATGAAGAGGATCCGGGGAAAGAAAAGAGAGTCAATGACTCTCTTTTTCCCATTCATGGAACATAGCGCAGTCTTGTTCAAAAATCAAAGGCACTCGATGCGCCTCTGATTTTGTTTATATAAGGGCTTTTAAGGCTAGTTTTTATTGCAGCGGCCCCGGGCTTTTGATAAGATATATACAGTTCAAAACTCTGAGGCATTCGATGTGCCTCAAAGTTTTCCCAAACGGTCGGGAGGTCTGCTGATTGAGAACGGTCGGTTTTGTCGGCGCCAGTGGTACGGGAAAGAGCCACAGGGCTTCGTGGGTCGCAAGCGAGAGAGAAATACAATTTATAATAGATGACGGATTGCTTATCAAATCGAACCAGGTGATAGCCGGTAAATCGGCTAAAAGGGAAAAGACCAGAGTAGGCTCGATTAAATGCGCTCTTTTCACCGAGGATGGTCATGCCCGGGAGGTAATTGACGCGATACGGCAGTATGGGTCTGAGGCTATTCTTATTCTCGGTACTTCCGACGAAATGGTCGAAAGGATCGCGAAAAGGCTTGAACTGCCCGGCGTAAGCGAGTGGGTGCATATCGAGGACGTCGCCGACGAGTTCGAGATCAAGCAGGCTGTGGCTACCAGACGGGAACAGGGAAAGCATGTCATACCCGTTCCTACCTTTGAAATAAAGAAGGATTTCTCAGGATACTTCCTGGACCCTCTGCAGATTTTCAGGAGGAAGGGCAAGGTCAATTTCCAGTTTGACGGTGAGAAGTCCGTTGTAAGGCCTACCTTCAGCTATCTCGGCAATTACACGATATCGGACTATACCGTATACCAGATCGTCGAGTACGTCGTCACGAATGTAAAGGGAGTCAGCAAGATATCGAGGTTCAGGGCAGAGAACCGGCCTGAGGGGACCTATATGGAAATGGACCTCATACTTGTATACGGCTGCAGGATACGCGAGCTGATACAGGAGGTACAGAAAAAGGTCGGGGAGGAAGTCGAGAAGCTGACAGCCCTGAACATCAAACAGGTCAATGTAACGGTCAAAAGCCTGGTTATAGAGAAGCAATAGCAGCTTCAGAACTACTTTGAAACCAGGTCGGATAATGCTTTCGGAAGGGTCATTTGTCCGTTGGCTATTTAATTGAATTCCTTACACTTAAAATTCCACTTTGAAATATACCATATATTCCTGATGCTGAAAAACTATGTTTAAGCAGCGGCAATAATGGTTATATAATTTTATAATTATGACCTTTATAGTTATAATAAGCTGCAGGCAATATATTATTGAAGTTTAAGCCAAGGTCACATTTTCGGGAGGATACATATGAACAATTTTACGTTTCAGAACACCACACGCATCATATTCGGCCGGGATACCGGGAATATGGTCGGGTCGGAGGTGAAGAAATTCGCCGGGAAGGCGCTGTTGCATTACGGCGGCGGAAGCATCAAAAAATCCGGGCTGTACGATAAGGTCGTCAAAGCCCTGAAGGCGGAAGGAATAGAGTACATCGAGCTTGGCGGCGTCAAACCCAACCCCAGACTGAGCCTGGTGTATGAAGGAATAGAGCTTTGCAGGAAAAATGATATCGGCTTCATACTGGCAGTTGGCGGCGGCAGCGTAATCGATTCGGCTAAAGGTATTGCTACCGGCGTATTGTATGAAGGAGATGTCTGGGATTTGTACCTGAAGAAGGACAGGGCTGCAAAAGCGCTTCCCCTGGGCGTCATACTCACCATACCGGCTGCGGGCAGCGAGAGCAGCGGCGCCTCTGTTGTTACCAGGGAGGAAGGCCGGTTGAAAAGGGATATATTCTACGAATTCCTCCGTCCCCAGTTTGCGATAATGGATCCTGCGCTTTGCTTCACGCTTCCCAGGTACCAGGTCGCCTGCGGCGCCGCTGATATCATAGCCCATGTAATGGAAAGATATTTTACGAATACGAAGAACGTCGAGTTTGTTGACAGGCTCAGCGAAGCGACTCTGACCACCATTATAAACAATGTGCCGTCAGCTTTGGCTTATTCGGAAAACTACGACGCGTTTGCCGAAATAATGTGGGCAGGGACTGTCGCGCACAATGACCTGCTTAGCTGCGGAAGGGACCAGGATTGGGCCTCCCACGGTATCGAGCACGAATTGAGCGGTTTGTACGACATTGCCCACGGGGCGGGACTTGCGATCGTTTTCCCCGCGTGGATGAAATATGTCTACAAGCATGACATAGACCGTTTTGTTCAGTTTGCGGTAAGAGTATGGAAGGTTGAACAGGATTTTTTCAACCCGGAGAAAACGGCGCTTGAGGGGATCACCAGGATGGAGGCCTTCTTCAGGAGCATAGGTCTTCCTGTCAGATTGGGAGAGGCCGGTATCAGTGAGGACCGGTTTGCGGAAATGGCTGAAAAATGTGCGGGCCAGGGAACTATAGGCGGCTTTGTCAAATTGAACAAGGACGATATTGTAAACATATACAAGCTGGCGAAGTAATTATCGATACCCGGCATTTCTGAAGGCAGGATGAGCAACATAAGATATTGAAGATGTAACCTTTCACCCGCAGAAAAAATATAATGGTACCATGGGTAGTAACCCTGGCGCCTTTTCTTTTGATTGCGTGAAGGGGGATTTTGCATGTACTTCCAGGACGGGTATCCATACATTTATAACCTCGAAAATTATCAGGCGAAACGGCCATGTCCGTATTTCAGTCAAGCCTTGCCGGAACGGGGTTGGATCGCCCCGACCCAGGGCGTCATATACACAAGCGCAAGACAGACATATTCATATGTCCGGCTGCTTAACGCCTCTCCGAACACACAGCCTGTCGATGTTTACGCGAATGCAGCACAGATCGCTTCCGGAGTGGCGTTTAAAGGGTTTACGGAGTATTTTCAAATGCTTCCGGGCTTGTATAACATAACCGTATTTCCAGCCGGCGCCACAGGCCCCGCACTTCTTGAAACACAGATCGAGATACCTGTAAGGTCGATCATGACCGCGGCTATTATCGGGCTCTCTCCTAACATAAGCATCAGGACCTATTTCGAGACTGTTATACAGATCCCCGCAGGCCGGTTATATCTGCGCTTTGCCAACCTCTCGCCCGACAGCCCTGAGATGGATCTGACCGCCAACGGGACCAGGCTGTTTGAGAGGGTTTCATTCGGTATGGCGACTAATTATACGCCTGTTGCGGCCGGTGCGTATGTATTCGATATCCTTCAGAGCAGTACCGGCGCAAGGCTGCTTTATGTGCCGAATATAACGCTTGGAGCCGGAAGGTTCTATACGATCTATGCCGTAGGCCAGATTGCCGGGGTAGCTCCGCTCGAGGTGCTGATCCCGCTGGACGGGAATTCGTATATACAGGTGGGTTGACACTGTGCCGGTTGGTTTCTATTGCGGAGTTTTTTGCTGCGCCGGTCTGTTTTATAGTAAGAACATATGCGTAGGGCCGAAAGAGAATGCTGATTTAAACTTGTAACCTGCAAAAATCACATCCTGTTCGAGAGTCTACGGTCCAAAGTCGTGTCACGTTTTATTTTGCAAGACTTGAATTGGCAGTCCTTTGACTCGAAGTATGTTCTTACTGTAAAACCGACCGGTAATTCCCGCTATTTAAGGTTGCTGTAGCCCTTAAGCTTCTGGATACCGCGTGGAAGAGCGTCCTTTGAATTGCCCCAGGGGGCGTCGTTATTGCGGTAGTCGAATTTTTTGGTGAACCAGTCTAGCTCCTGCTCGAGCCTTTCCAGATTCTCGAGCTGCTGCCGTACGAGTAAGCTCTGAAATTGGCTTCTTTCATCGCCGTTGAGATATTTATCGGAAGCGAGAAGTAATTGTTTGAAATGGGCCAGGCAAAAGCCCTTTTTCCCGGAAAACAATCTGCGGAAATCCGTCTCCTTTGACCATAGATACATTATAACGTCATAATACCGTTCCATTGTATGCTCGAGCCTGCTGCAGACAGTACAGCTGTCTTCGATGCCCGTCAGCAGTTCTATCAGGCCGGCGGTTGCCGGGTTGCCGGAGGATGACTTTGAAGAAGCGTTCCCCTTTGCTGAAAACATGCCTGAAAGTGAGCCGAGGACTCCGCCGGACGCCCTTTTGGTGTTCCCGGCGTCGATGGCCGCTTTGGAGGCTTCTTTCAATTCGCCGAGCTTTTCCTTCAGGTGCGTGTCGGTTTCAAGAGCCAGGCCGAGACGATTTTCCTGCCTGTTGTATAATAATTCGAAATGCCTTCTGCAAAAACCCCTTCTGTTTGTATCGATCCGGCAGTCCGGCTCCATGAGCGCAGGTCCCAGGTAGTAGTCCGTATACTCGTTTTCCAGCTTGCTTTCGAGAAGGCAGACGGGACATTCATGATCCTGCTCGAAGGCCTCGGTTACGGGGATCGTATAGATCTTCTCTTTCATTCGTGCTCTCCTTACATGATTTACCTGTGTGTTGCCTGTTTGTAATGTATGCTACAATGGTATAAGCATATCAGAACTATTATAACGTACCAGCAGGTATTTTTCTACTGGCGCATCGTTGAAACGCCGCTGATGTAAGGGGTTTTTCCTACAGTCGGAAAAATCCCTTTGAATACAGGCGTTATAACATTGGTCGTCATAAATGGATAGATTGGGGTTTGGAGGAGTTCCAGCATGCTATACAGAGGTTACGAGACAGAAATAAAGGAAGGCCTGCGTTCCGGTGCGGGAGATGCCGGCGTTCCGCGCATAATAGTCCGGGGCGTACGTGACTTTGATCCTGTGCAGGTATTCGAATGCGGGCAATGCTTCCGTTGGACCAGGGAGCAGGACGGCAGCTATACGGGGGTCGTACGCGAAAAGGTTGCCAACGTCGCCTGCGAATCGGGCACATTGGTCTTGAATAACGTAACTTTTGAGGAGTTTGAAGGAATATGGTTCGACTATTTCGATCTTGGCCGGGATTACGGGGAAATCAAAAAAGCTGTTGCCGTCGACGATATCATGAAGGAAGCGATAGGCTTCGGAGGCGGTATTCGGCTGCTGCGCCAGGAACCGTGGGAGACGATGATATCCTTCATTATTTCGGCAAACAACAACATACCGAGGATCAAAAAAATAATCAATGATATATCAGGAATGTACGGGAAGGAATTGACTTATGACGGCCGCAGGTTCCACAGCTTTCCTGGAGCGGACAGGCTGGCTTCCTGCAGCCTGGAACAACTGCAGACCTGCAGGGCGGGATACCGCTGCGGTTATATCAGTGAGACAGCAGAGGCTGTTGCAAGCGGAAGCTTTGATATCGACAGCCTGTTTGCCGTTGATACGGCTGAGGCCAGGAAAGCTTTACTGAAGCTCAAAGGCATAGGGGGAAAGGTTGCGGACTGCATACTCCTTTTCAGCGGCGTCGGCTTTGACGTATTTCCGACCGACGTTTGGGTAAAACGTGTCATGGAAGAGCTATATTTCAAACGCGAAGCAAGCCTGAACGAGATCCGGGAATTCGCGCTGGACTATTTCGGAAAATATGCGGGAGTTGCCCAGCAATATCTTTTCTATTATGCGAGAGAACACAGGATAGGCGTATAAGGCATTTGTAACACTATGCGCGCACCCCCAATAAGATAGATGGTGAAGTTATTTGATGGATGACGGGGGTACCGGATATGGATGCTATTGCTATAATGGATTCGGGTAACTACGCGCTGAAGCTTTGTACTGTACTTGAGAAAAAAGGATACGTTTTTGAGGTGGTCTCGACTCCCTGCCAGATTGCGAAGGGCGGCTGCAGCTACTGTCTGAAGTTTCCGGTCGAGTACAAGGATTTGGTGCTGCAGGAGGCTCTCTTCAACAGGCTGGTTATTCGGGGAATATATCAGATCGAGCCGTTTTTTTCAAAGAATAAGTATATCAGGATTTATTGAGATAAAGCAGGACAATGGTAGATCTTCCATGTATTCTCTAACAGGCGATGCTGTTCGTTTGAATAATGCAGATAATCGAAGGCAGATTGAATAAAAAAGCGCATTATCGGCTTAATTGTGATTGCTCTTTGTTGTTAACGCCCTGCGGCGGTGCTATAATATAAACACAGAAAGCGATCCGGACTAAAACCGTGATTGCGGAGTTTTTCAGCTTTCGGGCTTTGATAACTAAATAGCGTTCGACCTGAAATGCTCGGATAAACCTATTATTTTGAACCTACATTTTTCATAAGGGAGTCTGGCGTTTGACAGGATATATCGGGCCACAAGCTAATTCCGACATATGTCTCGAACATGTGCAACGGCGGTGGAGGATTGCAGCTGTCAGCAGGACACCCACCTAGCGTCGGGCTAGGTGTCAAAATATGGGGGAACGGCTTTTCGGGTTTAAATCGTAAGAGGATGATCTTAACTGGTCATCCTCTTTTTCCTGTGCGTGCGGCCTGCGCGCGACCTTGACGGTGAAAGTCCGTTACGGGGGTTGATAGCGCCAAACGATAGCCAAGGGCAAGGGTGTCCATCGTGAGGTGGAATCTAAAGGAAGTCGGAGGCAAAGTCCCGGCCTGACGAATAGGAATTGCATATAAGGCATGGAAGCTTAAATTTCTTGGATTCTCATTCTACTTTATAAAGTGTGGAACCGGAATAAGAGAACTCTGATCCATCTCATAGGATTTTGATAGATCTTTTCCGATTCCCAAATATTCATCAAGATTAAATTGTTTTTACCTTTGAAAAATCAAGTCCTTGGTTGTGCAATTTAATCAATTCCTGATAAGTCCAAATTGGAGTACTTCCAGTAGCTAATCCAAGAACACATAATCAGGCTTGTTCTTTATTAATTCTCCGATTTTTTGAGACGCACACTTGCTGATTTCCAAATAGTCTTATTTAACAATAATTACCATTCTAAATCTCCTCGCATTCTTTAAGCAAACCTTTACCAGATATATGATTATGTATAAATTTGATGAAATAATAACTTATCTACTTTTTAGTTATGCAAAATTCATTCCATATCTACAATTCAATGTCTTAATATAGGATTAAAAAATCAATACACCCAAAAGCCCGGATCCTAAAATAATGAATACAGGGCTGATTTTTGTCCTGTGAAGCAAAAGGAAGGTTCCAGCTGCAATGAGAATACTTTTTAATTCTAATATGTTATAATTATTTACCAGCAGGTAAAATCCTTTTTCAATCAGCTTACCAGAGCCGGTAAGGATTACATGGTTTTCTACTGCAATATTGAAAGCTGCATAGAAAATAATACCGATAACGACGGGATTCAAACCGTAAAGCACAGCCTGCATTTTCGGATGTGAATATACCTTGAAGAAAAGAATGGCAGTTAAAATGACTATAACGGCGCATGGGATTGCGATGCCCAAAAAACATGCTATTACTCCGGGAAAACCCGCTAATTTATAGCCATAACCAACTGCGGCATTGACTGCGACAGGACCGGGAGACATACCGGCGATGGCGATAATATCAGCCAGCTCTTTTGCTGTTGCCCACTTATTGGCTTCAGAGGCTTTTATCAGGCTCGGTATCATTACATAACCGCCGCCAAAGGCAAAGGCACACAGCTTTAAAAACATAAAAAAGAGTCTGAATAGAAGACCCATTATTCTTCACCCTCCTTTTTCACCGGTTTTTTACAGGTCATTCCATGTGTGTGTACAGATCTTACTGATTTAATGACGACCCCTGATACAGCCCCGGATATAATGAGAGGAACGGGGTCTGTTTTGAAGATTAATGAAATGCCAAAGGTCAGTATTACAAGAATTATGCCTGTTATATCCTTTATGGCGGTCTTGCCGATTTTGTAACCGGCATAGCATATCATGCCTATTATAACAGGATAGATCCCTGTAAAAGCTGCTTTTATTTCAGGATAGCTGCTGATTTTGCCAAGCAGGACGGAGAGTGCAAGCACAATTATTACCGAAGGTGTCATATTTCCAAGTAAAGCACTGACGGCTCCCGAAATACCGGCGATAGTATATCCTACGAATGTTGAAGCGTTTAAAGCGATGGCTCCGGGAAGCGAACCCGCGACCGCGAAAATATCTACGATTTTTTCTTTTTCTACCCATTTCTTTTTTTCAACCACCTCGCGTTCTATAAGAGGGATCATTGAGTAGCCCCCCCCAAATCCCACACAGCCCAGCTTTAGAAAAGTGATATAAATTTCCCCCAGCTGTTTTAGATTTTTGTTAAACATTCAAACCACCCCTTTGAAAGATTATCACCTGACACATATGTCCAAAATGGTAAAAAGTAAATGTACTTTTGTTTTTTGCATAATAAAATAAGAACTGTATTTACAGGCATTATTATCGGCAAAAAAAGGGATAACAAAGCAAATAACCGTTGGAAACCTTATGCCGGTAAAAAATGTATTCCGTTTATATAATAACATGTTATAACCAAAATGAAAATAAGTAATTAATAATTTTATTTTCATAATGGCAATAAGTTAATGATTATACGACTTAATATACATTTGAATTAAAAAATTTCAGTAAAGCGAATATGGTAATAATATTACTTATTGCCATTATGGAAAATAGCACTTATAATGTTAGCTAGATGGTCTAAAACATTGGGAGGCTTTCACGTATATGCAACCACTTAATATCAGTAAATACCTGCCTCTTGTAGAGACGCTCAGCACTTATAAGAAGGACTATGCAAAGCGGGATCTTGTGGCTTCGCTTACAGTTGCCGTCATAGCTATTCCCCAATCTATGGCTTATGCAATTATTGCCGGTGTAAACCCTGTATACGGGCTTTATACCGCAATTATATCAACTATTCTCAGTTCGGCCTTTGGGAGTTCCAACCACTTGATAGCAGGCCCTACCAATGCCATTTCCCTTTTGATAGCTAGCAGCATGAGAAACTTCATGGGCTTAGATAATGCATATGAGATGATCTTTTTAATGACTTTTATGGTAGGGATTATTCAGATACTTTTTGGTGTTATAAAACTGGGAAAAGTGATAAACTATGTTTCCCATTCTGTAATAGTAGGCTTTTCAGCTGGCGCAGGAATCCTGATAGCTATGGGACAATTGAACCAACTGATGGGGATTTCAATTGAAAATTCCGCTCAAATGGCTACTTTAGATAAGATTTTCTATGTAATTACTCATTTGGGCGAAACAAACATATACTCTTTACTGCTAGGGTTACTTACCGTTGCAATAATAATTGTATGCAAGAGAATAAATAAAAATATACCCGGTTCTTTAATGGGTATCATTATCCCTATCGCCCTGATATTATTGTTTTCTTTGGATAAAATGGGTGTCAAGCTAACGGGGAATATTCCTTCTTCACTTCCTCCTTTTAAGATGCTGCATTTCGATTGGATTTCAATGAAGAATGTTTTCAATGGATCGCTTGCGATAGCCATCATAGGCCTGGTTGAAGCCATATCCATATCCAAGTCCATTGCCGGTACTTCACGCCAGAAAACCGATGCCAACCAGGAGTTTATAGGGCAGGGAATCGCCAACGCGGTCTCTTCCTTTTTCCAGTGCTTTGCGGGATCCGGTTCTTTTACCCGGTCCGCGATAAATTACTTTACCGGTGCTGCTACCCGGTTATCCGGAATAATGTCCGGTGTTATTATTGCTGTCATACTTCTTGTTTTGGCGCCCTACGCCCGTTATATTCCTATGCCGTGCCTGGCCGGCGTAATCATGGTAATTGCTTACAATATGGTGAACAAGAAGGAAATGGAGAAGGTATACAAAATAGGTAAATCGGATTCCATTGTAATGTGGATAACCCTGTGCGCCACTGTTCTCATGCCTGACCTCGATTGGGCAATATATCTGGGAATAGCGATATCCATTATTTTGTATTTGCATGATACCAACAAAGTACCCATAAAGATATTAGTTCCTTCGCGGGCGGAAGATCTTCGCTTCATTGAAAGGGAGATCCAGTACGTAAAAGATAAGGTGGAGATACTGATCATTCAACTCGAAGGGAACCTCTATTTCGGTTCTGCTTACGATTTGGAGAAAAAGCTTCAAACGCTGGTTGGCAAGTCGGAGGTTTTTATACTCAGAATGAAGACGGTTGCGATGATTGATATGACCTCACTGGATTCTCTAAAAAGATTTATCCGGGATATAAAGGAAACCGGCGGGGAAGTAATTTTATGCGGGATACGGTCGGGTCTCAATGGAATGCTTGTCAATTCCGGTCTATCTGCAGATATTGGACCGGAAAACATATTTCTTTCAGAAGATGAAGTGTTTGCATCCTCAATCAAAGCGCTTGAGAGAGCTCATAAAATAATAGCCGGCGGACATCAGAAAGAGCTGATTAACGGCAGGTGAAGATGAAATCATATCCTCTGCTTTTTCGCCGGTGTGCTGTAGAATCCCTTATTGAAGGATAAATAAATTAATTATATAATCTAATTTAGTATTGCATAGGAGGCGACATTAAGACGGTTATTCAAAATCCGATAACAACCCTTACGGAAGACCAGAAAGTAATAATTAATATTATTCATAAGAATGGGCCGATAGCGAAAAACAATATATTAGCCCTAACTGGAATGAAGCTAACAACACTGAACCGTCTTATGCAGCCTATGGAAGAAAGTAAGCTGATTGTCCAGAGAAGTATAGGGGAATCAACAGGGGGCCGTAAGCCTGTGCGCTACGATGTAAATTCAAAATACTTTTATTTCTTAGGCGTCGATTTATCTCGGACATATACTCAACTTGTTCTGTCAAATTTAAAAATGGATATCTTATTTCAGTATAAATTTGAAATGAACGAGTCATTAACTCCCGAGAAAACGATAACGAAAATAAGGGATATATTCAATACCGCAATCATAGAACTCGGCATAAGTAAAGAAGCAGTCCTTGGGGCAGGGGTGGGCACTGTGGGCCCACTCGACAGAGACAAGGGGCAGATTTTAAATCCATCATTTTTTAATTCTGCCGGTTGGTCGAATGTCTCAATATGCGAGATGCTTAAAGCACAGCTTGAACTTCCTGTTTTTCTTGATAATGGAGCGAATACTGCGGTTTTGTCAGAATTCCTGTTCGGAGACGGAAAGAAGTTTAAAAATATCGCCTATATTAACTGTGGTATTGGTATAAGGACAGGTGCAATCTCCTCTGAAACTATTGTAAGAACGATGCATGATGCTGAAGATGCTTTCGGACACATGATCATCGATATAGACGGTGAACCTTGTTACTGTGGCAATTATGGCTGTATTGAATGTTATTCCTCCATTCATGCAATTACAAGAAACTTTATTTCTGCCCTAAAAAGAGGCAAAATGACAGCAGTGAATAAGTCTATCAATGAAATCTCTTATATCGATATATTATCTGCTGCGGAAAATAACGACGAACTGGCAAGAGAGATTGTTACCGATGCTGCTATTACATTTGGCGCGGGTCTTATGAATTATATAAACCTTTTAAATCCCGGAATGGTAATATTGAGTGGCCCTATCATCTCCAATTCAAACTTATTCTACGATATAAGTACAGAAAGGGCTTCCAGAGCACTTAAGACTCAGAAGGTAATTTTCATAAAAGGCGGACACTTTGGAGAAAGTGCCATAGCTTTAGGTGCTGCTGCATTAGTGGTTGAAAAATTTTTAAACAGTAGAATTGCGATTTAGTTTTATGGAAGGATAAAATCATGCCTCAAGCCAGTTTTCTGATAAAGCCTGCCTCAAGCAACTGTAATTTGAGATGTAAATATTGTTTTTATCAATCCATTGCAGAAAACAGAAATATCCGTTCATACGGGATAATGAATGATGAAACAACGGAGGCGCTGGTAAAAAAGGCCCTCGAATATGCTGACATTAGCTGTACTTTTGCATTTCAAGGCGGAGAGCCCACTTTAGCCGGTCTTGACTATTTTAAAAAATTTGTAGGATTAGTCTGTAAATATAATACTAAAAATATAAGAGTAAACTATGCACTTCAAACAAATGGCCTTATTATAAATCAACAATGGGCTCGATTTTTAGTGGAAAGTAAGTTTCTTGTAGGCCTTTCATTAGATGGCCCGAAGGATTTCCATGACTTGAACAGAATTGACGTTGCAGGAAAGGGTTCCTTTTCAAATGTTATCAATGCTTCAAATCTATTTAATAAATTTAATGTAGAATATAATATTTTATGTGTTATTAATTCTTACATCGCCGGCCATGCAAATAAGGTTTATAACTTCTTTAAGCGCAGCGGATACAAATATCTGCAGTTTATCCCATGCCTGGATCCGCTTGGGGAAGCGCCGGGTATGCACGAGTTCTCGCTGACGCCTGAAAAGTATGCGCTTTTCCTGAATAATATCTTTGATCAGTGGTATACCGACATCATGCATGGAGAGTTCATCAGCATAAGATACTTTGAAAATCTGGTAAGCATGCTTCTCGGCTATCCTCCTGAATCTTGCGGAATGGCGGGCTTCTGTACGGCCTATTGTGTAATTGAAGCCAACGGAGGAGTTTATCCCTGCGATTTTTATGTAACGGATGATTGGTATCTGGGGAGTATATTGGAAACTGATTTTACATCACTAATAAATTGTCAGAAGTCAAAAGATTTTATCGAAGTAAGTAAGCACATTGACCCTGCATGTGCCGAATGTAAGTGGGGCAGTTTGTGCCGAGGCGGTTGCAGGCGTAATAGAGAACCTTTTAAGGATCAACTTCCAATGCTAAATTATTATTGTAGTTCATTTAAAGAGTTTTTTGATTATTCCGGTGACAGGCTTATGCAATTGGCCAGAATGTCTCATGGATAATTTCATTAGGAAGGCTTATCGGACCAGACAATATACCGTTCACAGCAAGCCATGACAATACCCCTGTCGACGAGCGTAAGCCCGTAATGAGCGATACGCCGGATGCAACAGAAAGACTGACGGATTGTTCATAAATCGATCTATATTCAAGCTCATTGTAACTGCTGAGCACAGCCCGACTCCTTGGCAAGGTTATTTTTTTGGCATACCGGGCGTATGTCTTTTTGTGCTCCTGGAATATGGTCAAGTATACCTTTATGGAAGCCACTAAAGGGTACGGACAGCCATGGTCACCCGCCCTCTGTTGAAACCAGACTAAAACAAATCAAAGTGTTTTTTTAAAATAAGTCGTTTTAAGGAAAGACATATCCCTTTTTCAAGGCCATGTGCAATATTCAAGTTCCAAGCATTTCTTATAGCAACATCTCAGAAATATTTATTTGACTAGTATTGACAAAGAAACAGAATCGTTATATTATCTTAATGTAACTAGTTACATTAAGATAAGGAGTGTATTATTTGCGTAATAAAGGTAAGTGTACAATTAAAGATGTCGCCAAGGAAGCGGGCGTTTCTGTAGCGACTGTATCCAGGTTCTTTAATGACACATCGAAGCTCGATTCTTATACGGCATGGAAGCTGGAGCAGGTTATAAAAGAGCTTGATTATAAGCCCAACAGAGCCGCACAAATGCTGAACACAGCGAAGAGCGGATACATCGTACAGATCGTTCCTGATATTACCAATCCCTTTTATGCCGCTATGACAAAGGAAGTAAACAGGTATGCAAGAGCCAAAGGTTATACGATCATTTTAAGTGATACCAACGAGAGTGAAGCCGAAGAATACAACGCTATAAAGCTGGCAGCTGAAATAATGGCGGAGGGTGTCATTATTACCTCACTATATGCCGGTGAAACGCTTGTGGAAAAATTAAAAGAGATCAATATACCTGTTGTGGCAAACAGGACGTTTGTCAACGGAAATTTTGACGGGGTGTATGGAACTGGGGACGGTATTTATAATGCGACGAACTATCTTATCAAGTTGGGGCACAAGACGATAGCTTTTGTTGGAGGGGGTACCGGCACAGGCGTAGAGGGTATAAGGAAAAGCGGTTTTTTAAGAGCCATTCAGGAATCGGGAATGACTCCCAAACAGGATTTGATTTTTGAAATGAATTTCACTGAAGAATGCGGCTATAAGGCCGGAAAGTACATAGCTTCGCTGAAGCCTGTTCCAACAGCCGTATGCTGTGCGAATGACCTGATAGCTATCGGACTGATTAAGTCTTTGAATGAACAGGGCATTAAGGTACCTGATAATGTCTCGGTTATTGGAATGGATAATATTCCGCTTGTATCAATGATACACCCGCGATTGACTACGGTAACCAACGACGGGGCCAAAAGCGGAAGGTTAGCAGCTAAAATGCTGTTTGAGAGGATTCTTGGAGAATATACGGGTTCTCCTCGCGAGGCTATTATTGTAGAAGAAATTATTGAAAGAGACTCAACTTCAAGACCGCCAAATCATTAATAAAAATATACACCCGATGTAATCGGTTACATAGTGACCTGTTTTGATTTACTGCATTGTGTGCAATAAAAATATTAAATATTTAGGAGGAAAACAAAAATGAAAAGAATCGCTTTGTATGTAATGGTGCTTTCTATGGTAATGGCACTGTTGCTTGGGTGTTCATCTCAGACACCTTCAGCCGGCAATGAATCCACCCCTAATGGCTCAACCTCAACTGGCTCAACCTCAACTGGCTCAGCCTCAACTGGCGTGAGTACCGAGAAGGCGACTATTGCCATAACCGACTGGAATTCACCACAGAAGGAGATTTGGGAAGAAGCCATGGCTATCTTCAAAAAAACACACAGCAATGTTGAGTTCACTTATGATATCATTCCGTTTGACCAATATTGGACAAAACTCGAAAGTGCAGCCGCGTCCAAAACCGGTGCAGACATCGTTTGCATGAATCCGATCAATGTTGAACGCTTTGCACGTAACGGGGCGCTGCTTCCGCTTACTAAGTATATCGAGCGCGATAACTTTGATCTAAGCGTCTTTGCAGAAACTTATTCGCAGTTCTGGAAGATAGACGGTGAAAACTACGCTATACCAAAAGACATTGATGGTTTTGCAGTGCTTTACAACAAAAAGATATTTGATGATGCCGGTGTAGAGTATCCCAAAAAAGGCTGGACTTGGGATGACTTCCGGGAGAAGGCATTGATATTGACCAATAAGAATAAAGGCATATATGGATGGGTTAATGATTACTTGGATTTTAAAGGCGGTATGTATCATACCATCCTTGGATTTGGCGGATATATTCTCTCCGACGACAAAAAGACTTGTGGATATGATGATCCAAACACCATCGCCGCAATCCGGTATATTTATGAAACCGTCAACGCAAAAGAAGGAGTTTCTCCAACACTACAACAACTAGCTGAAATAAACGCTGCGGATATTTTCATGTCAGGACGCGGCGCGATGGAGACGCAGGGATCATTCAGATTAGCGGATTATCTCGCTAATGAAAATATCAACAATGATATAGCCATTGCTCCAATGCCTGTAGGCTCAAGTGAAAAAATGCTGACGAACGGCGTCAGTTGGGCAATCTCCAATTCCACCAAAAATCCGGATATGGCATGGGAAATGCTATCGCTGATGTGCGGCGATATTGGTTCCGAGCTTATGGGCAAGAGTGGTGTCATCATTCCTGCAAATGGAAATTATCAGGATCTGTATTTCAAGAGTAAAGATAATGTAGATTTATCAGCCTTCTTCGATCGTCCGAATAATACGGTTTTTCAGCCCATCACCATTAAATTGAAGGATTGGAGAGCAATTGAAACCAGCTATATTACCAAAATTTTTATGAATGAAATGAGCGTTGAGGAAGCATGTATCGCAATGTCAAAAGAAATTAATGCTGTCCTGTCTAAGTAATAACAATTAATCGTCTGGTGTCCTTATAAACTCAGGGTATCGGTAAATAGTACCTGAAGTATAACCAGTATACAGATATAAACTTCGGAACCAACAGCAAAGGATGTGATTAAAACGCTTAAAGTCAGGAAAAATCATGTAATCGAATATTGCTATGGCTATAGTATGATTTTTCCAGCCGTACTGTTTATATTCGTTTTTCTGTTCTGGCCCATTATCCAAAGTATTATACTCAGCATGCAGGAAACACAATGGTTTGAGGCACAGAATTATGTTGGACTTGCTAACTATAGCAAGATCTTTAAAGATTCGGAGTTTTGGATTGCACTTAAAAACACCGCAATCATCACCGCAGCCTCCGTACCGGTCATTGTTGTACTTGCTACATTTTTCTCTATACTGCTTAACAACAAACTGCACGGCATCACGGTATTCAGAGTATGCTTTTTTATACCTGCCATCACGATTCTTGCTGCCTCAACGTTGGTCTGGAAGTGGATCATGAATGGTGATTACGGAATACTAAATTATTTCTTGTCCTTTTTTGGAGTTGAACCCATTCATTGGATCAGTAATCCAAAAACGTCGCTGCTGTTACTGATAATTATTCAGGTATGGTCTGCACTAGGCAATAATATTATCATCTTGCTGGCAGGTCTGCAGAATATTCCGACCACCTACTATGAGGCAGCTAAGCTGGACGGCGCCAATGTGACAAAGCTATTTCGACACATCACGCTGCCGATGCTTTCACCAACTCTGTTTTTTATTGTTGTCACAATAGTAATTCGAACGCTGCAGCTGTTTGATGCGCCATACATGTTGATCAGCAATTCAAAAGATATCATGTATGATCGGGTTGGTACGATTATTTACAAATATTTCTATGAATCATTTACCCAACACAATATCGGTTATGGTTCTTCGGTCGTAGTCACACTCTTTGGACTGATCCTGATCATTACGGCAATCCAGTTTCTATGCCAAAAATTCTGGGTTAATTACGATTGAGTCCAGCGGGTTAAATGTCAATGTAAATGCGTCCGAAGTGTAGATGCATGGCAATAAACCATGCATCTACATCATCGGTCTTTTGGAGGTCAGGATAAAACAATTGCGATAAGCACCTCCTTCAGGTTTGATAGCATGGATTTATTTGTCAGAGAAAAAGAAAAGGTTCCAGTTAATTTATGGATAAGCTCTGAATCCATAGGAGGGTTTTAACTGGAAATTAATCAAATAAAATCACATAAAAAATATATTATACGAGGAGTAGACGATGTGAGAAAGAAACTGATTCCGGTCTATATTGTGTTGGTGTTGGCCTGTTTGTTTATGATCTTTCCATACATCTGGATGGTGATTACGTCATTTAAAACCATGGGAGAAATCTCTGCGCTTCCGCCTACGTTTTTTCCGCGGAATTCAACCTTGGGAAATTACAAGATTCTCTTTACTAAGCTTCCTTATACTCGCCTCCTTCTAAATACCATCTTTTCGACGATAGCACGTATTACCGCTCAAATTTTACTTTGTTCAATGGCCGCGTATGCATTTGCTAAAATAAAATTTCCCGGAAAGAAAATTATATTTACATTGATACTTTCCGTCATGATGGTACCCGGCCAAATCCATATGATCCCGCAATACAAAATCATCGCGGCACTCAAAATGACCAACAGTATGGGCGCTCTAATTATCACTGCGCTTGCCAGCGCATTCGGTATTTTCCTTTTACGCCAGTTCTTTACAACGTTGCCGGATGAACTGATTGAATCTGCAAAGATTGATGGCTGCACGCATCCGCGCATCTTTTTTTCCATTGCTCTGCCTCTGGTCGGTCCTGCGCTGGTCACGCTAGGAATTTTTGTAATCCTCTGGACATGGAATGACCTAATGTGGCCGCTGATCGTCAACACGTCGTTGGAACGGATGCCGCTCTCAGCCGGCCTAGCCATTCTGGCGTTTGGGGAGTACGGTACACAAAATAACATTTTAATGGCCGGAGCGACAGCGGCAACCATTCCAATCCTGATTGTGTTTATAACGTTGCAAAAATATTATGTTGAAGGCATAAAATTGAGCGGATTAAAGTAACAAGAAAGGAATGTAAACAGTGAAGAGACCAAACATTTTACTTATTATCGCAGATCAGTTGCGCTCTGACGCGCTCGGTTGCTATGGCAACAACATATGCCTCACACCACATTTGGACGGGCTTGCTGCCGAAGGCGCTTGTTTTGATAACACCTATACGGTTGCTCCCGTTTGTTCTCCCGCCAGATGCTCAATGCTGACTGGATTGTATCCGCATACACATAAGGTACAGCTGAATACACATGTTGACACAAGAACAAGCAACGGTCTGGATCCTACACTGCCAACTTTCAGCAAAATTATGAAAGACCTTGGCGAATATCGGATGCATTACCTTGGGAAATGGCATGTGCATCAAGAGCTGTCACCCACCGAATTTGGCTTTGACTCATGGCAACCTTATCCGAATCATATCCCACCCGACCATCTTGGTAATTGCCAGAAAATTCAATTTCTTAGCGAAATACAGTTGGTGAATGCCGTACATGTTGGGGAACCAGAAGAGCTTGGTTCATACCGAATCGCACAAGCAGGCGCTTCGTTTCTGAAGAAACAATGTGAGGATGATAAGCCGTTCTTTCTGCGTCTGGACTTTACCCAGCCCCACTTTTCAAACATTGTACCTAAAAAATTCGCTGACATGTACGCGGAAACCCCGATTCCACAATGGAAAAACTTTAATGAAACCTTTGAAAACAAGCCCTATGGACACTTCAGGAAACATAAGGAATGGGCGCTTGAGGACAAGGATTGGAGCTGGTGGGAGAAGGTTGTTCGCATGTACTATGCTGACGTTTCCTATCTGGATGACTGCTGTGGCATTGTGCTTGACACCCTGCGCCGACTTTCTATCGCAAACGATACAATCGTCATTTTTACCGCAGATCACGGTGATCCGACCGGTATGCACCGGCATTTTGAAAAGGGCGGTACCATGTATGACGAGGTAATGCGTGTTCCGATGATCGTTAAGTGGCCAGGCAAAGCACAACCTGGGCAGCACTTTCCACAGATGATCCGAAATATGGATATCTGCCCTACAATTCTAAAGATGGCAGGGTTAGAGCCGCCAGCCGACATCCATGCTAAAGATTTCTCCTGCATCGTAGACGGAAGTTCCAACGACTGGTATGACAGCGTATATACAGAATACCACGGCGACGTATGGGGAATGTACACACAGCGAATGGTGCGCACAGTGGAGTGGAAGTATGTTTACAATCCCTATGATATGGATGAATTATATAACATGAAGAACGACCCCTATGAGTTGCACAACCTGATCGATAATCCGGATTATCACGAAGCGCAATTAGAGATGAGGTCTCGTTTTATAAACTGGGTAGATGAAACGAACGATGTATTAACCTACTCTTTTGTCCGTCGGATGTTTCCGGATGCCGCAAAACGTAATAAAAACAAAAAGGTATTAATTGATTCTTTTGACACGAAATAAATGGAATGTAAATAATATCAATTTAAGAAAAGTGAAAAGGGAAACGACATGGGAAAATATGACAACAAATTAACTAAAAACTATGTGGAAAGGGTTTATGCAGGAATTCTGGGTAAAGCGATAGGCGTCCGCTATGGCGAGCCTGTGGAAATGTGGACCTATGAAAAAATCAAGCGCGTTTACGGTGAACTTGACGGATATGTAACGGATAGCCGGGGGCTTGCGGCTGATGATGATATAAATGGAACTTTTTTCTTCATCCGGGCCTTGGAGGATTATACCTATAAAACAGACATCAGTCCTGAACAGATAGGTCGGACATGGCTTAACTATGTGCCCTATGAGCATGGATTTTTTTGGTGGGGTGGATACGGCATTTCGTCGGAGCATACGGCTTATCATAATCTTATAAATGGTATTGCCCCTCCGCGTTCGGGTTCAATGGAGCAGAATGGCTTGACAATAGCCGAGCAAATCGGAGGCCAGATTTTTATTGATGCATGGGGTCTGGTTGCAGCGAACAATCCGCGGCTTGCGGCGGAATATGCTCAAAAAGCGGCAAGCGTCGGTCATGACGGCAACGCCAAATACGGCGGTATGTTTGTGGCTGCCTGTATAAGCGCAGCCTTCGCTGAAAGCGATATGGAAAAAGTGATTGAAGAAGGGCTCGGCGTAATACCCACAGATTGTGACTATGCGGCGGTGGTGCGTTTTGTCGTGGATTATTACCACAGGAATCCGTCAGACTGGGAGATGTGTTTAGTCGAACTGAAAAAGAACTTTTGGACAGATAAATACGGAGGCCACTGCCATGTCATTCCCAATACGGGCATTATGATTCTTTCCATGCTATACGGGAAAGGTGATTTTTCAAGGGCACTCAGCATTTGTGTCATGTGTGGGTTCGATACCGATTGCAACGCCGCGAACGTCGGCGCTATTATGGGCGTTGCAGGCGGGCTGCAGGGTATAGATCATAAAAAATGGATAAGCGGGCTGAATGACTTTTTTCCCTGTTCTAGCGTGACCGGCAGCCTGAACATGCTTGACCTCGCATCGTTCGCCTTATACCTTGCAGCCTTTGGATATAAAATTGCGGAACAGAAGGCGCCGGATAGGTGGCGCGGTTTTATGGGAAAAAGCAACATGAGCCGGTGCTTCGAACTGCCTGGTTCAACCCATGGCGTAAAGGCTTATGTGGAAGGAGCCGGATCTGGTAGTCCTATCGTCATAATGAATACCGATCGTCAGGCAGCAAGTGGACAGAGAAGCCTTAGGGTAGCTTGCGGCGGCATAGACGCGGGAGAAAGCCTGAATGTATACCTGAACACCTATTATGGCAAGGATGATTTTACCAGCAGCAAGTACAGTCCCGCATTTTCGCCGATGCTTTATCCGGGTCAGACAATAAAAATGAGTGTGATGCCGGATATGGACAATTCAGTTGAACTTTGCGCACAGCTATATATAAAAGATACAAACAATGAAAAGTTATATGGTTCTGAAAAGACTACACTTAAAAATGGTGTATGGAGTACTCTGGAATTTACGACTCCTATTATTGAAGGCGGATGCATAAAAGAAGCTGGAATAAGCCTGGCGCCGCGTGGATTGAGTACAGCAAATGAGATTGTTGTTTATCTGGACGATATTGAGTTCTCCGGTAAAGCAAACTATTCTATAGACTTTTCAAAAGAAAAAAATGAACAATGGTCCAAACTATGCACACAAGTCAGTCAGTTTACATATTTAAAGGGGTTATGGCGAATTGAGGATGGAGTCTTATCAGGAAGCTGCAGTGATTTTGGTGAGGCTTATACAGGTGACGTAAGCTGGAGAGATTATACTTTCTCTGCAACCATTATCCCCCAATTAGGTAGTATTCACAATATACTTTTCCGTGTGCAAGGTGCGGTACGCCTATATAGCGTTGGGCTGGCTGAGAATGGCAAGCTCGTACTGTGCAAGAAGAATTTAGAATATTCAGTGTTAAATGAAATTGATTTTCCATGGTCGTTCGGTAATTCCTATACTATTACAGTTTTAATAAAAGGTAATAAGATAAGGATTGAAGTTGACGGAAAGGTATATATAGAATATACCGACAACGAAAACCCGTATTTGTATGGACAAATAGGCGCCGGTGTCCGTAAAGGCAGTCACTGCCAATTTAGTGATTTCCGCATCAGTTAGGTTTTACCGGGATCCGGAGCCCGCTTACCCGGTTCGCATGAAGCATCTTCATTTTAAATAATTTTGAGAAATAGACTAAAAGGATGAAGTATCATGAACAGAAAACCCAATATTGTATATGTATTCTCTGATCAGCAACGATATTCGGCACTGGGGTGTAATGGAAACAAGGTGGTAAGAACTCCCAATATAGACCGGATAGCTCAGGAAGGTATGGCTTTTGATAATGCATTTTCAGCATGTCCCATATGTTCACCATATAGGGCACAGATTCTTACCGGCCTTTACGCCCATCAGAATGGCGTTGTATGTAATGAGTATAAAATGCGCACCGATATAACAACTTTACCACTTGAGCTTAAAAAGGCTGGATACAGGTCAGCCTACATAGGAAAGTGGCATTTGGGCTATGGGCCGTATACTGAGGATAAAAGATACGGATTTGACTATATGGCAGCTAATAATTGTAACCATGACTATTATGACTGTCAGTATTATATCAATGAGGAAGGGCCGATCACAAAAGAAGGATGGGAAGGAACTGAGACTACAAACTATGCGATCCAATTTTTAAAGAGCCATTGTAAGGCATATCCAGACACACCGTTTATGATGATGATGAGTTGGACACCGCCGCACTGGCCATATAACAGATATCCGCAGGAATTCAATACTTATTTACCCGATGAAGTTGATTTATCTCCTAATGTTCCAGAGCAAATGGCTGATTTCGCATGTAAAGAGATAGCCCAATATTATGGAAGCTGTACTGCTCTTGACGCTGAATTTGGGAGGCTTATGGACGCTCTGGAAAAGTTGGGAATAGTTGATAATACGATTGTCTGTTTTACCTCCGATCATGGAGACCATCTTAGCAGCCATGGTTATGGGAAACCGTCTGATTATTGGATGCATCATACAATGCGCGGTTCTAAGGCTACACCGTACGAAGAATCGATACATGTTCCGTTCCTCATTAAATGGCCTGGGAAAATTAAACCTGGACAGAGAAACAATGTACTTTTTAACAGTGTTGATGTAATGCCTACTTTATTATCGTTATGCGGCCTAACCATTCCCGGCGAGATTTTCGGGAAGGATTTATCCGGAGCTGCTCTTGGTGGAAAATGTGAGACACCTGATTCAGTATATCTGCAGATATTGGGTCCAGGTTGGCCACACAGGGGTAAGTGGCTTGGATACTGGAGAGGGGTACGTACCGATAGATGGGTATATGCACGGTGGTGGAAAGACGAGGTTGAGCCAAAGCTGTTTGACAGACTCAATGATCCATATGAAATGGATAACCTTTATGG
Organism: Bacillota bacterium; assembly: GCA_023439545.1. GTDB lineage: Bacteria > Bacillota > Clostridia > Acetivibrionales > DTU013 > JAEYOM01. The sequence continues at coordinate 36,393 of JAEXNT010000072.1, forward strand.
CAAACCAGAATATGCGCAAATTCAGGAAATGATGGAAAAGCGTCTTGAACAATGGATGGAATATACAAATGATCCTTTTGACACTGGTGAACGTGATCCTAAAACCGGAATGCTTCTTCTTGGACAAAAGTTCTCAGATGACAAATGGAATAAATAGGGTAAGGCAGAATATGCCCGAAGTAACTATAAGCGATATCCACCGTTGGAGGGACGCATGGAGAAAGTCAAAAGGGTATGGATTCGTCTGGGGAAATGAATAGAAAATAGCAATAAAAGGAAGAGGCAGGTGTAGTTAGTGAAAAAACTCAAAATTTTAGTTGTAGGAAGCCTGAATATGGACTTGCTGGTAAATGTTTCTGAAATGCCGAAGATTGGTGAAACGGTTTTGGGGAAAAGCTTTAAAACAGTACCTGGAGGGAAAGGAGCCAATCAGGCGTTTGCAGCCTCGAAGCTGGGTGGCGAGGTGCATATGCTTGGGAATGTTGGTGTTGATGAATACGGAAAAATTCTTATTGAAAGTCTGAAAAGCGTTGGTGTAAACACAGATAGTATAGAAAGAAAAAAATATATACATACTGGACTTGCTTTTATTGTTGTTGAGAAAAACGGGGACAACAATATTATCGTGGTCCCTGGTGCTAATAGCACATGCTCACAGGAGTATATCAGTAAACATAAAGACATTATTGAAATGTGTGATATTGTTTTGCTTCAATTAGAAATACCCATAGATACAGTGTCATATACGGTTGAAATTGCAAGGCAAATGAATAAGATTATTGTTTTGAATCCTGCTCCTGCGCCGCATGATCTTCCGGATAATATACTTAAAAAAATCGATATAATAACACCAAATGAAACTGAGCTGCAAAAACTCACGGGTATGGCAACGGACTCAATTAGTGATATTAAAAAAGCGGCTAATATACTAATATCTAAAGGTGTTAAAACGGTTATTGTTACCTGGGGGAATAAAGGCGCCGTAGTGGTTACAAATAATAATTGCTCTATTTATAATGTAGAAGATGTCAAGGTGCTTGACACTACAGCTGCCGGTGACTCTTTTACTGCAGCAGTAGCAGTGGCCATGTCAGAAGGTAAAACTCTCGAAGAAGCAATTAATTTTGCGAATAGAGTTGCAACTGTAGTAGTTACACGGGAAGGCGCTCAAACGTCCATTCCTTCTAAAGCTGAAGTAGAACAGTTTTATATTGATAACAACTTTGCAAAGAGCTAGAGGCGCGGAAAATGCAAATACTGCATGGAAGGTATTTATGGATGGTGTGAAAATAAGCGGGCATACGGCTGGCACATGAATGGCACGATGAGCGAATATTTGATTGCGGAAGAAGTAAACTGCTGTCCACTGCCGGAACAGCTTCCCTTTGAGGATGCTGCGTTTATGGCTTGCTCCGCCGGGACAGCTTACTCTGCACTCAAGAAGTTGAGCAATACAGTATTTAACGGGTATTTGGCAATCGTAGGCCTTGGCCCAATTGGAATTGTAGCTTCTTTAATTGCAATGGCAAAAAGATGGCAGATCATTTCGTTTGACCTAAGCAAAGATCGAGTGGAATTTGCAAAGCAACTTGGAATTAATGCATTTTGCAGCGAGAACGATATGCCGATTGCTAAACAGGTTAAAAGCAGAATGCAGGGTAAATGCCCGATGCTTGTGTTGGATACAAGCGGTCACCCGGAAGGCCTTGTCAATGCAATCGCGATTTGTGAAAACGGCGCCCATGTTGTTACTATCGGCAAGGGCAGACGTACTTATCAAATGAGCAGCGATTTTAACATCAGCGAGCTTGTGGTTAAGCAGATTAACCTTCAGGGCTCGTGGGTGTTCACGCTGCCGGAGTATTACGAACTGCTTGAGTTCATGCTCGATAACAAGCTCTCGCTGGTGATGGATGCCGGTCTTTCTTTTATTGATACAAATGCAAATGCGGACAACTGGTTTTTGCAGATTGAAGCGTTTGATCCTCATGAACCCTTTTTCGCTCCTGAAGAATTTAGGAAGCTGTATCCTGATAATTACATCGGACCTCATTTTGATTGGCCTGATTATACGTCTGTAACTGAAACGCAAGAGCAAATCGACCATGTTCGTAATGAATATTGTGCGCTTTTGACGATGTGCGACCACACGCTTGGACGGCTGATAGACAAGCTGGATGAGCTTAACCTCTGGATGGACACAATGCTCATTGTCAATACGGATCACGGTTTTTTGCTGAGCGAGCATGACTATTGGGCAAAATGTATGATGCCGTTTTATAATGAGATATCGCATATCCCTATGTTTATATGGGATCCACGCTTAAAAATTTCTAACGAACGCCGCAGCAGTTTAATCCAGACTATTGATCTTGCACCTACAATTTTAAATTACTTTAATGTCCCTATTCCGAAGGATATGACGGGTAAGGTGCTTGACAATGTGATATTGAAGGATAATGCTGTCAGAGATGCTGCAATCTTTGGTATCCATGGCGGGCACGTGAATTGCACTGACGGCCACTATGTATACATGCGTGCGCCTGTGTCAGCGGATAATCAGCCGCTGTACAACTATACGCTGATGCCGACGCACATGCGAAACAGATTCAGTGTGCGGGATCTTCATGATATGGAGCTTGCAGAGCCGTTTTCCTTTACCAAGGGGTGCAAAATTCTTAAAATCGCATCCAAGGGAATACCAGAGCTGGATTTTTCGTCATACAAGTTTGGAACGCTGCTATATGATACATTTAATGATCCTTACCAGCTAAACCCTATTAAAAACAGTGAAATTGAAAGTAAGATGATTCAAAAAATGTGTGCTGTCATGGAAGAAAATGATTGTCCGACCGAACAATATGAACGTCTTGGATTGAAATAAAAGCAAGAGAGCCACCGGTTAATTTGATTGGCAATGGAATGGAGCTAGTTATGAAAAATTCATTATTACTTAACAGTGAGATTTTGTCTACAATTTCTCGCATGGGACATACAGACGGACTTACAATCAGTGATTGTGGCCTGCCTATACACGATAACGTAAAATGTATCGACCTTGCGATAAAAAAATTTACCAGGCTTTTTTGACGTGCTAAATGCGGTACTCAGTGAACTGCCTGCTGAACGAATTGTAATTGCATCCGAGCTGTAGCATCAATCGTTGTAACCAGAAAAGGGGCTCAATCCTCGATGCCGTCAATAGAGGAAGTAAATAGATTCATTGTGAATGTAGTATCGGGAAGAGGAGAAAAGATTGGTGAAAGAATTATAGATGAATTTGGAGGGGTAGAATCAATATGAGTATTCCAAAGACTATGAAAGCGCTGGTTGCCTACGGAAACGGAGATTATCGATATGAACTGGAATATCCGACTCCAATGTGCGGACCGGACGACATTATTATCAAAACCGAGGGTTGTGGTATTTGCGCAGGAGATCTGAAATGCATGCATGGCGCTGCACGCTTTTGGGGTGACGGTAACCAGCCGTCTTGGGTCAAACCACCGTTTATTCCGGGACATGAATTTTTGGGTATTATTGTTGAAATAGGTGAAAATGTAAGGGGCTATAAACCGGGAGATCGTATTACCGCCGATCAAATCGTCCCATGCGGTAAATGCATGTTCTGCAAATCTGGGCGGTATTGGATGTGCCAGCCTCACGCTACCTTCGGCTTCCAAAAGGAAAACAACGGAGGCATGGCTGAATATGTTCGCTACCCGAAAACTTCTGTCTTGCATAGAGTCCCCCAAAGCCTGCCGCTGGAAAAAGCCCTCCTGATTGAGCCTTACGCATGCTCGAAGCATTGTGTTGATCGAGCACAGATAAGTAACGAGGATGTAGTGGTGATTTCAGGAGCAGGTACGCTTGGCTTGGGGATGACTACTTATGCACATATGAAAAATCCAGCCAGGCTCATTGTTTTAGATATGATGGATTCACGTCTGGAAAAAGCAAAAGAATTCGGTGCAGATATAATAATAAATCCCGGCAAATCAAATTCAGTAAAAGAGATACTTGATATGACCGGGGATTATGGCTGTGATATTTATATAGAAGCTACGGGTCATCCGTCCAGTGTTAACCAGGGATTGCAAATGATCCGGAAGCTTGGGCGTTTTGTGGAGTTTTCAGTGTTTGGTTCTGACACCACTGTGGATTGGTCGATCATAGGTGATGGCAAGGAACTTGATGTGCTTGGCGCACACCTTTCTCCTTACTGCTTCCCGTTTGTAATAGAGCATATTGCTGACGGAACACTTAAAACAGATGGAATAATACAAAAATCCTTTAAGCTCGAAGAATGGGAGAAGGCTTTTGAATATGCTACAGGAAAATATGGAGATTTTAAGGTTGTATTTACCTTTTAAAACAGAGAAAGCACTGGGTCAGATTACTTAACGGGTATTGATACCACCGGGTTAGTATACGGGAGTTCGAGAAACCCACTCCTAATATAATAAGACTAACCAAATCGGAAGTATCTACAATGAAGTATACCATAGAAGGCAAGTAATATTCGGAAAGTATAAAGCGGAAATAGGAAAAATATTAAGAGAGATATGTACAAGGAATGGAGTAGAGATTATAGAAGCAAATGCATGCCCACGGCGGCTATTTTGCCGGGAAGAAATCCGCAGAGGATGCGGCAAAGGCAATGCAAAACAAAATGAACCTCTATTTGAACGAATAAAACTGCATTACAATAATTTTATTTGACATATAATTGGCGAAAATATAAAATTATATAAATATATTTTATATATGGTCAAAATGTAAAATTGTAGGTATGAGAATGAAGTTTGAATTCATCAAATTATTTTCAATAGATAGAAAAAGCCGTGCAGCCTCATTTACGGCATCCTTCATCCTGCTTGCCACAGCGGCTGTCAATGCTGTCAGCATGTCGAGAAGCGGCGTATCGGTCATTTACAAAGCGGCCGGGTTTGCGTTTCAGCTGTCACTTGCCATCATACTGATTTATTCGGTCATGCTGGCAGCAATCCTGCATGACCGTATGGGCAGACCCGGCTTTGTTCTGATAACGGGAACAGGCTTGAAAACGGCCGTTTTTCTGATAGCGCTGCTTGGCGTTGTCAATGCGGCTCTGGCTATATATGCGATAGCTTCGGGTTTTACCTTTCCCGGCTGCTTGCGGAGTTTCAGCCATGTGATCATCTCACCGGTGCCGTTGTTTTTTTTGGAAGGTTTTGCATATTCCGATCAGGATTACCTGTTCATAGGCATGAGAAAACTGTCCGTATCGCTGAAAGAGATTGCGAAAGTCGATATTGCGCGCAGAAAGCTTGGAATGGGCTATATCATAAGCTTGATGGACTGCAGGGGCAAAAAGGTGAAAATTACCGCCAATGAACTGCTGAAAGACAAGTTTATCGAGTTTATCGGGAAGTACGACGCCGGGATCACGATTTACGAGTGAGCTGTTCATATATCCAGGTATGTTTTTATTGCGCTTTTTACCTTATCCCTCACTTCGTCTGAATCGATCCTTCCGCGAATCTCACCCAGCCGTTCTTTGAGACAGCCAGGATCTGGTGCGCCATTGCTATGGAATCCTTTGCCAAACCTGTTTCTTCAGCTTTCAACAAAGCTTCGACAGGATATATCCTTCTTCCCGGTTTTACCGATGTCATCGACAGGATAGTGACTATTGGCAGGGCTTCATTGGCCTCTTCGCCGTATATTACTCCTGCTTTTTATTCACCGCTTTCCTGCCATTCCTTCGGCTCCTGCCACTCCTCCCATTCCTTCAGCTTTTCGGGATCGAGAGATGTCCCCGGTTTTTTCGGTATTTTTTGGCCCATCTGCTGCAAAGCCGCGTCCCTGTCCTCGGGCATGACATGTTCCTCCGGTTCCTTCCGGTTTTCAACTGCAGGTTTAGCGTCATCTCCGGTGGCGAAGCCAACTGTCTCCTTATCGTGCGCCGCCTGCCCGCGGCTTGTCGTCTCATCGCTTGCAGCCGGTTTTTTAAGCTGCCTGAGTTTATTTTCGAGCATATTCATCCTGACGGAATATTTCCCGAGTTCCTTTGTCAATTCAAAATATGCGTTTGTAAGCCGCGCCATTTCCTTTTTGTTTTCGGACCAGCCCATACGTACTTCTTCCACACTGTTCTGAAGCTGTTTGAAGGTATCGAGGATGATCTTCCTGACGTCTCCTCCAGACGGTGCGGGACTGCCTGCCTCACGATATTCAGATGAGTATTCCTGGACAGGGTACGAAGGAGTGTCCCCAAAAAGATCACCAAACTGATCGATGCTTACAAAGGCGAGCTTCAGGCCATTTACAACGGTACCCGGATAAATCTCGGGAGACATCGACGATACATATCTTCCGGCTTCCCCGGAGGAGGCCGGACTGCTGCCGTTCTGACCGCCGGATGATGCGTCCCGGACGCCCGGCGTTCCGTACAATGCGCTTGTACTGGACTGTATCCGGTCCGACGCCGGCTTCAGGTATTTGTAATTTATACACTGTAGATTGCGTCCATACTGGTTGGAGTACCTTGACGGCTTGCTCCAGCCTTCGCCCGCTAATGAGCCTTCGCTGTAGTAGATCACATCCTCGCGCACCCAGAATATGATCAGCCTGTTCTCAGTTTGCAATATTGAAGCCTTTTCGAACGAATGCACAGAGGAATGGACGACGATCTCGGGCGACCAGAGGTTTTTGTCGGGATCCTTCCGCTGGTATACCATTTCGAAAAGTTTGGGCGTGCGTCGCTGATAACATAAATGGATTATGCCGTTGCTGTCGATCAGGGCGTGGGGATATTCGCAATTCCCCTGGTATTTTGTGATCGGCATGAAATCACTCCAGTGCTTCTGCGCGGTATTGAACTTCTTGAAGCCCAACTGCAGGTATTTGCCGTCGTAAGACTGATAGAACGAGTATATGTTTTCATTGCTGTCATATATGATCGAGCAGGGAACGCTGCTCCCCGAAACGTAATCCACGACCTTGGGCGTGCCCAGCCTGTTGTTTGCCAGCACCTGATATGCCAGCATGAATGAGTTGTCATGCTGCAGAACGTAAAAAAGATACACCTGGTTTTTAAAAGGTACTATACACAACTGCTTATCGTATGCAGCGGGGATCTTGCTGTTCAGTACAGGGACAGATTTCAGGCTTTGGCCGTCCAGCCTGGAATAAATAATATTCCCGCCGCTATCCTGGAACAGGATGTGGAAGGACTCATTCTGGTCTATCTCGGCATAAAAGCTCTGGTATACATTTTTATGCAACACGGCTGCGTTGCTCCATACCCCTCTTGTCGTCAATGAATTGAAACACAGGTTCTGCCTCTGGTCGCAGAATATGCTCCTGACTTCTCCTGTCGGATGCCTGAACACGAACTGCCTGTTCTGCAAATTGAACATTTGACTCCACTCACACTTCCATAGAACTATTCTTATTTATATATATGACGATATCGATTTGATTTATGGCAGCATATGTTCCGGATTTATAAAGTTTTACTAAGGATCGGCTGGAATATTACTTCCGGTTTTTTAATGGATTTCTGCTTCGCAGAAATGCTACATTAATGAAACATTTCGCTTTAGCGAAATCTATTGGGGAATGGAGCGGGCTGGTCGCAAGCTTCGCTTGCTGCTCGCCCATGCAGCCCGGTTAGTGTAATTCCCCGGAAAAATTATCGGAAGTTATATTTCAACGATTCCTTAATATCACAAAAAAGCGGATGTAACATATTATGAAAATGAGAGGGAAATCAAATAATATAGCTTTAAATGAAGGGGGATTTAGATATGAGCTATAATCACGACAAAGTGCTTCCGGGCCTTATCAGTGAGAAAGACCTCTGCAGAATAAAGGAAGCAGTTTGTATACAGGTAGAAAAGATTTATGATTCATGCAAGGAAAAAGATTGCATCGAAGATGCAAGAGTATATTTCAAGGATCCCGACAAAGTAAACTGGATCGTTAGCCATGCGATCAATGTAAAAGCAAGACGTGCAGAGGTAGTCAGAGTGTTCGCCGACGTTGAGGAAGTACCGTTCAAGAGGGGCTTCTTTACTGTTGACATCAAATTCTTCATTAAGGTGACACTGGACTTCTTTGTACCCAGGCACAGCGGCGGTATAAAGATCATTACCATACCGGGCATCGTGCTCTTTGACAAGAAAGTCATCCTGTTCGGTTCCGAAGGTAATGTGAAGATATTCAAGTCGCATTTCAGGGAACATGAAAACGATTACAACGGAGATTCGGCTTTGCAGCAGGATAACCTCCCGATCGCCAAGGTTGAAGTTGCCGAACCGATCGCATTGAATGCCAGAATAGCCGAGGTTCTTGAAAACGCCAACGATGAGGATTGCGACAGGGTATTACCCAAGGTTGTAAGCAACATGCTCGAATCCGTCGATTTCGATGAGACCGATCTGGTTACGGACGATACCAGGCATCTGGTCATAGTAAGGCAGGTCGTTGCGACGATAGGGTTGTTCTCGATCGTCAAGCTTGCAAGATTAGTACAGCTGCTGATACCGGCGTTCGACTTCTGCGTACCGAACAAGAGATGCGTAGCCTCCACCGATGAGGAGCCCTGTGAATTGTTTGAAACAATCGACTTCCCGATAGATGAATTCTTCCCGCCCCAAAAAATGGATTTCCCCGGAGCGATTGAGGAAGAAAGAAGCATGACAAAAGATGAATAAGCCTATGGTATATACATAAAGGGATGGCATAGCCATCCCTTTATTTTGATACTTGACATGTGGCCGGCATGAGCGCATGCCCAATTGTTGTCTCTTACCCACCCTGGCAGGTTACATGGTCTTGCCGGGGATCAACAGGTTGATGATGCCGTACACAAGAGCAGCGAGTATTGCACCGAGCAATGTTACGTAATAGCCGGGTACAATAAATTTGACGACATAGATTATAACTGCAGCTACTATGAATCCGGTCAGTCCTCTGCCAAACGGAGTTGCGTCCACTCCGAGGATCCTCTGCACCAAGTAATCAAGGATCGCGATAACGGCGGCAGCCACGATCAACGACCATATGCTGGATATGGAGAAGCCCGGTGTAAGAAATGCCGTAACAGCCAATACTACTGCTCCGACCAACCACCTTATAATAAACTGTCCGAAACTGAAACGCTGCGTTCTTTCGACATTTTCAGCCAATCATATCACTTCCTTTCAAAGGATATAATGAAAATGCAAATTGCCGTCAATACTATTATTTATTCCCGATGTTTTGTTTATGCAGATTAAAGAATCTATTTTGTTTACTTTAGAACTAATATTTGATAAAATGAATGAAATAAATGCGATTATTAAAAATTAAAGACGATGAACCGGGAAAGTAACCCGAACAATAGCCTCAGAGAGATGCCGTCACCGGCTGAAAGCGGTATCGGCGATTTGGCGGGAGAAGTGCCCCAGGCGAGTCGGGAGGCCGAAAACAGGGCTGTGTCGCAGCGGCATCGATAAAGTAGGCTTTCACGGGATAAGGCTCCGTTATCGCCGTTGAGATCGACAATCGGTTTGAAATCCTTGTCGTATTAGAGTGGGACCGCGGATAACTTCGCCTCTATACAGGAGGCGGAGTTTTTATGTGTAAAAATTGCGGGCGTTTGATGCGCCTATGGTTTGTATGGGTATACTATCATAGAAAAACTATGCTGATATAGTTAATAAGTGAGGCGTTTACATGTTTAAAGGCTTATTGGGCGACGCCAGGTCAATTGCTCAAAGAGATCCCGCAGCGAAGAGCACGTTGGAGGTTTTTCTGCTTTATCCCGGCTTTCATGCGCTGTTTTATCATCGTGCGGCGCATTGGCTTTTCAAAAGGAAGCTGTTTTTCCCTGCGAGGCTGATATCGCAGTTCTCCAGGTTCATGACAGGGATAGAGATACATCCGGGCGCTGCTATCGGAAGAGGTCTGTTCATGGATCACGGAATGGGGATCGTTGTCGGTGAAACCGCCGAGGTAGGGGATAATTGTACCATATATCACGGCGTGACACTTGGCGGAACTGGAAAGGACAAAGGTAAAAGGCACCCCACCATAGGCAATAACGTGCTTATCGGCGCAGGCGCAAAGCTGCTCGGCCCGATCACTATAGGAGATAATGCCATGATCGGCGCAGGCTCGGTCGTGCTCGAAGACGTACTGCCCGATACGACCATCACGGGACCCAAGGCACGCCCGGTAAAGCATGCAGGCAGGAAACTGGCTCCATCGATAGAACTCGACCAGGTGCATATAGCGGACCCGGTCTCGCAGGAATTATGCAGGCTGCAGGTGCGGATCGAGCACCTCGAAGCGTCATTGCGCGGCGAACGCGCCAAGGCTCAGGATATCGAAAGATGCAATGAAAAGCGCACGGAATCGGACAAAATATAGCGGAGGTTATCAAAATGAAGCTTTACAATACGCTAACAAGGCAAAAGGAAGAATTTAGACCATTGGAGGAGGGCACGGCGAAAATCTACTCGTGCGGGCCTACTGTTTACCAGTACGCGCACATCGGCAACCTGAGGACGTACATATTCATGGACATACTAAGACGTGTAATGAAATACGATGGCTTTATGCTGAAGCATATCATGAATATAACAGATGTAGGGCATCTTGTTTCGGACGCCGACGAGGGCGAGGACAAGATGATGAAAACTGCAAAGCAGGCAAACAAATCACCCTGGGAGATCGCGGAATATTATACCGGCGTTTTCATGAACGACATAGCCGAACTGAACATAGGCAAGCCTGAATATATTGCAAAAGCGACCGGCCACATCAATGAAATGATAGAGTTCGTCCAGGGCCTCGTAGAGAAGGGATACGCCTATGAGACGAGTGACGGCATATACTTCGACGTTATGAAATCCAAAGATTACGGCAAGCTCTCCGGACTGGACCTCGAGGGCCAGATCGCGGGGGCGCGTGTAGACGTTAACGAGGAAAAGAGGCATCCTGCGGATTTCGCACTGTGGAAGAAGGCCCCGAAGGAACACATAATGCAGTGGCCGAGTCCATGGGGCATGGGCTATCCGGGGTGGCACATAGAATGCTCCGCTATGAGCAGGAAGTACCTTGGCGATGAATTCGACATTCATACGGGAGGAGTCGACCATATACCGGTACACCATGAGAACGAGATAGCGCAGAGCGAGGCGCTGCTGGGCAAACCGGCCGTTCATTACTGGCTGCATGGAGAGTTCCTGCTCGTCGATAACGGGAAAATGTCCAAAAGCCTTGGAAATACCTATACCGTATCCGATCTGAAGAAGAAGGGTTTCAACCCGCTGGCATACAGGTACATGTGCCTTAATGCGAATTACAGGAGCAAGCTGAATTTTACCTGGGATGGCTTAAAAGCTGCGCAGGTAGCTCTCGACAGGCTGATGGATGGCGTCCTGGCGCATAAGCACGCCGCGGCCGGCACAATGGCGGATGCGGGACTGACAGAGTCATTCAGAAAGGACTTTCAGGATGCTATAAATGACGACCTCAACATACCGAGAGCCATGGGCGTGGCCTGGAATATAGCAAGATACGGGACAAAATCCCGTGACCTATACGAACTGCTTCTCGAAATGGATGAGGTTTTCGGGTTGGATTTTGCCAAAGCGGCTGAGAAGACGACTTCGGAGGAGCCTGCGCTCGACCCTGAAATAGCTGAGCTTGTCGATCAAAGACAGCAGGCGAGGAAGGATAAAAACTGGAAGCTTGCCGACGAGATAAGGGATAAGCTCGGCAGCATGGGTTACCAGTTGGAAGATACGCCTCAGGGAGTAAAAGTAGTTCGTAAATGATATACGGAATGCAACTTTTCATGTTCAAATTAATATACTGATTATGTAAATTAAATTTATCATGTTAGGATGTGTAGTTATGGACATGAATATTGTAAGATGGGATAAAAGTATAGCCGCCAGATGTGTTGAAAGGGCAGGGAAGGGATATACGCCCAAGTATCAGCATGAAGAGAAGAGTATTATTAAGAAAACCCAGGATGCTGGTTGGGAACAGTTTGAATATGCTATAAACAAAGCGCTTGCAAAAAACCACAAATAGTCTTAAGTCACAAAGGCAATACTTAGGAGCGTTGGTCAGGCAAAGGAGTATGAGCAGCCCACAAGGGTTTTGGGCTGTTTATACTCTCTATTTGTTTTATGTTGAATTTTACGACACGGAAAGCCGGTCAGGGCATTGAACCCTGACCGGTTCACTATAGGAGCTGAATCGCCGTGGGACTGTTCATGTCATCACGGATCATTTGTACAGAGCAATTCACTGCTGCGGAAGGTATTCGTAATGACCACATTGCTTGCTGACAACGGAGCTGTTGAAGCGTTTGACCTTGCATATACGGAAGCAAATACTTCTGTAGTTATGCCAAGGAACTGTATCTCAAATTCGATTAAGCTTGCCGGTGTACCAAAAATGAAGAAATTCGAGCACTTGGGCGGAATTGGTCCGAAGGGTACAGTTTCTATATCAAACTTGGGACAGGTTTCGATGTCGTAAAGTATAGCGGATGCGCCTATTAAAGTGGCAGTTGAATCGTTGAGCACTTTAACAACTATACTGTTCACACCATTGTCATGCAGCACCGGACCGGTTGTGAGTCTACCGGATGTGCATACCAGACCTGAGACGATGGTCTCGATCTCGGAGACCTGGGTAGCCACATCGCCGAGGAGCGTATCGATAAAGGCTACCTGGGTGGCTATATCGCTGATCAGAGTCGCATTGAGTGACAGAGTGGCGACGATAGTCTCAATTTCGGAGACCTGGGTGGCGACATCGCCGAGGAGCGTATCGATAAAGGCGACCTGAGTAGCGACTTCGCCGGTCACTGTGTTAATGTGGGCTACGCCCGTATCGATCACAGCCACCTGAGTGGCTACCTCGCCGAGCAGTGTATCGATAAAGGCGACCTGTGTTGCGACTTCGCCGGTCACTGTGTTAATGTGGGCTACGCCCGTATCGATCACAGCTACCTGAGAGGCTACCTCACCGAGCAGTGTATCAATGAAGGCGACTTGAGTAGCCACTTCGCCGGTCACAGTGTTAATGTGGGCTACGCCCGTATCGATCACCGCTACCTGAGTGGCGACATCACCGAGCAGTGTATCGATGAAAGCGACCTGTGTTGCGACTTCGCCGATCACAGTGCTGACTCCTGCGACACCGGACGACAGGGTTGCGACATTAGTGTCGATCACAGCCACCTGAGTGGCGACTTCACCGAGCAGTGTATCAACGAATGCGACCTGCGTTGCAACTTCGGCGGTCACTGTGTTAATGTGGGCTACGCCCGTATCGATCACAGCTACCTGAGTAGCTACCTCTCCGAGGAGTGTGTCAATGAAGGCGACCTGTGTTGCGACTTCACCTGTCACAGTGTTAATGTGTGCAACACCGGTATCTATAACTGCGACCTGCGTTGCAACTTCACTGATCAGTGTTGCGATGACTACACTTGTAAAATTACTCAGTATGGTTTCGATCCTGGCTACACCCGTATCGATCGAAGCGACTTGAGTTGCTACCTCACCGAGGAGTGTATCAACGAATGCGACCTGCGTTGCAACTTCGCCGGTCACTGTATTAATATGGGCAACGCCGGTATCCATTACCGCAACCTGCGTAGCGACTTCCGATAATATGGTTTCTATACCTGCCACGCCGGTTTCGATCCTTTTTACTTCCCTTTTGATTTCCTTAAGACCGTATTTTTCATTTTTCAACAGGCAGAGTACTTTTCTACAGCATTTGCCGTGTCTTCTCCATTTACCTTTGCACTTTCCCTCATCATCTTTTTCTTCTCCATCATCAGCGGTATTATCTACGTCATCTGTGTCATACAGATTATCATTATCGTTATCTTTGTTGTTAACAGTGCCGTCCTCAAAAGATAAGTCAAGGTCGAAATCGTCGTTCACTTTATTGTCCTCCAATTCACTCAGTGCTTTTTGCAGATCATCGGAAAATTGCTTACCGAAGCCGGTTTTTTGCCCATTATCTTGTGACATGCGTCAACCTCTTTTCTTAATTAAAAGTATCCATTGACATAATATGAGAGGTTAACATAATGGGTTACATACTCTATTTGACTTTATACAACTATTTTGCAGCTTCAGACAATTTGTTTCTGACTGTTTCGAAAAGCTGCCTGTTTTGAAGTACGGACGGATGCCCGGGTCTGAATTCCTCAGCCCGGTTATTGTAAAGGATAGCCTTGTCAATGCTCTGCATTTTGAAATTACAAACGCCAAGCTCGAAGCACGGTACAAATCCCCAATATTCATGCAGTACAGGCCCCCATTTATTTTCGGGTTTCTCCAGATTCAATGCCAGTTCGAACCAGAAGGCGGCGCGGCTGTAATCCTCAGCGTCTTTATAATAATAGCCCAGCAGACAGCATATCTCGGCTTTTGGAATATCGTATTCGAAGCTCCTGAGCAGGGCTTTGAGCATGTTTTTCCTGTCCTTTTTAAACCTGTAGGCTTTAGCAAGATGTATGCACGAAACTATATTGTCGGCGGGAAGGCCCTTTTCCGAATCAAGGTGCTTATTGAAGTATTCTATCGCATCATCGTATTCGCCTACATTGAACTTCTCTCTTGCGTAATAGAACATGTTCCTCGGGGAAAATTCCTTTCCTTCGGCCATCATGCTTTCAAGTATCGTAAGGTTCCTCCAGTTGTTCGAATGCGTTTTTTTATGCGTAATGGTAATATCGGTATTCAGAACATTGCCTCCGAAAGAGATGTATTCGTGAATCGGATCGTTCCACTGAAAATTCTTAGATCGCTTCAGCAGACGTTCCCTGAAGTGCGACAAAAGCACATTGCCCTCGCTGTCGAATGAATAGTTGTAATTCATCATTACAACATCGATTTTCGGATCAAGAGTCTCCTTGAGCTTTTTTAACTTCATGCGGTCCGGTTCAAGTATGGCGTCGTCCGCGTCCAGCCAGAAGACGTAGTCCTTGGTAGCCTTTGAAAATGAAAAGTTCCTGGCGGCAGAAAAATCGTTTATCCATTTGAAATCGTATATTTTATCCGTAAAAAGCCATGCAATTTCCTTTGTTTTATCTGTCGATCCAGTATCTATGATAATAATTTCATCAACGATGTCCTTAACTGTTATAAGGCATCTGGCGAGTGTATCCTCCTCGTTTTTCACTATCATGCACAAACTGATCGAAATCATGGATCCACCTCATTATCTATTAAACGGGCTGTTTTTATTCCCGAAATTTGATAACGTCACTGTATATCTGTAGGTACCTTTCAGTCATTTTCCCGGAGGAGAAATGCTCTTCGACGTACTTTCTCAGCGTCGCTGCATCGGGGTAGGAGGGGTTGAGGACCTTTAAGGCCATTTCTTCCGCATCACTGCATATCAAATCAGGGAATCCGGAAAGCACTTCAGGCGTCGCGCCGTTTCCGAATGCAAGAACGGGTGTGCCGCAGGCCATGGCTTCTATCATAACGAGACCGAAGGGTTCCTCCCAAACGGTCGGGAACAGTATACATTCTGCGTATTTGAGCAGCTGCTGTCTGACATTTCCGCCTACTGAGCCTACATACCTGAAATTCGGATTGTTCATAAGGCGAGGCTCTATTTCTTCTTTATAGTAGTCGAGTTTATAGATCGGGCCTGCTATGACCAGTTTTTTTCCTGTTTGTTCTGCGACGTCCATTGCGTAATTGATACCTTTGTGTGAATATAGCAGCCCGATGAACAGTAAATAATCCTGCTTTTCGGCGGAGAACTCATAATCTGCCATAGTAATGCCATTATAGGCATAAAATCCCTTATCGCAGCCCACGTCGTGCAATGCCTTGCGGCACAGATACACCGGATTACCGGCTGTGTTTTTCCGGCTGTCGTGTATTGTACTGACTATAGGTATATTTAGTCCCAGCTTATCCATAGCCGATGCATGCGTGTGGTCATGTATGACGTCAATGCTTTCAGGGAGATTGGCGGACACGAATTCTGCAACAGCCTGCACGCCGCCGCCCTGTTGGGGGTAGGGGAGTAATTTGGCACTGGTCCGGCTGCCCTGTTTCGCATACAGAAAGACTTCATGCCCCTGACGGACCAACTCTTCAGTTAGGTCATAAATTACCCGTTCGATCCCGCCGTAATCCTGCGGCGGGACAGTGATGGCATCCGGCGCCACCTGCACTATCCTGAGGTGTTTTGTGTCGGGTGCTGACTTTTTCATCTCAGGATGTTTCACTTCCGACTGCGCCGGATTATGCTGCGATACCTGTATGCCCTGCTGCTTTTCCTTTTGCAGCACATTTTTATAAACTTCAAGGTAGCTTTCCGCCATATTTACTGATGTAAAACGAGAAAGGGCATAACTACGCAGAGCCTCCGGGGCAGGAAAGATCCCGCGGCTAACCAGTTCTGCCATTTCATTCGGGTTTTGGCATATCAGGGCCGGGAAACGTTTAAGGACCTCCGGTACCGCACCGTTGGAGAGGGCGACAACGGGCGTACCGCAGGCCATGGCTTCGATCATGATCAGGCCGAAGGGTTCTTCCCAGGAAGTGGGGAATAACAGGCAGGCTGCGTACTTCAGCAGATCCTGCTTGAATCGTCCTCCTGCAGAGCCGACATACCTGATGTTGGGGTTATCTCTTATCCGCGGTTCCACGACATCGGAGTAATATGCTTTGTCATGGACCGGTCCGGCAATTATCAGTTTTCTTTTTGTCCTATCCGCGATATCCAGTGCGATTTCGATTCCCTTTACCTTGTCGACGCGGCTCATATATAGAAGGTAATCGCTTTTATACCCGCTGAATTCATACTTCTCCAGTTCCAGACCGTTGTATACGAAAAAGCCGCGGTTATCTCCAATGACTTCAAATGCCCTCCTGCTGACATACACGGGGTATTTCACGGAATTCCTGATCGCTCCGTGGATCGTGCAGACGACAGGGACCTTCAGCCCTGCTTTGCCAACGGCGGAAGACAGCGTATGGTCATGGATAATATCCACACCTTCGGGGAGTGTCCGGCGTACAAATTCCGCTATTTTGGCTGAATCACCCTTTGTAGTGTGTTCATACGGTATCAGCCTTGCCCTTGTTTTACTTCCGGTCGGAGCATAGAGGTATACCTCGTGCCCACGCCTTACCAATTCCTCAGTTATTTCATGAACTATTATCTCTATACCTCCGTAATCCGGAGGCGGAACAGGATATATATCCGGCGTGATCTGAACTATCTTGAGCGGCTTGATGCTTTCTTCATACCAATCGACGAAACGTCCGACTCCCTCAGTAAGACCGATCTTAGGTCTAAACCCGAGCAAGGCGGCAGCCTTGCCGATATCGGCAAAGGTAGCAGGCACGTCGCCCTTCTGATCCGGAATAAAGCAGATTTTCGCAGCTTTACCCAAACTATTTTCAATAATTTTAACCAGATCCAATATGCCTACCGCGCTTGAATTTCCAAGGTTGATCACTTCAAAACCGCATTCCAGACGGATGGATGCAACAATTCCGTCTATTATATCATCGACATAAGTATAGTCCCTCGAACTGGTCCCGTTTCCGTATATATTGATTTCACGGCCCTCTTCGATCTCCCCGGTAAATTTGTTTATGGCCATATCCGGCCGCTGCCGCGGACCATAGACTGTAAAGAAGCGCAGACATACGACGGGGATACCGTAGATAAGGTGGTATGTCCTGCAATAATGCTCCCCGGAGTATTTGGCGGTTGCATAAGGCGATACCTGGGATAATGCGGTATCGGACTCCCTGAAGGGCGTCGTAGCAGTTCCGTATACCGACGAGGAAGATGCAAATACAAATTTTTTAATACCGTATTTGCGGGCGGCTTCCAGAAGCGTGACAGTGCCCTTTATATCAGTATCCACGTAATCCAGGGGGGTGTCTATGGAACTTCGGACTCCGGCAAGCGCTGCCAGGTGTACGACGACACTTATCCCGTATTGTTTCATAATGCCTTCGACCAGGTCCTGATTCAGTATGTCGCCTTCGATAAGACTGAACCTTGGATCGAACAGGGCAGACTGTATATTATTTTTTTTGATATTATGGTCATAAGAGTCGTTGAAATTATCCAGGCAAATTACCCTGCTGCCTATGCGCAGCAGCTTCTCGCAGAGGTGTGAACCGATAAAGCCCGCACCACCGGTTACAAGGACGGTGCAGTCAGACAACCGACTGTCTGCCATCACTTCCGGCGTTTGCGGTATGACAGTTGTCATCGCCTCACTTGCCGGCCCATTCTCCATCAACTCATCGTTCATTTCCTGCCAACTCCCTCGTAATAGAATCCAAAGCTCTTTACATAATCAGGGTCATACATATTACGGAGGTCCAGAAACACCGGTTTGTTTACCATAGCTTTCAGTCTGCCGAAGTCAAGGCCTGCGAATTCCTTCCATTCAGTTAACAGCATTATGCATTCGCTGCTGGAACAGGCTGAATAGGGGTCTCTGCAGAATTTTATCCTCACGTCGGGCCGTTCTTTTTTCAGGACCTTTATTGCCTTGGGGTCATAAACCGAAATATTGGCCTTGCCGGCCAATAACCGATCGAGGATAGAAAGTGCGGGAGATTCCCGGGTATCATCGGTCCCGGGCTTGAACGTAAGTCCCAGCAAGGTTATTCTTTTGCCTTCGAACCCCCCCAGTATTTTTTCAGCCTTTTGTACCATTCTTTCCTTCTGCTGTTCATTTACCTTGATTACACTATTCAGCAAATGCGGTTCGTAGCTGTATTCTCTGCTGATTCCGACCAAAGCGCGCAGATCCTTTGGGAAGCAGCTGCCCCCGAAGCCCGGTCCGGCGTTCAGATATTGTGTGCCTATCCTTTTATCCAGTCCTATGCCGTGGGCTACGGAACCTACATCTATATTGCACGCCTCGCATATATTTGCGATCTCGTTTATAAAGCTTATTTTCGTGGCGAGGAACGCATTTGCAACATATTTTATCATCTCTGCCTCTTCGAGCCTGGTGACCAGTATCGGTATATTTCCGGAGACCTGTTCGCGATATATTTCCCTGAGGATATCCTCTGCCCTCCGGCTTTCGGCGCCTATTACGATCCTATCCGGATTTATGAAATTCTCAATGGCGGAACCCTCCTTTAAAAACTCGGGGTTTGAGGCTATATCGAATTCTATGGAAAGTCCTCTTTCATGAAGGATTTGGGAGATCACTCCGTACATTTTTCTTCCTGTACCCACAGGAACCGTACTTTTGTTGACAATCAGCTTATAGGAGGACATATTGCATGCGATATCCCGCACAACATCGAAAACGTGACTGGTATCGCAGGTGTTGTCCGGTAAAGTAGGTGTGTTTACTGTGATAAAAATAGCGTCGGAATGTTCTACGGCAGCTTTCATATCTGAAGTGAAACGTAGCCTGTTTTGTTTACAGGAACTATGGTCTATCAGGCTTTCAAGACACGGTTCATAGAGCGGCAGGATCCCTTTTCTGAGATTTGCTACCTTTGCCTCGTCCTGATCGCAGCACAGTACGTTCATCCCCATAGAAGCCAGGCAAGCGCCTGTTACAAGCCCGACGTAACCTGTACCGACAATTGAAACATTCATTGTTGACCCCCCAAAACTTCTGCGGCGACCCTTTCCCAATTAAACCTTTCTTCAGCCAGTTTTCTGCCGGCAATGCCCATTTTACGTACGGATACGGGGTCATCGAGGAGTTTTGTTATCGAAGAGGCGAATGCCAGCGGGTCGTTGTATTCATTTATAACGATACCGTTTCCGTAGCCTTCGACGACCTCTGCATTACCTCCCCTGTTTGTAGTGATGATGGGCAGGCCGGCGGCCATAGCTTCGTAATGTACCCTGGCCAGGGGTTCGTTCCATTGGGATGCGCAGACGAAAATATCTCCTATATTGTAAAGGGACGGAATCTCGGAAGGAGGGACGAATCCTGTTAAAATCACCGGGCCGGGAAGATGCTTTGCCGCCGCCTGCATCGAATTGGCATAATCGTCCGTTTCATTATTTCCGTACCATTTACTACCCACGATTACCAGAGCAACGTCCTTTCGGACGCTCATAATTTTGTCCATGGCTTTCAGCAGGATATGAACGCCTTTTTTAACGCTCAGTCTGCCTACGTAAAGTACCGTTTTATAATCCTGAAGGCCGTATTTAAGCTGCATTTCCCGCTTTATTGCCTCACCTTCGGGAGACCAGGGGACATGGTATTTAGCCGGATCAGCGCCGGAGTAAACAACATGGAGCTTACCTTCGGCTTCGGGTACGCGTTTTTTAACGGTATCGGCTATATAAAGGCTTACCGTATTTATGAATTCCGCTTTTTGTACACAGCGGAGGGCAGCCTCGTCGGGTATCTTTTCCGGGTGGAACATCTCGTTATGAAGGCTCAGGCTGAACTTCATTTTTGGAAATTTATCAGAAAGCGCCAGCATAATGCGTGGTCGATTGAATACATGGATCAGATCAAAACCGGGCTCTAAAGCTGTTTTCAAATTGTTTACATAAACGGTATCGGTTTTGCCGGGTACCCTTATGTATTTTACATTATCTATTGTTTCGGCATTGGGCAGACCCGGATACTGGACACCGTAGACCGTTATATCGTGTTTGCCGGCAAGCCAGGGTACTATCCCGCTGATATATAGCTGAATGGCGCCGCCTGCGACAGGCGGTACCGGAAGTTTTTCAGTGCATATGAAGGCAATTTTCAATATGTTCACTCCTTTTTGAGCAAGGTTTTTAAAAGCGCCTCCCCGGCTTCTTCAAGCTTTGCAGTTCTATCGATTTCGGAAGCTTTGAGTGCTTTTCCGTTCAGATACAGGTTTTTGGTCAGGCCGTAAAAACGGTGCGGAAACATAAGATCTATATAAAGGATTTCTTTTTCATCGTCGGACAGTGGATTTTTTTCAGTATACCATTGCAGTATCTCGCTTATGGTTTCGGCAGACCAGTTTCCCGTATTATCGGCGATCTTGCCTATTATCTTTCTGAGGTCTCTTGCCGGCAGGTCGAATGTCACACTGTCCAGATCCAGTACATATGTCCCGTCACTGGCTGCGAGGACATTGCCCGTGCCGAAGTCCTGGTGACACAGTACTACGGATTTTGAGCCTTTTTCCGTAAGCTTTGAGTACTTCGAGGCCTCGAGTCTTACGATGGTTCTGTCAGCTATTCCTATAATGGAGTCTACACAGCCGGAATAAGCGCGGTGTGCCGGGCTGGCGCCGTTATTCAGTGCGCTTTTCTTCCAATCGGTCAGTTTATTTTTGATTGAACGATATTGTTCGGGCCATTTACCAAGCTTGGTTGATACCCTGGCTTGTTCTTCGGGGAAAAAGCCCCTCGAAGCCGCATGAAACGCTGCAAGCCCCTGGATCGCTTGTTTCAGCTGCGATGGCACTCCGAAGTTGAGATCGTTTCCATTTATCCATTCATAAAGCACGAATAGCTGTTCATCGTATTCAGTGATGGGCTTTCCGGATCTGTTCAGGATGACTTCGGGTACTTTTC
Organism: Bacillota bacterium; assembly: GCA_023439545.1. Lineage (GTDB taxonomy): Bacteria > Bacillota > Clostridia > Acetivibrionales > DTU013 > JAEYOM01. The sequence continues at coordinate 57,948 of JAEXNT010000072.1, forward strand.
CTCCGGAACTCCGGACATATATCTGTGCATTGACGGAAAATACAGCCTTATCCATAGTCTGCTTAAGCCTCTTCAAACAAAGCTGTTTCCCGTTCGCGGAAAGTTTCCAAACTGTTTTGATACTCCCGCCTTGCACCATGGTCAAGCTTTTGGAGGTGATCCCATACTCCTTTAAAACGTTCAGAGCCAGGCTATCGGTAGTTTTTGCGTCCAATACCTTATCATTGATGTTTGTCAAAATACTCAGTCCTTTCAGCCGGCGCCGGTCATACGGGGATGACTGATTTAAAATCTTCCAGTACAGGCATTGCACTTTTTTCGAATCCGGTCATTTCATTTATCCTCTCCAGGTATTTTTCGTTCGACCAGTCTTGATCCCGCTTGTAGACAAACTTGTTAACTGCGCCGAAGTACAGATGAGGGAAAAGAAGGTCCAGCCTTACGACTTCCCATTGTGAAGCGGTAAGAGGGTTTTCCGCCTGATACTGTCTAAGGATGCGGCTGGTCGTCTTTGTATCCCATTTGCCCATTTTTTTCATTACCTTATTCAGCAATTTACGTATATCTCTTGCTGCTATGTCGACTGTAATTGAATCGGTATCCAGAACAAACAGCCTTCCATTCGGGGTCAGGATCAGGTTCCCGGCGGCATAATCCTGATGGCACAGGCAGCCAGCCATTTCGGCTTCCTGTGTCCAGTCTGAATATTCACGCCCCCTGAGGCCATCTATTGCCTTTCGGGCCCGTTCGAAAAATCCGGGGAAGCTATCGACCACTGCGTTGCCTATGGCATCGCGCGTCTTTTTCATACATTCGTTTTCATAATATGATTTGATGTCTGTCAATTGTTCTGTGTAATCTTCGATCCATAGGCCGAGGTGATACTTGGGCTTTGTGACGGGAGAAGGATGAAAGCCTCTGGATGCCCTATGGAACCTGCCCAGAGAGCGTGCGACAAGAGCCAGCTCTTCTGCCGAGTCGTAATTGGGATTCCTTCCGTCGATCGCGTCCGTAAGAACATAACATACTTCTTCAATGCAGACATATTCCTTTCCGTCCTTTGTCAGGTTAACCCCGGGAAGATCGATCCCGTTGGCAATCAGATGCCTGACTGCATCAAGTATGAACTGCAGGGTCTGCTCGGAATTGGAAATTTTTTTGAGTATCTTCACACCTTTATTTGTCGTGATCCACCATACTCCTTTTTTGCCTTTGTAGGATTCGCCCCTGATATCTGAAATTTTTAATGGATAATGCCCCAACACACTCTCCAGCGGTTCCTGCGCGGCAGAAGGCATAGCGCTCATCTCTTTCTTCCCCCATTCATCTGTGGTATCCCGAAACTCTTCGTGATACGGTATCAGGGGGAGATGCTCCCCCTGAACAGCCTGCTTATGTTTATTCATCGAGGTTGATTTCTACATTGGGGTTTTCCCATGCTACTTTGAAAGTCAACGAGCCGCCTGCTTCATCATCGTCGTACTTGATCTTGTAATCAAGATCCAGGTCCGCGGGAAGGGTAACTGATTTGCCTTCAACTATAAGCCTGCCTGCAAACAGATCGGGTATAACCTTTTTAATGTACTCGCCAAATTCTGCCCTTGAGCCGATATTTGATTCCTGATACTTCATGCATTTACACTCCTTAAATAATTAGTTCTTTTACATAATATTTGTTAACGATGCTTTATGTTACATATGACAGATAAAAAGGTTGCCGGTACTTTATTTACAGCAATCTTTACAGATTGAAATACGAGGGCGGGAACAGGTATAATAAAGTAATTCGGAGGCTTCTTCAAATGAACGGTGCGCGAATCATACATACGAGTACGAAGGATCCCTGGTGGAACCTGGCGGTCGAGGAATTTCTGCTGACGCGGGTAGAACCGGGGCAATGCATATTATATCTGTGGCAGAACCGAAATACGGTCGTTATAGGCCGGAACCAGAATCCGTGGCGGGAGTGCAGATCCGAACTGCTGGAAAGCGAAGGCGGGAAACTTGCCAGGAGGCTTTCCGGAGGCGGCGCCGTTTTCCATGACGACGGTAATCTGAACTTCACTTTTGTTGCCGGAAGGGAAGTATACGATCTTGACAGGCAGATGGAAACGATCCTGAGAGCTGTCGGCAGTCTCGGGATAAATGCCATGAAAAGCGGCAGGAACGACCTGACTGCCGATGGCCGCAAGTTTTCAGGCAATGCTTTCTATATAAGGGGGAACAGCGCGTATCATCATGGGACCATATTGGTTTCCGCCGATTTTGATAAAATGGCCAGGTATTTGCAGGTCTCCGAGGATAAAATGCGTTCCAAGGGAATAAAATCGGTACAGTCCAGGGTCGTGAACCTGACAGAGTTCATGCCGCGGCTTACGGTAACGGAAGTTGCGCAGGCAATGACGGATTCCTTCCGGACATTGTACGGCTGCAATGCCGCCGCAGAATATTGCATAACCGACAGGAAGGAAGACAGGGAGGCCGTGGAAAGGTTGTATTCCAAGTATTCGTCGTGGGCCTGGCGCTACGGCGAGACGACCGATTTCGACGTCGCGCTTCAAAACAGGTTCGCCTGGGGCGGGGTCGAGATCGGATTGAAGATCGAGAACGGCGTGGTAAGTAGTGCAAAGTTTTTTTCGGACGCAATGGAAGAAGCATATATAGCCGCGCTGCCGGACGTTTTGGCAGGCTGCCCGTATGATTCGAAGGAGCTTTCAAAGCGCCTGGCGGCTCCCGCCATATCAACGGCCGACTGTATCTCCGCAGATAATTGCAGACAGATGGCGCTGGATCTCTCCGAATGGCTCGGCAGCAGGAGCTTGTGAAACAGGGGTGAAGCAGGGGGGACGGTTCTTTTGTTTCATTTTTAGCGGAATATAGCGAGTCTGCTACAATTAAAGATAATCGCAAAGGCTCGATGCGTTTGTGATATTTGTAGTGGCAAAAAGGCAGGCAAAGTAATATAATAAAAGGCGGTACAATTGTTAGAAGGCGAAACAACCAATAAAGGGCGGAACAACCAATAGTACGCGGAACAACTTAATAAAGGGCGGAACAACCAATAGTACGCAGAACAACCAATAGTACGCGGAACAACTAAATAAGGCCAGGATGATGGCTGCAGGAGAGTCCCATTGGTATGAAGGGAGCCGAAGAAGTAAATTGCGGGGGCGTCACCCCCGGTAACGAATCTTTCAGGCAAAAGGGCTGCAGACTGACTAAACTCTGAAAAGCTTGAGTATAGCACCGAAGGAGCAAGGTTACGGCCCGGATGACGATTGAAGTCCGGACGGACCGAATCTCTCAGGTTACGAAACAGAGAAAATGACGATTTATATTTGTCGTTTTTCTCTGTTTTTTTATTTTTTATGGAACATAGCGAGTTGCTGCGCAGCATAATAATGTAGCTTATATGCTGACGCAATAAGCTTAGCGAAGTCTTGTTCAAAAATCAACTGCGCTCGATGCGCTGGTGATTTTAAAAATCTAGCACATATTATTGACAGGAGGGATCCGGACAATGGAGAAACAGGAATTATATGAACCCCGAAAGACGCCGCTTTACGAAGCGCACGTGGCTGCCGGCGGTAAAATAGTCGATTTTCACGGATGGCTGTTACCGGTGCAATACGGAGGAATATTGAAGGAGCACGAATGTGTCAGAACTAAAGCCGGATTGTTCGATGTCTCCCACATGGGGGAGATAGAGGTCGGAGGTGAAGACGCTCAGGCATTTCTCCAGAGAATGCTTGCCAACGACATCGGTGCAAAGCCCGGAAAGGCAGTATATTCGCCCATGTGCTACCTTGACGGCGGTACTGTGGACGATCTGATTGTCTACAAGCTTAAAGAAAATGATTATTTACTGGTGGTAAATGCAGCTAATAAGGACAAGGATTTTGAATGGCTCAGAGGAAACAAGAGCGGACTCGTGACAGTTACCGACCGGTCGTCTGAATTTGCCCAGCTTGCGCTGCAGGGTCCGGAGGCTTTAGCGATATTAAGGCGGTTGACATCCGATGACCCTGATAAGTTAAAGTATTACCATTATTCAACGGAAGCTTCGCTCGGAGGATTGAAGGTATTCCTGTCGAGGTCGGGTTATACGGGCGAGGACGGATTCGAAATTTACTGCAGACCGGATGACGCCGTCAGGCTCTGGGATATGCTAATTGAAAAAGGAAAGCCATACGGTCTGGAACCGGCTGGATTGGGCGCCAGGGATACCCTAAGGCTCGAAGCTGCAATGCCTCTTTACGGTCAGGAGCTGTCGGAGGTCATAACTCCGGTTATGGCGGGCCTTCAGAGGTTTATAAAACCGGACAAAGGCGATTTCAACGGAAGAAAGCCTTTGCTGGAACAGCTGCAGGGAAACCTCAAAAGCAGGATTGTCGGCCTTGAGATGACGGACCGTGCCGTACCGAGAAGCGGCTACGAGGTTTACCAAAGCGGCTGTCTGGTTGGTTACGTTACGAGCGGGGGCTTTTTCCCGACGCTTAAGAAGAATATGGGCCTCGCGCTAGTCAATATGACTTGCACAGGAAACGGAGGCGCCGGCATGAATACGGATGCAGGCAGCAGCATTGAAGTAAAGGTGCGCGATGCCCTGTATTCGGCGCGTATCGTCGATCTGCCCTTCTATAAGCGAAACAGAACGAATTTATAAAAGAAACAGAGCTGAAGTTTATTAAACGGGATGCGGTAAAGATCTGACAATATAATGTCGAGGAGGATATTTATGAAAACCTATCAGGGAACAAGATTTACCAAGGAACACGAATGGGCGAGGGCCGAAGGCGGAACGGTTTACATAGGCATATCGGATTATGCCCAGCATGCCATGGGAGATATCGTTTTTGTCGAACTGCCCAGGGTCGGAAAAAAGCTTAAGGCGGGAGAACAGACAAGCGTAGTGGAATCGGTCAAAACCGCGTCGGATGTATATTCGCCCGTATCGGGTACAGTCGTACAGGTAAATGAGGCATTGAACGATTCCCCCGAGCTGCTCAACGCAGAACCGTATGAAAACTGGATCGCAGTTCTGGAAGCGGATGACCCGTCGGAGCTCGACAAACTGATGAATGAACAGCAGTATGCCGATTTCTGTGCGAAGGAGGGCTGACGATGTCCCGATATATTCCTAATACTGAGGAAGACCGGGCTCAGATGCTGGCTTCGATCGAGCTTACGGATACGGAGGAGCTCTTTTCGGATATTCCTGAGAATTTAAGATACAAGGGAAGGCTGGACCTTCCGGAAGGTATGTCGGAGCTCGAGCTCGCTTTACATATGAAGGCGCTTGCACGCAAAAATGTGAATACGGATGAGTATGCCTGTTTTCTCGGAGCCGGCGCCTATGACCATTTCATACCCTCCATAGTCGGGCATGTCATTTCCAAACCTGAGTTTTATACGGCTTATACTCCTTACCAGCCTGAGATAAGCCAGGGGATGCTGCAGGCCATATTCGAATATCAGACGATGATCTGCCGGCTCACCGCCATGGATGTTTCAAATGCTTCGATGTACGACGGCGCCACGGCTCTTGCGGAAGCGGCGCTAATGGCAGTGCGCTCCGCAGGGCGAAGCGGCGTGCTGTTGTCAACGGGCGTTCATCCCGAGTTCAGGGAGGTTCTGAAGACATACTCTAAATTCAACGGTATAAAAATAACGGAGATTGGATTGACCGGTGAAATTACCGATACCGGCAGGCTGAAAACGGTGCTTTCGGACGAAAGCCCGGATGGCTTTGCCGCGGTGATCGTACAGTCCCCAAATTTCTATGGGTACGTCGAGGATATGAAACAGATCTCGGAATTGGCTGCCAAAAACAACGCACTTTCGATAGCCTGTGTCGATCCCATATCGCTTGCCTTGTTGAAGCCGCCGGGGGAATGCGGCGTCGATATTGTTGCGGGCGAAGGGCAACCACTCGGAAACCCGCTTGATTTCGGCGGTCCTTACCTTGGTTTTCTGGCAGCAAAAAAAGAGCTTGCCAGAAAAATGCCTGGCAGGATTGTAGGCCAGACCACTGATCACGAGGGCAGAAGAGGTTTTACTCTGACCTTGCAGGCGAGAGAACAGCATATAAGAAGAGAAAAGGCTGTTTCGAACATATGCTCCAACGAGGCACTGAATGCACTGGCGGCTGCGGCCTATCTGTCGGTCATGGGTAAGGAAGGCCTGAAGGAAGCGGCTAACCTGTGTCTTCAAAAGTCCCACTATACATATGAAAAACTGCTTGGGACCAGGAAGTTTGCCAAGGTAAGCGACGCGCCATTCTTCAAGGAATTCACGCTCAGATCGCTAAACGAGCCTGTGAATAGTATAAATGCACGTTTGCTCGAGCATGGGATTATCGGAGGTCTCGAGCTTGAGCGGCTCGATCCGGGAAAGAAGGACCGGTGGCTCATAGCAGTTACAGAGAAGCGTACGAAGCAGGAGATAGACCTGTTTGTAAGAATAGCGGCGGGAGGTGACAGGTGATGTCCGAGCAGAATACTCCAGAAATGATTTTCGAGCTGAGCCGGATCGGAAGAAGAGCATACAGTCTGCCTGTCTGCGACGTTCCGGTAAAACCGGCCGACGTGTTTATACCGGGCGGATTCCTCAGAAACGCAGACGCCGGACTTCCTGAAGTCAGCGAGGTGGACGTCGCAAGGCATTTTACACGGCTGGCTCACCGCAACCACGGAGTCGATTCCGGTTTTTATCCTCTGGGTTCGTGCACCATGAAATACAATCCCAAGATAAACGAGGATCTGGCGAACCTGGGCGGCTTTACGGGCGTTCATCCATATCAGGCGGAGAGCGCCGCGCAGGGCTGCCTGCAGGTATTGTACGAGATGGACAGGATGCTTTCCGAAATCTCCGGGATGGAGCGCTTTTGCCTGCAGCCTGCAGCCGGCGCACATGGAGAGATAACAGGCTTGATGGTGATAAGGGCATACCATGAGAACCGGGGCGATTCAGGCCGTACCAGGATAATCATTCCGGATTCCGCACACGGAACCAATCCCGCATCCGCAGCGCTCGCGGGCTTTGAGACGGTAGAGGTCGGATCGGACGCAAGGGGCGGAATAGATCTGGATAAGTTGAGAGAGGTCGTGGGACCCGACACTGCCGGGCTTATGCTGACCAATCCCAATACGCTCGGATTGTTCGACGAAAATATAGGGAAAATAGCAGAGATCATTCACGGCGCCGGCGGCCTGCTCTATTATGACGGAGCGAACGCAAACGCCATACTGGGCATATGCAGACCGGGAGACATGGGCTTCGACGTGGTCCACCTCAATCTTCACAAGACCTTCGGTACGCCGCACGGAGGCGGAGGACCAGGTTCCGGTCCGGTTGGTGTAAGGAAGGAGCTTGTGCCATTCCTGCCGTCGCCATCGGTGGAGGTCAAAGCTGACCGATACGTGCTGGATTATGACCATCCGCTGTCGATCGGCAGTGTTAAATCATTCTATGGCAATTTTGGAGTCATACTGAAGGCGTATGCATATATCAGGACGATGGGGCCTGACGGGCTCAGGGAAGTTTCTGAAACGGCCGTACTTAACGCCAATTATCTTTTCAACCGCCTGAAGCAGCATTTCAGAGTGCCGTATGACAGGATATGCAAGCATGAATTCGTACTGTCCGGCGAGAACCAGGCAGAGAAGGGTGTTCGTACTCTCGATATGGCTAAAAGGCTGCTGGATTTCGGGTATCATCCCCCGACGGTCTATTTCCCTCTGATCGTGCATGAAGCCATCATGATAGAACCTACTGAAACGGAAAGCAGGGAGACGCTGGACCGGTTTGCGGATACTCTTATACGGATAGTGAAAGAGGCGGAACAGGACCCGGACAAAGTAAGGAATGCACCGTATACGACTGCGGTATCGAGGCTCGATGAGGTGAAAGCCGCACGGAATCCAGTTCTGAAATGGGGCGGCTGACCCGTGCGGATTGACCGGTGACAACTGACCTGTGGCTTTACTATGGAAAGCGTGACAACTGACCTGTGGCTTTACTGCGGAAAGCGTTATATCTGGGCGGATTCGCCCGGAGAAAACTATTGCCAAAGTTAGCTGTGGGAAATTTTTGCTTGCGATTATGTGCCAAGCACAAATTTTATTCACATTGGGTCGAATATAAGATATAATACTCACCAGAGGTATTTTACAGGATGGATGAAAGCATATTCGATGCTATAGGCGGGAATTTCCACATAAAGCATGAAGAACTGAATACATATTCCCCACTTGTACTTGCTTATGCCGGCGATGCGGTTTATGAGCTTTTTGTGCGTACGCTTCTTATAGCCAAGGGCAACGCGCCCGTGCACAAGCTGCACAAGCAGTCCATCGCATATGTCAAAGCCAAGGCGCAGTCCGACACCATCCACAGTCTGCTGGAGATGCTTACTCCGGAGGAACAGGATGTGGTAAGGCGCGGACGGAACGCAAAATCCGGAACTATCCCCAAAAATGCCGATGTTACCGATTATAAATATGCGACGGGTTTTGAATCGTTGCTCGGTTATCTATATCTCAAGGGTGATTATACGCGGCTGCTGGAAGTGCTGAGCATTTCGGTCGGACAAAGTCATGACGCCCGGGGCCAAAACGGCAAAGGCAGCATATAAACCTTAAAAGATGCAAAAATAATAAGAAACCAGAAAGGGCGTATAGTCATGGATAAAAGGAAGAGGAACGATTTTGGTCCGGATGACAGGGGCGGCCGGTTTGATAAGAAATCGGGAAAACCCGAATATAGAGGCGCTGCAAAAGGCCGTACAGGTACTTATTCCAAAACGAGAGACGACAGTTCGGAATTCACGGGCGGTGTCCAGGGCGGACGCGGTCCCGCGGAGAGGAAGAGCTACGGGCAAGGTAAGCGCGGAGGTTCGTCTGATAATAGAGGACAGGCTACCGGCTACCGCGGAGGATCTTCCGATAATAGAGGCCCGGCAACCGGCTACCGCGGAGGTTCGTCTGATAATAGAGGCCCTGCAACCGGCTACCGCGGAGGTTCGTCTGACAATAGAGGCTCAGCTTCCGGCTATCGCGGAGGATCTTCCGATAATAGAGGACAGGCTACCGGCTACCGCGGAGGTTCGTCTGATAACAGAGGTTCAGCTTCCGGTTATCGCGGAGGTTCGTCTGATAATAGAGGACAGGCTACCGGCTATCGCGGAGGCTCGTCTGATAATAGAGGCCCGGCAAGCGGCTACCGCGGAGGCTCGTCTGATAATAGAGGCTCAGCATCCGGCTATCGCGGAGGTTCGCCTGATAATAGAGGCCCGGCATCCGGCTATCGCGGAGGTTCATCGGGGGACAGAGGCGCAGCTCCTTCGTTCCGCGGGACATCTCCGGAACGTCGAGGCTTTTCATCGGAAAAGGGCGGTTTCGCTTCCGACAAGCGCGGTTTTTCACCAGATCGCCGCGAGCCTTCCATCTACAATCATAATGCAAAGAAATCAGCCGCGGAGGAAAAACTGCCGCGTTCAAACAAGCAGGAAGCCGATATTTCCGGACTCCAGGAGGATCTTGACAAGCTCGAGGGAAGAAATTCGGTACTCGAAGCGCTGAAGTCCGGTAGGAGCATAAACAGGATATTCGTTTCCAAGGGCGAACGCGAGGGCTCCGTAACTCAGATCATTGCGCTGGCAAGGCAGAATCATATACTGATACAGGAGATAGACAGGACAAAGCTCGACGACATGTCCGTGACGCATGCCCACCAGGGTGTTATAGCGCTTGCTGCCGCCAAGGATTACGTGGATGTGGAGACTATACTTGCGAAGGCAGAAGAAAGCGGGAAGCCGCCTTTCATAATAATTCTCGATGAAATTACAGATCCGTATAATCTGGGTTCGATATTAAGGACTGCCAACGCCGCAGGCGTTCATGGCATCATTATTCCCAAGCGGCGGGCGATAGGGCTCACAGCTTCAGTCTCCAAGGCGTCAGCCGGCGCCATAGAATATGTTCCGGTCGCACGCGTGACAAATGTCGTGCAGACCATAGAAATGCTGAAAGAGCGGAATATATGGGTAGTCGGGACTGATTCGACGGGCGAGAAGGCATACTTCGAAAGCGATCTGACCGGCCCTGTTGCGCTTGTCATAGGCAGCGAAGGCGAAGGCATGGGAAAGCTCGTGCGCGAAAGCTGCGATTTTGTTGTAAATATCCCGATGCTGGGCAAAATCTCATCATTGAATGCAGCTGTAGCCGGGGCTATCGTCTCGTATGAGATATTCAGGCAGAGGAGCACTAAGAAATCCTGATTGAAAATTAAAATTTCATATACAAAATAAAATTGAACTGCCGATAATTATATAGAGCTATTTTAGCACGGATTGGGAAATATACGGGCAGTCATAATGGTGCAATTTCCCAGTTGAAACGGACCGGATCCGATCGAGCCGGGCATAGACAAAGGGGTTGCCCGTAGGGCTTGGAGTACTACTGCGGAGCAAGGTCCGGCTTGACATAAAAGCTGGCATTTCATATAATTAGGTCAGGTAATTTTCCAATTGACCTGCCTTTTTGCATTATATTTACAGTACATACTGGGGGGCAAAAAATTTGAAGCCGAATGCTCAAGCCGAGGCACGTTTAAATTTCAATCCGGCAAGTGACGAGGAAGTCATCAGGGACGCAAAAACTGGTGACGGCCAGGCTCTCGAATTTCTGATCAACAAATATAAAAGTTTTGTTCGTGCAAAGGCAAGGACATACTTTCTTATAGGAGCTGACAGAGAGGATATCATACAGGAAGGTATGATCGGCCTTTATAAGGCCATTCGCGATTTCAGGGGGGACAAGCTTTCATCCTTCAGAGCCTTTGCCGAGCTGTGCATCACAAGACAGATCATTACGGCGATCAAGACGGCCACCAGGCAGAAACACATCCCTCTGAACTCTTACATTTCCCTCAACAAGCCGATCTTCGACGAGGAATCCGACCGCACGCTGCTTGACGTCATAAGCGAGGAGAGCGTGAGCGATCCTGAGGAAATGATGATCAACCGCGAGGAATTCGCGGGGATCGAAGTCAAAATGGGAGAGATTCTGAGTAGTTTGGAATGGCAGGTCCTCTCGCTTTACCTGCAGGGACGTACGTATCAGGAGATATCGGTCTTGCTCCACAGACACGTGAAATCGATAGACAACGCGCTGCAGCGGGTGAAGCGGAAACTCGAGAAATATCTCGAAGAGGGTAGAATCTGATACATATTCGACAAGCAAATACCCAGACACACGATTTTCCGGCGCACAGTATACGCCGGCGCCCGGCATATCACTGCACGGGATATCCCGGTACGCTTGTATCGAAACGCTATTTTCCAGTACAACGGAATTGCTGTGGGTGCACTCCGGTATATTTTTTGAAAACCGTGCTGAAATATTGCGGGTTCTCATAGCCTACTGTCTCGGCAACCTCCAGTATCTTCATTTCCGTATCGGACAGCAGTTTTTTGGCCGCTTCCATTCGTACCTGCGTTATATATTCCACTGCCGTGCTTCCTGTTTCCTTCTTGAAAATAAGGCTGATGTAGTTCGGCGACAGATAAACTTCCTTCGATAGGCTAATGACGCTTATGTTCAGCATGTATTGCCGGCCTATGATCTCTTTGATGCGGTTCACCATTGTCGAAAAGCGAAGGCAGCTCGTCGAGTGGCGGACAGAAAACAGAAAATAAGCAGACTCGGTGAATGCAGAAAGACTGCAGATAGGACAGATGCGGCAAGCGGCCAAACCTACACAGTCAGAACAATCTCAAGCCGAATCTCCCGGACAAAACCGGCAAAGGTAACTGAGTAAGGTAGCTGGAAAAAATTAATCGTTAAATTACGGCTGGACACGGCGAAAATATTGTGTTACAATATAAATCGCCGTTAAAAATGGCAGCCGCATAAATAATTGTGCGGGTGTAGTTCAGTGGTAGAACATCAGCTTCCCAAGCTGATTGTGAGGGTTCGATTCCCTTCACCCGCTCCATCAGCTTATATGCCCTCATAGCTCAGTTGGCAGAGCGCATCCATGGTAAGGATGAGGTCATCAGTTCGACTCTGATTGAGGGCTCCAACTGAAAAACCTTGAAGTATTGAGAAATCAATGTTTCAGGGTTTTTTGTTTGCCCTTAAGCGGGTTGCCTATCGCCCCATTTACCAATATATGGCGTATAAAACCGCTTAAAATCATATAAAATCATCTGCAATGGTGTACTGATGGTGTACCAAATGGTTCACTTTCTTATCGCCTACAGCCCGCATAAGTCTAAGACTTTGATTGCATCGGCTTTTATTGATTGAGTGCAGTGTGTGTAAATATCCAAAGTATGAGCTACCTTTGAATGCCCTAAAAATTCAGATACAATTTTTGCAGGTGTGCCCTTTTCAAATAGCCTTGTTGCAAAAGTGTGGCGGAGTGTATGAAAGCTGCATTTTTCAATGCCTGCCTTTTCGACTATCCGGTAGAAGCTTCTTTCCACATTTCTTGAATTAAGTAGCGTACCTCTCTTAGTGCAGAAAACTAGCAGGGTGTTTGATTTTTGCTTATAGGCTTTTAATACCTGGGTAGCTGTATCTGATAATGGAACTTTCCGTATGCTTGACTTTGTTTTGGGTGTGTCCTGAATTTTTGTTACATTCTTATTACCGGTTTCACCACCGAAGTCTTCAACAGTAATAGCGTTCTTTGTAACGCTTACAGTACCGTTTATAAAATCTATATCGCCCCAATTCAGTGCAAGAAGCTCTCCCATCCTTAATCCCGTATGTGCAGCTAATAGGAACATAGGATACAGGGCTTCACCCTTGGCTGCTTCAAAGAACCTTTTCTGCTCAACCTCAGTAAAGAATTTAATTTCTTTTTGAGATAGGGTAGGCAATTTAACTATTTGAGCAGGATTCTTCAGTATCATATCATTTGTAAGCGCTTGGTTTAAGGATGAACTGATGATATTATGCATCTTCCGAACGGTTGCTGAAGCCATACCAATTTCAAACTTTTCGTTAATCAACCTCTGTAGGTGTAAAGCATTAAGGCCTTTTAAAGTAACATTACCTATATTCGGTACAATATGACAATCAATCATCTGCTTGTAGACCTCAAAGGTTTTAGGTTTCAAACTTAGTCTCTTAAAATTTTCCATCCAAAACGCTAACCATTCCTTGACTGTCATTTTAGAGGGGTCATAACATTTACCTGCTCCAAATTGGAACGCAAGAGTCCTTAGTTTTTCCCCTGCCTCAGCTTTGGTCTTACCGTATACCGTTTTGCGATTAGGCGTTCCATCAGGCTTATATCCCAACTGAATCCGCCCCATATATAGGTCTTTACTTTTAACTTTTGAGATAGTACCAGCGTAATCTTCCCTTTTTGACATTAATATTAACCTCCTTTTGGATTCTCCATCCATAACAAGAAGGCAGGTCTTGGGATTATAAGCCGCTTTCCCACTTTAACAGCGGGGAAGTCCTTCATATGGCATAGACTGTAAGCATTCGCTTTACAAATTCCAAGTATTTCGCCTACTTGTTCCACGGTTAACACTAATGGCAACTCATCGTTAAAACTGCATATTCTATTATCAAGGATCACTGCTTCCTCTTTATTATAGCATTTCCTATTCTGATTGTAACTCACAGTTCATCCCCCTTTCCCTTGCATACAGTACTGTTGAAATGTTTATAAATCACGGTTCATTAAAACCATTTAAAACGGCAAGTCTTCGCCAGAAAATGTTAATTGTACAAAATTAATGTCATTTATCAAGGCTTTGTATCCCTTGTATTGACTCATTGATTTTTCATACTTGCAAAACTCTCCTCCTTTTTTATAGTGGTATACAATAAAGTCAATGCGTCGTTTAAGTTGTTCAATGGAGTCTAATTCTTTACTTTCATTCACCATGTTTTTATAAACTTCTTCTGGAGGTAAAACAGAAGTGATATGTATTTCAGTCCAGAGCGCAAGTACATTTGTATATCGGCAAGGAATTTGTACCTTGTAGCCATCTAATATGGTCAAAAATAGCGCATAAGGTAGTTGCCCTCTGAACTCGTCCATGAACAAAATGCGCTCCCCATTGTGTTTATCCCAGCCGTTCTTATATTCGCTGACTATATATATTTCTTCCTCGCTGTGTTCTTTGGCTAGTTCAATAACCATATGGCTTTTTTGCCTGAACCTGCTTCCCCAAAGTGCCAGAAAACCTTAATTTTCCGCTTCATGGGGGTTTCTTTTGCACGCTTGGAATAATAAGCATCACGAATAATACGGTCATATTTTCGAAAAGCAAGAGACATTTCAAAAATCTCATTTGGTGTCTTTCCTAGCTCTAACAATTCTTCAATGATTACCAAATCATTTCTTTGCCCCTGAGAACCTTTAATTTCGCCATATCTTGCTATATAGATAATCTTTTCGCCTTTTTCTTGAAATTTACCTGTTTTATTTATGTATGCCTCAGCCTGTTCCTTCGTCCCCTTGGTTGGCTCTAAATGGGCTTTAGTGTATATATGCTTTAAGGCTGAAAAACGGGCTTTATTTGAATCTTCCAACACCATATGCAGATGAATTAAATTATCGGATGAGATACAATATGCAACTGCTCCTGTCCTTGTGGGGCTTTCCTTAACCCAATCTTCAAGACATTTTTCCGCAATTTCGTTTGGTTCGCCTGAATAAATTTCTTGTGGATTGTTGAGTACGCAAAACCAACTGCGACTTGATTCTTTATTATCCAATGTTTCACCACCCTTTGAAATAATTGTCCCAGTAATTGACCCAGCCTTCGTGGGACACAGAAGCATTAGTGTTGACTAGTAAATTATATGTTTGTCTCTTGTCCCGAAAGTGGGGGTAATACTAACCCCACTTTTAGCCGCCGCAAGCGGCGGCGGGGCTGAGTGCGGATACGGGCGCAAGGCTTCGCCACGCTGCACCGCACACGCCCCACGTTTTGCATATAGTTAATATGATTGAGTTTCCTACATGTCTAATGCGCTATGACAACGAATTTATACATATCTGTTGCATTGCTTCAACATCTCGAACAAATGGAATTTTGATAAAGTGTAACTTTGCGCCTTGTAACAAAAGAACACCTTCGCCAGCGTTAAATTCTCTTTCTTTTGTTTTATCTATATGATCTGGTATCAACATTTCATAAATTGAACGTGTTGCAGCTCCAAGCACGATTATAACGCCATAATTAAGACGGCTACCAGCGGGGAAGGCTAATGCGTCAGGCCTTTGAACTGAACAAAAAAATCTAATTGACATGGAACGCCCAAGCATTAAAATTTCGCTGACTTTGTTCATAGCAGTTTCTGCAACTTTAGTTTTATTCATTTTATCTGTACTTAATAACGAGAGAGTATTTGCCATATACTCGTCCCATACAAGGGTTACAGGATTTCGTGTTTTATCATCTCCCGACAATCTAGCATTAAGTCTGTCATATACAATATCAAGTGCGGTTAATGTATTTTTATATGAATAATATCGAGAACAACCGTGTAAATAACTTAAAAGGTCATCCCCTTTATAATCTGAGAAATGGTACTCGCCTTGCTGTCAACGCCGGACGAAATTTGACTATGTCCGCCGGACGAAAATTGATCATCGTCGCCGGTTAAAAATTGACCATCCCGTTCGTTGAGTCCGTTGAATCCGACGGTGGAACAACGCTAAATCCTGA
>JAEXNT010000049.1 GCA_023439545.1 Bacillota bacterium
TAAGTTGTCAAATCATGAGATCTTAAGATTGTATGGCTTATAATTTACGCATTGACATAATGCATAAGGCTACATAAACATTAATTTTCTAAAAGTTTGACTATATAGTAAATTGTGGATATAATTATTCGGTAATTTGTTTAACAATTTAAAGGAGTTAAATTTTGATGAAAAAGTTTGTCCCCGATGATTTCGTCGTTCCAGAAAAACTAGAAACAGAGAAATTTAGGCTAAGAATGTTAACTGTTGATGATGTTGAAAAGGATTATGAAGCAGTAATGTCAAGCAGAGATCATATAAAGAATCTGTATTGTGAAGAAGATTATGGAACATGGCCAGAAGAGAATATGACAATAGAAGAAAATTTAGAAGATTTGCGGAGACACCAGTCTGAATTTCTGGAAAGAGCATCGTTTACGTATACGGTAATGAGCCTAGACGAAAGTATATGTCTAGGCTGTGTATATATAAATCCAAGTAAAAGAAAGGATTTCGATGCTGAAATAGATTTCTGGTCAAGAGCAAGCGAGACAGAAAATGAATTTGAGAACCTTCTATATAGTACTATTAAAAAGTGGGTTAAAGACAAGTGGCCTTTTGGAAATGTTGCTTATCCTGGTCGATAATAAGGCAAGAAAACAAGATTTGTTTAAGGCCATAATCAGATGGAATCCATATTATAAACTTATTACATAGTATGAAAACTAAAGTGGAGGGGTTTACTGTGAAAAATAAAAATATCTTAACAGTTTTTATTATAATTTACTTGCCTCTGTTGCTTATTTCTTGCTCAGATCAAAAACCCTTGAAATCAGATACTCCAGTTAATACAGCTATTATCATGGAAAGTTTTCTGAAAGAGGGAAATTATAAAAATTTTAGTGAACTCTTTATTGATGGTAGAAAAAATGCAGTATCAGAAGAACAATTTAATGAATTAAAGAAACTTACTACTGCTGGAACGGAATTAAAACATTATGAATTACTCACATTTACAAATGGTAAGATGATATTAATAGAACTTACGCAAGAAAGGGCAAATGGTGAGTATAGGATAGAAGATGTTAAAGAAGTTCCAGACGAAATAAAGTCTTTATTAAAATAAGACGCATTCTTTATAAAGGACAAGCTGATGGGAGAAGCGAAACTATAACAAACTACAATATACGAAAGACTTTTACAAGCTGATAAAATGTGCAGAAACAATGTATTCAGGTTGTGAAGTGTAGTTGTGAAGAACCATCAAAATTTACCCATAATAGCTTCATATCAATACTTTCAAGGTTCTATTTATAATGACTTGTAATTAGCGAAGCGGCGCGTCGATTCCGTCCACCAGCTCCATAGAGAAAACGCCTATCCCGAGGATGGGCGTTTTTCTATGCAGAAATGTAAGGGACGGAATCTGAGCAATGTGCCCACACGACAAAAAAAGGACGTCCCACTCTGGCATGCCAGAAATGAGACGTTACTATTGGTTACATATAGGGCTTATATTTGTGATTATAGTTTAATATTATCAGAAGATGATGCGAACGGACCCGGGATAACTTGAATACCGCGATGATTTCCGAAGTAGTCCGCGTCAAAGCGTATCGGGGTTCCATCCGCGTTTTCAAAGTATGCTTCCGGTTCGAAGGTTTTACCGAGAATTTCGGTGTGGATCATCCGATCACTGAAATCCTTGAGGTAATCATATACATTTGTGCTTAGATAATAATGACCGTCTTTTTCCACCAGTTCTACTTTGAGATCCTTAGCATTGTTTTCAACGAACAGACCTTTCACTTCGTTTTTCCATGGTTTGGCGCCGTTCAGATATACATTCCCTTCACTCCAGACTGGCAGATGACCTGTATGAGCAGGCTCTAAAGCCCTCATGTTTGGGCGCTGGGAAAAATCGAACTGCGCTATCCATTCATCATAGGTTGGGTAATCATCGAAAACGTGCGTGCCGACTTGCCTGTTTTCCCGCCTGGCAACTACGCTTTGATCATCGTAGGTCACATAGTCATCCGAAGGCCATTTCTGGACAAAGATATTGTTGTAGAAACGGTTGTCACCATGGAGAAAGGTCATAAAGCCCATCACTTCCGTACGGTGTGGCATATGATATGGTGTATAGCGCCAGGTTGTTCCCCCACCGACGTCGGTTAACGCACCGCAGATGAGGTTGTGAACCATAGCCACGCCCTGTGTCGCAAAACGAAGGCTGGCGTCTGAGAGCAGAATATTGTTATCGATCAGTGTTGGACCGTGGCTGACTTCTACAAATATATCCTGAGACATCATGCTTCCCGGAAGATTCTTGGCATACGACGGCCGCTGGTTATCATGCAGCAGATTCTGGGTAATACGTGTGCCCTGTGCTTCCCAGTCACACCAGATTCCCATCGTACAATGGTGGATATGGTTGCGGCGCATGACTACGTCAATGGCTGCATGCATTTTGATCCCGGAAATTTCCGCTCCGCCAAGTTCCATCATATTATTGATATGGTGAATATGGTTGTCCTCAATGGTGCTAAACACACCGCCCATACGGCCAATAATGCCACCCTGTTCACAATGGTGAATATTACAGCGGCGAACTATGTGACTGCCGATTTTTTCTTTCAGCCATCCGTGATACTGGCCACGGCAGACCGCATCCCGTTCCATCTGGGTAGGACTCTTTACATACTTATTTGTAAAGTAATGATCGTTGTCAGGATCAAGATATTTGCCCAGAGAAATGCCGGCGCACTTGCTGTTTGAAATTTCGCAATCCTCAATGATCCAGCCTTTACTCCAGTGAGGACCGATCATGCCATCCTGAAAAGCTGCAGGCGGCGCCCAGGTGGTGGCAGCTTTATCAATTTTAAATCCTCTGACCGTATGATAACCGATGCCGGTTATAGAAGGCATAAAACACCTGCGACGGACATTAATCTCTACATTTTCCTCATTTGGATCCTGACCCTGGAAATTAGCATAAATGATAGTTTGATCAGCACCCGTATCCTGTTCGGTATACCACTTGTAAACAGATTCTTCAGGTACCCAGCTACATTCATAAACATCGCCTTTGATACACTCTTCCAAAGTTGTGGTTTCATACATCGCCTTGTCATTTAAATAAACACAGCCGGTGTGTTTATTCGGTGTCGCGAAATACCAGTCTCCATATACCAAAGTTGTATAAGGATTGTATTCACCGAAAACACTGTTTGCGATCCGGCATACCCAGACATTTTCTTTGTAATGCTGCCAGGTCTTTATCTGTTCAGCGCCTGTGACCACAGCACCAAGAGGTATGGTACTGGAATAAGTGATACGGGCATCTTCAGTACCGGCATGTACCGGGTCTACATATTCGCGGTAAACCCCCGGTGCTACCAGCACTTCATCACCTGGAAGCGCCAGCTTCGCGGCTTCGTTGATCCGTCGGAATGGTCTCTCGATGGAACCATTGCCGTCTTTCGCAGCATTTGCATCTACATAGTATTTCATGATAACCTCCCATTATTGAGATGATACAACTTCTGACATGATCATTATATAACATAATTGTCTATGTTTATCATTATCTATTTAATCAATAATAAACATTTTTCATTTCTTTTCCGCTAGACGTAATCGTCGGTCAATCTGTTTCCTTGAACGCTCATATTTATGTTTGAATATATGGTAGATAATTGATATCATTAGTGCATACTTGTTATAAAGTGCGAAAGTAGCCAGATATGTATTATGTGCTGCATACTGCGAAAATAGCTGGATATGTATTATGTGCTGCAAACTGCGAAAATAGCTGGATATGCATTATATGCTGCAAACTGGTCAAAAATTCAAGTAGTGGGCGAATATTCGGGTTTAAAAATGAATTCTTCGTGTAATAATTGCGTTAAGTTTTTAGTTATGTTGACTAAAGCGCCCATTAGGGGGCACTTAGTTCATAATTATGTTGACTAAAGCGCCCATTACTTGAATTTTTGTCCACTTACAGAGTATAAAAGCTTCGCTAATGGGGGCAAAATGCCTAATAAGTTAAAAGCTTCGCACTCTTTATAAATGTGCAATTAGATGGTATCGAAAAATAAACTAAATTAAATATCAAAGGTGTGATCTTTGATAAAATGTTCATTTGTGAAATAGGAGATCAGTTTAGCGGATCGCGTGTGTCCATTTTGTTTTCATATTAATAAAAGGAGGAGCTCTGAAAAATTACTTAAATTAAATTAGCCAAATGTATTGACAGTGTATCAGATAATGCTCATACTTAAGAGAATATGATGCTTAAGAGAATGTGATGCTTAAGAGAATATGATGCTTAAGAGAGCATGATGCTTAAGAGAATGTGATGCTTAAGAGAATATGATGCTTAAGAGAATGTGATGCTTAAGAGAATATGATGCTTAAGAGAATGTGATACTTAAGAGAATATGATGCTGTATTTGTGATAATGCGTTTGGGGTAAAAGGAGGTCCATATATGAAAGCTTATGTAGATTCATACGGAGAAATATTAGCTATTGTTGATGATGATGATGAAGACCAGGAAATGTTAAATGATGATGGCAACGGCGGTTATGATAACGACATAAATGGTGGATTCATTTAAAAACTATTAGGATATAAAATAGAACTGAAGCGGACACTATGCCAATTTCTGTTGGCAATGTGTCCGCTTTTATTTTAAAATATTATAGCGATATGTACTTTGATATCCGATTACTCGACAATACTTTTCCGCAAGTAAAATCAAGTTATTCTAATTCCATTACTCTATAATGACTATAGGGTGGTTGAAACGAGGTATGCAGACTGATGTACGAGTGGCACAAGCAAATCCAAATAATCGTTGATGAAATTGACGAATGTATTAAACATCGTGACGATGAAGCCCTGACGCTGCGGTTTCTTTCTCGCAAGTTGGGTTACTCCGAATTTCATACCACGAGGAAATTCAAGGAAATATCGGGTATGCAGTTTAGGGATTATCTGCGGCTTAGAAAGTTGACCTTTGCGCTGAAAGAGGTGCGAGATAGCGAAAGAGGCATTTTGGACATTGCTCTGGACTATGGCTTTTCATCACATGAAGCCTTTTCGCGGGCTTTCAAGGTAACATACGGTATCGTTCCAAGCGAATACCGCAAAAAGCCTGTACCTGTCGTTCTTCGTACAAAAATAAGCCCTTTCGACCGCTACTTTTTCGGATTTGGAGAGATTGGTATGATGAAATCCACAGGAGATGTTAAAATTTATTTTGTAACCATTCCCGCACACAAATTTTTGCATATTAAAAACTATGAGAGCAATGGATATTGGGATTTTTGGCAAAAGCAAAGCCTTATTCCGGGACAGGACTGCGAAACAATTTGCGGCTTACTCGACAGTATCAAGGGTAAACTGGATGACGATGGCGGGAGCGAATCTAACAGCGGCAGCGGTCAGATTATGGCATACATTAGCGACCCGGACGGCAGACTCTGCGATTGGGGTATTCCACGCACAGAGTGTTAGGTGTACGTCTTCCTTTTGATTATAGTGGCTCAGTGCCACCAAAAATGCTTATGATCGATGTTCCCGAAGCCGAGTATATTGTTTTTGAACATGGGCCATTCGATTATGAGCAGGAAAATCGCAGTGTGGAGGAAAAGGTGGAAAAGGCAATGGCAACCTTTGATTTTGCAGGCACCGGTTACTGCTTTGATACTTCCCCCGGCAGAATAATTTACTTTTATCATAATCCGGAGCGGTATTTTAAGTATATCAGGCCAGTGTGGAAGTCATAATAAATAAAAAGCACACTAAAGTGCGAAAACGGCTTCAATATATGGATTATACCCTGTATTTCAACGGTAGAGAAATGATGTGTCTTACCGGACTGTTCATTTTTTGAATTAATGTGCAAATATACGCGCTTAAATTCTGATTTATCGCATTATTTAATGATTTTCAGCGCTATAAAGTACAAGTAAAGAATTAATGTAGACTAATATAACACAAAACTTAAAATTTTGCACAGCTAAATTAATGTATGAAGAATTACCACCGCATATGCAGATTGTCACAATGCTATTGGCAAAGTGGTGTTTTGACGATAAGACTACTGCCCTATAGGATTTGGAACATTGATGAATTCAGCTGCTTACCCGCATGCATAGGCAGCTTTTTATAGACTCTTTTTACTTTTCTCGTAATTCGCCGATAAAATTAAACATGAATTAAAATTTGACCGTATTCGAAATTGTTGATACTATTAGTTCTGATGGTGAGAAAGTGCTCAAGCTCAGGATAGAACTACATTTCAACTAATTTTGAGGGAATATTATGCATTTGTTTAATGCCAGTTCATTGTTTAATGAGAATGCCGAAAAAGAAGTATTAAGTATTGTAAATAACCCGGAAAAATTAAGAGACAGATTGATTGAAGTAAAGAAAACGCTCCTAAAAGTATATAGCCTTAAAGCTTACAACGTACCGGAGGATTTTACTGCCGCTTCTTACATAATAGCGACTAATCATTTAACTGACTCCGATGCTCCGCTGATAATGAGCTATTATTATGAAGTCATGCATCAGATTAAGGACACTTATCCGGAGCTGTTTGTTTTCGCCAAAGAGAATTGCTTTAATGGCGTTTCCATACCTAAAGAATTAATGCCGATACTAGAGATGGAAAAAGTTTTTGCAGTTAACCGTAAAAGTTTCGGCGGATCGATGGCGGCTATGAGAGCTGCGGCAAAGTGGTTTAGCGAGGGTAAAAAACCAAAGCATTTTCTCATATTCTCTCAGGGAACAATTTATGATATTAATAAAGATAAAGCGGAAGACATAGAGTCAGGAGCCTTCTGGTTGGCCAGGTTACTGGGTATTCCAGTTTTACCGGCTTTTATCGAGCAAGCTGTTGAAGGGGCAGAGAATCGCTTAGTATTTGGAAAACCAATTGTTATAACAAAAGACTGCCGAAATTTTGATGCTCATAAACAATTATGGTTGGACAGAGTAATTGAGGCACAGGATGAATTACCGGCACTTACAGGAATTCCGGCAAGAGAAGCTGTGCTTGATGATGAACATAAAACGAGAAAAAAGTTTTAGCCAACCCAGGTTTTGTTCCGTCAGCCGACTCTATAGAAAAACACCTTTCCTTTGGATTGGCGTTTTTATGGAAGAAACGAGGGACGGCTTGAAGTGATGCTCCAACATTCTGGTTAATCCAGTAAGGCAGCATATATTGCCACGGCATGGGAATTCACCTCCTATCTATTAAATTCAGAAGTTTATAGTTGTTTACATAATAGAGGCTACAGGAAAAAAACGGTAGATTTTATTGGGTAATCGGGTAGCTTTTGATATGTTCACATTTTACGACCTTGACTTTACCTGCCGACACTTCAAGTGTGATCTGATCAGCGCCAACAGTTCTGTGCGGTCCTATGTATGGAAATACCTCAAGCTTGATTTGAAAAAGATATGTCCTGTAACCATGCGGACGCTCAATATATTGGATATCGATCTGCCACGGGTCGACTGCGGGGGAGATCCCTATACTTGCCGTATAGTAATCGTCCACGGCCTTCCGAATATTTGGCAGGAGCATAGACATTGAGATATCGTAATACAGTTCTTCCATTGAGTGTTCAGGCGGTTTTTGAGGTGTATAGGTATTGATGTATCCGACAAGATACCTGTGCAGGTAGGCTGTATCAGCATCAAAATTGAAGCAGAACGGCTTTGTTTGCCCGTCAAGGAGCAGAAGATACGGCTTGCCCTGTGAAGGAAATATTACGTAGAGCGTATCGACGTATTCTATCTCTGCGGCCGCCGGCAGCTTTGCCGATAACTTTACCGGAGGCTCCAACGGTATTTTCACGATATACCCGGCCTTGGGGAAAACCTTTACGTTCCCATACATTCCGGATATGGAATCGAGGTATTTTTGAGCTTCTTTCCGAAAACCGGCATTATTGTCGTAACTGCCGATAACCAAGCCCTTTTCGATATCGAATATTTCGACTTGTCCGAGTGCTTGACCGCTCACTTCAGAAACAGTCAAAAAGGCGCGCACGCTCATTCTCCTGCCGGATATCCCGCCTATAAGGGAAAATACGGCGAACAGGCATGCGAGGATGCCTGCAGCAATATATAACTTTTTTCTTTCAACCATAAATATTAGCATGATTTACCTCCTTACAGCCAAACCTCCTTACAGCCAAACCGCCTTACAGCCATATTGATGGTTATGCCCGGTTGATCCGGAGCAGAACCTGTAATTGAAATATCCTTTAATATCGATATATAGATCAATAGTTTATCCAACACCGACAAAATCGGGCACAAAATATCAGGAAAATCAGACGCCGGAAAAATATAATACAAACAGATGGAGGTGAACGAATGGATTCCATAGCGGACGTTCAAAAAGCAATAGACTATATTGAAGACAATATCACGGAGAACCTGGATTATCGATTGATCGCAGCGCAGGCTTTCATGTCGGCATACCATTTTCAGCGCATATTCTCTATTCTTTGCAGCTGCACTCTCGGAGAATATATAAGAAACCGCAGGCTGACACTGGCTGGTCGTGAATTGCAGTCGAAGGATATAAAGGTCATAGATCTCGCGCTAAAGTATGGTTATGAAACACCCGAAAGCTTTGCGCGTGCGTTTGCGCGTTTCCACGGGATCACTCCTTCGATGGCCCGGGTATCAAGGAGCCCCTTGAATTCATTTGAGAGAATATCCATCAAATCTATTTTGGAAGGTCGGAAGGATAAAATGAAGGAATTCAGCAAAAGAGGTTATCAAGTCAGGGAAAACGGAGCTGTCTACTATACGAAGGATATGGACAGGACGGCGGAATGGTTCAGGGACATACTGGGCTGGTATTACGAGATCGATGCGAGGGACGAGGAAGGAAAAGGCTCGTATGGGTGTGTTTTCAGCATACCTCACGAAATAGAAGAACTGCACATAGCGCCTTTCACGGGAATCCACATGTTTTATGGCGAGCCGCTCAAAGGAATGGCCGCATTCATGCTGGTTCAGGGAATAGATCAGCTATATGAATTTGTTAAAAAGAACGGCTGGGAGCAAATCACTGAAGTTCAGCTGCAGCCTTGGGGCAGCAAAACCTGTGATGTTACTACTATCGATGGTTCCGTATTAAGGTTTTTCGAATAAGCCTCAAAAGTTCGAGTCTGGACGATACAGTATTCAGGATGTTTGAAAGCAGGGTGGAGAGCCCTGCTTTTTATAATATTTAATTATAGCTGTCTCTTGCGTTGACATGAGGGATATTATTTTAGAAAATTGGGACAGGAAGGATACGGGGTGAGGTAATTGAACTATAATCTTAAAATTGTTTCCGCATATAAAGGCATGACGGAATATATCCCCGCGGTTAGGTCGGCAAAAAGTCTGGCTGAAAGTCCGCTGGAAAGCCCGGCAAAAAGCCCGGATCTGGCAAAGCTGTGGGCTGAATACGTAATTGAACCGTATTGGAACGAATGGGCGGCAGGGCAATTCAACGAAGAAAGGATACGCAGCGAAATGTCCGAGCCAATTACCGATATGGACAGACTGGAAGAGGCGGTTAATGTATTGTCTTCTTCGAATATGGAGGAGACGCTCCTTAGGGCGTATGAAAAAATCTCGCAGATGCTGCCCCCGCCGGAGGCTGACAAAGTGGTATGCGTTTACGCAAATACAAGGATAGATGAAGGAGTCCATGGGATCGTCGGGACTTGCACAGGCGACAGCATACTGATACAGGTAAACCCGTTGGTCCCGGGCTGGGAAGCTTATGTGCAGTGGGTACTTGCACATGAGCATAACCATACCGTATGGGGCTATAACTACTATTATCTCAAGCACAACGGCAGCCAGGACCTTTTAACGGCTATTATTACGGAGGGTGAGGCCGATTCGTTCGCGAAGGCGATCTGCCCGGGAGTACACCCTCGTTGGATAAGAGCTCTGTCAGCCGTACAGGAGCGCGAACAGTGGGCTGCTATGAAGGAATACCTGTTTTGTGAGGACAATATGGAACTGCACAGGCGTTTCTTCTTCGGCTGTGAAAAAACTGCGACGCCTGCAAATACAGGCTATACAATCGGCTTCAATATAGTACAGGCCTATTTGAAAGCAATGCCTGGCGTTAGTTTCCCGGAGCTTGCCGGCAAGGATGCCAAAGAGATATTCGAGTTCAGCGATTACGATAATGACGGCTGCCCAAAAGTATAATATAATGGAACAGGGTGATACTTTTTGTCTATACAACCACTTTGCATTGTTTCAGCTCCGTGCATTGTCTTCTGAGGACGGTGGATGCATGGGGCGGTACGCTTCACCGTCCGGTAGGCTTTGCACTTCTTAAACAAAATAAAAAATTTAAGGAGCAAAGTTTATGAAAAAAGAAAATAATACATACCTTGGATTTGCGAGGGTCGACATAACTCCGACATACAATGTGCAGACGGTGGGTTTCAACAGGGAGGACAATCTTTCCAGGGGAGTACTTCACAGGTTGTTTGCACAGATCTCCGTCTGGTGTTCGTACGAAGAAAAAGTCTGCCTGGTCGCCATAGACCATATAGGATTCATGTATGAGGACTCAAACACACTGCGCGATATGATCGGCAAAAAGCTGGACATACCGCGCGAAAAAGTCATGCTGTGCTTCAGCCATACCCACAGTTCTCCCAACATCAGCCTGGAGCCGGAATATTTCCGCTTTCTCTGCGAACAGGTGCTTTCAGGAGCGGGTGAGGCTGAAAAGAATACGGTTCCCGTCAAGGCGGCATGGGGAACGACAGAGGCCGATATCGGGGTCAATCGAAGGAACAGCGATGGGGTTCTGGACCGGCGAATAAATATCCTCAAGGTTGCCGACGCCGTGACAGGCGAGCTTCGCCTGTTGGTACTGAGACTTACGGCGCATGCCAATGTGCTGTATGAGGATAATTACCTTATATCTTCGGATTTTGTCGGTGTCGCCAGGGAGTTGCTCGAGAAAAAGTACGGCTGCAGCGTAATGATCACACAGGGAGCATCGGGTAATGTAAAGCCCATGTATGAATTTACCCTGGAAGCTCTGGACAATATGGCTTCCGCCGTCGGTAACGCCGCAGCGTCCTGCATCGATCTTATCAAGCCCCTAGAAATAAAAAGACTGTCCATGCTTTCACAGATGGATACCTTTTATGCCGACGTCCCATCAATGGGCAGGGCCCAGGCCATTTCCGAGGAGGCTATGCGAATAAATAAAATTGATGGTGCGAACTGGCTCAAGGAGGTCGCGCGTCTGAATTCGGAAGGCATAAAACAGCAGGGGACGCAGATGGAAATTCAGTATTTCGTACTAAATGACGGATGTCTTTGCGGAGTGGCGAGCGAGGTAATGTGCGAACTTGCCGTAGAGGTTGCCGAAGCCTGCAAAGACGAACTGATATATTTCGGCGGTTACACAAACGGCTGCGGAGGCTACCTTCCGACGGCAGAGGAATATGACAAGGGCGGGTATGAAGTCCTGCACTCTTATTTGATCTACTACATATATCATGGGAGGGTTATGCCGCTGAACCGCGATACAGCGGAGAAATTGGTCAAATCGGTCGCCTTGCGATGGAAAAGCATCGCTGAGAGGTAAAATTCATGGCGGGGCTCTTAGCCCCGCTTTTTTATTAAATTTTGTCCGCTATCTACGTGATTATTGATATAATTTACAAATAGCATTAATATTGATTATGTAGAGTCTTTACCATTCGAATCATCCCGGGCATTGTTGAAGTATCCAAAATTCATGGTCGATAAGGAGCGAGTGGTCAACATGGCAAATAAAAATTATCCGTTATATGAAACGACTGTCTTTGAAGATTTCAGGATTATGACTGAGAATGTGGCAAAAAAGTACCCGGACAGGGTTGCGATCTCCTATAAAAGGAATCCGCACGATAAGGAAACTGTTGATGTTACATATGCGCAGGCAAGGGATCACATACGCGATACGGGGACCGAACTGATCTTCATGGGATGCCGCGACAAACATGCTGCCCTGATAGGAGAGAGCTCCTACGAATGGGTCTGCTCATATTTCTGCCTTATGTCCGTCGGTTCGGTTGTGGCGCCGATCGACAGGGAGCTGCCCGCGGATGAGATAGCAGGCATACTGAATACAGCTGAATGCGAAATTGTATTATACAGCGCGGCAGTAGAAAATAAAATCGATTCGGTCAGGGACAAAGTATCCAGCCTCAAAATCTGCATCTGCATGGGAGAACCGAAGATGGGGGATGCAGTGAGATTGTCCGATATTGCGTCAAGGGGCGGGGAACGTTTCAAAAACGGCGACAACTCCTATTATGATTATAAAATTGATCCGGAGCGCCTCGCCACCATCGTTTTTACTTCGGGTACCACGGGAAAGGGCAAAGGCGTTATGCTTTCCCAAAAGAATATTGTCTCTGACATGACCCAGGGAATGTACAACTTTGCCATAACCCCGAAAACTATGAACGTGCTTCCGCCGCACCATACCTTCGGGTCTACCGTCAATTTCGTAGGGCATTATTCGCAAGGCTCGTCGATCTATATTTCTAGCGGTTTGAAATATATAGCCGATGAGATCAGGGAACAACAGCCGTCTCATCTTGTACTTGTCCCTCTGTTCGTTGAAACTCTTTACAAGAAGCTGTGGGCGGGAGCGGAGAAGAGCGGAAAGGCGAAATTACTTCGCCGCATGATAAAGCTCAGCAACGGCCTTCGCAAATGCGGCATCGATCTGAGGCGCATACTCTTTAAAAGCGTGCTGGCGTCCTTCGGAGGTAAACTGGAAATGGTCATTTGCGGCGGCGCAAACCTGAACCAGGATATAATCGACACCTTTGACGCCATCGGGATAACCATACTGAACGGCTATGGCATCACGGAGTGTTCGCCGCTGATCTCATGCAACAGGAACAGGTATCAGAAGAAAGGGAGCGTTGGCACTCCTATAATCGGCGAGCTTGTTAAAATAAAAGACCCGGACGAAAACGGAGAGGGAGAGATCTGCGTCAAAGGCCCTAATGTAATGCTAGGCTATTATAAGGATCCTGATGCTACCAAGGCGGCGTTCGACGAGGAAGGCTATTTCAGGACCGGCGATTTCGGCAAGCTTGACGAAGAGGGCTGGATATATATCACCGGCAGACTGAAAAACCTTATCATCCTGAGTAACGGCAAGAATGTCTATCCGGAGGAGATCGAAACCGAAATATCCAGGATCTACGGAGTCAACGAATGTGTCGTGTATGCCGGGGAAAGCAAGGCGCAGAAGAACAAGGAAGTTATTGTCGCCGAGATATTCCCGGACTTTGATGCTTTGAAAGAAAGAGGCGTCGAGGACGTCAGGGAATATTTCGAGAACGGCATAAAGGATATAAACGGCAGGATGGTTTCGTACAAGGCTGTTAAAATGGTAAAGATTCGCAATGAGGAATTTAAAAAGAACACATCAAAGAAAATACTGCGTTTTGCCATAGACAAAAGCATCGAGTAAGCAGCGGCGTCAGATTATGCTGCTGCTCCAGATATCATTGAAGCTTTCTGCGGAATTGTTGAAGGCGGCTACTACGGCGGGTTCAAAATGGGTATCCCTGCCGGCATTGATGATCCTGCAGCTTTCTTCATGCGAAAGAGCCTGCTTGTAACAGCGCTTCGAACGCAATGCATCGTATACATCCACAATAGCCATAATCCTCGCTGCCAATGGTATTGCTGGACCTTTCAACCCATTGGGGTATCCGGTTCCGTCCCATTTTTCATGATGGCATCTTGCGATATCGATCCCCATTTTGATGAAAGGATTGCCGGGGTAAAGATTCAGAACATCCTCCAATGTTTTTGCCCCTAGTTCCGAATGCGTCTTCATGACCTCGAATTCAGGCAGTGTAAGCCTTGCGGGTTTCAGCATTATGGAGTCGGGAATGCTTACCTTCCCGATATCGTGAAGCGGACTTGCATGATAGATATTAGTCAGAAACTCATCGTCTATTTCCGGCTTGTACATACCGTCCTGCAGCAATTGCAGCGAAAGGCGCTTGCAGAAAGTCTGCACTCTCTCGAGGTGTTTTCCAGTCTCAATGTCACGGGATTCCGCCAGCCGCGCCAGGGCAAATATCATAGCCATCTGTGAATCCCATAATTCCTTAACCTGCTCCATTACCAGCGACTGCAGGTTCTTGTTCTGCTCCTCCAGCTGCAGTTGGAGCTGTCTGATTTTAAGGTGTGTGGAGACCCTTGCCTGTACTTCTTCCAGATTGAAGGGCTTTGTAACGTAATCTACTCCTCCGGCGTTGAAGGCTTCCACCTTTTCATCAGCCTGAGTAAGCGCGCTTATAAATATTACGGGTATTTCGCGATAGGCCGGATTGCTTTTGAGCTGCCTGCAAACCTCAAAGCCGTTTATGTCAGGCATCATTATATCGAGAAGGATAAGATCGGGGGCTTGCGTTTCAACAGCCTTCAGGGCCAACTTGCCGCTGGGAACGGGTCGGACCTTATAACCCTGTGCACGCAGTATACTTGACAGGATCTGAAGATTAGCTGTCGTATCATCCACAATAAGTATATTGAAGGACTTTGAAGCACAGTGTTCCGGCATTATGAAAGGCTCCTCTCACGAAAAACAGCAATCAGTTCGTCGTATTTATAATTCTCAGCCATATCTCTTAACTTTGCCGCCAACTGAGGCCATTTACCGGATAGCTGGACTATATATTCAAGCAATTGATCCAGGTCGGCCGACAATGTTGTCTGGAGCATTTTACTTACCACTGGTTCCGGGATATCGGAGATTGCCTTTAGCGTAAGTTCATCCGATATTTCGGATTTACCGGCAGTTTTTGCATCCTCATATATATATCGTACATTCAGACATTTTTTTATAGCCTCGAAAATTTCGTTTTCGTTGAATGGTTTTCTTATATATTCTGTAGCTCCGGCCCTGTATATATCCTCCTTGAGCTCCTCGAAAGCGCTTGCGGTTATCGCCATTATTGGAATTTTCAGATCGCTGTTTTTTCACGTATGGTTCTGATCACCTCGAAACCGTCTATTACGGGCATGCGCATATCCAAGGCGATAAGCGCTGGTTTCCATCGCTCATATTCGATAAGGGCTTCTTCGCCATTTGACACAGCCCTGGTAGTAAAGCCGGTATCCATCAGCAGGTTTTCCAACAGTTCACGGTTAGCTCCGTTATCATCCGCGATCAGGATTCGAATATCGCTCTGTCCGGGCTGCAATCCGATAACATGTCCGCCTTCGGGTTCATTACGGGAGTCGGACGCCCCGACCTCGACTATAGGTATTTCCACCCTGAATTTGCTGCCTTTTCCAACCTGGCTTTCAACAGTTATGTCCCCGCCCATCAGCCGTGCGTATTCCCTGCTTATGGCCAGGCCAAGCCCGGTGCCTTCCTTTTTGTTGAGGACATTGGAAGCCTGCTCGAAAGCTTCGAACAATATGTGGATGTCGTCCCCGGAAATCCCCGCGCCGGTGTCGGATACTACGGCTATAAGCTGCCCTGAATTGCGCCGGATCCTGCTTATTTCGAACTCCAGGGTTATCTCGCCGTTTTCGGTGAATTTGATGGCATTGCCAAGGAGATTGATAATTATCTGTTTCAGCTTGTTTTTATCCGCTAAAATGAAATGCGGCAGATCGTCCGGAATTTTTACCGCAAATCTGAGGCCCTTGCTTTTTGCCCTGAGCTGGAACATATCCTTTATATCGAATATAAGCGTATACAGGTCGAAATTTATAGGATTCAGATCGATCCTGCCGGCTTCTATCTTGGACATTTCAAGAACTTCATTTATCAGGTTGAGCAGATGATCACCGCTCCTTTTGATTATTCCGAGGTTTCGCCTTTGACCCGTTGTGAGTTTCTGATCGCGCAGCATCAGCTCGGAAAAACCAAGGATAGCGTTCATCGGAGTGCGTATCTCATGCGTTATGTTGGCCAGGAATGAGCTTTTTGCCGAGTTTGCAGCTTCGGCCGCTTCCTTGGCATGGCGTAGTTCCTCGGAGGATTCAATGAGGGCCTGCTGTGCCTGAAGACGTTCTGCAATTTCGAATGTCAGCCTGTTGTTTGCCTCAATCAGTTCCGAGGTTCGTTCCTCAACTCTTTGCTCAAGCTCCAGGTGTGACAGCCGCAGTTCTTCTTCTGCCTGCCTGAGTTCGGTATTGGCGTCGATCAATTCCTGTGAACTCAGCTCAAGGGAGTGTTCTACGATCAGACGATCTTCATCCAGGCCGTAGTATGCTTCATTAACGGCATTTAAAAAAGCGGCGTACTCTTCCGAGGATGGTATATTGTCTCCGAAATATTTTTTCAACTGACGCTTTAACAAACTGTGAAGCGTCCTCATACTTAAACCTCCGAAATTGTGGTTATCGTCATCGTCTCATTGTGAAGAGCGCATTTGTATCCGACGTCATAAGGTGAAAACTCCCCGTAGGAGTAAAAGCCGGTCATCACGGTTTTGCCGCCGAAAACCTCATATACGCCTTCGACTTCTTCTTCGGTCCTCTGCCGCAGCACGAGCATGCGACCATAGCAGGTGACAAGTAAAGCAAGCTGCGGCGGGCCTGAATGTGTGTTTTCCATACATTTTCGAGCCGCTTCGGAAGAGGCAGCAATCAGCCGCTCAGTATTTGCCTTCATCAGCCGCGCTTTCGCCCCTGCGGGGATATTGCCGGCATATGAAACACTCTGGTCATTTTCATCTATACCGTGAAGAGAACGAACTATAATAGGCTCATTATCGCCTGTATGTATGCCTATCGGGAACTGCAGGCCTGAAGCGGGCAGGTCCGCCGCGAGCTCGCCAAGGTATTTCTTGTACAGCGCCAGGGCGGGTTGACCATCGAATTCATACAGTACGTTTCCTTTAGAGCGCGTTATCTTTCTTTCGGGGCCGAACTGATCCCAGCCTCCGCGTGAGCTGAATGAGATCTGTAGATGGCTTCCGTACAGACCGACGATCGCTACCGTGTCTCTGGCCGGTGCACTGTCAAGTAATACAAGAGTTTCCTGAAAACTCGAACTGTCGCTGGACATGCCGCCTGTTATCGGGATGTTTTCCGGCAGTTGGCCTGTCAGCCCTCTTAAAAGTTCGCTTCCGTTAACGTTCATTCCTTCGGATAAAACTAATACATGCACAAGCTTATCTTCGGTTCCGGGAACATCGCCCGGCATACTGACAGGTATGGCGCGAGCGAGCAGCTCTCCTGCATGCAGGCTGTTGCCGGCTTCGGAAAGGTTTATCATAGCGCCCTTTATTTTGCTTTTCTCGAAATATATTGCTGTTATGCAAAGGGAATCTTCCAATACCTGCGCTCCTTGCACGCTGCCTGCCGTTGAACAACCAAGAAGACTTGCGCAGGGATACATGGTTTTTACCTGTTTTAACAGGTCTGAATTCTTAAACAGGGCTAACGCTCCGAATACCAGAACCAGCTGTGCATTTCCGCCGAGAGAGGACATTTTACTGTTCCAACCATTTTTGCGGGTGAATACTTTCTGTTCCAGCTTCACGATCATTCCCCTTTTCTGTATTATTATACATAATATTATCGTAACACCCATAATTATCTTTTTCAACATCATAATTTGCAAGATTACCCCTAAAAAATGGTGAATTTGTTCGAAAAGTTGTACTAATTATGTTCACAAATAATGTAAATTGATATAGAAAAATGTACATTTTTCATATACAATACAATTGTCGGGCTTGAATACCAGGGAGGGATAATGCGTGGAAACCGATAGTACTGACGGATATCATAAAGAATTGATATTTAGAGCCAACGAAAGGTTTAAATGTATCGAAAAACTAATTCAGGCCAATATAGCCGGGATAGCTGTCGTAAGCATACCGGAAATGATCGTGCTTAAAACAAACCAGAGACATATAGACAATCTGGACGAGCCTTACAACAGGATGGATCAGATAGTCGGAAGGCGCCTTTGGAAAATAAGCGGACCCTGGAGTAATTACCTCAGTAAAAGGAATTTGGATTGCTTTATTGAAACTAAAAGGGTAAGATACCTGCATGAATTCAAAATGAATATGAGAAACGGCGAGGTGAAGTACTTCAACAGCATTCTTTCGCCGGTCGAGGAAGACGGTGAAATCCGGTATATACTTTCAATATTGATGGATGTCACTGAAAGCGTTAAAAACAGAGAAAAGGCCGAAATGGCAGCGCAGACGATCCAATTGGAGAAGGATGAACTGGAGGTGGTAATAGATAACCTCAGCGATGCGGTTTTCATATTCAGGAACGGTGAATTGTACCTGAGGAATCGGGTATCCGAAGGATATTTCGGTGATCACAAGATAGAAGTGCCGGAAGATATCTACGACGCCGCCAAGTTTTACGACGTACAGGGTGAGAGGCTCACATACGAAAGAATGCCTCTCAGCAGGATGTTTAATGGTGAGAGCAATATCAAAGATGATATAATGATGGAACGAAGCGGTGATACGAGGTATCTGACTATCACCGGAACTTCTCTTTCCGATAAAACTGGACGGCCGTACCTCCATATCATGAACTGCAGGGACGCGACGGACAGGGTGAGGAACTTTCTGACGATAGTGGAGCAAAAGAAGCAGCTCGATCAGGAGCTGGAGGCTGAAAGATACAGAGCGGATGTACTGAAGATGAAAATGCAGGAAAACGAAGCATTCCTTTCGTTCATATCGCATGAATTCAGGACGCCTTTGACAGTTATCAATTCGGCTATCCAGGCTCTGGAATTTACCTGTGGTAACGAGCTGCCCCAGAAGGCCGAAAAATACCTGAACAGTATCAGGCAGAATTCATACAGACTTTTGAGGCTGATGAACAACATACTGGATCTGAACAGGGCTGAAGCGGGGTTTTTGAAGGCTTACAGCGTAAAAACCGAGGTTGTTTTGCTGACAAAGAGTATCGTGGATTCGGTAATAGTTTACGCCAGGCAAAAGGGCCTTGAAATACATTTTACATCACACGGCAAAACAATTTATGCTGTTCTCGACCAGACCAAATATGAACGAATACTGCTCAATCTGCTTTCGAATGCGGTCAAATTCACACCGCGGGGCAAGTCTATCTATGTCGGAATATCCTCAAAAAACGGAAAAGTCTATTTGAAAGTACGTGACGAAGGAGTTGGTATCCCACCCGAAAAGCAGAAGGAACTTTTCAAACGTTACAGTCAGGTCAGCAGTGATCTTACGCGTCCGTCGGAAGGCGCGGGAATAGGCCTTTCTCTTGTAAAGCAGCTGGTGACTTCCATGCAAGGCGAGATCACTCTTGAAAGCATAGAAGGCATAGGAAGTACATTCATTGTCGCATTGCCGGTCGAAAACACTCAGGACACTGATAATACAGCCGCTGCTGAAATAAGGGGGGATAGCTTCAAGGAAACCGCCCGGATAGAGTTCTCATAAACGAATAAAGTAAATATCCGGCGACAAACGATTTTTATTACGGTAAGCCGGCGACAAATAACACGGAATATACTTGACAAAGCTATAGGGTGTAATGTAATATATAACATGCGTCGGTTGAAAAAAGCCGGATGCATGATACGGAGGGGTTCCCGAGCGGCCAAAGGGGGCAGACTGTAAATCTGTTGTCTCTGACTTCGATGGTTCGAATCCATCCCCCTCCACCACAATTCGTCTGAAAAGCCTTGCGTCGCAAGGCTTTTTCGGCGTTTTACCGAAATTATTTTGAATCGGTTGAAAGCAGGTGATGAATGGATAGGTATGCCGGATTTGTAAGCCAGATCCCAGAAGAAATTATGCAGAAGGCTGAAAAGCATATGTACAACGACATAGCGCTTTTTAAGCCAGAATCCTTTGTTACCGGGAAACTTATGCACTCTGATGATTTTCACGTGATAATTTCGTCCGTTCCTCCGCCGGATACTTATGTAAACGGCAAACTACAATGCTTTGACATCAAAAAAATTATTGCTTTCAACCCCGGGGATACCATACTTTCTATAGAAGAAGGTACAAAAAAACAATATATTTCACTCCTTATAAAGCCGGAACTGGTAAATAGGATCGCCGAACAGATGGATCATTCCGGTTCAATCCGGTTTTTGAAGTTGCAAAACCCCTATTCAGGCGAGTTAATACAGGCAATCGGCGCCCTTGTCAAGGAGATCGGACGTCGGGACAGACTCCCGATGATGTTGGACAGTATTTGCATTCAAATTGTTACTTTGCTTTTACGTGAATTCAAAACGAATCTAAAGAAATATCCTGAAAATTACCCAGATGCGGATGTTTATGTCGCTGTGTCCACCGATTACATACACACGTTTTTTAATGCCAATATTACTATTGAGGACATATGTAATGAGATAAACCTGTCTCCGTTCCATTTCATACGGATTTTCAGAGAAAAAACCGGGGTTTCACCCCATCAATACCTTTTAAAGGTTCGGATAGGGAAGGCGGAAGAGAT
Organism: Bacillota bacterium; assembly: GCA_023439545.1. Classification (GTDB taxonomy): domain Bacteria; phylum Bacillota; class Clostridia; order Acetivibrionales; family DTU013; genus JAEYOM01. The sequence goes on from JAEXNT010000049.1 coordinate 20,511, forward strand.
TTTGCGTTCAGGGAATTATTCCGTGACAGAAACGGCATTACTTTGCGGTTTTGTAAGCCTGCCTCACTTTTCAAGCACTTTCAAAAAAATTACCGGTCATTCGCCTGGTGAATATAAAAAGTTATATCTCCAACTTTGACTAAAAATACGAGTTGTCATAAAACAGCAACTATATGAAACAATTCAAAGCAATCCAAAGCAATTATTCATAAAAGATAATTGCTTTTCTGCTTATACTGGAAATAATGGTAAAAAAGGTAGAGGAGAAAGCAATATGAAATGTAAAATAGCGGCCATTTTCGTGATCTTTATATTGGTTATTGGCATGTTGCCTTTGAATGTATTTGCAGAGGATGCTCCTTTTAAACTGGAAACACCCGTCAATTTGACTGCAGAATTAGCCAAAGATGCTGATGGTTTGCCCTACTTTGAGATTAAGGTCGATATTCCCAAAAGCGTTCAAAGCCTGGCTGCAAAAATTAATGAAAACCCGGAATGTTTCAATGGAAAATATTGTAATGATATAATTATTAATTTTGAATACAAATACGGAAAATATGATTGGAACGAAGGCCCCTCCATATATTGGAGCACATCCGACTACGTTCTTGACTATCCGGGACATGGTTATTTTGAATATCGGCCCTTTGACAGCTCAACAAAATTTGAGGATATAGATATCAAGGCTGAAACTTATAGTTTCCGTGCCCGTTTTGAAGCATTATGGGGGTACACGGACGGTATGCTGGACTACAATATTTACTCCAATTATTCCAATACCGCTTCTGTTGGGAACCCCGCATACTGGAGCACATCCAGCGCCTGGGCGACTCCGGAACTGCAGAAGGCAGCTGATGCAGGATTAATACCGGATATCCTCAAGGGCGCAGATATGACAAAGCCCATTAGCCGTGAGGAATTTGCAGAGCTTTCGGTACTGCTCTATGAAAAGGTAACAGGGAAGGTAAGTGAACCTGTGACTCCCAATCCGTTTAGGGACACTACAAACCCGCGGATTCTGAAAGCTTTCAAACTGAAGATAACAGACGGTACCTCCGCTACTACCTTTGAACCGAAAAAATTAATTAACCGGGAGCAATGTGCCGCGATGCTTTTCCGTGCAATCAAAGCAATCAATCCGAACGGCGATTACAGCATAGAGGGCGTAAAAGACTTCCCGGATCAGAAATATATTTCAAAATGGGCGGCGGATTCAGCCAAATATATGTCAAAAATCGGTATCGTAAACGGGGATTCAAAAGGAAACTTTATGCCGAAAGCGACCACAACCAAGCAGGAGGCGCAAGGGTACGGCATGGCCACCAGAGAAGCCGCCATCCTTATGACGGTGCGGTCGTTCGACAAGCTGAAATAGCAATAACGGGTGTGAAAGGGCAGTGCGACAGGGGACGGTTCTCTTGTCGCGCTCTCTTGTCGCACTCATTCCGTACGGTAAAATAAATAAGAAGTGAGACAAGGATGATTCTGTATATGCCGAGATACCAGCGGAAACAAAGTGCAAGCAGTACATACCTTGTAATGCCAATCGGAAGTGAAAGAGATGACATATTCATTGACGAAGGCGATACAAAATATATGTAAGTGATCATGTCTCAAACAATGACCTTATAGAAAAAGAACAATTCATGGGCCTTCTTGATTAATCCAATTTCCTCTCTTTTTCCAGAATAGCAATATTCATTGGCCTTATTACCATCTTCCGACCTAATAGCCCTGCAGGTTAAGGAAAGCCTTCAGTCATTTCTATGTTCTTATGTGAACCACTTTGGGTTTGTTTACATAATATGTATCACCGACTATTATGAGGAAGTGAATATATGTTTGAAAATCTCATCCGAAGAGTTTACAGTAACGTATTTAGAAGCATCAACCATATACAGTACAAGAACAAGAACAGGCGGCAAGCAGATCCAACCGTTCAAGCGACTACTCAGGCAGCCGCTCTGGCCCCTTCGGCCATACCGAAATTTGTCAGCCCGCTGATCGTTCCTCCTGTTTATAAACCGATTAAAGTTAGATTTAAAGGAGGAAAGATACATTATTATTATGTAGACATTAGTGAGTTCCAGCAGCAAATACTTCCTGACGGCTTCCCCAAAACGAAGGTCTGGGGATACGGCGGATTTGTCACTGATCCTCAAACCGGCCGGACAAGGCACTTCAGGAGTATACCGGGACCAACCTTTGAAGCCGTCAGAGGCATACCCGTTATTGTAAAATGGATAAACCGATTGACTGGTCCGCACCTGTTTGCTGTAGATCCAACCTTGCACTGGGCAAATCCCAGCAACATGCCTATGGATCCGCCCAAGCCATGGCCACCCTTCCCTCCCGGATTTCACGACGCACAAAAACAGGTCCCCGTTGTGACGCACCTGCATGGAGGCGAACACTCCTCCATTTCCGACGGGCATCCTGACGCCTGGTTCACATATGACCGTAAAAAGGGTCCCGCCTTTACAACCTCCATTTTCAAATATCCCAATATGCAGAAGCCGACTACCCTTTGGTACCATGACCATACCCTCGGTATTACCCGGCTGAACGTGTATGCCGGGCTGGCCGGATTTTATCTGCTGCGAAATCATGGAAGCAAAAAGCGTAACAGACCTGATCCCACAAAGGCTATCCTGCCTTGCGGCAAATATGAGATACCGATGGCAATCCAGGATAGATCGTTCAAAACAGACGGCTCTCTTGCGTTCAACAATGTCGGTGTAAATCCGGAAATCCACCCCTATTGGCAGCCTGAATTCTTCGGCAATACCGTAATGGTAAACGGCAGGGTATGGCCGAACCTTGACGTAGAGCCGCGCCAGTATAGATTCAGGTTTTTGAACGGTTCGAATGCCCGTTTCTATAATATGAAGCTTTCAAATGGAATGAAATTCGTACAAATCGGAAGCGACGGAGGATATCTGCCGAAGCCGGTAGAGCTTGACTCAATTCTTTTGTCTCCGGCCGAGCGGGCCGATGTCCTGGTGGATTTCTCAGGTTTAGCCCCGGGAACTTCAATAATCCTTCTCAATGATGCCAATGCCCCGTTCCCTGACGGAGACCCGCCCGACCGGAATACCGTAGGAAAAATCATGCAGTTCAAAGTCCCTGTAAATGCCCCTGCGCCGGTCAAACCACAAAAACTGCCCGACAAGCTCAACATTATCCCGGATATTATACCGGACTCCCCCCGGAGGATTCTGACTTTGAATGAGGTTCAAGGGCCCAACGGGCCGGTACTGGTTCTTCTGAATGGGCAAAAATGGGAATCCACGGTCTCCGAGCTCCCAAGGGTCGGATCCACGGAGGAATGGGTAATAGTTAATCTTACAATGGATTCACATCCGATTCATTTGCATCTTGTCCAATTCCAGGTGTATAACCGCCAGGATTTTGATACGGAGGCATATAGGAAGAAATGGGAAAAAATAAACGGCAGCCCGCCGCTGAACCATCCGACCACTGTATTGCCTGTAAAGCCGTATCTGGTGGGCGATCCTGTCGAACCGCCCGGAAATGAGAGGGGGTGGAAGGATACCGTCAGGATGGACCCCAACCAGGTCACCCGTATACGGGTACGTTTCGCACCCCAGGATATTCCCGTTGAAGCCTCGGAACCAGGTATGAATTTCTATCCGTTCGACCCGGCGGCAGGCCCAGGTTATGTCTGGCACTGCCACATCCTGGACCATGAGGACAACGAAATGATGCGGCCTTTAAAAGTAAAGGAATAATGTGGTGCGACAGGGGACGGTTCTCTTGTCGCACTTATCATTGTCATACTTAACCTATTATGGTAAAATAAAGAAAACAATAGATGAGGATGATTCTGTACATGCCGAGGTACCAGCGGAAAAAAAGTGCAAGTGGTATATACCATGTAATCCTAAGAGGAAATGAAAGAAAGGATATATTTATTGACGAAGACGATAAGAACAGGTTTCTGTATACCCTTGAGAGGATGAAGGGAAAAGGTAACTATTATCTTTATGCTTACTGTCTTATGGATAATCATGTTCATTTGCTGCTGGCCGAAGGTAAAGACAGGATATCAAGGATAATGAAACGGATTGGAGTCAGTTACGCTTACTATTTCAATCATAAGTATGCGAGGATAGGACATTTATTTCAAGACAGATTTAAAAGTGAAGTAATAGACAAGGATTCTTATCTGCTTTCTGCAGTTAGGTATATTCACAATAACCCTGTAAAGGCAGGCTTGGTGAAGAGACCCGGTGAATACAAATGGAGCAGTTACAACATATATGTAAGTGATCATGCTTCAAACAATGATCTTATAGAAAAAGAGCAATTCCTGGGTCTATTTCCAAGTAACAAGGAAAATTCAATTAAACAATTTATTGAGTACACTAATGAGTTTAGTGAAGGTTCCTTCATTGATTGTGAAGAAGAAATACATACAAAAGACAAAATATTTAGTGATTCAGAAATCAATGAAATAATTAATGTGATACTTTATAAATATGGACATAAAGCTTATGAGATTAGCGATTGCAAGGATAAGGCTCTTCGTAAAATGATGCTTCGAGAGATAAGAGAAAAAACAGGTGCATCGGTGAGACAGTTATCGAGAATATTGGGTATTAGTAAAGATTTGATATTCAGGGCATGATACTGCGACAAAGAACCGTCCCCTGTCGCACCTCCCCTGTCGCACCTCTCACTGGCATGTTATTTATAAATCACCTTTTTGTATATGATGAAGTTCCAACTGACCACCGCACCTATTGCGAAAACCTTTGCAAGCAAGTACTGCATGGACAGCCAGCCGGTCAGCAGGTACATTATGAGGTCTGATGCGCCAAGGTTGACAAGGTACAGCACCAGATACATGGGGAGCTGCCGGCTTAGCTTCATTTTCGACTTGAACGACCAGAGCCTGTTCATCAGGAAATTGAACCAGAAGACAATGGACAAGGCGATCGTGTTCGACACGACAACAGTCTGGCGGGCCACGTCCTTGAAAATGTAAAGCAGCGTGAACTCAATGGCCGCGCTGCTGAATCCCGTCACGAGATAGCGTATTATCTGCCCCATGGTCTCGGGTGTGAGGTACCTGGAGAGATATTTGGTCTTTCTGATTTTTTCCATTACTGCGCTATCGCTCAAATGAATGCTCATGGGTCTCCTATTTCGAAATCAACGGGATAATGTCCGTTTCTATATCCTTTTCGCTTTTTGGTTTGTCAACATTATCATAAAGAGACCAGTTTTCGGTATGGATCACGGTCTCTTCCGGTCCGAGCAGTGAAAACGGACTCAAGGATTCCATTTCCAGGAACCTGGCGTTCGTGTAGGTCTCATACGAGCAATTGTTGTCTGGATATTCCATTTCGGCTTCATGTTCGAACTTGAGCACAAAAAGGTGGCCGTGGTTTGCGTAGGCAGACCAGCCGGATTCATTCGGAAGTCCGATCTTGAATGACGAAGCCGCTTTTTCGCTCTGGGACAGTATAACATACTTCTCGCCCCAGTGAACGCGTTTATCGTTCATTTTAGTATATGGCCAGAGTGAGATGTTTCCGTTGGGCAGCAAGCCTGTCTCGCGTGTGTTGAGAGGGATGACGCTTACTCCTCCCGCAGCCATCATCGAAATTGCCCAGGCAGAGAGCTCCACATCCCACATGCCGGTATTGGTAAGCTTATGCTGCACCATTACGCTCGTACCGTCAGGATCCAATAAAACTTCCATTTCCTTTCTGATCATCGTCGCGGGTTCGACGTCCTGGGTGAGAACGATACCGTATTTTTTCTTCCTCCAGCCGACCTTGGTGTTGTCGGGCTGGTATGTGCGGACTGGATGCTCGGGACTGTGCCAGAGCCTGTGGCCGCCGCATATCCTGTAATCCTCTCCGCCCGTCAGGCCGAGGTGCTCCTCGAATTCGACGAATTCATTTTCCTTCCCCGCAAAGCCGTAACGAATTATCCTTGGCCCTACATCGGTCGTTGCAATAAGATCGACTATACCGTTCGAGATCTCGATACAGTTTTTCCAGCCTTTATATTCGGTTTTTGTAATGATTACTTCGCCCAAAACCATCACTCCATTCAGAAAGTAGTATTTTCCATACCATTATATATAATACACAGAGTGATCACAATAAAGATAAACAAACGTAATGTATAATAGCGGGATAATTTACAAATAAGAGTTGTTATACGGTAAATTTATGTTATAATATTTGCAAGATTTCATGTCGGAGGTTGCAAAAATGGGGACATTGAAATTCACAAAAATGCAGGGACTGGGTAACGATTATATATACGTCAACTGCATGGACGATTGCCCGAAAAATCCTTCAGAGCTCGCAAAACGCTTGAGCGACAGGCATTTCGGCATTGGCTCCGATGGTTTGATACTTATAATGCCCTCAAAGGTTGCGGACTTCAGGATGAGGATGTTCAACTCGGACGGGTCCGAAGCAGAAATGTGCGGGAACGGAAGCAGGTGCGTCGGAAAATATGTTTATGATCACAGGTTGACGGATAGTAAAAGGATCACGCTTGAAACGCTTGCGGGGATCAAGGTGCTCGAATTTACAGTGACCGACGGAAAGGTGTCGCTTGTAAGGATAGACATGGGCGAGCCCGTCCTCGCGCCGGCGGACATACCGGTTAAAAGTGCCAAGCCGCGGTTCGTTGCGGAGCCTGTTGCGATAAAGGATAGGACGTTCGAAGTGACCTGCGTCTCCATGGGCAATCCCCATGCCATATCGTACGTCGACAACGTCGAGAGCTTCCCGCTGGAGGTTTACGGGCCCTTGATGGAAGTTAACGAGCTTTATCCCAAAAGGATCAACAGTGAATTTGTCGAGGTACTTGACAGAAAGACTTTGAAAATGAGAGTATGGGAAAGAGGCGCGGGAGAAACTCTTGCCTGCGGCACGGGAGCTTGTGCTGTTGCCGTTGCGTCAGTTCTCAACGGTTTATGCGAAAGGAATGTTACGGTCAGGCTATTGGGCGGCGAGCTTATGATCGAATGGAGCGGGGAGGATAACCATGTTTATATGACCGGACCCGCAGTCACTATATTCGACGGTGAAGTTGAAATATAAATGCATTAAATCCTGCAAAAAATGCAGACGGTATGGTGAAAGGTTTACTGCCCCGTCAAAAATATAGCAAGCACAAGTGAAGGAGACTAAATGTTATGGCATTTGTAAATGAAAATTACTTAAAATTGCCCGGGAATTATCTTTTTGCGGAGGTCGCAAAAAGAAGGGACAGTTACATGAAAGCGAATCCAGGCGCCGACGTCATAAAGCTCGGAATAGGAGATGTCACACAGCCTTTACAGCCGGAAGTAATAAAGGGCCTTCACAAGGCCGTTGATGAAATGGGCGCCGAAAGTACCTTCAGAGGTTATGGACCGGATGGTTACGGCTACGAATTCCTTATCAAGGCGATTATAGAAAATGATTACAAGCCCAGGGGCGTATCGATAGATATCGATGAAGTGTTTATAAGCGACGGTGCAAAGAGCGACACGGGCAATATTCAGGAGATATTTGGGGCGGATAACATCATCGCGCTGACCGACCCGGTATATCCCGTCTATCTTGACAGCAACATCATGGCCGGAAGGGCCGGAGAATACGACAGCGCCAGCGGGCGTTTCAGCAAAGTCGTATACATGCCGTGCACGGCGGAGAACAATTTCTCACCCGAGCTTCCCAAACAGAAGGTCGACATGATATACCTCTGCTACCCGAATAATCCCACAGGCACAACGCTATCCAAGGCACAGCTCAAAAAGTGGGTGGATTATGCAAAGGCCAGCGGGAGCATCATACTATACGATGCCGCCTACGAAGCTTACATCAGCGAACCAGACGTACCGCACAGCATCTTTGAAGTAGAAGGCGCTAAGGAAGTAGCTATAGAATTCAGAAGCTTTTCCAAGACAGCAGGGTTTACAGGAACACGCTGCGCGTTTACGGTCATACCGAAAGCGCTGATGGCCAAGAGTGCAAAGGGCGAACCGGTTTCGCTGAACAAGCTCTGGTACAGAAGACAGACCACCAAATTCAACGGCGTGGCCTACGTCATCCAAAGAGCCGCGGAGGCAATATACAGCAATGAAGGAAAGAAGCAGACCAGGGCGGTCATCGATTATTACATGAATAACGCCTCCATAATCCGCAAAGGCCTGCAGGAACTAGGCCTCCAGGTTTACGGCGGAGTCAACGCACCGTATATCTGGCTGAAGACGCCTAATGGCATGGATTCATGGGCATTCTTCGACAAGCTTCTCAATGAGGCAAATATACTGGGGACCCCCGGCTCCGGATTCGGGCCCAGCGGTCAGGGCTATTTCAGGCTTACCGCCTTCGGAAGCAGGGAAAATACCGAAAGGGCGGTAGAACGCTTCAAAACCAGGCTGAAACTGTAAAAATTCAGTAGGTACTCGATATTGCCGGTGTTGATTGCACCGGCATCAACTCGGATACGAAGACTTGATATCCGGTACGAATAAAGACGGGGTAGCGGCTGTGTGTGGATGCGGTATGAAGCTGCATGCGATCCAAAGGCCCCTGCTCCGTATTATTCGGATTTTATAAAGATTATGAAGAAAAATTTCTGAAATTATTCATTTACTGAGGGATGGCTATAGTATATCCAGTAATTGCGTAACTTTGCTGATTTTATAATCTTCACTGAATGGAATGGATTCATGTAATTTAGCCCCTTTTCGTGCGATCCATGCACAATCCATTCCTGCTTGCTTGGCACACAACACATCCAGCGGATGATCCCCAACATACAGACATCTATCAGGCCGTAAACCGAGTTCATTTAATGCAAGTTCCATAATTCGTACATCGGGTTTTTCTACTCCAACAACTTCCGAAACTATAATTGATTCAAAATAGTCATAAAGCTTAATATCTTTTAAATAATCTATGAGCCATTTGTAATGATTGGATACAATTGCTAATCTATATCTCCCTCGTAAAGTATTCAATAAATTAAATACACCGCAAATAACAGTCATTTTTTGCTTTGGCATTGGAATACGGGACATGATCTGTAAATACGTTTCTTTCAATTCGATTGGACAATCCGCACATGATAACGCCGCTTCATCCATCATTCTGATCAACTCATCTTCAGTTGCGCGGGGTGCGCCATTTTGCTCTCTCCTGGTTTGTTTCCCATTTGCCCAATATACTGCATTATTGATTTTCCAGGTCATTTCTTCAGAAACGTCAATTCCCAATGAACGTATTTTATCGCCAAACACCTGCGCCCAATTAGGAGTATATTCCACTAATGTGTCGCTGACATCAAAGATAATTGCTTGATACTTCATTTGTTCCTCCCGTAACCACATACCATGCAGATATCATAATTAATGCCACTGTATCAATTAATAACTTCAAAAGTAAACTTACAGGGCTTCTCACCATTTGTATTGAGTGGCGATGAATTGATTTCTTTCAACTTCAGTTTTACCCCCAACGCGTTTTGATAGTGGTACAAAAAGTGCCCCGCACAACAACCGCAGTATGTAGGCGAAATGGAAAACGGCTGTTTCAACTTTTTGATCGAACCACAGGAACAGGTGTGCTTGCCTGTGTGAACACCATTTTGGTGGTCGCCGAATGTAATTGTAAATGTACCATCATCATTTAGGCGGGGCGACATCATATATTGGATACTTGAGATTAACGCAAGTTTTTCAGAAAGAGTTTTACCCGCGTGTTCTTTGGCAAATGCCTTGCAGACTTTGTCACGCTGACCTCCCTTGCAACAGCCCTGTTTTTCCATAATCGAAAGACATTGCTCCTTCGTCAGCAACTCGTCCATTTTGTCAATCAAAGTAATAATATTGATCGGATTGTTGCAGTCGGCTTCGAAGTCCATCTGCTCCATAATTCCATCGCCGATTTTTTGTTTTTTCATCGTATCTTTAATCTTTTTCAAAGTCGGCATTTCTATATCCCCACAAATACAAGCAATCTTCGGTTTCCACTTTCTTACTGATATGCAACATGGTATCAATAATTTCTCATATAGTCAAACAATTGATATATAAACTTTTGAATAAATGTCCACACGTGTAATAAGCATTCTACGAAACATAATTGCAGGATGAAAGTAAACATAAGCTATTACAATAATATCCTATCGCTTGGAGATTCTCAGACAGCGAAACAAAAGAACGTCCCTGTGTTCCACCTGCGTTTCATTTCATCTGTGTTTCATGGCCTGAATGAAAAAAGCGCCCGGGCATATACTAAATAAATCGTTATATGTTGCGTTGCCTTGAGGTAAATTATGAAGAGGACCGGGTTGCTTTTTTACATCTGTGCCGCACTGCTGATTGCCATGTTTGCCAACGGTCTGTATATGCTGTTGTATCCCCGGACCATCAGACAAAGGCCGTCGCCCGTGCCGATCAGTGACATTTCGGAGCCGATACGGCCGGATCTGGATATGAAGAGCCAATTGTCAAGCGGACTGGACTCTTCGGGACAATATCTGCAGGATGAATGTACTGAAAATACAGAATATGATACTTCCGGCAACAGCAGGAGCGAAGATCAGGAACCTGTCAATCTGATGGTGCTTGGGTTGGACAGAGATAAGACGCGGTGTGATGTGATACTTTTATTCCAATATGACCCTGCTGCTCCGAAGATAAATCTTTTATCGGTTGCACGTGATACCAGGGTAGTAGTGAACGGCAGCTACTGCAAGATAAACGCGGTCTATTCGAAAGGCGGAGAAAGGCTGGTTGCCAGAAAAATATCGCAGATCACGGGGCTTCCCATACATTACTACATTACGTTGGATTTTGAGGGCTTCAGAAAAATAATCGACACATTCGACGGCGTAAAATTCTATGTTCCCTTCCGGATGAATTATGACGATCCAACGCAAGATCTCCACATACATCTGAAGAAAGGGCTGCAGGTGTTGAACGGCAGAAAAGCGGAGCAGCTCGTACGATACAGGAAAGGCAATCTAAAAGGGCAGGGATACCTGGAAGGAGACATCGGAAGGATCAAAATGCAGCAGGATTTCCTCAATGCATTTATAGATCAGAAACTGAAACTCAGATACATTTCAAAGGTGGACGAAATTTTCGGTATACTCGGCCGTTATATGAATACCAACATAACCATGGATGATGTTTCCTATTACATTACCGATATCTCGAGAATCAGGGACAGCGAAGTTGAAGCCGTTGTTATTCCGGGTGACAGCAGGGTCATAGGCGGAGTCTGGTACTACATATATGACCGTAGTAAAACCAGGGCTCTCATCAAGGATCACTTCGCTTTTTGAGCGCAGGTCTTTTGTTTACAGAAAATTTACAATTTAATGCCCGCTTATTCCCAGTTTGCTACCAATATTTAAGGAAAGTTTAAGCTTTTCATGCAAGAATTTAAGAAAAAGCTTTTGGGAGGTAGCTGAATGGGCACAGTGACACCCGGTATCAACCGGATCGGTTTTTTCAGGGGAAAGTCCTTCAAAGTAATTGCAATTTGCCTTGCGGGCATAATTGTCGTCGGAGGCGTATTTATATTTCTGCGGATCAGGAAACAGAACACAAATAATGCTGTCGAGCAAAGGACAGCAAAAGTAACAAGAGGTCTGCTTGTTGACAGTATTGCGGGGTCAGCACCGGTCGAATCGGCAAACAGGAGTGAACTGTCGCCGAAAGTAACTGCGACGCTGCAGCAGATAAACTGCAAGGAAGGTGATCAGGTCAAAAAGGGCGATGTATTGTTCGTACTCGACAATACCGATGCGCTTATGAATATTGAGAATTCGCAGAATCAGATAGCTCAGATGCAGTTGACGCTTGACAGCACTGCCGACAATGTAAGCGGACTGACTATAAATGCACCTTTCAGCGGGCAGGTGACCGGCATCGGTGTGAAGGATGGCGACAGCGTTAACAAAGGCGGCGTGCTGATGACAATAACCGATGTTTCATCGCTCATCGTTACGCTGCCTTTTAGCGGTACGGCGGCTGAAAATATAGCGGTAGGTCAGAAAGCCACAGTGTATATTCCCGATCTTATGCTTTCTGTGGAGGGCACAGTTTCGTACAGGAGCAGCAAGCCTTATACTACCGCGTCCGGCGGGGAGTTGTACAACGTTGATATCTCCATAAAGAATCCCGGTTCGCTGAATGAAGGCATGAAGGCGACCGCGGAACTAAAGACGGGCGGAAACGTTCTGGACAGTGTCGAAAGCGGGAGCCTTACATATAAAAATAAAAAGGCGCTGAGAAGCGACGCCGGAGGAACCGTTACTAGCATAAATGTGAGAGAGAATGAGTTCGTCAATTCGGGAGATTTGTTAATAAAACTCGAAAATGAGGATCTGGTTCTTACTTCATCCACTAACGATATAAAAATGGAAAGTCTGAAGTCACAGCTGGAAATACAGCAAAAGCAGCTCGATTATTATACGATCACGGCTCCGTTTGACGGTACGGTGACGAGTGTGGGGACAGCAAATGAAGGCGATACGGTAAAACAGGGCGAGCTGCTCGCTGTTGTTTCCGACATGAACCATCTGCAGTTCTCCATTTCGATCGATGAGCTTGACATATCAAAAATCGCGATAGACCAGGATGTAAATATAACGGCAGAAGCGCTGAGCGATACAAAAAGGGCTCCGCTAACAGGAAAAGTGACCAAAATTGCGATGGAGGGCGACACAAGTAACGGAGTCACTACTTATCCGGTAACGGTAGCTGTCGATGATATCGCCGCCGGCAAGCTCAAGACCGGTATGAACATAGATGCCGAAATACTTGTAAGCAATAAACAGAACGTTCTGATGGTACCTCTGGAGGCGGTAACTGAAATCGGAGGCAGAAGCTTCGTATATGTTAAAGGTACGGGCGCCGGCCAGAATGAACAGACTAATCCCAAAAATCAATTCGGTCAGGGAAATACATTCGGTCAGGGAAATACATTCGGTCAGGGAAATCCACCCGGCCAGGGAAATCCGCCCGGCCAGAGTTTGCAGAACGGCCAATCAGGGCAATCCGCCCAATCAGGGCAATCCAGCCAGAATACCCAAAGGGGAGGTAATGGTCAAAATTGGCGTAACGGAACAGGATCGACAAGCGGCTCGGGCATCAGGCGTCCATTCAGGGGTTGGAATACCAGCGGCGCGGCAATAGGAGCCAATACCACGGGTGCGGCAATAGGAGCCAATACCTCGGGAGCGGCAATAGGAGCAAACACTTCGGGAGCCGCTTTTGGACCGAACGCTTCAGGCACGGCCTCCGGATCTAAAGCCCCGGGCGCGGCAATGACCGCATCCGGCAGATCCTTCAGGCAAAATGCAAACTCCTATTACAGCGGCGCGGTATTGACCGAGGTCCAGACCGGTACCAGTAACGATACTTATATCGAGATAGTCGGCGGCTTATCGGAGGGACAGGTAGTCGTACTGCCAAAGACGACCGCTTCTTCAGCGAATACGGGCAGCAGGCAGAACTTCAACAGGAACGGTATCGCGGGCGGCAGCTTCCAGGGCGGTGGTATGCAGGTAACAAGGCAGGCTTTCCCGGGTTGATAAATTGATTGCCACACCGCAGACTGGAGGATTGTATGATAACACTTAAAAATATTTTCAAGATATATAAGATGGGAGAAACCAGCGTAAATGCCCTTTCCGACGTTTCGCTCCACGTTGCGGAGCATGAATTCGTAGCAGTTGTCGGCCCTTCCGGTTCGGGCAAGTCGACCCTCATGAACATACTGGGCTGCCTTGACGTAGCGACATCCGGCAGTTATATGCTCGACGACAGGGAAATCAGCCATATGAGGGACAATGAACTGGCGGACATAAGAAATATGAAAATAGGTTTTATATTTCAGGGCTTCAATCTTCTGAAAAAATTGAATGCGGTCGAAAATGTCGAACTGCCGCTTGTATATCAGGGTATCAGTCAAAAGGAAAGATACCGAAGGTCGGTAGAGGCGCTTGAGGCCGTCGGCCTTGGAGATAGGATTAAACACACCCCGAACGAGCTTTCCGGAGGTCAGCAGCAGAGGGTGGCTATTGCACGGGCACTGGTCAGCAATCCTCCCATACTGCTGGCTGATGAACCGACCGGAAACCTGGATTCGAAATCGGGCACAGAAATAATGAAGATAATACATGACCTTCACGATAAGGGAAACACGATAATACTGATAACCCATGACAATCACATTGCCGAGCAGGCAGGAAGAGTTGTGCGCATAATTGACGGCCAGTTGTCCGAAGACAGGGAGGTGGGCTGATTGGGATTGATGGAAGCATTCAAGATGGCGGTCAAAAGTATATTGTCGAACAAGGGACGTTCGATTCTGACGATGCTCGGCGTCATCATCGGCGTAGGAGCGGTAATTGCCGCAGTGGGCTTTGCACAGGGCACGACAAAAAACATAACGGACTCAATTTCGAGCATGGGTACCAACCTGATCCAGGTCAACATAATGGGCAGGGGGAGCAATAGAAACGTCACATATGATCAGATGAAGGCGTTCGCCGACGAAAACAGCGGTTCGATCAGCGGAGTAGCGCCACAGATGAGCGTTTCCGGAGTAACGGTCAAAATGGGCTCGAAGACTATGAGCACGACCACTGTCATGGGTACGTCGCCCGACTACGAAAAAATCAACAACAGGCCGGTCTCATCGGGAAGGTTCCTGATGGACAGTGATCTTAACAACAGGTCAAAGGTCGCAGTTATAGGAACCGCGGTCGTAAATACGCTTTTCCCCGGTCAGGATCCGCTCGGACAGAAGCTCAAGCTTAACGGCAGTATATTTACAGTGGTGGGCGTGCTGACAGAAATGGAATCAGGGCAGTCCAATACGAGGGATGACTTTATTGTAATACCTGTCACGGTGGCGCAGAGGCTTGGAAGAAACACCGCCATAAGAACTTTTTCAGTAATGACCCAGGATACGGCGGATATGGACAGCGCGGTGGAAAAAATAGAAGCCTTCCTGCTCGATATTTACAAGGATGAAAATGCCTACAGGGTGACTAATTCGGAGCAGATGCTCGAAACGCTCGACCAGGTTACCGGAATGATGATGGCGATGCTTGGAGGTATCGCGGCGATCTCACTGGTCGTCGGCGGTATCGGAATCATGAACATAATGCTTGTATCAGTAACGGAAAGGACCCGGGAGATCGGTATCAGAAAGGCGATAGGAGCCAAGAAAAGGAACATATTGATACAGTTCCTTATCGAAGCCGTTATGATAACGGGTCTCGGGGGACTGACAGGCATATTGTTCGGAGTCTGTATCATAAAATTCATTTTCGGCGGGTTGAACATTGTCCCGGAAGCCTATTCATCCTTCTGGATGGCGCTGTCGTTCGGTATCTCGCTGCTGACGGGTGTGGCATTCGGTATGTTCCCCGCGGTTAAGGCATCCAACCTTAACCCGATAGATGCTCTGAGGTTTGAATGATTTACCGTTATTGATTTTCTTAAAAAACATTCATGGGAGGTTTCACAATGAAAAAATTCCTGGCTTTACTGATCGCCCTTTCAATATTTACATTATCGGGTACGGCTCTGGCAGCAAGCAGCGACGTACCGCAAACCTCGCCGTATTATGGAGCCGTTGCGCGCGTGACTTCGCTCGGTCTGATGGACGATGCGGCGAATAATGCTTTCAAACCGAACGATGTTACGACGCGTGAGCAGTTTGCCAAGCTGATCGTAATGGCGGCAGGCCTCAGTGATACTGCAGACTCGATGAAGGGTTCGACCATATTTTCCGATGTGCCTGCAAACGGCCAGAATAACGGTTATATCAATCTTTGCCTGAGCAAAGGCTACATGGCGGGACTCGCCGACGGCAAATTCCACCCGAATGACGGTATTACATATGCCCAGGCCGTTACTGCCATGATCAGGGTACTCGGTTATGCCGACGCCGATATACCCGGCACATGGCCCAGGAATTACATGGAGAAGGCGAAAGCGCTGGGCTTTGCGGTCAACGGTTCGCTGACAGCCGATTCCAGGGTGCAAAGAGGCGTAATGGCACAGATGCTCGATGTGCTGCTCGATACGGATGTAAAAGCGGCAAACGCCCAGACTGAGGCAAAGACGCTGGCGGAAGCCTCCGGTCTTACAGCTGCCGGCATGTATACGATCTACAGCAAGCCTGTTGTATACTACAAGGCCGACGTAGTCAATTCAAAGCTTGGAGGTATCGATCTGAGCGGTAAACTCAATATAGTAAGAAATTCCGTGGACAACAGCACGGACCCCGCTGCGGTAACCAGCGGCGAGGCCATAAAACCGGGTGATATTCAGGATTTCAACATATTGTACCAGGTGTCGGACAAATCCGGAAAAAACAAATATGTACTTGTAATTGACAATAAGGTCTCGGGAACTCTTACAGGCATCCTGCCCGATAAAAACGCCCCGGCGAAGGTCGAAGTGGACGGCAGGGCATACGAACTCGACAAAAACTTCAATACTTCCAAGCTTACCGGAGCCAATTCGTTCAGCCTGGATGACGGAGTGACTCTGCTGCTCGGCTGCGACGGTAAGGTCGTGGATATGCAGGAAGCCCTGTATTCCGACAATTCAAGCTTTGCGTTCGTCATGAACTATACCAGCTACAAATCTGTCGACAGCAATGATTACGGGATCACGAAGTATACGGTGAAGCTTCTGATGTCGAACGGTTCGGTCAACACCTTCGACTGCAATACGAGCCCTGTTGCGCTTAAGGGAAAACTTGCAGCCTTTACAAAAAATTCGGATAAATCGGTATCCCTGAAGGAATTGAATTATACGACGCCCGGAGAAGTCAATATTAATAAGGACAGAAGAAAGATATATTCCGGCGGCAACATCTATGGCAACGATATTGCAGGCAACGTGAAGATATACAATTTCATGTCCAACGATGATCAGCTGGATGCGCAGGCCGAAATACTGAGCTGGTCGGACCTGCCTTCGGGCAGGCTGCAGTCGGGCACAACACTGTTTTTGAATAAAACTGGTGATTTTGAAGACGTAAATTTGATACTTCTCGATAATGTATCCGGTAAATCCTATCAGATGGGCGTCGTTAAGACGGTCAGATCCAATACCCCTACCTCTACCGACTCCACCGCATATACTTTCACAATTGTAATCAATGGAAAGGATTATACTTATACTTCCGTCGGAAATGATTACGGTATCAGCGCGGGTTCGGTAGTAAGAGTCAGCATATCCGGCAACTCGGTAAACAATCTGCTCGAGGTCAGGAATCCCGATACCCAGTCCAATATGATACAGGCTGTCGATAAGGACAGGATCAGGGTCAACAGCCGGACATACACGTTCACTGACGACAAGCTCATATATCTTGCCGGCCCGGATGGAAACGTAAGGGCCATCGACGCCTCGCAGCTAAGGACCGATGGAATGTATGCAAATGTTTCGATATTTACCGACATCGACTATGCTTCGGGCGGCAAGGCAGAAATGGTCATTGTCAAAACCTATTGATACGCCTCTCATTACATTTTGACGGAAGGGACGTTTCCGGTTTGGCTTGCCGACCGGAAATGTCCTTTTTTGCCAGGGTTCGATCGAAGAATAATAAGTATTTTATATAAATAATAATTTCTTACAATAGGTGATCAGATCGTTATTATACAATGAAGGATATACGAGTCTATTGCTGTATAAATTTTAGTATACATAACCGCCGAAATTTGATAATCTTTTTTTAGCATGGTAATATCCTAAGTAAGAGGGCGTGAGTAAAGCTGATGCAGTCAAATGATTATGGTTTCGATTATGACCGGGCGAAGCGCGATGCAGAAGTTTTCAGCCGTTCGACAGGGATTGGATGCATTGTCATTGATGACGCCGGCAATACGGTAATCGAGGCATGCGGCGGGAAAACGTGTTCGTTTTGCAGCGCCGTGCAGCACAAGGGTCAGGGCTGTCAGAACGCTCACCTGTATGGCAGCTACCAGGCTGAAAGGTTCGGCGGAAAATATATATTTTTCTGCCATATGGGGCTTGTGCATTGGGTATCGCCCGTAACCAGGGATGGTATAATGAAGGGGGCAATGCTCGGAGGCCCTGTAATGATGATGGAACCGGACGAATTCCTGCTCGACGACCTGCTTGCAAACAATCACCTGGATGAAGCTACTATGCGGGAACTGAAGCAACTCATTCAGAAAGTGCCGATCATCACACCCGAAAGCGTCAACGACCTTTCGGAACTGCTGTACATAGTTGCTTCGCATGTTTCGGGAGAGAATGCCGCGGCGTATCAAAACGACAGGGATTATCAGGAGCAGCAGTCCGAGATATCGGAATACATTCATTATATAAAGACGATGGGCGGCGATCAACCTGAAAATTACCCGGTCGAAAAAGAACGGGAACTGCTTTCACTAATTTCGCTGGGAGATAAAGCCGGATCACAGAAGGTGCTGAACGAGATACTCGGGCATATTTTCTTCTCGACCGGGGGAAATTTTGAAGTAGTCAAGGCTCGGATACTTGAACTGGTCGTTCTGCTTTCGAGGGCGGCCTTGGAAGGCGGCGCGGACGTCGAGCAGATATTTGGTCTCAACTATAAATATCTGTCGCAGATACATGACTTTAAATCCGTAGATGAGCTGTCATTCTGGCTTTCGAACATTATGGCGAGGTTCACGGACTGTGTGTTCAACCTGACAAATGTAAAGCATATCGACGTTATATACAAAGCTGTCGATTATATAAAAAGAAATTATATGAAGAAGATTACGCTTGAAGAAGTCGCATCAAACGTGAATCTGAGCACGACGTATTTCAGCGCGGTATTCAAGGATGAAATGAAATGCAATTTCAATAGCTATATCAACAAAATAAGGATAGAGATGAGCAAAAAGCTGCTGTCCGACAATACGATACCGCTCGTCGATGTGGCTAACCTGGTGGGCTACGAGGATCAAAGCTATTTTACGAAGGTGTTCAGGAGTCAGACGGGGATAAGCCCGGGAAAGTTCAGGGAAAGAAGAGGACAACAATAATTTTAATATAATACAAATCAGGAGGTTTCATATGGGAATATTGGATGACATATCTATCAATCTGCAGCAGGGAAAGGCGAAAGTAGTAAAGGAACTGGTACAGAAGGCAATCGACGAGGGCATGGACGCACAGACCATTCTGGATGAGGGCCTTCTGGCAGGAATGTCGATCATTGGAGGAAAATTCAAGAACAACGAAGTATATGTTCCTGAAGTTCTGATAGCTGCAAGGGCTATGAATACAGGTTCCGCGCTGCTCAAACCGCTGCTGATATCGAGTGGCGCGAAGGCCAGGGGAAAAGTTGTGCTCGGCACCGTTAAAGGCGACCTGCATGATATAGGCAAGAATCTCGTAAGGATGATGATGGAAGGCAAGGGACTCGAGGTATACGACGTCGGTATAGACGTATCGGCGGATAAATTCGTAGAAAAGGCAAAAGAAGTGGACGCGCAGATTATAGCCTGCTCAGCGCTGCTTACCACTACAATGCCCGAGATAAAGAACGTTATCAAAGCGATCGAAGACGCGGGTATGAGAAGTAAAATCACCATTATGGTTGGCGGAGCTCCGGTAACGGATGCTTTCTGCAAACAGGTCGGAGCTGACATTTATACTCCGGATGCGGCAAGCGCCGCCGAAGAAGCTGCAAAGGTCTGTACCGCAGAATAGTCATCGATGTGTTGCAGTAATTCATACAACCATGAAAAGATGCCGGGATGCATCTCTTCATGGTTTTTTACTTTCCTGCCGCATTGAATTTTGCATGCCGGTTTGATATAGTTCTTATATAGCAATGGTTTGGCTAAGGATCGGCTAAAATATTAATTCCGATTCTTTTACGGGGAATGGAGCGGGCTGGTCGCATACTGCGTATGCTGCTCGCCCATGCAGCCGGGTTAGTGGAGTTCCCCGGAAAAGATTATCGGAAGTTATATTTTAACGATTCCTAAAAACGCATTAAAAGGAGTGTTCCTATGAAGGCTGTAGTAACGGTGTTGGGAAAGGACAGGGTCGGGATAATTGCGGCAATCAGCACGATTTTGGCTGAATGCAACGTTAACATACTGGATATATCGCAGACCACCATGCAGGATATCTTTACGATGACGATGCTTACGGATATAGGCAGGTCCTGCGTCGATTTCAGCGTCCTGTCGGACAGGCTCGAGGCGGAGGGGAAAAATCTTGGGTTGTATGTAAAGCTGCAGCACGAGGATATATTCAACTCTATGCACAGGATATGAATACAGGAGGCTTATAGATAAAAATGCTATCCAAATATGAAATACTTGAGACGTTGAAAATGATCAATGAAGAGAACCTCGATATCAGAACGATCACGATGGGGATATCTCTTCTGGACTGCTGCCACCCCGATGGCGAGGTTTGCAGGCAAAAGATCTACGATAAGGTGATGGGTTATGCCAAGGATCTCGTTAAGGTAGGCCGCGATATAGAAAAGGAATACGGCATACCGATAATCAACAAGAGGATAGCGGTGACTCCGATAGCCCTCGTAGCCGGTAGCTGTGCGGACCAGGATTATGTCAGGTTCGCATATACACTGGACAGAATAGCCGATGAGCTTGGAATCGACTTTATCGGCGGTTTTTCTGCATTGGTGCACAAGGGCTATACGCCAGGCGACAGGAAGCTGATAGATTCCATACCGGAGGCGCTGGCCGGCACTAAAAAGGTATGTTCCTCCGTCAATGTAGCCACAACGAAATCCGGTATCAATATGGATGCCGTGGGGCAGATGGGCAGAATCATAAAACGGGCTGCCGGGCTGACAGCAAATGAAGGCGGGATGGCCTGCGCAAAGCTTGTTGTGTTTGCGAATGCACCCGAGGATAACCCGTTTATGGCAGGAGCGTTCCATGGGGTAGGCGAACCGGATTGCGAAATCAATGTCGGCGTAAGCGGCCCCGGCGTTGTAAAATGTGCGCTCGAAAAGGTCAGGGATGCTGATTTCAGCACGGTTGCAGAGGTGATAAAGAAAACCGCCTTCAAAATAACCAGAATGGGACAGCTCGTAGCACAGGAAGCATCACGACGCCTTGACGTGCCCTTCGGCATCGTGGATCTTTCATTGGCTCCAACTCCCGCCGTAGGCGACAGCGTTGCGCAGATACTTGAGGAGATGGGACTCGAAAGGTGCGGTACGCATGGTACCATTGCAGCGCTTGCACTTCTCAACGACGCCGTCAAGAAGGGCGGAATAATGGCCTCTTCGAGCGTTGGCGGGCTGAGCGGGGCGTTCATACCGGTAAGCGAAGACGCGGGTATGATCGAAGCGGTCCAGAAGGGCGCATTGTCCATAGAGAAGCTTGAAGCCATGACATGTGTCTGTTCGGTTGGCCTCGACATGATAGCCGTTCCAGGCGATACTTCGGCTGAGACCATTTCTGCGATAATTGCCGACGAAACCGCGATAGGCGTTGTAAACAACAAAACGACCGCAGTCAGAATAATACCGGCTCCCGGCAAGGTTGCGGGAGATGTGGTGGAATTCGGAGGGCTTCTGGGCACAGGTCCCGTTATGAGCCTGAATAAATTTTCAAGCGATGATTTTGTTAAAAGGGGAGGCAGGATACCAGCCCCGATAATAAGCTTGAGAAATTAGAAAAGTACTGGCTGAAAAAATGTGCCGTTGGTTAAATTGCGCAGGTCGATTTTATATTGAGAACATGCTTCAAGCCAAAGAGCATGTAAATCAAGTTCTGTGCAAAATCAAACGTGCCTCGCCTGTGAGCCGTGCTCACTCGAACAGGACGTGATTTTGCTTTGGACTTGCTTGATTAACATGCCCTATTGTCTCTACGCATACGTTCTTCACTATAAAATCGACAGGCGCAAACAATAATGTGTTTTCTGAATGGTTTGCTTCTCAGTTTCTGGTATAATATAAGGGGACACACCTCTGTAGGAAGCGAGGCTTTGTTGCCGAGGAATGTCCCTTTTGACACTGAAGCAAAAAAACCGGATCGTAGATGGAAAGGGGTTGGGCGATATCGTTAAACCTGTGATCATTGCTCATAGGGGAGCGTCGAAAATGGCTCCCGAGAATACTATGCCGGCATTCAGGAAAGCGCTGCAGCTTGGCGCCGGGGGTATCGAGCTGGATGTGCACCTGAGTTCTGACAGCCATCTTATGGTTACCCACGACGAACAGCTTGAGAGGACCAGCAACGGCCATGGCCTGTTAAAGAAAAAGACCTTCGCCGAGCTCAGGGAACTCGATTTTGGTTCCTGGTTCTCGCCCGAATTCAAGGATACCAGGATACCCGAGTTGGAAGAGGTTCTGGAGCTCATCTCGGGATGGGACGGCCTTCTGGACATTGAAATCAAGAACGGCCCAATTTTTTATCCGGGGATCGAACAGGCTGTTGCCGATACATTACATAAATATGACCGTATCAGGCACACGATCATATCCTCATTCAACCACTACAGTCTTGTGGAAATAAGGAGGATAAACCCTGAAATAAGAACTGCGCCCCTTTACATGGCAGGCATATACGAACCGTGGGAGTACGCAAAAAGACTCGGCGCCTGCGCAATTCACCCTCTGTTTTACAATATCGTCCCGGAGGTCATGAAGGGCTGTAAACTTAACGGCATTATGGTCAACCCCTATACGGTCGACCAGCCGGACTATATAAAGGCAATGGCTGCAGCCGGAGTGGACGGCATAATAACAAATGTACCCGATGTTGCTTTGAAAATAATCAAAGAAATGGGAGGCGCATCATGAGACTCAATTACAAACAGACAATGCTGATAGGACTGGGTTTCTTTACAGTAAGTATAGTATGGGGCATTTACAACGTTGCAATGCCGCTTTACCTCAAGGAACTTGGATTATCCGGAGTTGCGGTTGGTTCGGTGATGACGATTGACAATATATTCGCAGTCGTTTTTCTACCGATCTTCGGAGCTCTGAGCGACCGCACAAAAACAAGGTATGGCAGAAGGATGCCGTATCTTCTGGTGGGGATACCCCTTTCGGCTCTGGCTTTTATACTTATCCCTGTAGCGAGGACGGGTCTGGTAACGATCATGGTAACTGTCATTGCCATGAATTTCTTCATGAGCATCTACAGGGCGCCTACGGTAGCGTTGATGCCTGATTTCACACCAAGGCCTCTCAGAAGCAAGGCAAATGGTATTATCAATTTCATGGGCGGTATCGGGGCGGTGATCGCATTCCTGATCGGAGGCTTCCTGTTCAAAATCAATGAATTTCTGCCATTCTCAGTGGGTTCGGTAATAATGATCTTTACGATCATAATGATGTACCTGCTTATCCATGAGCCTGAGGAGATACAGGACGACAAACCGGCTGCGGAGAGTGAAACCGCGGCTACGGTGCAGACAGGAGAAAAGATGAGCCTGATATTGCTTCTGCTGGCAATATTCTTCTGGTTCACAGGTTACAATGCCGTCGAAACGTTCTTTTCGACATATGGCGAGGCCGTACTGCACATAGACAAAAGCCAAGCCTCCTTCATGCTGGCCGTTTTCTCGGCTTTCCTGGTTTTGTTCTCGATTCCGTCGGGCTTCCTTGCAACGAAGATCGGGAGGAAGAGGACGATATTGATAGGTATAACAATACTTTTCCTTGTATTCATGTCGATAAACTTCATACCCGGCGCGAACAAAATGATGCTGTTTGTACTGCTGGCGATCGGCGGCATTAGCTGGGCGCTGATCAACATCAATTCCTACCCGATGGTGGTCGAAATGACTTCGAACAAGGGCATCGGCAAATATACCGGATACTATTATTTCTTTTCGATGATGGCTGCCATAATAAGCCCTATTCTTTTCGGGTACATAAAGGATATTATCGGGGACAAATACCTTTTCGTATACTCGAGCATATCCATGGTGCTGGCTTTCTTCTTCATGATGCTCGTAAAACACGGCGAGGCGAAACCGGAGGCAAAATCGGCCTTCGAGGGAATAGAACATATGGAGACCAAATAACTTATGAATGAGATTATCCAAGGCAGGCAGACTTTAAGCGTGAGTGACCTTGAGGCCATAAGGGGGCTGGAGAAGGTCTGCAACAAAAACGACGGGATCAAGTTGAAACTCAACTGGGATTTACTGACAAGCAGGCAGCCCGGCAATACCAACGATTTCCTGTATTTTGACGATTCGGGGAAACTTCTGGGCTATATTGCGATTTACAACTTCGGGATGCCTGAGGCTGAGATCAGCGGGATGGTACATCCATCCCGCCGGAGAAACGGTATTTTTTCAAAGCTGCTTGCTTATGCGGCGCTCGAATGCCGCAAGCGGTCGGTTAAAAGCCTGCTGTTCATCAACGACAGAAATTCTCTTTCCGGCGCTTCGTTTGCAAAGTCGGCAGGCTCTGTTTTCGATCATTCCGAACACAGGATGGAGCTGCCCGGCAGTATGAAGCCGATAGACGTCAAATATCCGATAGAACTCAGGAAGGCGGCCGCCTCCGATATGGATATGCTGACGAAGTTGAATTCCATCTGCTTCGGCATGGACGAGGACGAGTCAAGGTCATATATGATGGAAATGGTCACAGGCGCACTCGAAATATATGTATCGGTACTCGGCGGAAAGAACATAGGAATGCTGAGGCTCAACTGGGAAAATGACGATCTCATGATCTATGGCTTCGGCGTTTTGCCCGAATTCCGCGGCAAAGGCTACGGGCGGGCCACGCTTGCAGCAGCCGTAAATCTTTCGCTGTCCCGGAAACCAACGCATGTCGGCCTCGAGGTGGACTGTGTCAACGATACCGCATTATCGCTGTACAAATCGTGCGGTTTCAATACGATCGCGACTTATGATTATTACAGGCTGGCAATATAGAGAATAGAGTTTGTAAGGTTAACTTCGGGGGGCTTAATCCTGTATGCTGGGTTGGACGGAGTTTGAAGAAAAATGTGGAGAATGTACGCAATGCGGCCTTGGAAAGACCAGGACCAATATCGTTATTGAGCGTGGATCGAGAACTGCCCCGCTGATGTTTATAGGGGAAGGCCCCGGTGAACAGGAGGACAAGCAGGGCAGGCCGTTCGTGGGCGCTGCCGGTCAGTTGCTTGATCTGCTGCTTTCGGCGCTTATGTTCAAAGAGGATGAATACTATATTTGCAATATAGTCAAATGCCGTCCTCCGCAAAACCGTGTACCGACGGACGACGAGGCGGAATGCTGCCTGCCGTGGCTCAGAAATCAGGTAGCGTTGGTAAGGCCGCAAATAATGGTTTGCCTTGGATCTACGGCAATGAAATACATTGTCGACAAAAATGCGAGGATAACTCAGATAAGAGGACAGTGGATTGACCGTAAGGGTTTCTGGATAATGCCTACGTTTCATCCTGCAGCATTACTGCGGGATACCTCTAAAAAAGCTTTGCTGTTCGAAGACATAAAAAATGTAAGGCTGAAAATGGACGAATTAAAACGCGAGGCTAAGAGGATCGGATGATTAATTCTGATAACACTATTATGCAGGACATACAGGAACAATCGATAAGAAAACACCTCGCCGCTATTTATGAGGAGTATGAAAACAGGTTCGCCGGCGGAGAATTCGTATTCGGATGCGGCATGGTGAAACCGAAGCTGTTATTGGTCGGCGAAGCGCCCGGACGGGAAGAAGTCAAGCTGTCCCGGCCCTTTTCGGGCCCTGCCGGTAAAAACCTCGACGAATTTCTTGAACTAGCCGGGATAAACAGGGATAATATCTATATTACCAATGCCATCAAATACAGGCTTTCAAAGGTGAACCCCAAAACCGGAAAATTGTCTAACCGGCCTGCTACCCGGGAGGAGATACTGTCGAGCAGATCATACCTGCTAAGCGAGATAGAAATGATCTGCCCCTGTTGCATAGCAACGCTTGGCAACGTACCTCTGAGAGCGTTGATGGGCGATTTTTCGGCAAATATTGGCGATATCCATGGAAAACCCGCCAAAATAAAAACAGGGGAGCAGGAATACCTGCTTTTTCCCCTGTATCATCCGGCCAGCGTTATTTACAACCGAAGCCTCAAAGAAGTCTGTCGGGCAGACATATTGAAGCTGCGCGAGCTTTTATCCGTTCAGCGAAGATGAAACAAAAGAACCGTCCCTGCGTTTCTCTGAATCTCTCTTTGTATCATTGTATAGCTTCAATGTATTAAAAAAGGCATTGATATTCTCGACGGGAGTTCCAGGGGGGACGTCGCAGCCCGAGGAAATAACGAAATTCCTGTATTGCGAGGTTTTTTGCAGAAGGTTCATCGTCTCGCGTTCGACGTCTTCGACGGCGCCGTTCTTGAAAACTGCCGCAGGGCTGATGTTTCCGAAGGCGATCCTGTCGTTCGGAATCTGCGGCAATATATCGGTCATATCCACGGCATTCCCGAAATGCAGTCCCCATGCACCGGTCGAAAGCATCGATGGCACAAGCTTGGTGGTGTTGCCGCAATTATGCAGAATGACTATGAAGTTTTTGTCCTGCACGGCGTCGACTATCCTTTTTACATAAACCGAGGAAAATTCCGTGCACTGATCGGGAGAGAGAAGGCCTGCCGCGGGCTCTGCAATGATGATCCCGTTTGCGCCGGCGTGTTTGAACGCTTTCGCATATTCGACCAGGAATGCCGCAGCTTTTTCAAGTACCGTATGGACTGTTTCCGGTTCATCAAAAAGCAGTATCATAAGTTCCGTCATGTCAAATAGCCTGCACGCCATCGAAAACGGCCCTATCTCTCCGCCGAAGACGGGTTTGCCGGTTATACTCTTTGCAGCCAGCTTAGCGGCCTTGATGTAGGTATAAGTGCGGCCTTCGCCTATTTCAGGGACTTTGAGCGCCTTCGCGGCTTCTTCTCCGTCGATGATGCTGCCTGTCACTGTCGGAACCTCTGTCGCGGAGAACCTTATTGAACTGCCGAAGGCTTCAGCTTCAACGGAGAGATCCATGGTCGTTGCAGCAGCTATTGACTGGTATTTGTCTGCCAGCGCCTGAATGCAGAGGAACTGGTCTTCCCCGTTCCTTATCATATCCGGCACGGTCTTATTGACAAGATCCAATCCCGGATAGGTCATTATAGGCATTCCAAGTCTTTCATCGGATTCTTCTATTTCATACATCCATTTTCTCATATCAATTTTCATAATAATACCTCAGCTCGTGGTTTCATGTTTTTGTATCTTCATACTACAGTATTGAGAAAATGGATTATATAAATAGATTTCAAAGATTGGTGTTTTTTTATGATATTTGCAGATATGCGAAAAAGCTCACATATTGTTCTTGATGCTGAAGCTGCTGTAAGTACCCGCCTTTACCTTAGGCGCCGCGCCGTAATCGGGGATGCCCTCGATACGTCTGAACACACGGCCGATAACATCGCAGTCTATGAACATCAGTGAAATGCCTACTATAACAGATCTGTAGCGGTATATCGTATCCGACACATTTTCCACTACAGGGACGTTTATGACTACGTATGTAACCAGGAATGCCAGCAGGCCCAGCATGTAGGGTTCTTTTCTCCTGATTGTCGAGTAGATTCCGGAGAGCATAAGTATCAGGCATGCATACCAGCCCATCATATCCATGCTTACCACCGATTCAAGTATGTTACTGCCTTTTATATCCTCTATATTGATGTTTCCCGGGTATGGAAGCAGTATGTAGTTCACTGCGGCGAGTAGTATGTTCTTATTTGATGCTATGAGTTTTACGGTTTCCACTTTATTACTTATATCAACGCTTACATTTGAGGACTGTTCGGGAAACATCACTGCGTGATAGCTGCCCAGAAGCGGGTAGACCGTGCTCAGGAATGTAAACGCAGTGACGGTTAGGACAACCGCAATATATATCAGGCTCTCCTTTCGCCTGTTTTTAATGTAAGTCAGGAACTGGACGGTCATAACGGCCGCAGCCAGGGGGACGAACATATATATGCGTATGAGGGTGCTGAACCATAAGAGGAAACAGACCAGAAGGATCCGGGCTGCCTGCTTTGCAATTTTACCGCCGGCCTGAGTCTGCTGCATCATAAAGCGCTGTATCGTATACAGACAAAGCATGCAGACAAAGAGCAGCATAGCCTCTTTACGCGTGTCGGTCGTCCACAGAAACAGGTTCGGGAAATAGAGGAACACCAGACTGATAAAACCGGCATTCTTGAAGGTATAATTGCGGTTGAGAGCCATTTTGAACAGAAGTAAAGCCGATGCAAAAGCAAAAGCTATATTAATATAGGAAGCGATGTATCTGTCAGTACCAAAAATATGGTAGATCAGACCTATAAAAACCGTGTACCATGTATAGGTGTATTTTACTGAGTAAAACGGCACGCCGTCGGCCAGCTGCTTCGCAATGTCGATACCCTGCCGGTGATAAACCAAACCGTCCGTGCCGAACGTATCGGCGCCGTTGCGGTACAGGTACACGACCATTGCGATCCTCAGAGCTATCGAGATCATGATTAATATTATAAATGCGGTTTTATATTTATTTACCGGTATAAATATATAAGCTGCCGCAACGAGCAGCAAACAAATCAACGCTAGTACAATGACACTCAAAGTTATTATGCTTCCTTCAATTTTTGTCTCAAGTGAATAGTATAGCAGTCATAAAATGAAAAGCAATATGCAATTTCAATAAATAACCAGTAAAAACTATTAATGTTGTTAACATATTGCTCTAAAACAGGACATTATTCAATAATTTGCGGTATATCTACAGACTTATAATAAAGACAGACATATAAATGCTCTTGTAATATGACATAAAAAGGATGCGCCGGTCTTTTATCCGATGTCGTAAAATTAAGCATTTCGGCGTCTTGACATATTACAATGCACGGTGTTATAATACATAAGCTGTTTCGCCTGAGTTGCACAAGCTGCTCTGAACCGACCTGAAGCTGTGATTGGTAAAATGAGTCACAAAAAAGGTGGTTGACAAAAGCAAGGCAGCGTGGTACTATAATAAAGCCGCTCGCGAGGAGCGACACCGGAACGAAGCCCTTTGGAGTGAAGCGGAACGGTCGGCGGACAATCAATATAATTGATTAAAGCTGAATGGACCTTGAAAAGTAAACAGTGAGAGACAATACACTTGATCGAGTAAAATCGATCATGTTACTTGCAGAGTAAAATCTGCAGGTGTGTAAAGGAACTCGAAAATTCTAGCGAGATCTGTAGAGATACAGAAACTTGCGAACTTTACAGCGATTATCGAGAGATAATAGCAAACAAAGTCAGTGATAACGTAAACAAAGAGCCGAATGGCTCTCTGAATAAAGTTTAACTTTTTTAGAGAGTTTGATCCTGGCTCAGGACGAACGCTGGCGGCGTGCCTAACACATGCAAGTCGAGCGGAGCTAATAGCAATGTTAGCTTAGCGGCGGACGGGTGAGTAACGCGTGGGCAACCTGCCTCAAACAGGGGGATAACACAGGGAAACTTGTGCTAATACCGCATAAGATCATAGGGAGACATCTACCAGTGATCAAAGGAGCAATCCGGTTTGAGATGGGCCCGCGTCCAATTAGCTAGTTGGTGAGGTAACGGCCCACCAAGGCGACGATTGGTAGCCGAACTGAGAGGTTGATCGGCCACATTGGGACTGAGACACGGCCCAGACTCCTACGGGAGGCAGCAGTGG
>JAEXNT010000033.1 GCA_023439545.1 Bacillota bacterium
TTCTGCTCAGCCTGATAAAGTTGACCGCATAACCAGAAACACGGATAGTCAGCTGAGGGTAATTGTAGGGGTCATTCATCGCCTGTTCAAGGACGACGCGTTCAAGGACGTTTATATTTATATGGTGCCCGCCCTGTGAGAAATAGCCGTCCAAAAGCGCGGCAAGGTTCGACTGGCGGGTCGGCGTATCTCTCCCGAGAGACCTGGGCACAAGCGTCATCGTAAGAGAAATACCGTCCTTGCAATATTCGTAAGGTATTTTTGCGACCGAATTCAAAGCGGCAAGCGCACCCATCTTGTCCCTGCCGTGCATGGGATTCGCTCCGGGGGCGAACGGTTCGCCCAGCTTCCTCCCGTCAGGTGTGGAACCCGTCTTTTTGCCGTATACCACATTTGAGGTGATTGTCAGGATGGAAAGCGTATGAATTGCGTTTCTATACGTTTTGTGCTTCCTGAGATCAGTAATGAAGCCTTTTACGATATCGACCGCGATGCTGTCGACCCTGTCGTCTCCGTTGCCGAACTGGGGGTACGAGCTCTTTATCTCAAAATCCGTGATAAGGCCCCGTTCGTCGCGGATCACTCTTACATAGCCGTATTTCATGGCACTCAGCGAATCCGTAAGCACTGAGAGTCCGGCTATTCCGAAAGCCATCAGCCTTCCGGGCTTGGTGTCGTGCAGCGCCATCATAAGGCGTTCGTAGGCGTATTTGTCATGCATGTAATGAATAGCGTTCATAGTATCGACGTAAAGACCTGCAAGCCATTTCTGGTAGCGTTTGAACCTAGCAAGCACCTTTTTGTAGTCAAGGTACTCTTCAGAGTAGGGCTCGCTTTCGGGAGCAACCAGGTCGCCGGTTATTTCGTCGCGGCCGCCGTTCAAAGCAAGCAGCAGAAGTTTTGGCAGATTGCAGCGGGCGCCGAAGAACTGCATGTCTTTTCCGGTCTTCATTGCGGAAACACAGCAGGAGATACTGTAATCATCCGTGAAATCCAAACGCATCAGATCGTCATTTTCATACTGTATTGCGCTCGTTACCATTGATACCTTGGCGCAGTATTTCTTGAAGGATTCCGGCAGTTTAACCGACCATAGCACCGTAAGGTTCGGTTCCGGGGCGGGACCCAGGTTGAACAGCGTATGCAGGAGGCGGTATGTGGTTTTGGCGACCATATGTCTTCCGTCCTCGCACACACCGCCCAGCGATTCGGTGATCCAGACCGGGTCGCCCGCGAAAAGCTCGTTATAATCGGGAGTGCGCAGATGCCTGATCAGCCTGAGCTTGATAACGAATTGGTCAATGAGCTCCTGTGCTTCTGTTTCCTCCAGCAGACCGTTTTTTATGTCTCGTTCGATATAAATGTCAAGGAAGGTGGATACCCTGCCCAGGGAGTTCGCAGCACCGTTGGTTTCCTTCATCGACGCAAGGAATGCAAAATAGATCCACTGTACCGCTTCAAGCGCATTCGAGGCCGGTTTTGTAATATCCGAACCGTATTGCGACGCCATTTCCACCAGCTCTTTCAGTGCTTCGATCTGTTCGTGCACCTCTTCGCACAGCCTGATGGTTTCTTCGTCCAAACTTCCGCTCTGAAGACCGGAAATATCCTGCTTCTTTTGTTCGATCAGCCTGTCCGTCCCGTATAACGCAACACGTCTGTAATCCCCGATGATCCTTCCGCGTCCGTAGGCGTCGGGGAGACCTGTAATAACGCCCGATTTCCTTGCTTTTCGCATTTCGGGGGTATATACGCTGAAAACACCGTCATTATGCGTTTTTCTATATCTGTGGAATACTTCGTCGAATTTGTCCGGAAGCTTGTATCCGTATGCCTCACAGGACTGCTTTGCCATCCTGATACCGCCGTAAGGCACTATAGACCTTTTGAGCGGCCTGTCGGTCTGCAGCCCTTTTATGACCTCGTACTGTTCGTCTATATAACCCGGCGCATAGGCTGTGATGCCCGATACAATCCTGGTATCGACGTTCAATACGCCGCCCTTGACAAGTTCGTCACGCAGCAGCTTTTTGCATTTGCTCCATAGCTTTTTTGTATTGATGCTGGCTTCTTTCAGAAAAGATTCATTTCCATCATAGGGAGTATAATTTTTGACTATAAAATCCCTGACGTCTGTATTATCGGTCCAATCACCCGGTATGAAGCCGTTCCATGCATTTTCGAACATATCTGGACACCTCTCATCATGCACAGTTCATACCCAGGCGGACGGCAATAAGTACGGGATCCGCGCTCCCTTGTGGTTTATTCCACTTCCGCCAGTTGCGCGTCCCTTTAAATTATGCTTCAAGTATACCGATACGGATGATGTTTGTCAATCAAC
The DNA here is from genome assembly GCA_023439545.1 of Bacillota bacterium. GTDB lineage: Bacteria > Bacillota > Clostridia > Acetivibrionales > DTU013 > JAEYOM01. Next base: position 2,345 of record JAEXNT010000033.1, read on the forward strand.
TCGGCCTGATAAAAACAGAACCATGATAGAACTAAGCGGCAGGTGGTGATACCCGCCGCTTGTATTGCCTGTAGCATTTTGTTTGCTGACATTTCCGCCGCTGATTGACCCGGCAGCCTGTATTTCAAGCCCAGCTCTCTTCAAGCCCAGCTCTCTTCAAGCCCAGCTCTCCTCAAGCTCAACTCTCTTCAAGCCCAGCTCTATTTATGAGGTTTGCCTGTAGGAATTATTTTTTCGAAAACCGCTGTGACTGTCACATTCGAGGCAGGCATTATGAAGCTTGTGCCGAATATCGCGATATTTTTCTTCCCATAGCTGTAGCAAAGCGAACCGAGTTTCAGCCTGCAGCCCTTATCCGGCGTCACCGTCAGATATACACGTTTTCCAGGAGCGGCACTGTTTGGCGAGGCAACGATTTTTCCGCCTGTGAGAGGGCCGATATTGACCTTGTATACGTTGAGCTCGAACTCGGCTTTGATCGTTACATTTGAAGACGGTAATACGAAGCTGCTGCCTTTTATTAATATATCCTCCGTCCCGTTATTATACCGGAGCGAGCCTGCCTTCAGGCGATAGCCCCTGTTCGGGATCACTGCCAGATATATACGTTTTCCGGGTGCTGCGACATTTGGAGCAGCGATGATTTTTCCACCGTTAAGGGGCGCAACGGTGACCTTGTATACGTCGAGTTCGAATACAGCTGATATTGTAACGTTGGCGGCGGGCATTGCGAAGCTTGATCCAGATATAGCAACGTCGGCCGTTCCGTCATTGTACTTGAGCGAACCGGGTTTGAGGCGGAAGCTCTTGAACGGTTTGACAGTCAGATTGACAATATCGCCGATGCCTGCGACTGTCGGGGATGCGGTGATCCAGCCGAATTTCGATGGGGTGACTTTCACGGTATACATATTTTTTTCGAACTGCGCCGTAACTGTCACGTTCGAGGCAGGCAGCACAAAGCTGTTTCCCGTGATTGCCTTTTCAGCCGTGCCGTCATTATACCTGAGCGAGCCTGCTACGTACCTGTAGCCTGCGTTGGGAGTCACGGTAACGTTGATCGCCGTACCTGCCGCGGCCATTAAGGGATCGGCCGTTATGCTTCCACCGGCCGCAGTTCCGGTTGTGACAGTATATTTGTCCTCAGGTGAGAATCTTACATTGTCGACGTACATCCTGCCTGCAAAATCGCTTTCAACGTCGGCAACGACAATCGTAACGTCGCGTATCTGCGTATCGGGAGCAAGCGCCTTGCCATCGTTCAGCAGGTCGAGGTCGAAGCGCGCCGGAATCCGGTAAAGGCCTTCGCTGGTCCTATCATACCCGGCAAGCGCCGTGAGCGGAATATTCACGTTGTTCGAGCACTGCGCCCAATATCCGAGAGACGGCGGCGCGAGGGCCAGATTGACCGAAAGAGTTCCTGTAGTTGCACGAACCGGAGCGAGGTACAGATCGAAATCGATATATTTGTTTTGCCCGCGTACCGCATTTATATTCGCAAGCACAAGCCGGGGCGCCGAGGCCCAGCCGTCGGAAGGCTTGACTTCAGGATAGGCGGCCTCCCAGGTTAGCGCTTTCGACCCATTGGCGACGCCTATTGTCAGCGCGGTTTTAACACCTGATTCCTGTGCCCATGCCCAGCCCTGACGGGTGGAATCCTCGAAGTCCGAAGGAAGCTTGGGTGTTCCGAGGGGGTCATGAACTACGGGTGGTTCTACGTAGGCACGATTTCCCGTAACCGTGATGTTGTCTATGGATACTGCGTCAACAGAAGAGCCTATGAACAGTATTAGGTTGGTCATTTTGCTGTCAATGCTGTCTGCTCCTATTGTTCCGAGGTTGGGGGCGTCCGCGGTGTTTATGCTTATCGTGGTTCTATAGGTGCCGTCGCTTAGCCTGTTGGCGTCATTCAAAACCGCCTTTATTGTTTTAGCCGGGTTTGCCCAGCCATGCGAAGCACTTTGTGGTATTGCGCCTATTGCTGCTTCTCCGGGTTCGGTCGTTACTATGTCCATTTTCAGAGTCTCTGCGCCCAGTATATCGACCCTGTGGTCGTCTGTGGTATTATCGGCCGACAAGCGCAGATTGCCCCAGTAATTGGTTTCGGACAGGTCTGTGCTGCCTGCTGTCTTCAGACCGCTTATCTTAAGCATGTCATTGCTATTGGATACCGCAATACCGTTTGCTTCCTTTACCGGGCTGTCTCCATTGACGCCGAAGCCCTGCACGGTTCCGTCGTTGAAGTCCCAGGCTACTGTGGAATAATCCTTCGTGGGCGTACGGTCGATGGGTTCGTATGTTATTCCTTTGATGCGTGCCCGTGCATATTCGCCGGACAGGGTCAGCTCCTTGATTTCCCAAAGCTGATCATTGCCGGGATCCAGGCTTGTCGCATCCTGCTTGTTCAGCTCGAACGGCATGAAAGCCGCCGATGTTTCGTTTTTGTTGGTCAGCGACCAGTTACACCAGCCGACATTGTTGGCATTGAGGAATTCCAGCCATTCATCCGCCTTATCGAGGAAGGGACCGTTGTTTCCGCTGGCTTCGCTGGCGCCCCATTCGGAGGCAAAGATTGCTTCGCCATGTTCCAATGCGTACCGTGCATTGCTCATGACGTTGTCCCTGTCGGAGCTGTCCGCAGCGGGCATGTGCGTGCCTGTATAGAAGTGTACGGTATATACTGTATTGGCGTCGGCGATCGGGTTATCGGCCGCAAGATCGGGACGCTGACTCCAGTTGGGGCTCCCTACCATGACTATGTTCTGGTTGCCGCTGTCGCGGAGCATTTGTATAATGGGTTCGGCATATGATTTTACCTTCGCCCACCCGGCAGCGTCGTTTGTAACACCCGGTGCATTGCCGTTAGGCTCATTTGCGATCTCGTACAGGATATTGGGATCGTTCGGGTATTTCGAGGAGACCGTTTCAAAAAACTCCATCGCGCCGGAATACTCGGCTGCATTGGGATCTCCCGGCGTCAGCACATGCCAGTCTACAATGATGTACATATTGCTGTTCCTCGCGTACGTGACTCCATTGTCGATGAGTCCCATTATTGCAGCCGCTGTCGCAGCATCCTTGCCGTAGCCGTTTTCAGTGACATAAACGGCAAGGCGGATCACATTGGAACCCCAGTCGTTTGAAAGCGCCGCAAATGCGTTATCGTTTATGATAGCGGGGAACCACTGCAGACCGTGAGTGCTCATTCCGCGCAATTGAACCGGATTTCCGTCCTGGCCGCAGATCATTTTTTGACCGTCTACAGCAAGGACCTGAAGCGCTCCTGCTTCGGAAGGCTTCCTTACTGCGGCGTTCCCGATAAGGTGGGAGAAGGGAGCCTTTTCGAATTCCGCTGATACTGTCACGTTTGCAGCGGGCATGATAAAGCTGTTACCGGTTATGGCAGTTGTGACCGCGCCGTCGGTATATGAAAGCGTTCCGGCTTTCAAACGGTTGCCGGGATCAGGTGTGACCGTGAGGTTTACAGTCCTGCCGGCCAGCGCGGATGCAGGATCCGCCGTTATGCTTCCGCCGGCCAGCGCTGCGATACTGACCGAATAGCTGTCTTCTTTCACAAACGAGATGTTATCAAGGGATAGAGAGTCTACGGACGAGCCGACAAACAATATGATATTGGTCATCCGATTGTCTGTCGCATGATTTGCGATAAGCCCAAGATTCGGCGAATCCTCGGTCGTGATGCTGACAGTGGCTCTATAAGCTCCGCTGCCGTTATCAGTGAAATCTTCGGGGTCGATCCTGACAGCCCGGGCCGGATTCGTCCAGCCGTTGGAGCTGCTTTGCGGAATTGCCGCAAAGGTTGCGGACGCAGGCGTTGTGGAAATGACGTCGAGTGTGAGCGTTGTCATACCTTTGATGTCGGAGGATTTGCCCCAGCCGTCCGCAGACAGCCGGACATTGGCCCAGTAGTTGCCTGAGGAAAGATCGTTGCTGGCGCTTAGCCCTGTCAGCTTCAAAGCGCCGTTTTCATTCTCTGTGATGATTGATTTTACCGGGCTGTCGCCATTTATGCCAAATCCCTGGGTCGTACCGTCATCGAAATCCCATACCACTGAAGATGTTTCCGCAGCGCCGGCCATTGCAGGCATCATGGAGAACATCAGCGCTAGGATCATAAGAACGGCAAAAATGCTTTTTGTCCATCCTTTTTTCATACTGCTTCCTCCTTAAAAATAGTTGGTTCAAGGTTTATGCAATTGAAGCAAAACTTTTTTGTTTTGTATGCTGTCCTCAGTGGAAGTTGTGTTGGTTGTGGGTGAGGTGGAAAATATGTTAATTACTGTATAATTATAACATTGGGCGATTAACAGGACAATCTATATAAATATTTCCTGCACCTGTTCGGCATGCAGCTTCGGCATAAAAAGGAGCATGATGAAAAATGCTCCGGAAACGAAAAAGGCAGGATGTATGGTCATCCTGCCCTGAAAATGTCTTATTGTTTTGAAGATTGGTTTGAAGCCCGACATTATTACTTGCCGGCCAGAACCTTCTTGAGCTTTGCGAACCTGGGCAATCCATTCTCCAGAGGGGGAGTGGAAGTGCCCTGAATCAGCGGGAGAGCGTAATCGATGAACTGCTTGTTGAGACCGTTCCCTGCTTCGTTGATCCATTCGCGCGGTATCTTCTTTTCGGTGTTTGCAACATCGGTAAGGTTGATCAGCTTGACATTGCATTTGTACTCGGCTCCGGCAGCTCTTTCGAAGGCTACCATGTAATCGGTCTTACCTTCGACTGCGAATCTTACAGCCATCTGGCCTGCCATAAAGGCTTCGTTGACGTCGTTCAACGAACCGAAATGCGATGCGCATCTCTGGAGCAGGCTGAACTCTATGCCGCGGACCTTTGCGCCCGTCTTTTCCTTGAGGATGTTCGCAAGCGTAGAGGCAAGTCCGCCCAGCTGTGCGTGTCCGAAAGCGTCCTTGTTCTTGGCGAGATCGGAACCGTACTCGGAAATATATGTCCCATCCTTGTCACGGATGCCTTCGGATACGGCGATTATACAATTGCCATGCTTTTTGTAAATTGCCGAGGCATCATCAATGAATTTATCCATATCGAAGGGGATCTCGGGCAGATAGATGAGGTCGGGACCATATCCCGCATTTGAGGCAAGAGCGGAGGCAGCTGTGAGCCAGCCCGCGTTTCTTCCCATAATCTCGAGCACTGTGATCATACCCTTGTCATAAACTCTTGCGTCGTGGTAAACTTCCATGGTCGAAGTGGCTATATATTTGGCAGCGCTTCCGTAACCCGGGCAGTGGTCGGTTCCCCACAGGTCGTTGTCGATTGTCTTCGGAACGCCCATAACCCTGCATTCGTAGCCGGATTTCTGCATGAACTTGCTGATCTTGTTGCAGGTGTCCATCGAATCGTTTCCACCGTTATAGAAGAAGTAACGGATATTATACTTTTTGAAGACCTCGAGAAGTCTCTTATAGTCGGTATCGTCTTCTTCAGCACTCTTGAGCTTGTAGCGTACGGAGCCGAGAGCGGAGGAAGGAGTAGTCTTCATAAGTTCCAGTTCGTAAGGATCTTCCTTGCTCATATCGTAGAATTTTTCGTCGAGGATACCCTTGATACCGTGAGCTGCGCCGTAGACAGCCGTGATGTTGCCCTGTTTCAATGCTTCAGTGAATACGCCTGCAGCGCTGGCGTTTATAACAGAGGTCGGTCCGCCGGACTGGCCGAAAATTGCTGCACCTTTCAATTCGCTCATAAAATTACCTCCATGAATGTTTTATAAGAAATTCGCACCTCATCGGCGCTAAACATTCTCCTTGAGTGTTTTATAATAAATTCGCGCCTAAATGGCGATGAACATTCTACCTCAATTAAATCAAAATACAATATAACATAAGCTTTGCCAAAAATCAACGAGAGATAGATATATTTTTAACACAAATACACAAAGCTCATTTGAAAATTTAAATTCCACCCCTGCAGGTTAGTGATGTGGAAGTTACTTTTTCAAAACCAATGATGGAAGTTAGTTTTTCAAAAGATTATGATGTAAAAGGTGGTGCCTCTTTAGGGGG
>JAEXNT010000036.1 GCA_023439545.1 Bacillota bacterium
TATTCCCGCTCATTCATCGGTACATAATTCCTTTTAGGCTCGACGTTTTTGTACGCGGGACGTATTATCCTGCCGCCGTTTACAAGCTCCTCTATCCTGTGGGCGCACCAGCCTGCCATCCTGCCTATCGCAAAGATGGGTGTGAACAGCTCGACAGGGATGTTCAGGAGGCTGTAAACAAAGCCGGAGTAAAAGTCGACGTTGGCGCACATGACCTTGCTGCTCCTCTTCTCCTGGAAGAATATTTCAGGAGCGAGCCTTTCGATGGTCGTATAGAGTCTGTACTCATCCTCGAGCCCTTTCTCCTTCGACAGGGCTTCGGCTTTCTGTTTGAGCAGTATCGTCCTCGGATCCGAAAGTGTATATACGGCATGACCTATTCCATATATAAGGCCGCTGTGGTCGAAAGCTTCCTTCCTCATTATTTTGGCCAGATAAGCCCCGACTTCCTCCTCGTCCCCCCAATTCTTCACATTGCTCTTTATTTCTTCCATCATGCCCATTACCTTAAGGTTTGCTCCGCCGTGCTGCGGCCCCTTGAGGGACCCTATCGCGGCAGCGATGGCCGAGTAGGTATCGGTGCCTGTCGACGTGACCACATGGGCAACGAATGTTGAATTATTACCGCCGCCGTGTTCAGCGTGGAGCACAAGCGCCAGATCCAGCATTTCCGCTTCCGAAGCGGTATACGAGCTGTCGGGGCGGATCATGTGAAGTATGTTTTCAGCAGTGCTGAGTTCCCTGGAAGGATTGTGGATATACAGGGAACGTCCATCGTAATAATGGGATTTTGCCTGATAGCCGTAGGCCGCCATTGTAGGAAGCCTTGCAATCAGCTCTATGCACTGCCTTAATGTATTTTTCAGGCTTATGTCGTCCGGATTCGCATCGTATGAATAGGAGGCCAATACGCCTCTGGCGAGCTTGTTCATAATATCCTGGCTGGGAGCCTTCATTATCATATCTTCCGTAAATCCGGCAGGAAGCGCCCGCAGCTCGCCAAGCAGATCCTGGAATTCCTCGAGCTCGGATCTGCTGGGAAGTCTCCCCACCAGGAGAAGATAGCAGCATTCTTCGAAGCCGAAACGTTTTTCACTCTGAAAGCCACGGACGAAATCGTTTATCTCCATCCCACGGTAAAGAAGACGGCCTTCTATCGGGACCTTCTCCTCCTCATCGAATATATAAGCCCTGACATCTCCGATCTCAGTCAGTCCGACGAGCACTCCCGTCCCGTCAGCATCGCGCAGCCCTCTTTTTACATTGTACTTTTTGTATAATTCCTGATCGATCTTGTCGTTTTCTTCAACGATAGCTCCAAGTTTGTCAATAAGTCTATCCTTTTCCTCGGTTTTCATCTTACCCATACCGTTCACTCCTCTCCAAAACACCTGTCATATCCGACCTAGGTCGTTTTCAGTCTGAGCAGGTTGTTGCTGGCATTTCTGACATGTTCCGTCGCCAGTTTTTCAGCTTTATCCGCATCCTTTCCGGCTATGGCCTGCATAATGGCCTTATGCTCGTTAAGCACCTCCATCGCTCTTTGCGAGCTGCTCATCGATACCTTACGCGCTTTCTGCACATATTGGTGGAACGTGCTGAGCGTATGCATCAGCGGCTTGCTCTTACAAGCCCGGTAGATGATATCATGGAAACGCGTGTCAAGCTGGAGAAGGTGGCTGTTGTCGTTCCTTTCAGTGTAGAATTCTTCCAGTTCCAGTGATTCCTTGAGTTCCTCAAGTTCCTGTGGAGTGATTTTTTCAGCTGCCCATCTTGCGGCAAGACCCTCAATAAGCATCCTTATGGCATAAATATCCTGTGTGTCCTGAGCCGAAACACCTTTAACTATGACTCCCTTGTTCGGTATCGACTGTACAAGTCCTTCGAGTTCAAGCTGTCTGAGCGCCTCCCTTATCGGCGTCCTGCTTACCCCAAGTTCTTCAGAAAGCTTGGTTTCTATCAAATTGTCGCCCGGTTCATAAACTCCGTTCAGAATATCGTTCTGCAGTTGCGAGAATACGCGGCTTCTCAGTGATGACTGGGGGTCGGCGTCCGGATAATCCACTTTTTTCACTCCTTTGGATGTTTTAGAGGAAATCCGCGCCATTGGCGCTAAACATCCTCTTTAGATGTTACTTGCTCTGCTTCCTGGTATAATTCAGCAGTCCGCCTGCCAGCATCATATCTTTCTGCCTGCCGGACAATGCGGTAATTACCTTTATCTTCGTATTTTTTGTCTTGTTTGTCAGTACCAGTTCGTTTCCGGCTTTGACCTGTTCTACGGCATTTTCGAGCACCAGAACGTCACCCTGCCCAATCCTGTCATAATCCGCCTCGTCCGCGAACGTCATAGGCAATATGCCCGAGTTTATCAGATTCGCCATATGGATCCTTGCGAAGGATTTCGCCACAACTCCCTTAATACCGAGCTGGAGCGGGGCCAGAGCTGCGTGTTCGCGGCTTGAACCCTGTCCGTAATTGGAACCGCCTATAATGAAACCTCCGCCGTTTTCCTGCGCGCGTTTCGGAAAGTCAGGATCACAAGGCGTCAGGCAGTATTCCGCAAGATAGGGTATATTGGACCTGTACGGCAGCAATTTGGCATTCGAAGGCATTATATGGTCCGTTGTAATGTTGTCGCCCACTTTTATCAGTGCGACACCCTCAACTTTTTCCGAAAGCTCCTTATTTATTGGGAAAGGCTTGATATTAGGACCTCTGACCACTTCGACATCATTGTTCTCCGGCGCAGGGTCCAAAACCATATTATCGTTGACAAAGAATTTGTCGGGCATTTTAACTTCGGGCGCCTCGCCAAGCGTGCGCGGATCCGTCAGCACTCCGGCCAATGCGCTTACGGCTGCAGTTTCAGGGCTGACCAGATATACGCCGGCCGACTTGGTTCCGCTCCTGCCTTCGAAGTTTCTGTTGAAGGTCCTGAGAGATATCGCGTTTGTTGCGGGAGCCTGCCCCATGCCTATACAGGGACCGCAGGCGGATTCAAGTATCCTCGCGCCGGCTGCTACCATATCAGCAAGGGCTCCCTCCTGTGCGAGCATTGTCAATACCTGCTTCGAACCGGGTGCGATAACAAGGCTGACTCCGGGATTGACTGTCTTTCCCTTCAGTATACGCGCAACCTTTATCATGTCCATGTACGATGAATTGGTACAGCTGCCGATAGCTACCTGGTCGACCTTTATGGGCCCGATCTTCGATACTGCTTCCACATTATCCGGACTGTGAGGCTTTGCAGCCAGCGGTTCAAGACTGCCGAGATCTATTTCGACTTCTTCGTCATAAACGGCGTCGGCGTCGGGAAGCAGCTCTGTCCAGTCGTTTTCTCTCCCCTGTGCCTTCAGGAATGCCTTCGTAACGGCATCGCTCGGGAAAATCGAGGTTGTTGCGCCCAGTTCGGCGCCCATGTTTGTGATCGTAGCCCTTTCGGGTACCGTCAATGTGGAAACGCCGTCGCCGGCATATTCTATTACCTTGCCTACGCCGCCTTTTACGGTCAGAAGGCGCAGGACCTCCAGTATAACATCCTTTGCTGAAACCCAGGGTTTCAGTTTACCATGAAGAGCGACCCTGCATACCTTCGGCATCATCATATAATACGGTCCGCCGCCCATTGCAACTGCAACGTCCAGGCCGCCTGCGCCTATTGCGAGCATACCTATGCCGCCCCCCGTCGGCGTATGGCTGTCAGAGCCGAGCAGCGTCTTGCCAGGTACGTCGAATCTTTCCAACTGCACCTGGTGGCAGATGCCGTTTCCGGGGCGCGAAAAGTATATGCCGTGTTTTGAAGTTACTGTCTGGATATATTTGTGGTCATCAGCATTTTCGAAACCCGCCTGCAGTGTGTTATGATCGATATAAGCCACCGATTTTTCGGTTTTTACCCTCGGTATGCCTATGGCCTCAAATTGCAGATATGCCATAGTTCCGGTGGAATCCTGCGTCAGCGTCTGATCGATCCTGATCGAGATCTCACTCCCGGGCGTCATCTCACCGCTGATCAGGTGGTTTTTGATTATTTTCTGTGCCAGATTCAAACCCATTTCAATTCCTCCAAATAATAAGTATAGTTTGCGGCAGTCCGCAGCACATAGTATTGTTTACAGTACCAGGTCGTATATTTCGGGCGCCAGCATTTTGATAGCCTCTTCAAGTTCATTATCGCTCAAGGCTGTAACCCTGCCGTTTTTATATTGTGCATCAACCCATTCCTTAAGCCTCGATACCTTTTCGTCTTTCTTGTCCAGCCTCTTGCTGCCGGAAAATCCGAAGTATCCGTTGATCCAGTGAGCTATGCCGGCTGTGCCGGAGGTCTGGTTGATCGACACGCCCACAGGCCTGTTCAGCAGCTTGCCCGTATCGAAAATATTGTAAATCTCCTCGTCCTTCAACAGGCCATCCGCATGGATGCCCGCCTGCGTAACGTTGAAATACCTGCCGACGAAGGGCGTTCTCGGCGGTATCTGGTAATCGAGTTCCTTTTCATAGAAATCCGCGATTTCCGTGATCATCGTAGTATCCATTCCGTCCGTCGTGCCCCTGAGCTGGGCGTACTCTATAACCATGGCTTCAAGCGGCGTATTTCCTGTCCTTTCGCCTATGCCGAGCAGAGAACAGTTTACGCTCGAAGCGCCATACATCCACGCACTCGCCGAGTTCGAGACGGATTTGTAAAAGTCGTTGTGTCCGTGCCATTCGAGCAGCTCGCTCGGAAAACCCGCGTGATGCCTAAGGCCGTAAATGATCCCCGGTACGCTCCTTGGCAGCGCTGCGCCCGGGTAGGAAACGCCATACCCCATCGTATCGCATGCCCTCAGTTTTACCGGTATTCCGCTGTCCTCGCTCAGCTTGCGCAGTTCCAGAGCGAAAGGCACAACGAAACCATAGAAGTCAGCCCTCGTTATGTCCTCCAAGTGGCAGCGCGGCCTTATACCTACCTCCATAGCGCTTTTTACGATGCCCAAATAATGATCGAGCGCCTGTTTCCTCGTCATATTGAGCTTTTTAAAAATATGATAATCGGAGCAGCTTACAAGTATGCCGCTTTCCTTCATGCCCATGTTCTTTGCAAGCTGGAAGTCGTTCTTCGTCGCCCTGATCCAGCTGGTCACCTCGGGATATTCGTAACCTCTTTCCTGGCATTTATAAACCGCTTCCTTGTCTCTGTCGCTGTACAGGAAAAACTCGCACTGGCGGATGATCCCATTGGGTCCGCCCAGCTTGTGCAGCATATCATATAAATGGACGATCTGTTCAACCGTATACGGCGCTCTTGACTGCTGACCATCCCTGAAGGTCGTGTCAGTTATCCATATCTCATCGGCCGGATACATTGGCACACGTCTATGATTGAAAGCGCACTTCGGAATTTCATCATAACTGAAAATTTCTCTATAGAGATTGGGAGTCGCAACATCCTGCAATGAGTAGCGATATTGCGTCTGTTCAAGAGTATTGGTCTTCTTGTTGAATTCCAGCATATCTATCACCCTGACCTGTCACAAAATAATTTTTGCAATTTCATATGATGCAACTTGCAATTTTGTATGTTTGTATTATTGTATACAATTATACAGTCAGTGTCAATCAGGTTCCATAGAAAATTTCCGCTTAAATTTCTACCTTGATCTGTCATAAAACCCAACTCATCAAAGCGAAAAACAATTGAATTTCTTTCATTTTAGTAAAAAGCAGAAGGATTTTGACAAATTTTATCGAAGTAAGATATATGCATAAATGCAGAGGAGGAAGGATTGTCGATGAAAAATAGAATGCATATGATTGCCACAATTGTATCCGGACTTGTCATGAGCGTGATTTACTTTTTATTTGCCAGAGATTGGTACGTAATACTGGTATTTCTCACTGCAATCGTGACCTCGCAAGTCATGAGGGTAACAAATGGCATAATGGTCAAAAAGCTTGCCGGAAATTTTGAAACAGAACTCGAACCAGTGAAAGGCGGCGACTATTCCAAATTCCTTCAGCCAAGCAAATTCGGTGTATTGGCCGGACTCGCTTCGGTGCTAAACGCGGTATTGAGCGATATCCGTGCGTTGGTGGACAGCTTCTTCACACTTTCCATTTCAATAATACAGGCTTCAAGAAAAGTAGGCACAACAGCAAGTCAGGCAGCCGCATCCATCACCGAGATCTCCAAAACGGTAGATGAGATAGCAAAAGGCGCGTCAGACCAGGCACAGGATGCGCAGCACGGCGTTCAGCTCGTGGACAAGCTGTCGGAGCAGATCAATTTTGTCTATCAGAGTTATGGCAGCGTTATGGACGAGACCAACAACATAAACGGCTTGAACAACGTCGGCATGGAGTCGGTAAGCATACTCCGCCGTAAATCACAGGAGAACTACAATTCGACTGAAAAGATTTTCTCCGTGGTTGAAAACCTCACCAATACTACAAAGAACATAGGCATGTTCGTACAGTCGATCGAAGATATAGCGGAACAGACCAACATGCTCGCATTGAACGCCGCTATCGAGGCCGCAAGGGCAGGCGATGCAGGCAAAGGCTTCGCGGTGGTCGCGGAAGAGGTCAGGAAGCTCGCTGACCAGAGCAGGCAGTCGACTGAGGAGATCGCGCACCTGATGGAGAACATCAGCGAGGAATCCCAGCACGCAATTGAGGCTATGGAACTGATGAAGAAGGTTTCACTGGAGCAGAACGACGCCGTTGACAGCACTAATAAAGCTTTTGGAGATATAGCAAACGGCATCGAGACCATCGTGAGGAAGATAAAGGACGTCAACGAGGCTGTTTCAGGTATGCAGAACGATAAGGACGCTGTTATCAACGCAATAGAGAATATTTCTTCCGTATCCGAGGAAACGGCGGCGTCGAGCCAGCAGGTCGCAGCCACCACCGAGCAGCAGCTCAAGGAGATCGACGACATGAAGGTTGCCGCCGAACAGCTAAACGAACTCGTACAGGAGCTCGACAAGAAGCTTAAGAAGTTCAAGATCAGATAAAAAGATTGAAACAGAGGGACGGTTCTTTGAACCGTCCCTCTGTTTCAAAGAACCGTCCCCCTGTTTCAATCCCTTTGCTTCGTTTTAAATCTTATAGCATTTCATTATTTCAGCAGCCTCGGCGCCGGCAAAATTCCGCCGCGCTTCATCAAGCAAATCGTTCACGTCATAATCGGGCCAAAAATGTGTGAGGAGAAGTCTCCGGGCGCCGGCCATCGATGCCGCAGCGCCGCACTGAGCAGCCGACATGTGCGGAGAGGTTGGCGAAAGATCCTTTTCCAGCATCCCGGCATCGAGCATCACCAGATCCGCATCCTTCGCAAATCTGACTATTTCATCTGTCCAGGACGTATCCCCGGAAAAAACAAACTTTCTGCCGCCGCATACTGCAGCTACGGCATAGTCCATAGCCGGGTGTTTCATACCGGCGAAGGTCATCGTTATATCCCCGATTTCAAGTACCATATCACTTGAAATCGTTTTGAGTTCGAAGGCATCTTTTACATCGAGTCTCGCATATTCATCAGCAGGCTCGGGGGGCGCATATACCCTTATGAGGCGATCGAACTGCCCGCGCGCCCTCTTTATCTGTACTGCGTATTTCAACACATGCATGTCGGAAACATGGTCATTGTGAAGATGTGTCAGTATAATAGCGTCAAGCTTTTCAAGACCGGTCAGCTTCTGAAGGTTGCTCAACGTTCCATTGCCGCAGTCGATCATGATATTGGTCGTTCCGCTTGTCAGCAGATAGCCTGAACAGGCGCCGCCCGCAGAAGGAAAAGGTCCGTTGTTCCCTAAAACCGTAAGTTTCACCTGTCATACCTCCATACGCATTTATTTCCGCCATTACTTATTGTTTTTCAAAACACCTGCGCCGGCATTGTTCAGCAGCAATACAAGCACGTATCCCAGGATCGCGCTCAGCGCGCCCTGCGTCAGATTCGCCGGAAGCTCCGCCGCGGCTGCAGTCAGTCCGAAAGCACTGTCAAACAAGGAAAGAACAAAAGCCTCTCCTGAGAAATAGCCCGCGACCATTATCAGGGCGCCGACGATCAACGCAATTATGAGGTTCATATTGAACGGAGAAGTGCGTCTGGTCTCAAGATAATCCCTGCGGTATTTGGCTGCAATAAGCCCGACAACCAGCCCTTCTATGCCTTTGACCACAAGAGTTATAGGAGCGAAAATAAGCGCGCTGGCCGCCATATCTGCGAATGCCGAGCCTATCCCGCCCGCAATCATTCCGCCTACCGGTCCGATAAATACTGCAGCCAGCATTATAACCGCATCGCCAAGGTTGAAATATCCGCCCGGCAGAGGGGTAGGTATCCTGGTAAAGTATGTAGCCAAAAATACAAGTGCAATAAAAAGCCCGCTAAGTACCAATTTCCTAACCAGATTGTTTTTCATCGCGATTCCCCCAAGTTTTGCAATTTATTTCTACCAACCTATGATTTGCTATAATTACGCAAAAAATAATTAGAATTATTCTAAGTTTATTGTAACGCATTGTCAATACTCAGAGTACATAAGTTATTACCCTTATGTCAGACCAACAGAACATTCCATGCTTTAAGCAATATGATAAAAAATATTGCATCTATATCCGTAATTGAAAAAAGTACCCTAAATGCCACGTTCATAGACTTGCGCTTCCATGCAAAAGCCATAATAATAATCTGTACTGCAGTTAGTAAAACCATATAGAGCGGTAGGTGTGCAAATAATTTTCCGATTATTTCAAAACCGTATTTACCGATGAGTGGCATATATCTTAATATAAGATACAGGATCAATAGCCCTAACATACTGTTTAACGCCGTTACAATCCAGGATATATGTAAAGTCTTGCCGTATGTTATCTTGCACCGGTTCTTTTTAAAGTAACCTGCAAGATAGAAGACCGGCCAAGCGACCAAAGGCGCCGCAAAAGCAAGTATGATTACAATAATCAGTCCTGTTTCCCCGCTAGAAAACTCTTTGAAAAAGTATTCCTTCATTGGCACTGTTGACTTTTTCACCGGAAATAGGTCATATAGGTTATAAAAATGTTTTCCTTTCTTCAATTCATCTTCCAGATTGAACTTAATACTGTAATCATAATTATGAAGATAGTAAACGTATATTTTTTTATTATTCAAATCATATATGTTCGAATAAATGGTCATATCTCCCTGGTGAGAATAATCAAGCAATTTACGAAAACGTTCCACAGATATGTCTCTACTGTTGCCTGTCAGTTCAGTATTAATAATTTTGTAACCATATCCCAACGCCTGAAAACTACCGCTCTTTTTCACAATGCTTAGTTCGTTTTTTTCCCTGTCCCATGAAACCACTGCAGATGCCCCCTGTTTATCCACATACATTATCCCGGCATCGGTATATCCGAAAATTTGATCATTATATTTTTTGTACATATCCAGAGCCTGATCAACTGTAGAGCACTCTTCAAGAATTTTCTCACTCAGACAGCCTTCATAATTAATTTTTCCGGGGGATCCGGGAGCCTTCCTACGGTCTGCAGATGCAACAAAGTCGAAAAACAGTCCTTTCTCATTCATACCGCCAAAAGGATATGCATCCCTGAATCCGAAAAATACCCTTCCGAATTTTCCTTTCTCCTCTGGTAAAAACCATACTTTAGCACCTTTATCGAGCACCTCTTTGTTTCCAGCCATTGTTACGGTGTCTTCATTATTTCCAACCACCGTAGCATTATCCTTGGTCACGTTAAAAATGGTACATGCTGAAACAGTTGAATGCCCGGCATATATTGCCAGTATTATCAAAATAAAAGCGATTATCTTTTTCATTTCAATCCCTCTGTTAAAACAAACAACGCTTATACCACTATTACTACATATATTTACATTTGTCTGAGTGGATAGTGCAGCTTTCAGGATATACATACTAATCCCGTGGCTGGATGTATGTCAGATCATATATATTGCCGGTTATATCGATATCACTAATAGTCCTTGTCACAGACCTGCCGCCTTTATAGGCTGTCACCGTCAGACTGTACTGAGGCCTTAGCCGGTTGTCATCCCAATCCTTGCTGGACGGAGCGAGCGGCAGATTATACTCCCAATAAACACTATTACCGCTTGCAGTGAAAGTCGAATCCTCCGGAAAACTTATTTCACGTCCGAAGTAATCGCTGTAATTGTATATATGCCCGTTCGGATCCGTAAACTCCATTGCCTCGAGCTCGGGGCTGAACCTTACCGTGACGCGGTCGGGATCACCTGTAGTACTTATATTGATCCTTACACATTCGAGCGATAGAAATCGATGGGGCTCGTTTGTCAGGCGCTTACCCAGCATGTCCACCTGCCCGCGCCAGTGATTCCAATAACCTTCGATAGCTATGTCCGTGATGCTCAAATCCTGGATAATCACAGGCCCGCTGCATTTATAGGCAGAATTGCCCGCATAATCTGTAACTTGCATATGCAGGTACCATGTACCTTCCATAGCTATCGTAGAAGCTATGCTCTCACTGTTATCCTCAGGGTAGGCAATATTGGCCGAAGTCCATCCTGAAGCAGGCTTCGCCGTCGAATTGGTCCATTTGTACCGTATCGATCTTATTCCGCTTCCTCCCCTGTCGGCGGCAATTATGGACGCTGTCACAGAATCCTGGTATGTACCCGTATCCAATGATGAGGCTATGGTCGGCGCGATTTTATCTATATTGTAAGTTCCAAACACTCTAAAACTGCCGTTATTACTGTAATTGTCGCTATTGTCCATGGCACGTGCGCAAAGATACCACTTGCCGTTTGCCGATTGAGAGGTTAGGGTTTCAAAGTCGGCGCCGGCCGCATTTTTTGAGGAATAGGCTGAAATGTCCGAAGGAGCCAAGGTCCAGACATAATCGAGCCTTTTTAGTCCGCTGCCTCCATCGTCATGCGCAGACAATGTAACTTGCGCGTCCGTATTCGACCACGAGCGCGATGCGGGAACAGCATCGATAACAGGCGGAGCCGTATCCAATACGACAAGCGTCCTGATGCAGGGCAGGCTCCATGTACCGCCGCTGTCCGTTACCTCCAGCGTAATCCTGTATTTGCCCACTCCCGAATCGGAATAATCCGTTTTACATATGTTTTTATCAGTATACTTGAATGCAGTATCGCCTATTTTTTCGATATTCCATTTCCTTTGTACAATCGTATACCCCGGAACTGTAGCGAAGGATGTGTCGGTGACCGTAGCCGTTTGTGTTACGGGCAGCGGATCCGGACTGATTGAAAACTGTGCAACCGGCCTGCCCGGTATGCCGACTATGACCGGCTCACTCCATACGCCAAGCCCGAATGGGCCGTCAATATCCTGGACCTCAAGGCTTAACAAGTAATTATTCCCTTTCGGTACGGTATAAGATTTCGTAAGTCCGTCGTTTTTGGTGTACTTCCATGAAACATTGCCCTCAGGAGTTATTGCCGCAATCCCCCATATCCTTTTTACTATCCCCTTGTCGGCTCTCGAAGTATGATCCGGATCAAAGCTGTAATTCGGGTCGTTAAGCACAATATTGTATGCTATGCCCAGATCGGTAACTTTTACTTCGTAATCAGCAACGGGCTTGCGGTGTACATTGAGGTATCTGGCAACGACATTGCTGTTACGGTCGTAATCAAGGAAATCGGCATTATCTCCCTTCGGTTTATCACGAACCTGCAGCTTTACTTTGTATCCTCCCACTTTACCGACCTGACCGCCGTACTCATCCGTATCGATAAAAGAAGTTACAGGCTCTGAAAGTGTTTTTCTATCCAATGAAAAGTATCCGGCAGAATTGTCGTAGGGTACCGCTGCGCCTGAATTGTCCAGGAAATGAAACGGATCATGTTCATAAACCCACATGCTGTTGTACGGATCGCTTTCAATGTCCGAATAAAAGACCGTTGGGGCTTCGATTTCATCATTTACGAGAAAATAATCATTAATAAGCCGCGGAGGCCGCATGGAGTTGCTTATTATGTAATCCGCCAGGCTGTTCATTGCGGCGTCGATATTTGAAATATCGTAAAAAGCGCCTTTTCCGTTATTGAGAGTATTCAGATTCTTAAGCTGGGCCGAGTTGGATGAAGACCCAATTCCAACGGTTCTGATATTGCTGTTTCCTAGCATATCCAATATCCCCGATATGGTCGAAGGATCTGACAGCTCAGGTAATACCGCATCGCTCAACTCTACGAAATACTGGTCGTTTTCGTCTTTAAAAGGGGCGCCGGATAAAACTTCATCATAAGGGTACGCTCCTGAAACACTAGCATTAAATCCGGTGAAAGATGGTGTGTTGCGATTCTCTTTCCACACATCGCCATTGGTCTTAATGTAATAGAAAGTGTCTGAATCAAGTGAATTCATTGTGTATATATCTCCATTCGACCCATACGTTCCCCAGTTATTGCCGAAATAAGTCGGTTCATTATATAAATTATAGATCTTTCCGTCAGTACCAAGGCATTTTACCTTTCCCGGGCTTGCAAATATATCTATCAGTTTTGGCGTTTGAGTGCCGGTATATATTTGGTATGGAGTATCCCCTCCCGGGTAATATAAATCCCGATCGTCTTTATAGACGTGAAACGCTAAAATCCAAGCTGAACCATCTTTTTTTAAATAGCAAAGATTGCTCTCACCATAGCCATAGCCGTTACCATCGGAAAAATATATAGAGAATGCCGATGCGTTTGAAGATGCTGAAATTTTCGAAACGTTGGTGTCAATTTTCTTTGAATCAACGTGCATATGGCGACTGTCTGTACACATCGTACCCGATACCATGTACATATTTCCGCTTGAATCAAGGGCAATAGCGCCATGCCCACCGGCTGCTATTTGCACAATTTTTTTAAGTATGCTGCCACCTTCCAGCTTTGCCTGTGTGGGAACTGCTTTAGACCAACTGTATCCAGTGTTATCCTCTGACATTCCATACTGAAAATGATCGCTGCCCCAGTACCATACTGTACCGTCATTTCGCAGTGCATAAGTAGCAGAATTTGTAGCTGCTACCATCTTAACGTCACCAAGATAACTCTGCCCCGTGTCTCCGCCGGGTACCTTTTTCGGATATGTTGAGTCTGTCCATGTGTAGACATAGCCAGCGGCGTCAACTGCCCAAAATGCATATCTCCCACATTTTATATCAACGACATTATTAAGATATCCTACTCCGTTTTCACCTACGACCCTTGTGTTAGCGGTTAGATCCCATAACGAACCATCAGGCTTTAATACCAATGGATGTGTATTACCTCCACCATTATAGCTTGAAAGGACTTTAGCGCCGACAACAGAATTATACGTACCGGTATTTATATTTACATTTGAGTTTATATCATTTGCCGCCAGTTTCGGCTTGATTATGGCTTCATACTTTGTTTTGACAAGGTCGGCCGTAACCGGGCCAAGTCCGACATTGAAAAAGAGGTCGATATTTATATTATCTGCAATGTAATTTGCAAGTCGGGTAAAAGCTGTGTCAAGGTTGGTATTTGAAATATAAAAGCCTTTTCCGGAGTTGTTTATAAGCTTTTCAATGGCGGCTTGATTGGTTGAATTGCCAATACCAACGAATGTTATTTCATTGTTGCCAAGGTTACTTATAATATCTGTAAGCTTGAAATTATCGGATAATTCAGGGAATGCACCGTTATTTACAGCAACATAATACCTTTCGGAGCTTTCTCCCCACGTGACTTTCGGCAGCAATTCATCGAGCCCTCCGGCTGAACTTGTTACATTATACTTGGCTTCTATACCCACTGCAGCCAATATGGGATCGACTAAACCGCTGAGCTTGCTTTTCACAGAAGAGACAGAGTATGTTCCTTTGCCAAGTACAACAACGATGTCGGCCTTTTGCTTTCTGGTAAAGCTGTAATCGGTAACCGGAGCAAGATTGTCATTATCTATTGAAAGTGCCGAATCTTGTGAATAGTCGTTGTACACAGCCACAGCCAAAGTTACCGGCCCTGAAAGTAATATAAGCATGACTACGGAAACCAAGAAAACAGGTATTTTATGTGTTTTCATAGTAATTCCCCATTTCGCCGCTGTTGCGGGCATTAAAAATATTCTCCATTAAGGAATGTAGGATTCTTTTACCGTAACATGAACCTGGTACTTACCGACTTCCTCGGTCAAATACTCATACGTTTTTACTTTATCGATTTCATTGCGGTCCGACGTTTCGGATATCACTATCGTCGTATCGGCTGCATCGCCAAATATGCCGTTATTATTGGCGTCGTATATAGCCCATATTTTTCGGTAGCTAATAAAGTCGCCATCAGGTGAATAAGACTCGTCGTTCACGGTAATTTTAGCGTAATTGACGTCATTGACTATCGTTTCACGGTATATTATCTGGTCAGACTTGAATTGGGCCACAGGCAACAGATCCGGCTGCACGGTTATACGCTGCGTTTCAGAGTCGGAATATCCGGCGGTGTTTGTTACGTTGAGGGTAATATCGTATTGGCCGGCCTTGGTAAACGTTAGCATGACAGAATTTAAGCCACTCAGATTTGCTGACGTGAGAGGATCGCCGGTCACATTTTCCTTTACGGTTGATTTCTTTGTAATCTTATAAATGCCGTCGGCAGAGGCTCCCGATCCATCGACCGGCGTTACCGTCCATTTGTTTTTTGAGGTTGTAAGAGGGTATCTGGTTGGGCTTGAGCTGGAATTGGCAATCGAGACGATGCGCATTTCCTTGCGGGTGCCCGTAATCTTGAAATGAGCGTCCGGTGTGGGCGGTTCCACCGTTATAGTAACCCTGGTATATCCGGAGGCTCCTTCATCGTCTACAACAACCAATAGGATCGTGTATTGGCCCACTTTTGAATAAACCACATCACCGTAGGGCTCTTCGGGAAGATTTTTATCAGCGCCCTGTACATTCCATATATAGCGTACTATTGTTCCGTCCGGATCATAGGAGCCTGTCCCGAAAATAGTTATCTGATCGCCTGCTTTAACTGTGGCCGGGGCCGAAATATCAGCGACAGGCGGTAAGTTGGTCACCGGAGGAGGCGGCGGTACGCCCTTGTATAAGGTTACCGAGCAATATTCCGTAGCGCTTTGCAGTACCTGGCCGTTTACAGTCACATATGAAGCTACGGCGAATTTTTGCGTATAGCTGTCAGCCGACTTGAGAACGCCTGCCTTTACGGTAAAGGTTTTTTGTGACGTTTGCGACAGACCGAGGCCTAAAGTATATGTAAAAGCTTTATATTGGTCATCCGAACCCGAAGGATCTTTGCGTAAATGATTTTGCCACCGGGTAATTTTACTCGTATCTGTATAGTTTTTCAACGTGCCTGTTACCGATACTGATATGTTAATAGTCTCGTTTGAATCAATCTGTGCCTGGGTGACCATTTTGTCGCCGTCCGTGGACGGTTCGGCAATAACGTAGGCGCCTTGAGGGGCCTGGCTGATATTTAATGTGACTTGCGCTGAGCTTGACTTTTCCGGATATGCTATTTTACCGATCCTATACCAAACTGTGAGCTTTACGTTGTAGCTTCCTATGCCGAGTTTCGGAAAAACTGGCGAAACCATGCCCTCGCCTTCTGTTATACCAGACCATGACGAGGATGAAACGGCCTTATATTCCCACTTGTATATCTCGCCGTCTACTTCAGGAAAATTTGATAAGCTGCCTGAACCCGGAAATTCGGATTTGTCGCCTGATAAAGCAATAATATCGTTATCAAAATAAGATAATGTCTGGTTGTCAACAATAGTACTGCCTCTAGAAATATGTGCTTTTGTAGGGCCTAAATCCTCATCTGGTATATGCATACCTTCAATGTAGCACGGTACTCCAAAAAACGTATCAATATCGGGCTTATTGGCCCAATCTCTTACAGCTTTGATTGCATTAGTAGTAAAATAGTCTTTCCCCAATTGTGCCGGTGAGTTTGTGTCGTGCTTAACGAAAGTACCGTTATCTCTCATGTCGGCTAATGGTTCACCGTCTTCAACGATTGTCATAATCGCGTCAAAATCCAAAGTATTATCAATGCCCCAAAGCTTGTCGAATTCGTCTTTATGACCGGGATTTACCTCGTTAAGTCTGGTAAAAATCGATTTATATAATACTCCATTATACTTTTTATCGTTATGTGCCGGTATTTCAAAGTATGTAGTAACATAACCCTCACCTGCAGGTTCGTCTTCAAATGGTACGGTTTTTACCATAGCAGGTTTATAAATGTTAGTCCTATATTTAACGGTATAACCTATCACCCTGTACTTTGTACTGTGCGTAGCTTTTTTTACCGGGGCAGATTGGTAATATACAACGTCCTTATTTTTATTGTACTTAAATTCTTTTGTATCAGCGGAAACCCTCAAAATGAATATGCTAAACAATAATGCTATAATGAGCATATAAAGAACGAGCTTTTTCATAGATTCCTCCCTATTTATCGTGGCTTAATTTATTGATATTTAGGTAGAATCTATTATCATACGTATAATAAGAATGAGGCCACAAATCATGATACTTGGACATAAATATTTCACATTGTATTTCAAGGTCTGAATCATACCATTTATTTAACTCATATTCAGGCAACGAATGATCTTTAAAATACTGCTTATCGACCGATTCAAACATAAATTTGAGCCTGCCCCTCAACCTGTTTTCTCCGTTCTTACTTAAATAATAGAGAGATGTATCAGTAAAGAATTCAGCTTTTTGAATGATCTTATATTTTTTTATATCCTCATACCTGTGTGCTATTAAGTTTACATCAGTAGTAACCTCGCCTGTTTCACTTAAAGGCATAAAGTAATAGCGGTATTTTTGAATAAAATCATTGTCTAGTGTTCTATAGTCAACAGAATTTTCGACTTCTAACACAGACTTTGCTGCTATACATATTCTCTTTATTTCTTCTACTCCAACTCTTTCTATGGATTCTGAATTAGATATATACATATTAATTCCTACTCCATCTATTCTGTGTTTTAGCTCCCCGTCCTTATCATCCTTGTATGCCTTCAGTTCCGCAAGAATATCTTCCGGAATCGGCGTCAATTCGGCGATATATGGTTGAAAATCCGCTGACGCAGGCATTAATACATTTATGTTGTCTGTAGGCTCCGCATCATTTCTCGTCTTATCCTCAGCAGCTTGCGCTTTAATACTTATCACCACAGTATTCGCATTATTATCCCAGCCTACGGTTCCCCCGAGTTTTTCAAAAAGGAATTTCACCGGCACATAAATTTTGCCCTTGTTATTCACCGCATTTTCCCCCATTGCAAGGGATTTTCCGTTAACAAGAACGAACTTGCGGCCTGCCTGGAACACAAGTGCAATATTGTTCAATTCCACTTTTGCCTCTTTGGTGCTGTTGATGTATTCGACGGAAGCGCCAACAGCTTTTGAGGCCTCTGCTAGAGGTACCATGATGCCCGAAGCGCATTTGTAAGGGTTATACCCTTTCAAGTCGGCGAAATTATTGTTTATCTTCAATTTTATCACGGCATTTGCGGCATTTGCGGCATTTGCGGCATTTAAGTCTGCAGCATTTACCACTTTTGCAGCGTCTGCGGTAATGCACGCCACAAGAATTATTGATAACACGATCAAAACATGAATGAACTTTTTCATAAAGTACCTCCTTAGGTGCATATAAAGCACCATATTTTTCAACTAGTGAACATTAGAGCTTATGAATCTACATTTGATGATATTTCTCTGCCCTAAGTATTATTGAAGTATCGAATATTAAGTCGATATTAATAATGTTGTTGTAAGATTATGACCTCTTTTACCATTATATGTAAAATGCATTAACATGTCAATTACATATTTTCAACAAAAAAATCGTAAGCGTATCAAGCACTTGCGATTTCCCAATACAAATCCGCTATGTTCCAACAAAAAAAGCAACAGCCATAAGCCGTTGCAAAATAACGTTGCCACGTAATATAAAACTTATTGCACTACCTGTATTAAAACTGCCGACGCCAGCAGAAACACCGCCTGGTTCAGCTCGCAGACCGCTCCAAGTATATCGCCCGTAACGCCGCCCAGCTTTTTACCGAGTAATTTTGCCAATGCGAAGGCCGACAATGCTGCCAATGGCATCAAAACAAGCCCATATACTCCTGCTATGGCAATAAATATGGCTAAGCTTATGATCGAACCTGCAAGCATCTCCTTCCAACCGCAGAGTTCGACACACCACCTTCCGGGTCCGTCGGAAACACCGGCATATTTCGACGTTCCCGAGCCTGTAAGGGATCCTATCCTTCCAGCAATCGGCATCAATATCAATATCTCGGTTATATGGCCCTCCAACGATGCTATGAGCGAAATATCCAGCAAAAGTACCAGAACTATGGCAAGAACGGCATTCGTGCCGACCCTGCTGTCCTTCATTATCTCAAGAATTCTTTCCCTGGAGCGGTTTGAAAAAAGTCCGTCCGCGGTATCGCCAAGTCCGTCCAGGTGCAGCCCTCCGGTCAAGAAAACGTAGAGTGCTATCGTCAACACAGCATTTGCAATCGGAGGCAGCAAAAAGCCCAGCAGGTAATGAAGCCCCGCAAGAAATGCGCCGATGATCAGCCCTACGACCGGCGCAAGCACCAGGCCTTTGGCAAAATCCTCGCGTTCAGCCCTCACATTAAGTTTTACCGGGATTCTGGTCATGAACTGAAGCATCAGTACAAAACGTTCCAACCAGGCCATTCAAGTCACCTCCAAGTATACGCGCTTAAGTGTTAAATAACTAAATTCCAAGCTCTATTTAATTCTGACCGGTATGCCCGAGACCAGGAGGTAAACCTCATCTGCCTCCCGAGCAAGCTGCTGGTTCGTTCTTCCGGCAATGTCACGAACAGCCCGTCCGAGAACGGTAGCCGGGACCACCCCCATACCCAGCTCGTTTGTAACAAGTACGAACGGGATCTTTGCATCCTTGATTACTGACAGCAATTCGGACGTCTGGCCGGAAACGTCCCGCTCGACAGTGTCTATATCCGCAGTGGTCATATTCTCCCATTCCATATCCCTTTGAAGCATTATATTCGAAACCATATTGGTAATACAGTCCAACAGGACGGCATCACGTCCGTTCAGCAACTCCGGCAGTCTCGCGCCGAAATCCCTGAACGCCTCAAGTGTCTCCCATGCCACAGGCCGCTGCAGGCGATGCAGGCGGACTCGCTCCTTCATTTCGTCGTCGAACGCGATCGCAGTGGCTATATACAATATATTCCCGCCGAATGACAGTACAAGGCTCTCGGCATAAGTACTTTTTCCGCTTCTGGCTCCGCCTGTCACAAGTATAAGTTTGCCCATATGATCCCTCTCTCCTTTTTCCGCTTCGCAGCATACCTACGGCTTTCATCTGACTGGACTCATGCCCACAATTTTCATCAGCCCGACTGCACGCCCGCAGCTTTATCAATCCTGACGCTGCCAATAGCATTTGTCAGCTTCGCCGCATACCCGCAGTTTTCATCAGCCCGACAGTATGCCCGCTTTTACCGGCCTGCCGCACGCCCGCCGGCAGCCCCGGGTATACGCCCGCATCGCATATTCCAGCCTTACGGCAGTACTTCATGAAGCCTTGCCGAACCTATCACGACTGCATGCTCTTTTAGCGCATTATACTCGAGCAATGCCTTTCCGCCGGTAAAATCACGGTTCTCCGGATTCTCATCCTCTATTATGATCAACTTCTCTGCGAAAGCCGCCGCTTTCAGGTTCCTGATGTTCTGCTGTCCAAAGGGCATATCGCACAATATCGTAAAGTCTGCGGCACGGATCATATCCACGTTTTTATGAAACGTTTCATCGTCTATCTCGCTGAAGGGCTGACATACCAATGTCGAAATGCCGAACACGTCCGTACACCCGAGGTCGCTGTCCCCGTGTGCAAATACGCCCGCAGTTATGCTGTAACCGCCTTCGAAAAGCTGTCTGATGACGCCGGATGCGGAACCTCCCCCGCCGATGACATGTACGGGCTTGTCCCTTCCGTTTTCAGACCGACCAGGTATATGGAAATCAACAAGCCCGGATATGCGGTTTTTATAGACCAGCGCGTTTACGCCATATGCATCGAGGAGGTTCTGCCTTGTTACGACCTTTTCCGGCGTCCCGTCGGCAATGATGCGACCTTCCTTCATGAGGACAAGCCTCGTGCAAAAGCGGACTGCGGTTTTCAGATCGTGCACTGCGGCAATGACAGTCTTGCCATTTCTGCACAATTCCGCTGAATAGCGGAAGGTTTGCTCCTCATATGCGATGTCCATGCTTGCTGAGGGTTCGTCGAGCAGTATCAGGCCGGTTTCCTGCGCAAGGGCCTTGGCAAAAAGCACCCTTTGCCGCTCCCCTCCCGACAGCGTATTTATCAGTCGGTTCTCAAGCGCCAAGGTATCCGTATATTCCATATATCTGCGTGCAGCCTCATAATCGGCCGGACGCTCCGCCTTGAACCTGCCAAGCAGGTGGTACCTTCCAGTCAGGACAATATCGAGAACTGTGAAAGGAAATGTTACCGTGGTATCCTGGTGAAGCATCGCAACCCTGCCGGCGATCTCCCTGTTGCTTAATCCGGCAAGTTCCGCCCCGTCGATTTCTATACTTCCGCTGCTTTTGAATATACCGTCGAGGCATTTCAACAGCGTTGTCTTACCGGCGCCGTTAGGGCCTATCAGGCCTATGAAATCTCCTTTTGAGGCATCAAAACAGATATCATCAAGTATCTGCCTGTCATTTATACTAAAATTCAGGTTTCTGACAATAAGCCGCTTCCGTTCTACAGTCACACCGGCTTTTAAATATGTTCCATCAGATAACTGCATTTTTTTATTGTTTTCAGTCATCAGAATACCTCCCCTTCCCTTCGCGACCTGATCAAGAGGTAAAGGAAGAAGGGCGCGCCGAGCAGTGACGTAATTATACCTACACTTATCTCGCCGTTAAAAGGCAGTCTCGCGAGTATATCGCAGCCTGTGAGGAAGATCGCACCGCCAAGAGCGCTTGCCGGTATCAATATCCTGTGGTCCGGTCCAGTTATCAGGCGCAGGATATGCGGTACTATCAATCCGACAAAACTGATCGGGCCGCAGACGGATATGGCTGCCGCCACCGTCAGCGAAGTTAAGAGCAGCAGCAGTTTACGCGAACGCGAGGGCTCGAGGCCGACCGACTGCGCTTCTTCTTCTCCAAGCAGCAGCAGGTTTAGATCCCTCGAAAAGAATGTCAGCGCCAAAATAAGTACGATGACCGGAGCGGCTATCAGACGGACCTGCGACCACATCATACCGTTCAGGCTTCCCATTACCCAAAAGACATAGCTCCTGACTTCATAATCGTTGCTGTTCATAAGTACCAACTGTGTAACGGCTCCTATGAATGTACTGACGGCAATACCTGATAAAATCAGGGTAAGAGAAGATATTTTGCCCTTGCGCAGTGACAAGAGGTATATAAGCGTAACCGCAAGGAGCGCTCCGACAGAGGCGAAAAGCGGAAGCGTATAAATGCTCCTTGCTGCAAAGCCCAGAGTAATCGCCAATACTGCGCCCAGGCCCGCGCCGCTCGAAACGCCCAATATGCCTGGGTCGGCCATTGGATTACGGAACATGCCCTGCATCGCAGCACCACACGAGGCAAGCGCACCTCCCGCAAGGCAGGCTATCAATGCGCGCGGGAGCCTTACGAGATAGATGACCGCATTCTGGTCCCTGGGCAGTGTCGGGTCGTTCAACAATCCGATGTTTGAAAGGATTATCCTAACCGATCGTCCAAAGGGTACATAAACAGGACCTACCGCCACCGCCGTAACAATAGTCGCAAGCAGAACCAGCAGCATGACTGGCAGCACGGCGCGCATTTTTTTATAAACAGTACTTTCCGGTATGTTATTACCGTTTTTCATATTCTCATGTCCTTCTGGCAGCGTTATTTATATCCCTTCAACCCGGCTTTACTTGAAAAGCCCGGGATATGCCGCCCTGGCAACATCTTCGACTGCCAGTACGACATACTGCGATATGGCGCTGATATGCGGATTCGGTACCGATATTATCCTGTCTTCCTTAACTGCATTCACCGTCTGGAAGCTCGCATCGCCGGTAAATTTGCCCTTAATGCTGTCGAACGAATTTTTTGCATCATAATACCAGGACGGCAATATTATGATATCCGGATTGAATTCTATGATTTTTTCCTTAGGAACGACGGGCCACCCTTCCATGCCCGCTGCCGAAACTACATTTATCAGGCCCGCACGCGTCACGATATCGTCAAAATTCGTACCGGCCCCACTGCTGCCGAGTTCGCCGTAATCCATAACCTTGAGCTTCTGTTCTGGCTTGAGCGCAGCCAGCTTGTCATTCACTTCCGCAAGCTTGGCGTCCATCCAGTCGGTGATTTCCCTCCCTTTGGCGTCTACGCCCGCAACATGCGCCAGTTCCTTTATGACCGCCTTCTGCTCGTCTATATTGATCGGCGTTTTAAAGGTGTAAACATCGATGCCCGCATCTCTGAACTGCTTGACAATATTGGCGTCGGCCCATGTATCGAGGATGATGAGGTCCGGCTTCATCGCGATGATGTTTTCGGTCTTGTCCATTACGGCCCGGCCTTTGATGGAAGCTGCTTCCCCGGCGATATTGGATATCCCCGCGTCGTCAGCATACTGAGTAAGCGCCGTGATCCTGCTTTTATCGATAAGTCCGAGCAATATCTCGTCGGAACCCAGCGTAAGTGAAACTATATGCTGCGGTTCGCTTTTGATCGTCATCTCGTATCCGTTGGCGTCCTTTACTGTCATCGGGTACACAGCTTTGTCCGATGCTTGTCCGGAAGCTCCCGCTCCGGCAGAACCCGTATTATCGGCGATTTCAGCGGATTGTGCCGTTT
This sequence comes from Bacillota bacterium, assembly GCA_023439545.1. Lineage (GTDB taxonomy): Bacteria > Bacillota > Clostridia > Acetivibrionales > DTU013 > JAEYOM01. The sequence goes on from JAEXNT010000036.1 coordinate 22,933, forward strand.
TAGTGCTGTCCGAATCCCGGACTGAAGCGTTATCCGTTGAACTCTGTATAGCCGAAGATTCGCCGGCTTTGGCATTACCGCAACCGGCAAGCACTATAAATGACATCGTTATGACCAATATCAGTAAAAATGCCAGGCTTTGTTTTTTAAGTAATTTTATTCTCATAGGTCTTCTCCTTAAAATTCTATTCCTTTTCTTGCTGCCGTTCCCTTATCGGACGGATGCTTTACAGCTTTAATCACCGACACGTAGTCGGCTGCAGCGACTATTTCCGCAGGAGCGTTTCTTCCTGTCAGCACAAGCTCAATATTATTCGGCTTTCTTTCAATAAACTTGATCAGACTCACCTTTGAAAGCATATCGGACGAAACTGCTCCGAAGGCTTCGTCAAGTATGATCATATCCCATTTACCTTTTGCGGCTTCGCTTGCCGCATAATCGAGCATATCTTGCTGTTCTGCCGCAGTTATGGACTTTTCCTCATCGTTCATCTCAAATGTAAACTTCTTCAGGCTGGTACCTCTGCAAATACTGAAGTCAGGCTCAAGAGCCTTAAGTGCGTTGACTTCGCCGGTCGGCATAGCTTTCAGGAACTGAACCATCAGAACCTTGAGACCCTGCCCGCAGGCTCTGACCCCGAGTCCCACAGCCGCCGTCGTTTTTCCCTTGCCGTCACCGGTGTAAATATGTATTAACCCTTTCATACAATCTCTCCTGTAATCTGACTTCCCGCGCCTGCTTTTAACTGCTGCCCTACTGACCGCAGAAACAAAAGAACCGTCCCTGCGTTTCACCTGCGTTTCACAGCACAAACAAAAGCCCCCCGACTATACTGTCAGGAGGCTTCAATATACATTATAAGATGTTCGATCGACATCAAATGCACCCCCTATCGCTCGTAGAGTATCGGCGTAACAGCACAGGCAGGTCTTCTGGCTCAGGCTTCATCATTCTGCAGCTCCTTCCCGGTTTCCCAGTGGCATGCTTCAGAACTCTTCCATTACAGCGGCGGGACCGCGTGGGATTCAAACCCACTTCCCTCTTGAGGTACCGATATTCGCACCTATACTGCCAAACTAACTGCAGCAGTGCGTATCGCATATCCCATATATCAGCCTTCCGGCTGATACCTATGCTTCGTATTAAGTTTACTTTTTAAGTCTATACCATTATCTTCTTGTTTTCAAGTTCAATCGCACAAAAATATTTTGTCCGATCGGCGGGTGATTTTGACCTGCGGGCTGTCCCGTCTTGCGTGTTGGCCCGTTCTATGCGTTATGTTCTCCCAGCTTGAATTTTTCGTGTATGGCGCTGACCGCGCGTTCCGCTTCCTCGACGTCGACCAGTACGGATATCTTCATTTCGGAAGTAGTGATCATGTGTATGTTGATATCGGCGTCATACAGCGCTTCGAACATAGTCGAGGCCACGCCGGGGTTATTGACCATGCCCGCTCCGACTATCGATACTTTTGAATATTTGTCGGAGTATTTTACCTCCTTCGCGCTGATAGCGCCGAGGTTCGCGTTAATTACGTCGAGCGTTCTCAGAAGGTCGGCCTTCTTGACTGTAAACGAAATATCCTTCGTATTGTTTCTTCCGATGGACTGCAGTATCACGTCCACGCTGATCTTTTCACGGGCAAGCAGCGAGAACAGCTTGAAGGCTATCCCTGGCTTGTCTTCGACTTCGATAACTGCTACCCTTGCAATATCGTTATCCCTAGTTACTCCCCTTACCAGCATCTTTTCCACGTTGCCTACCTCCTTTATAACCGTTCCCGGCATTTGATTCAAACTTGACCTTACAACCAGATTGACTCCATATTTCTTGGCCATTTCGACAGACCTGTTATGTAGCACATTTGCGCCAAGGCTCGCCAGTTCCAGCATTTCATCGTAAGAAATATCGTCGAGCTTCCTTGCATTTTTGACTATCCTCGGATCGGCCGTGAATACGCCGTCGACATCCGTATATATCTCGCAGAGATCCGCCTTCAGGGCCGCGGCCAACGCAACTGCCGTAGTATCCGAACCGCCTCTTCCGAGCGTCGTGACGTCGTCATACTTGTTCCAGCCCTGGAATCCCGTTACGATAACGATGTTTTTCTCATCGAGTTCTTTAAATAACCTTTCGGTATCTATGTTCTTTATCCTTGCGTTTCCATACTGGCTGTTGGTACTAATACCAGCCTGGAATCCTGTAAGCGAAACCACATGGCATCCGAGCTTTTCGACCGCCATGGCCAAAAGCGCCGCCGAGATCTGTTCTCCTGTAGAAAGCAGCATATCCATTTCACGCTGCGAAGGTTTCTCATTGATTTCGTATGCTTTTGCTATCAGATCATCGGTCGTATCGCCCTGCGCCGACACGACTACCACCATCGAATTCCCTTTCCGATACGCTTCAACAACGCGGCCGGCAACGTTGGCAAGCCTTTCGGCATTAGCCACAGAGGTTCCGCCGTATTTCTGAACTATTAGACTCACGAGCCGCTCCTCCTGTTCTGATAAATATTTTTCATACTGTTACCTAATCCTCTATTATCCTGATAATATTCAATACTTCTTTTACCGAACCGACTCCGTTCAGCGCTTCAACACGGCTTGACAAGTCATTTTCGGTCTCTTTTCCGGTGGTAAAGGCCAATTCGTTTTCATGTTCCTTTTTCCCCGATTTGACGAACTCGACCTTTCCGAAAACCTTTTCGATATACTTGGCGGCCTCATCCCTGTTTCGGACCGCAACCCTCACAAAGCAGCGCGTCTCGCTCTCACCAAAAGGCGCCGTGTTGTCGTAGTCTTTCCTTTCCCATACGTTCCGGACGCTTTCGTTATGCCTCACAATGTCGATTATGTCCGCAACGACGGCGCTTGCCGTGGGCAGCTTGCCTGCGCCTCTCCCGTAAAACATCGCGTCTCCTATGGCGTCGCCGCTTACAACGATGCCGTTGAAAACGTCTTCCACGTTTGAAAGCGGATTGTCCCTGCCTACCAAAGCAGGCGAAACTCGCGTGAAAATGCGTTCTCCCTGCCTTTTACCAACTGCGATCAGCTTAATCACCGAATCCATGGCCTCAGCATACTGCATATCCGCCAGGCTTATCTTCGATATCCCTTCCGTATGGATATTTTTATAATCCACAAATTCATTGTATGCTATGGAAGACAAAATGGCAATTTTCCTGCATGCGTCATAGCCTTCTATATCGGCGGTCGGGTCGGCTTCTGCGTACCCGTTCTGCTGTGCGCTTTTGAGTGCGTCGCCGAAATCACGGCCTTCTTTTCGCATTTGTGTAAGTATATAGTTTGTCGTTCCATTCAATATTCCGGTTATTCCGTTTATAATATTGGCCGCCAGACACTGGCTCAATGGTCTGATTATCGGTATTCCTCCGCCGACACTGGCTTCGAACAGGTAGCTTACTCCGTTGTCCGACGCCAATTTCAGCAACTCAGGACCATGCGTAGCAACAAGCTCCTTATTCGACGTCACTACATGCTTCCCGACGCCCAAAGCTCTCTTTGTATATTCATGCGCAATCCTTGCGCCGCCTATCGTCTCTACAACTATTTTTATCTCGGGATCGTTGAATACTTCGTCCGGATCCTTGGTAAGTAGGTCTTTATCCGGCCCGTCAGGCAAGTCGCGGATATCCAGTATCTTTTTGACCCGAATGGGCTCTCCTGCCCTGTCCGCTATGCTTTTGCCGTTCTTCCGCATTACCTCTGCAACGCCGGAGCCAACTACGCCGTATCCTATTATTGCTACGTCCATAAAATCAGTCCTCCCTAATCCCTCGCCAGAATTTCCTGCCTGCGCACCCCTTCGATCTCGCCTATGCTTTCCATCAGTCTGCCGATATCCATCGACATACCTGTGGTCGCGATCGAAATGGTCACATCAGCCAGCCCATTTATAGGTACATTCTGGTTTATCGTAATGATGTTGGCTTTTGCCTGTGCGATCCTGTTGATTATACTTGAAAGTATGCCCGAAAAATCCTCTACTACGAAGAATAATGTTATGACCCGGCCTCTTGAAGTCTCATAGAACGGGAACACAAAATCCTTGTACTTGTAGAATGCACTCCGGCTTAGCCCGACTTCCCTTACAGCATCGTTTACGGTTTTGATCCGGCCTGTGCCGAGGATCTTTTTGACCTCTATAACTTTCGAAAATACATCCGGAAGTATAGTTCTGTCAACCAGAAAATATGTTGACCCATTATCCATTTAAACTCTCCATTGTCCTCCGTGGACGCACATATGTATGTCATTTGTGTAATATTAGCATAGAAAGTTGAAAAAATCAAGAGTTTTGAGAGGAAAAATGAACAGGTACACAGATAGGAACGCAGGAACCGTCCCTCTGTTTCAAAAGAACCGTCCCTGCGTTCCTAATTATTCTACTTTACTGCTGCAACTTCTTTTGTCTCATTGTTTTTGACAAATGATTTCTCCCAGATAGGCGCGTATTCTCCAATACCCCATTCAGCCATGATGACCGAGCTTCCGTCCTCCAGCTTGAACCCGGCAAGCGGCGCATCCGATAAAGCCTTGTTTTCAATGGCATATACGAGGATCTTGTTTCTTGTCAATATAACAGCCATTTCTTTATTTGGAGACGTATATATGTCAACAGCGTCAGGAAGCTTATCCTTTACAGCCGTCCACGGCACCTGCAGAGCATCGTAGGCTACCATATCCGCAGGCGGAATCAGGTTCAGGTTGAAGTCCATATAAGGGGGTTGTTCTTTCTGATCAAGGTTGATACGGCCCTTAAAAAACCAGTGACCGGTTTTTCTATACAAGGCGAAATTTTTAGCCTGTTCATTTTCGTCTGTTTTAGTCAACCCCCGGTATCCTGAGTTCTTCAAGACTTCTGAAACAGCGCTCTCCATGGCTATTGCGCCATTTTCACCCGAAATATCCGATATTTTGATGCCATCTATACTTGCAATATTGTCTACAGGCAACGTTCTCAGTATTTTGGTTTCACTTCCGCCGTCTGCCTTACCGGTCATTCCGGCTGCACTGTCCTCGCCTGAACTATTCGATTCGCTGCCGTAAACAGTTTTTTCTATGCATACGTAGTCGTTTCCCACATATGATATGGCTTTTCTATTCCCAGTCTCGATACGTTCCGAAATATTCTCCAGCAGACTCGGTATCTGAGATTTGTCCGAATTCGTCACCTTGTATGCGACAAGCATATCCTCAGTACCTATGTTTCCGAGTTTCTTATACGTTTTGAGCTTCCAGAAACCATCCATCCTTGGGAGGAAAATATCGTCCGCGTAAAGCACCGGACGAAGCGTACGGTTTTCGCATGAGATCCAGTATGTACCGTAATTATAATCCCCCTGCCCGTCTTTGGTATGGACAGGGGTCCTGACTCCGAGCAGAATCCCGGAACGAAGCAGCTTGCCTGCGCCCTGCTGGTCAGAGCTTGACTGTCTCGCAATTTGCCGCGCAGTACCGGCAGTTTCCGTAAAGTCATCCGATACTTTTATCAACCTGTACAACCGATCATCTATCGAGGCTACTATGTTGGTCATCGATTTATTTATGTCTTCGTTTGAAGGGCTCAACAGTTCGAACAGGAAATTGTCTTCCGAAAAAACTGTGATAACAAGAATTTCACCTTTTGCTGTATCCAGTTCGGCGGGCATTTTTGTGTTTTTATGCAGGAAATACTCGTCGACGCCAACACGCTTGATTTTGTAACTGATATCGGCGTACTCATTGCCGGCATATATCAACCTGTCCTGGGCAAAACTAAGAGTGTCACCGTCAAGCGGTTCCTGTGCGTCCGGGGTTTCCCCCTCCTGCTTCCCGCCGCTTAAGCTTTCCAGTTTCCATGTACCGAAAAAGGGAGCTTCGGAGTTTGAAGGCCTGGCGATCCTGTCGGCGTTATCCGATATGGTCTGAGTACAGCCCGAAAATGCGGCAGAAAGCATAACGGCAGAAAGCAGCAGCAACAGCACTCTGCGTATACCCTTGGCTAAAGCTTTATTCGAATGTGACCTGTCGATTCGATCAATTATAGTATTCATACAGCTAAACCCTCCGTTACGGCAGGAATACGGATTATGACACTGGTTCCCTTACCGGGCCGGCTGTAAATGGACAGGGTGCCGTCCATTTGTCTTATGATCTCATCGCAGATGGACAGACCTATTCCGTTGCCAAGTTTACTGTTTTTCCCCTTGAAGAACTTTTCCTTTATATAAGGCATTTCATCTGCCGGTATGCCGCAGCCCGTATCGCTTACCGTAAAAATGATCTCGCCTCCGCTGATTTCAGTTTTGAACATCACATTTCCTCCCGATGGCGTAAACCGGAATGCATTGTCCAGGATATTTATGATCACCTGTTTCAGGCGGTTGGCGTCTGATATGATCTCCGGCAGCCCATCTTCGGCCTCGAAACCGAATATGAGTCCATCTCTCGCTGCTCTCGGAGCAAGCTGCCTTCCAACTGTATCTACAAATTCGGCAAGCGGCACCTTCTCTTTTATGACACTGAGCTTGCCCGATGTAAGCCTTGAGAAATCAAGCAGCTCTTCTACCATCTGAGTCAGCCGGTCGCACTCTTTCTCTATGATGTCGAGGCCTGTTGAGAACAATTCACGGTCCGGAGGCTGTCCGGTATCTTCCCCGCCTCTCGTCGCTTCCCCGCTTCCCACCGCTTCCTCTCTTCCCGCTGTTTCCTCATTTCCGACTGTTTCCTCACTTCCGACTGTTTCCCCGACTCCCGCCGCTTCCTCGCTTCCGACCTCCATCAATGTGACCGCCCAGCCTTTGATGGAGGTCAGCGGTGTTCGTAGTTCATGTGAGATTGATGAAATAAAGTCATTCTTCATCCTGTCCCTCTTGTCTATCTCCTCGGCAAGAAAATTCAACGTATCGGACAACTTGCCTATCTCATCGTTATATGTTCTCACACTGCGGATGCGATAATCTCCCGAAGCCATTTTTGCCGCAACTGCTGTAATTTTTTTGAGTGGATTGACTACGGTATTGGAGATAAGAAGACTCAGAAAAGCGGATATGATAGCCACTATTATCCCGATTATGATAAATATCCTGGCTACGGCATAAACATCCTCATTGACCTCCCTGAGCGTACTTATGAACCGCAAAACGCCGACAGGAACGCCGTCGGACTTCAATGTCTGAGAAACAGCCATTATACCGTTGCCGTCGTAATCGGCTTTCCCGAACCAGGCTCCGTACCCCGTTTTTAATGCCGCTTCCACATCGGGCAGGCGATCGTTGCCCGGCGGCATGTAGCCGATGGAGTCCATCAGCACGCGCCCTTTCATGTCGATTATCTGCACCTGCGCGCCTGACTGTTTCCAGAACGTATCTACATTATTGAGCACATTATCCGAAAGAGTAGCGTCGGAAAAATACCTTGAATACAGCTCGCAGGAAATCTTCAGCTGATTTCGCAGGTTTGCCTCGAGGTTGTTGTAATAATTGACGCGGACTATGTTGATGATCAGTATTTCCAGTATCAGGACCGTCAGGACTATGACGAATATGAAGCCCGTGGTCATTCTTTTTCTGATACTCATCACAATCACCTTCCTTGACCGGCAGAAAAAGTCATTTGTCGCACCACCTGTAGCCGTATCCCCAAACAGTCTCAATGTACCGGGGTTTGGAAGGATCCTCCTCGATCTTCTCCCTTAGCCTTCTTATGTAAACATCCAAAGTTTTAAGATCACCAAAATAATTCTTGCCCCAAACGGTATTGAAAAGCTCGTTACGGCTCAATGCCCTTCCTATATTGGACATGAACAGCTTCAGTACGGAAAATTCTGTCGGAGTCAATTCTATTTCAGTGTTATCTTTAAAGAATTTCTGGGAGTTGAGATCCATCAGCAGGTTTTTATATGAAAGTGTCGTTTCATCCGATTGTTTTCTTTCAGTCCTTCTGAGTATTGTCCTGATCCTGGCCGTAAGCTCCCTGGGGTTGAACGGCTTAACCATGTAGTCGTCCGCTCCTATCTCGAGCCCTGTTATCCTGTCGGTATCCTGTCCCCTGGCAGTCAGCATTATGATTATCAATTCGGGCATTTCTTCCCTGAGTCTTTTGCAAACCTCGAAACCGTCTATCCCGGGCAGCATGACATCGAGCACCATTATCCCCGGTTTGCAGGCTTCGGCCATTTCAAGCGCCTTTTCGCCGGTATCTGCCTCCAGCACGTCGAAACCGCTGCGTTCAAGGTTAATTGCAATGAATTTTCTTATGGATGCTTCATCTTCAACAATAAGTACTTTGTCCCTGACCTCTGACATCTTTATTCCCCATTCGTTCAAGCTAGAATAAAAATTTATAATAATATTCTACATTATTTTTAGCCCTGGTTCTATGGCTTCAATAAATTTCAAATTTAATATGAAAATAGTCTAGGATATCATTTCAGACCTGCAGACTGCCTGTCTGCCTATCTCAGCAGCAGCTCTGTAGATAAAGGCGGGAATACTTGCCGCATCCATCCCGGACAACAGCATTTCATAGGCTTTGACAAAAATATCCTGTGTCTGCCGGTTCGCGTCGGTTTCATTGCCGCACACTCTGAGCAGGTAATTGTAGATCCTTTTCTGATGCGGGTCGATCAGCTCTTCGAATGCAGCAATGGTGCTATTTACGGCACTTTTAACATTTTGTCCTTCGATAACTTTCATAATCGGCAGCCTCCATTTTTATCATACAGGGGACATGGGAAATATAAATTAATAATTGGTTAATATTTTCAATTATTGATTTCGCTGCAAAAAGCCGGGCGCCAGCCTATAAATGAAAAACCAACTTTCTCTTATATAATGCTTATATTTATGCTATTATTAATAATAATGAAAGCAGGCTGACAGCGCCGCTGTACAGCAAGGAAAGCCCTCAATCGAACGTTCAGGAGGATAAGTAGGCATATGTCGGAAACAATAGGACAGATCGCAGATCGCATACGTGAAATCAGGGAAATATCCGGAATGACTTCGGATACCCTTGCCAGGAAGCTTAAGATATCGCTGGATACTTATTTGAAATATGAAAACGCTGAAGAAGGCATACCGATAAGCACCCTTTATGAAACCGCCGGGATACTCGGCGTGGAGCTTACCGAGCTGCTGACGGGTTCTACGCCCCACCTGCAGAACTACTGCCTTGTCAGAAACGGTGAAGCTCCTTATATTGAGCGATATAAGGGATACACCTTTCAAAGCCTTTCCTATAGCTTCAGGAATAAAAAGATCGAGCCTCTGCTTGTAACTATAGATCCTGAAGAAAACAAAAAGATGATGCTCGTTTCTCACCCAGGCCAGGAATTCAACTACGTGCTCGAAGGACAGGTCAAGGTGATACTGGGTGGTTCTGAAATAATAATGGCTCCGGGCGATTCGCTTTATTTCGATCCAACCATTCCTCACGGCCAGACCGCAGTAAATGACAAGCCTTGCAAGTTCCTGACCGTGATACTGCACGATAATTAATAGAAGGAGTTAAATAAATGCTGGGAAAGTTTTTACCGAGAATAGAATTCAGTTCATATGAGGACTTCAAAAGTAATTACAGGGTCAATATACCGGATAATTTCAACTTCGCCTATGATGTAGTAGACGCATGGGCGCTGGAACAACCCGGCAAGACCGCAATGGTATGGTGCAATGATTTCGGCATGGAGCGCATATTTACGTTTACAGATATGAAACGCCTGAGCGATAAAGCGGCCAACCTGTTCAAAGCCCACGGCATAAAAAAGGGAGACGTTGTAATGCTTCTGCTGAAAAGGCGCTGGCATTACTGGGTCTGCACGCTGGCACTCGAAAAGATAGGCGCGGTTTCGGTCCCTGCAACCATCCAATTGACAAAGAAGGATATAGTGTACAGGAATAATGCGGCTTCGGTCAGGATGATAGTATCCGTACCCGAGCATGAAATTATAGCCTATATAGAAGAGTCGCTTGAGGATTCTCCGACAGTCGAAACTATAGCTCTTGTCGGCAGTACCCGTGAAGGCTGGCTGGATTTCGACGCGGAGCTCGAAAAAGCCTCTGAAGACTGGGCAAAGCCGACGGGAAGCGATTATGCCGGCGGCAGCGACAAAATGCTGATGTATTTTACTTCCGGTACGACAGGGATGCCAAAGATAGTAACTCACGATTTCTTCCATCCTGTTGGGCATATCGTGACGGCACACTATTGGCAGAGACTGGGCGAGACAGGACTGCATCTGACCGTTGCCGAATCGGGCTGGGCCAAATGCGGCTGGGGGAAGATCTATGGCCAGTGGATCTGTGGAGTTGCGCTGTTTGTGTATGATATGGAAAAGTTCGTGCCCGAGAAGCTGATGAACATGATCGAAAAATACAAAATCACATCCTTCTGTGCCCCGCCTACGATATACCGTTTTCTAATAAAAGAGGACCTTTCAAAACACGATCTTTCAAGCATCAAGTTTGCAGGCACTGCCGGCGAACCGCTCAATCCGGAGGTCTTCTCACAGTTCAAAAAAGCGACCGGCCTAGAGATCATAGAAGGCTTCGGGCAGACGGAAACTACGGTCTTATGCGCAAATTTCGAATGGATTAAGCCCAAACCGGGTTCAATGGGGAAACCTTCGCCTTTATACGATATCGATATAGTCGATGATAACGGCCGTACCTGTCCGTCCGGCGTAGAAGGCAGGATTGTGATCAAAGGTCTGGACAAAGGCCTGCCTCCGGGACTGTTCAGGGGATACTACCGCGATGAGGAAGCGACTTCTCGCGTCTGGAACAATGGCGTTTATGATACGGGAGACGTTGCATGGCGCGATGAAGACGGCTATTTCTGGTTCGTAGGCAGGTCGGACGACGTGATCAAGTGCTCGGGTTACCGCATAGGGCCTTTTGAAGTCGAGAGTGCCCTAATGGAGCATCCTTCTGTTCTGGAATGCGCAGTTACAGCCGTTCCCGATCCTGTAAGAGGCCAGGTCGTCAAAGCAACGATAGTCCTCGCGAAGGGGTGGAAAGGCAACGACGTACTCGTGAAAGAGCTTCAGGACCATGTCAAGAAGACGACTGCGCCGTATAAATACCCAAGGGTGGTCGAATTTGTGGACGAGCTCCCGAAGACCATCAGCGGCAAGATAAAGAGGAAAGAGATCCGGCAGAACGACTCGGAAAAGTAAGGAATACGACGCGCCGGTTGAGTGCAAAGTAAAAGCATAACCAACAAGGTTATGCTTTTATTTTACCAGCTCAAACAGAAATTTTCCCTTAACATTGCTTCATCAATATGCACTAATTCATGAAATTCATGAAACTCATGCAATATCAATCAACCGGCGCACTGTTCGCTTGCAGCTACAATACCGGCAACCAGCGCAGTGCATTTTCAAGCTTCCAATGACCAGTAACCGGTACTGCACGTGCTACTCCGTCTTGATTGCTTCCAGAGCGCTGAGCTTCATTGCTCGTCTGGCAGGCATAAAGCCTGATATAAGCCCTACCAGCGTTGCAAATCCAAGCGATGCCACAGCCAGCCACACCGGTATCACCGAGATGATATTTTTTTCACCGGGATATCCTCCGCCTCCTAAGATCCCCCCCGCAAAATTATTCAGCAGGAAGGATGCTCCGAAGCTGAACACAAGCCCCAGGACACCCCCCACAAGTCCGATCATTCCGGCCTCGAAAAGGAACAGGTTCCTGATATCTGCGAGCATACAGCCGAGGACTTTCATAACGCCAATTTCCCTGGTTCTTTCATATATCGACATTATCATGGTGTTGGTAATGCCAAGCGCTGCCACGAAGAGCGATATTGCACCGATGCCGCCAAGTACGGCCTGCATTGTCGCGGATTGCTGCTGCATGCTTTCAAGGATATCTGTCAGACTATAGGTGCCGTATCCCATATTCTTTATTTCTGCCGAAACCTTTTGAACGTTATTTATGTCTTTAACCTTTACCTTGACCTGTTGGTAGCCTTCCGGCTGTCCGGAACTAAAGCGCGCTCCCTGTGAAGCCTGCGCCCGTTCATTTTCCTTTGTGATCTTCTTGAGGTATTCGATGTTCATATAAATGCTGTAGGATTTATCATCCTGCGAAGCCTCAAGGATACCGACGCCCTTGACCTTATAAAGCGTCGGCGGTTTGGTCGGGGTGTTCCCGCCACCTCCCGCAGGCCTGCGTTCTCCATAGCTCATGTCAAAGGTCATCACAAGCTTATCGTTAAGCACGTCTACATCGGGCGCGGGTCTTTCAGCAGCGTCCCCGCCCATTCCCCTGCTGAAGTAGAAATACCTTCCGCCACCATTGCTGGAAGCCCTTGGATTATAAAAATTGTATGGCGTCTCGCTTCCAAACAACAGCGACGCCGTGTCATCTTCAGTCAGCAGCCTGCCGGAAGCCGTTTTGAAATCGAATGCTTCAAGAACTTTGGGGTTAACTCCCACTATATTGGCGTAAGTCGTGAATTTACCTGATACAAGCTTGAGAGAAGACTGCATATAAGGCATTACAGCCTCCACGCCCTCAATTGCTTCTATCTTTGTCACTGCCTGGTCATCAAGCGGAGTGACCTTCGACACGCCTCCGCCCTTGCCATCCTCCTGGAAAAAGTATGGATTGACTTCTATTATATTCAGACTTCCCATTCTCTTCAGCTGCTGCTTGAAGTTCTCATTCATTCCCAAACCGATCGACAGCATGACCACGATCGACGCCGTTCCGATAAGAACGCCGAGGATGGTTAGAATGGATCTGGTTTTTCTTCTCATGAAATTTTTAAAAGCCAGCCTGACCAGATCGTTTTTATTCATCCAGACTCATTTCCTTCCTTCTGTTATGCCTTTTCCTGAGTATAATAAACACAACGGCTGCCAGAACCAGAAGTCCCGCTCCTCCGCCTATATATATCCAAATGCTGGGCTTGGCAGGTCCCGCCCCCATGATCGGCTTTCCGTCGGGTCCTATTACCATACCGTCCTTGCCGACCGGCATACCGTTGCCATCCATCGGTCCCTGCGGAGCCATTTCACTCACGTTCAGTGCAAATTCCTTGCGTATTTCGGTCTTTTTACCGTTCGCATCCTCGAAGGTGAATAGGACGCTGCCCTTTTGCTGACCAACAGCTTTGGGCATCGCTGATACGTCGAAGAAGTCGGTTCTGCCGGATTCGAAATTACCTACGTAATAGCTCAGGTTTTGTCCGTCAAAATCTCCTTCAAGCTTGACCATAAGGTTATAAAGCGTCGATTTGCCCATATTGTAAAAATCGAGGTAGAATTGAACCGGCTGTCCGACAAAGGCTTCGGGAGCAAGGTTCAGATCACCCGTCGTAAGTCTGGGATTCTGCAGTACTCTTACACTCATGGTCTCTTTCGCGGTAAACGGATTTCCCTTGCTGTCTTCGTATTCGAAGTCAACCGTCAGCATGTATGATTTCTGCTCCGCGTCGGGTTTTACGTGCAGCAGCAGCTCTCTCTCGACGTTCTGCTTGCTCGGTATTCCTTCAATGAAAAAAGTATTGCCGGAGTCGGTCGGTGTGAAAGTACCATCGTCCGAGGAAACCGTTACTTTAATGTTGGAAACATCTATCGCCCTGCTTGTATTGAGGAAGGACATCTTTAGTTTGAAATCTTCTCCCGCATTGACCGGGAAGGGATCCATGGAATAATTGTCTATGATTATCCTTGGTACGGACTTGCTTGAACCGCTGCCTTCAATATAAGCACCGATGTATTGGGTAGCCGTATATTTGGCGCCGAAAACATCCTCATACTCGACGTTTATCGCTACAGGGTAGTTCTTGGTAACGGCATCATCCGCCGCAAACAACTTGAATGAGACGTTTTTGCTGCTGTTGGCGCCAAGCTTGTCAACGTAGATAGGATTCATCGACTTTACTACAAGAGCCGCGTCCGCCGTCAGCGATACCTTTACGTTTCTGGCAACCGCACCGCTGTTGTTCCTGAGATCAAAGCCTACTGTGAAATCATCCCCGGTACCGAGCGCAGACTGAGGCGATACGATTTTTTCAAAGCTGATTTCCGGCCTTGAACCTTCGCCCTCTCCTGCGGGTACGAATATTTGGTTCTGTTCGGAAAGGCTGTTACCGTTCAAATCGCTATAATCCATTTTTACAGTAAGCTCATTGCTTCCTGCTGCACCGGAAGCAGGCATCAGGAGCCTATAGGTAACGACCTGGTTCGCTCCTCCGCCGATCTGGTCCACATACTTTACATCGGTGGAGTTATCAGTCGTAAAGCCCCCGCTTTTCAAGCCCTGCAGCGTTATCTTGATATCCTTTGCAGAAGCTTTCCCTAGGTTCTTCAGTGAGATATCAAGCAATATGGCATCCGAAGACCCGGTATTCTGTCTTACAGAAACATTGTCGACGTTAAGCTTCGGGCTGGCATTATCGTTCGATACCCTTACGTAAACAGTCTCCGAAGTGCTGATCGGAATATTGTAGGCATTTTCAAAATCATAGTTCAGCTTGAATGCATACAAACCGGCGGGAGCGCTGCTCAACACGCTTAAATCGAACGAGACTTCCTTTGTTTCGTTTCCGTTTATGTAATCGATGCTCTGACGCAAGCTGAAATTGTCGAGCACCAGCGGCGCCTTTGTCTCATCGACCATCTTCAGAGTTACATCGATATTTCTTGCCTGGTAGATGCTGTTGTTCTTTATGGGGTAAGTAACTTTCTGCGTGCTGCCCGCCTTGATCGTAGGAATGTTGGAACTGTTGGTGATTTCCAGCCTGGGCTTGAAATCCGACGGATCCGCATTGGAAGAGGAATTGCCGGAATCTTCATCTACGCCTGTAACGTTTACAGATATATTCTGTACATAATCCTGCCCGCCCTTTTTATAACGCAGAGTTATTACAGCTGTATTTCCCTTCCCCATATATTTCAGAGTGATATCGCTGGATTTATATGGTGCGTTGTCATTTTCCAATGAGGAGTATATCTCGACGGGATCCTCATCTACCGATTCAAAACTTAAATTTGATCTTACTTCGGCAGTAACATTTGTAAGCTCACTAGTAGACGTGTTTTGGCAATAGAGGAACAGCATGAACGTAGTTCCCTTTTTAATATCTTCTTTTATACTCTGATCCGTACTCAAAACTTTTATAAAAGTCCCCGCCTGTTCGGCCGCAAAAGCTATGGACCCGCTAAACACCTGCAGGCACAGCATCAGCGCCATGAATATTACTGTCAACTTCCTCATTCGAAACCCCCCTGGCATTATTTATAATGTCTATTTTTTCTATATTACCGTCCAGAATGTGGACGATCCTGTCGGCATAAGCGGCGATCTCCAGATCGTGCGTAACTATTACGAGCGTCTGGTTGTTATCCCTCGCCATTTTCGTAATAAGCTCCATGACTTCCTTTGTTGTCTTGGAATCAAGGTTTCCTGTAGGTTCGTCCGCAAAAACTATCTCCGGCATCCCTACGAACGCTCTCGCAATGCCCACGCGCTGCTGCTGTCCGCCGCTCATCTGCGACGGCTTGTGCTTCTCGTGCGAGGACAAGCCAACGGCTTTTAACATATCCTGGGCTTTTTTATCCCGCTTCGATCTGGAAATACCTTTGAAGGTAAGAGGCATGCTTACATTTTCAAGCGCCGTGAGCATCGGAAGCAGGTTGTAGGACTGAAAGACAAAGCCCACATTCTCCTGCCGGAATTTTGCAAGCTGCTTTTCCGACATTTTTTCAATCGCCTTGCCTTTGATATGTATCGAACCCTTGGTCGGCTTCTCGAGCCCTGCCATAAGGTTCAACAGCGTTGACTTACCGGAACCGGAGGTCCCTAGAAGACAGCAAAATTCGCCTTTTTTTATTTCCAGGCTTACATTATCCAGCGCAACGACCTTTTCCTCACCGACCCGGTACACTTTCCTGAGATTTTTCAATTCTATGATGTTTTTTTCCAAGCTACGATCAGGCTCCTTTGTAACCATTTTGTAAAACATAAATACATATGGCCGGTAACCAACGAATAGTTAGACGGTCAACTGTGGCAGAAGGTTCCGTTTTTTTAGAAAAACTTGTATCAATATTCCTGACTGCTGAACTGTATTTCGCAAAGCTGCTTGTACACACCATTATACGCAAGAAGTTCCGAATGGTTTCCGGATTCTGCTATTTTTCCGTTTTCAATAACAAGGATCGTATCCGCCCGCTTTACAGTCGACAGCCTGTGAGCGACCACAATTATCGTCCTGCTCTCGGTCAGTTCCTGTATGGCCTGCTGTATCTTGGCCTCGGTTTCTACGTCCACAGCGGCAGTCGCTTCATCAAAGATCAGTATGGGCGTATTTCGCAACACCGCTCTTGCGATGGACAGGCGTTGTTTCTGACCGCCCGAGAGTTTGACGCCTCTCTCCCCTATTACCGTATCATAGCCCTCCGGCAGCTCGCTGATGAATTCGTCCGCCCTCGCTGTTTTGGCGGCCTGTATAATTTCATCCATCGTGGCTTCCTTACTGCCGTATGCAATGTTTTCAGCAACTGAGCCGTTGAAAAGAAAAATATCCTGGAGTACTATACTTATCTGATTTCGCAGAGATGATAACGTGATCTCCCTCAGATCCCTGCCGTCCAGCAGGATATTGCCCGATACGGGATCGTAAAAACGTGCGATCAGACTGATCACTGTTGTCTTGCCCACACCCGTAGGGCCTACGAGTGCAATCATTTTCCCGGGTTCGGCCCTGAAGCTTATATCCCGGAGTACAGGGATTCCGTCGACATAATTAAAGCACACGTTTTCAAATGCGATATCACCCTTGCCTCGCGGGACATCCACCGCCCCGGGGCTGTCCTTGATATCCGGCTCGGTGTCGAGAACTTCAAATACCCTGTCCGCTCCCGCAATAGACTGCTGGAGATCCTCGATCACCCTTGCGAGGTTGCTGATCGGCTGGTAGAACAAATTGAGGAACAGCAGGAACGCCACGATATCCGGGATGGTAAGGCGGTCGCCAAGAGCCAGCCAGCTTCCGAAAAATACAACTATGACTGTGCCGAACGAGCTGACTGCTTCGACAGCAGGATGGAAAACAGCGCTCAGCTGCAAGGCGTGCAGTAAAGCCGAGACATAGCTTTCCGCCCTCTTCCTTATACGTTTCTTTTCGCGGTGCTGCTGATTGAAGACCTGTATCTCCTTCATTCCGGAAATGTTATCCTGCAGCGTAGCATTGAGCTCTGCAAGGTTATTCTGCGCGACGCGGAAATTGGGCCTGATCTTGTTAACAAACAACCAGCTGCCGTATAAAAGGAAGGGAATGGGTATTAGTGTCAGCAGCGCCAGATAAACGTTCATAGTAAACAGTATTATCGCAACGCCCAGGACAACCAGAAGGTTGGCCAGCAGCTCCGGGACTACGTGTGCTATCAGCATCTCGAACGTAGCGGTATCATTTACCGCTCTCGACATGAGCTGGCCGGTCTGTTTGTCCTGGTAGTACTTGAGCGACAATTTCTGCAAATGGTCATAGACGCGCACCCTCATGTCAGTGACGAGGTTCCAGGCCGCCTTGTGGCTAAGATAATTGTTGAAGTAGCGGAACAATAT
The DNA here is from genome assembly GCA_023439545.1 of Bacillota bacterium. GTDB lineage: Bacteria > Bacillota > Clostridia > Acetivibrionales > DTU013 > JAEYOM01. Next base: position 40,527 of record JAEXNT010000036.1, read on the forward strand.
GCGCAATATGTATGTACCCGCGAGTATTAACGCAATACTTCGGACAGCCGTTATGGACGCTTCACTGAAATCATTCGTCAGTATTTCCATGAGATCTCTTATGTACAAAGGGCCTAACAGATTCAATACGGTAATTGCCAGTATGCTGACCCCTGAAACGGTCAGCAGAAACCAGTAAGGTTTTGCATATCTGACAAGCCTGAAAACATTTTTCATTTATATATCACCTGTCCTTACGCAACCTGCCTTTTGGCAATGAAAAGAAATAGGCCCGCACTGACAGCCTATTTCCATTTGGAGGTTGAGAATATATAACAAATGCCTATAAGAAGAATTTGCTAGGTTCATGGTAATTATATCATTCACGATATATTGGGTCAATATATATTTTTACAACAATATATTGTACTTTCAAGAGGCATGCAAAAATGCCATCCGGCGTTTTCAGCAACAAACAATCATATAAATTATATATTTTCAGTTTTTCTGTAAGATTGTAAAATAATAGCGGATATTTTATAATGAAGATAAAATATGGAAAAATGTGCGGATGGTGAAATATGCGTAGAAAATGTTTTTCAATGTCAATTATCATCATACTCCTGACGGCCTTGATACCACTTCCCGGAACAGCGGGACCGGTTACGACTGAACAACAGGCTGCAGAAAGTCAGAATTCGGCGATTCCTCAACGACCGGCTGCCAATGGATTTTCCCGTCAATCGCCTTATGCGGGAACGGAGAAGGGATTGCGCCACTGGGTATACCAATCCGGCCTTCACACAGCATCAACGCCCGTAATCGACCCGAATGGAACAGCATATTTCACTGCCGGAAAAGATTTGATTGCCGTCGATCGTACAGGAAAAAAACTATGGTCCTGGCGCAGCGCGGTAGCTCTCACAAACAGCCCTGAACTGGGCAGCGACGGCAAAATATTTATCACTTCCGAAGCAGGAGATCTGTTCGCACTAGACTCCACGGGTTCGGAATCGTGGACGTTCAGGCATACGCCCCCTGAAACTTATAATATCACAAACGTCACCGCAAGATCATGCTCAAGCTGCTCTGTGGGTCCGGACGGTACTATTTTTTATATGGTCTGCTATAATTCCTTGGAGACTTATGAAGTTATCCTCTACGCCATTAATCCGAATGGCAGTATAAAATGGTCGACCAGTTCAAGCAAAAAGAGTTTGCAGGCATGTAAACCCGTTGTCAGCAATGACGGGACGGTTTTCTTCGGATATACGCAAGAAGTACCAAGTTCGGTCAGGGCAAGGTTCGGACTCATTGTCATGACGACAACATATGCAACTGTCGCAGCGTATGAAAGCAACGGCAAATTATTATGGGAACAAAAAATCCTGTGTAACAACCTTACAAGTACCGCTCCTCTTTGTCCAAGCAACGAAAACGGAGTTTTTATAGGCTTGGAGAATGCACTTTATTCAATAAATTCTTCAGGCAATACAATTAAATTATTCGAATGCAACGACTTGTTTTCCGATACGAATGGGGTAGCATCGGCAAATAGTAAACAAATAGTTTTCACATCAGGCAAGGAAACATACCTGTGTGATTCCGAAGGAGTTTTGAAATGGAAATTCATTGCAGACAGCAATATCGGAAGTGCTCCTTCGGTAGACAAAAACGGCAATATCTACTTTTCATCGTCCAATGGCACCTTATATTGCCTTAATTCTCAGGGAAAAGAAAAATGGAGAAGTATGCTTACAGGCAAGGTTTACGGCTCTTCTACCGCAATGCGGAACGACGGCGTCATTTACCAGCTGACTAGCAGCGGCGATTTGAACGCAATCGGTAAAATAAAGGTCAAGTCGGTATCTATGAATACCCATAAGGTCACCTTACTTTCAAAGGGGATGAAGGGTATCCTGAAACTAAGCTACAGTCCCGAGGATACGTTCGATAATGCGATGGAATGGAGTTCCAGCAACCCGGCGGTCGCCACAGTGAAGGATGGCGTGGTCACGCCTGTTTCCACGGGCAAAGCACTGATAAAAGTTTACTCTCGGACAGATAATATTTCGGACACCTGTGAAGTCACAGTCGTCACAAAGCCTGAGACGGATATGGCGCTTACTTGTGACACTGTTTTGCAGCAAACATTGTCATTTTATCAGGGAACTTTTACTTTCCAAAACCTCACGTTGAATGATGGTATAACCTTGACAAGCGAAGGCGCCTCAGAGATTGAGCTGATAGTAAAAGGGTCTCTAAACATCGAAAAAAATGCGTCGATTCGGGTAAGAAACGGATACTACTCTTTTGCCCCTACATTGCCTATCTCATCACTTACATCAGAGAAATTAAAAAAAGCGACAACCTTACGAAGTGCATGCGTATTAAGCATTCCCTACCTCTATGGCAAAGGCGGAAACGGCGGAGCCGGAGGCGATGGTTCGTGTATAAATGCGATTGTACGGCAAGAAGGCATGGCTGTCGGTTTTTTTGAAGAGCAGCGTGCTGCGGGCGGAGGCGGCGGAGGCGGCGGCTTTGGCGGCGGGCTCGGAGGTAAGGGCGGCAATTTGTTTACTGAATTTATTAACAAAACCAATTATGCTGCTCAGCTCTCGGGTATGGGGACAGCAGGCGAAAATGATGGTAAAAACGGCGGCAATGTAACCGATTTTAACAAATCGTTCCAGCCAGGCAGAGAAGTTACGTTGTCAGGCGGTGAAGGTGGCGGCGCACTAAACACAGGTAATTCCGGCGCCACCGGTAAATCCGTGCCCGACGGCGGTAGCGGGGGCGGCGGTAATGGCGGCTACGGCGGCGAAGGCATGTTCGGAAGCATGATTTCAAAGGAAGCTGCAATAGGTCCTTTAGGCGGCGGAGGAGGAGGCGGCGGAGGCTATGGCGGAGGCGTCCTTGTGATCGCAGCCGGATCCATTAACGTTAAACCCGGTAATATCCCCTGCTTCATAGTTTCGGGGCAAATGGGCGGGAAAGGCGGCTACCCCAACGGTCAGGACGGAGAAAACGGCGAAGGCGGACTGCTTGTCATCGAAACAAACAGCTACAGACCATCGTTGTCACACTGGAATATCGGAACTGGCAGCATAGAGTGCAGCAATCCCGGCATCAACGGCGGACACGGAACTGTGACGGGAAATCCTCAGAAGGTATTTATCAACGGCAGAGATATGGGAAGTTATGACGATAAAACAATCAGGGCCTTCAACATCCGCGACCGATCAGCGGCATTAATAGCAAACTTGGATAAGTGATTTGATATGGCATAACAATACAATAATTTATGGATGGTGAAATATGCGCGGAAAATTACTATCAATATCATTAATTTTTATACTCCTGATGACCTTGATCCCCTTTCCGGGAATCGCCGGATCGGTTCCGGCAGAACAGCCGGCTGCCCAAAGTCAGAATTCGGCGATTCCTCAACGACCGGCTGCCAATGGGTTTTCCCGTCAATCGCCTTATGCGGGAACGGAGAAGGGATTGCGCCACTGGGTATACCAATCCGGCCTTCACACAGCATCAACGCCCGTAATCGGCTCGGATGGAACAGCGTATTTCACTGCTGGAAGGGACCTGGTAGCAGTCGATCGCACAGGTAAAAAATTATGGTCCTGGCACAGTGTTGTTACGCTAACAAACAACCCTGAATTGAGCAGCAACGGTAAAATATTAATCACCACCGAAGCTGGAGATCTGTACGCTTTGGACTCCTCTGGTTCGGAATCGTGGGTATTCAGACATACACCCCCAAAAAATTCGGCTGTAGTATCCTGTTCGAGCTGCTCTGTAGGTCCGGACGGTACCGTCTATTATCTAGTCTGTTACGATTCTGTCGGCACATCCGTATTCACGTTATATGCTGTAAATCCGTATGGCACATTGAAATGGTCTTCCAAGAAAGAAGTACAGGGAACGTTGGCAAAAAAACCGGTAATAAGTAATGATGGGACGATTTATATAGAGTATATGACAGAGGCATTAATTAAAGGCGGTGGCAGGTTTCCTACTCTCGTAAGAGCCACTTACGTAGCTTTCAGCGCTTATAAGCTCAATGGCGATTTTATTTGGGAAAACAGAATTGTATCCAATAACTTGCTTAATATCACTTCCATTTGTCCGGACAACAAAGGCGGCGTAGTTGTCGGCGTTGAAAAAACACTTTATTTGATAAATCAAACCGGTCAGCATAGGCTGTTTGAATGCGGCGATCTATTCAGGGATGCAAACGGCATTGCATTGACAAACGACGGAAAAATAGCTTTCACATCCGGCGCCGCCGTATACCTCTGCGATACCGAAGGCGCTTTACAGTGGAAATTCGATGCCGGTGACACTATCACAAGCATCCCTTTGGTGGATAAAAAAGGAAATATATTCTATTCATCGTCCAGGGGCAGCTTATATTGCCTGGACATGCAGGGAAAACAAAAATGGAAAAGTATGCTTACAGGCGAAGTCTACGGTTCTTCTCCAATGATACGGAATGACGGCGTGATTTACCAGCTTACAGGCAGCGGCGACCTGAACGCGGTCGGTAAAATAAGGGTCAAGTCGGTATCTCTTAACACTCACAAGGTCACCCTGCTTTCAAAAGGAATGAAAGGTATACTGAAGCCAAGCTATAGTCCCGACAATACGATCGATAATGCCATGGAATGGAGTTCCAGCAATCCGGCGGTCGCTATAGTGGAGGACGGTGTGGTCACTCCTGTTTCCGCAGGCAGGACGCTGATAAAAGTGTATTCCGAAGAAGACAATATTTCAGATACCTGTGAAGTCACGGTCTTAACAAAGCCGGAGACAGATATGGCTCTGACCTGTGACACCGTATTAAGTCAGACTGCATCGCCATATCTGGGTGTATTCACTTTCCAGAACCTCACGCTGAATGGCGGCGTAACCTTGACAAGCGAGGGTACCTCTGAGATCGAACTGATCGTCAAGGGGGTTTTGAGCATAGGTAAAAATGCTTCGATCCGCGTAAGAAACGGCTGTTATCCATCAGCTCCGGCTCTGCCCGTATCTTCGCTCTCGGCAGAAACCCTGAAAGAAACTGTAATCCTGAGGAATATAAGCGTTTTGAGCATTCCCAAAATCTATGGCAGGGGTGGAAAAGGCGGCGACGGCGGAAGAGGAACAGACTACGGCGGCGGAGGCGGTGGAGGCGGTTATGGCGGGGGAACCGGCGGTAACGGCGGCAGTGGGAAAGTTTATTCCCAGTATGGCGAGGAGCTTGAAAACGATAAAAAAGGCATTGGTAAATCAGGTGAGAGCGACGGTAAAAACGGAGGCAGCTCTTTAGGTTACGGCATTTTATATGATATTACAATTCCAGGCGGCCAGGGCGGCGAAGCATTGAAGACAGGAAATTCGGGAGTTGTCGGTTATCATAGTGTTGACGGCGGCAGCGGAGGCGGCGGCAATGGAGGAAGCGGCGGAGCAGGCATGTTCGGCAGCATGTCTGCTAAAGAGGCAGTAACAGGTCCTTCAGGCGGTGGTGGCGGCGGCTACGGCGGAGGCGTCCTTGTGATCGCAGCCGGATCTATCAATGTTATGCCCGGTAATATTCCCTGCTTCATAGTTTCGGGGCAAATGGGCGGAAAAGGCGGCTACCCCAACGGTCAGGACGGAGAAAACGGTGAAGGCGGACTGCTTGTCATCGAGACAAACAGCTACAGACCATCGTTGTCACACTGGAATATCGGAACGGGCAGCATAGAGTGCAGCAATCCCGGCATTAACGGCGGACACGGAACTGTAACTGGAAATCCTCAGAAGGTATTTATCAACGGCAGAGATATGAGCATTTACGACGATAAATCCATAAAGGCGTTCAATACCGGCGACAGGTCGGCGGCATTAATAGCTGATTTAAGCTAGTGATTCAGATGTGGCGTCAGGCCTGCGATTATATTTAAGCGGTCTGCGTGCAGATATGAAAAAAGGCCGGTGCACCGCACCGGCCCTTTTCCATATAACCTTAAATTTTTATTAGGGCCTTTACGACGTCATTTTTGTTTTCTATAACGAAATCAAAGGCTTTATCACTATCCTCAAAATCGAATTCATGAGTTACGATCCCCTTGACGTCGATCTTTCCGTCAGCAATCGCCCCGATGGCCGAGGGATACAGGTTGCGGTAACGGAAAACGGTTTTGATATCCGCTTCCTTGACCATGATCTGCATGAAATTGAAATCGATTATATCCTTGGGCGCCAGACCTACCAGTACAATTGTCCCGCCCCTCTTGATGAGGTAAGGACACTGCTTTATAGTGTGTTCGCTCCCGGCGGTCTCGATCACCTTGTCGACGCCGGCTCCGTTCGTAAGCGCCATTATCGTTTCGACCGCATTTTCGTTTTTAGCGTTTATGACACGCGTAGCGCCAAGATTTACTGCAACTTCCAGACGTTTATCAATGACATCTACAACAGTAACCTCAGTTGCCCCATATGCTTTACAGGCCAACAGCGTCACCAGACCGATAGTTCCGGCTCCGAGAATGACCACCTTGTCCCCGAGCCTGACATTGCCCTGCGCTGCGGCATGAAGTCCTACTGCAAGCGGTTCGACAAGCGCTCCCTCTTTGGTGGATACATTATCCGGCAGCTTGAATGCCATATTTTCAGGGAAGGCCATGTAATTCATCAGGCAGCCGTGATAAGGCGGGGTAGCCAAAAACTCAACATCGGGACACAAATTGTACTTTCCCGACCTGCAGAATTCGCACTGACCGCAGGGAACGCCAGGTTCCAGCGCTACTTTGTCGCCGACTTTAAGTCGTTTGACATTTTTACCGGTTTCGACGACAACGCCTGAGCATTCATGTCCCAGTATGAAATCGCCTTCGACAACAAAGTCGCCGATCCTCCCATGCTCCAGATAGTGCACATCCGAACCGCATATCCCTACGTATTCAATTTTTATCAGCACCTGATCCTCTTTCGGCATGGGAACGCTGACCTCACGCATTTCCATTTTTCTCAGACCTGTCATATAAAACGCTTTATTCGTCATTCATCTTCACTCCTACTGTTCTATAGTTTCTACTTAATACAATATGCGCGGACACTGGCGTCCACGCATATTGCGGAAATTTCACCCTTACTTTATTGCTCCGGTCTTTTTGAACATCTCGATATATTGATCAACAGTATCTTTTGTTACCAGCGGGTTTCCGATATCTGTATCTATCTGTTTGGATTCGCCTGTCAAAAGCTTGTTGCTTGTGTCCAGAAGCCTTTCTGCTAGGTCGTACGCGCTCTGCAAAGTGGTTGAAGTCATTCTGCCCTCTTTTATCAGCAGGCATGCCTCTGCAGTTCCGTCTACACCGTAAGCAAGCATGTTTTTGAATTTCGGGTTATCCTTTACAACTTCAAGTGCGCCTGCAGCCATGTTGTCGTTCATGGAAATAACGGCGTCGATCTTGTCATTGGCCTGCGCCCAGTCTTCCATATACTTCATTGCCTCGTCCTTGTTCCAGTTTGCAATCTGTTCGCCAACGATCTTAACATCGGAACGCTTGTCAAAGAACTCTTTCTGCCAGCTCTTGCGTCTTTCATCAGCATGGAAATTGCCGGAAGGGCCATCCAGTACTACTACATTGGCATTCTGCGGAATCTGTTCGAGTGCTGCGCGAGCATTTGCTGCCGCCTGTTCATAGGGGTTGGCGTCTACGGAGGAAGCGCCTTCAATGCCTGAAATACGTGCATTGGTAGTGATAGCAAATATGCCTGCTTTTACAACCTTTTCGACATAGGGCCTCTGAGCTTCTCCATTGTTCGGCTGTACGATAACAAGGTCATACTTGTTGGTAATGGCATTTTCTATCATCGAGTTTTCTTTATCGTCATTCGCCTGGCCGTCAAAAACGTCAAGCTTTATATTAGGATATTTCTTTGCTTCTTCTGTAACAGCATTGGCAAGCCATGCTGCGAACGAATCAGATTGTGCTCTTGCAATATAGGCTACCTTGTATACTTTCTGGGCGCCTGTACTGCCTGACTGTGTCGTCGACGATGACGGCGCAGGTGTGTCGTTTGTTCCGCAGCCTGCTAAAAGCGTCATTCCTAAAGCCATTGCAATCATACCTTTAAATATTTTTCTCATTTTACGCTCCATCCTTTTTTATATTTTAAACAGCATTGCTGTTTAATACGTAATAATATTTCCGATATAACCTGTCCTTAAAACCTAGGCTTTCTTTTTGAATCTTAGTACGTCCAATATGCCTTTCCTCGCTTCAGAGTTCTTTTCTCCTACTCTTCCAAGCATGCTCTTCGTCCTGCGGTTCTTTGAATAGATATCGTAGATGACGGCAAGAGCGATGATTGCGCCTCTTACTATCTGCTGCATATACGAGTCTACATTCTTCAGGTTCATGATATTGTCCAGGAAGCCTACGATGAACGCACCTGCCAGAGTTCCGCCCGCAGTGCCTATACCTCCCGAGAAGCTGGTACCGCCGATTATCGCGGCAGTGAGCGCCGTAAATTCATAATTCACTGCACCGTTCGGAAGGCCGGCATTTACGCGGGACATAAAGAGTACTCCCGCAAGCCCTACAAATATACCGTTAATAATGAATACCTGATATTTGACCTTGCTTACGTTGATACCTGAAGCAACGGACGCTTCCTCATTTCCTCCGACAGCATACAATGAACGTCCGAACCTCGTATGCCGCAGGATATACCATGTCACGATACCGATCAGTACGAGGAACAATATCGGGATAGGAATGACGCCTATGTCGCCCTGTCCTAATACCGTAAAGTTGCCCAACTGAAGTATGTTCTGACCCTTCGTATACAACAGAGCCAGACCGCGGGCTACGGTGAGCATGGCTAGAGTTGCGATAAAAGGCGGAGCCTTGAATTTGCTTATCATAAGTGCGTTTACCAGGTTGCATATGACTCCGGTCAGAATCCCTACGGCAATAGCTACCACAAGGGATCCTGTAGCCTTATATGCCGATACTGAGAATACGCCTGCCAGCGCAAGCACCGAACCTTGTGAAAGGTCGAGATTACCGCTTATTATCAGCAGTGTCTGGCCAAAAGCCAGAATGGTCGTTACCGCCAACTGCCGCGATATGTTTGTCATATTGTTGACAGACAGAAAGTTCGGATTTGCCAGTGAGCTTATGACGAATAGCAGCACGAGGACCATATATATGCTGTATTTCTTTTTTGCCGTACTCCAGAAATTGCTTCTCAGATCCATTTCAATTCACCTCATTCGTTAGTGTGCCGGTGGCGTATTTCATGATAAGTTCCTGGGAAAAATCCTCCCGCTTGATTTCACCTGTTATACTGCCTTTTGCCATTACATAGATCCTGTCGCACATCCCGATCAACTCGGGCAGTTCCGACGAGACCATGATAACGACCTTCCCTTCCTTGACAAGCTCGGTTATCAGCTTGTATATCTCATATTTTGCTCCGACGTCTATTCCTCTGGTCGGTTCGTCAAGTATCAGGATGTCCGGGTTCAGGAGCATCCATTTTGCCAGTACGACTTTCTGCTGATTTCCTCCGCTTAGGGATGCTATAACTGTATCCAGGCTTGGCGCCTTCACTCTAAGTTTACTGAAAAGCTCTGAAACAACCCTGTTTTCAACCTTTTTGTGGAGGCGCAACCCGTAGAATACCCTTTTTAAGTTCGAAAGGGTAGTATTTTCCTTCACGGACCGAACCGGGATGATGCCATATCTTCTTCTATCCTCGGAAAGCATGACCAGACCGTTGTCCATACTTTGCCTGACATTTTTTACAGAGGCTTTCCGGCCTTTGATTACTATGTCTCCCGAGGTTATCGGATCGAGGCCGAACAGAGAACGCATCACTTCCGTCCTCCCTGCGCCCATCAGGCCTGCGAAGCCTACTATCTCGCCTTTTTTCACTTTAAAGCTTACATTCCGGTAAACGCCTGTACTGTTCAGATTTTTGACTTCCAGTATGTTTTCACCGGTTTTGACCTGCTCCTTAGGATAGGTATTGGTAAGCTTACGACCCACCATCAGCGATATCACGGTTTCGATATCCAGTTCCTCTTTAGGGTGGCTTTCCACTACCGTTCCATCTCTGAACACGGTTATCTCGTCCGCGATCTGAAATACCTCGTCCAGCTTGTGTGAAATGTATATTATACTGACACCCCTGGCCTTCAGCTCCCTTATCTTGACAAACAGCCTCTCCACTTCTTTCAGAGTGATTGCCGATGTAGGCTCATCCATTATGATGATGTCTGATTTGTTTGAGATAGCCTTGATGATCTCGAGCATTTGTATGTCCGATACGGTAAGATCCTTCAGGAGCGTAGTCGGATAATACGGAAGATTCTCGGCCTTCAGGAGTTCAGTCGTGCTTCTTCTGACTTCCTTCCAGTCCACTGTACCAAATTTGTTCACCGGAAGCTTTCCAAGGAAAATATTTTCCTCCACGGTCATCTCGGGAACGTAATTCATCTCCTGGAATATCATCGATATGCCGAGGTTTCTGGCCTGTATGGGATTCTGTATTTTAACGGGTTTGTCATCAATGAATATCTGGCCGCAATCAGGCTGGTAAATACCGTTGATGATCTTCATCAGGGTAGATTTCCCTGCGCCGTTCTCTCCGCACAATACATGGACAGTTCCCTTTTTTACGGAAAAATCGATCCTGTCAAGAGCCTTTACTCCCGGGAAAGACTTCTCGATTTGTGAGACTCTCAGTTTGATTTCTGTATTCATTGCCTACCCCCATAGTCGGCTTTAAAATAGGCGCAACTTAATAAGAATATTTTGTAAATGTGTTTTTTTAAGACTTTTAAAAATTGGTTTTAATAAGATTATAAAGATTTCTAGCTTTCTGTCAACCAATAAAATGTGGAAAAAGAAAACGTTTGTTCAAATGCTGTCGATGAAACCTTTGACGTGTAACAGGGCTGCACCCACAGCTGTAGCTTCCAGCTTGTACTTGCAGACATGCAGGTATGAACCGTCAGTCTCGAAAGTATTCCTCCCGGCAACGAGTTCCCTGAGTTGATCTACATAATCGTCCATATAGGCGCCGGCATAACCACCCAGAATTATGTTGCAGTCATACAGCATCCTGAGATTATTGATCGTAATCGCCAGATATTTGGCATATTCATCCCAGATGTACTTCTGCGGCTGCTTTCCGAGCTTCAGCAATCTGAAGAACTCGGCGATGTTACCGTTAGTGCTGTCCGAAAGGATCTTTGCGGAGCAATAAGTGTCCACACAGCCCTTTTGACCGCAATAGCAGACACGTCCATCCGGAATTATCGTCATATGTCCGAATTCTCCGCCGCGGCGGTTCTGACCCTGGTATATATTCTCCCCTATTATCACAGATCCGCCGACACTGTTGTTAAGAGAAAGATAAACCGCAAACTGCTCGCCGAAGCTTCCCCATAGTTCTGCAAATCCGCCTGCATTGGCATCATTGCATATTACACATGGGTAAGGAATGAATTCCGAAAAGCTTTTTACGCTTCCGCCCTTGAAATCTATAACGGCGGCATAGCTTACGGTCAGACTGTCGATGGACAGTATCGCAGGCAACGCTATCCCAACTCCGAGTATCTTTGACTTATCTGTGCCGGAATCTGCTATGAATCCATCCAGCTTCTTTCCCAAACCTTCAAAGTACTTTTTGGAATTTTCAAAAGGATATTTCAATCTGACATGCTTTATGACATTGCCGCTCAGATCTATCATTACTATTCCCGCATGGTTGCGCGTGATGTCAAGTCCTATCGCGTACCTGGCGGTGCTGTTGTAAACTATTGCTTTGGCCTTTCTGCCTCCCGTTGACTCGAACACGCCTGCTTCGACGACAAGCTTGTTCTCCTGCAGCTCTTTAAGGTTTTGGGTGACCGTAGGCAAACTGAGTTTAAGTGCGGAAGCCAGTTCGTTTATCGATATGGGATCATGCCTGTACAGATACCTGTATATATTGTTGCGGTTGATCTTTTTGACTTCGATGCTGCTGGCCCTCTCAGCTGCCAATTTTCTCACCACTTTCATAAATGACTTTACATAATGTATTTCAATTATAATCGCGAGCAAGTGCCAATGCAATAGACAAATTTGCCATTTTCACAAAATGAATATAGCTGTGAAATATGCAGTCATTATGATCAATCCAACGGGAATTCCGTTCTTGGCCCAATCACGGCTCTTTATTTTCAGTTTGGAGGCAGCGACAATGTTAGGTATATTGCCCGGGATCAGCATGCCTCCGCTGATGAGGAGCCCCATCAGTATGGCTTTTACCTGCAAAGCACTCATGGCAGGACTGATTTCTGCAGCCGCAATTGTTGCATTGTCTAGCACTGCAGAAACCATGTTGATCCAATACAACAATACGCTGTCGAGGTTTACCACAAAGTTTTCGATCAAGGGTTTAAATCCGATACCCAGCAGCTCCAGGGCAATAATGAATACGAATATTTTAAACGCCCGGATGAAAGCTTCGACAAGCTTCCCGGCATTCCCGGCAGCTTCTCCTTTATCCGGAACGATTTGTTTTTCACTAAAATCTACGACCGGATCATGATCGTTGCCATTATTCTGCGAAGACGCGTCCCTCCTGACGTAGAAAGCGCCGAGCAAACCAAGAGATATTATTCCCGGGAAAATAAAAATACCCAACTGATTCAACAGATACCAAAAATCAGCGTCCAGCTTTGTTACGGCTATCGTCGCCAGCGGCTCACCGACAGGCGTAAGAGCGGCGCCCAGACCGATAGAAAAACAGGCGACTACAGCCAAACGCAGCTTGGCCTTATGCTTGAGAGGCAGAACATGAATGATCTCCACCAGCACCAGTGAAGCTATGACTGCCGTAATGATGCTTGACGCCAATCCTAGAATAACAATAACCAGAAAAATGAATAACGGAAACGGCAACTTTTTTGTTATAACGCTTATACCTTCTTTTACCTTATTCACAAAAAAAGTGAACAATAATCCGGTTACAAGAACAGCAAGTGTAATAAAGTATAATAATGGATTCCCCATGATTTCGAGTAAGGTATGCAGCGTAATAGAACCCGCAATAGCCGCCGCCGACAATCCCATTATAAAAAGGAAATACTCAAGGTTATGTTCAACCGTTTTAGTTGTAAAAGGTAAAATTAAAACTAAAGCTAAAATAATCAGTAATCCTGCAATCATGGCCTTCTCCTTTAGTAATCGACAATTTTGTTATTCCCAATTTGGGCATAAAAAAAGTGAAAAACTCTAAAAAGAGCTTTCCACCCTAAAAGCTGTATTCTTGAAAACGTAATATCCGCCTAACCGAATCTTTATTGATTTCTGTCATTATAACACTTAATTTATTCAGTATCAAGCATAACAGACACGCTTATATGGCTTACAAGCGTTTATAAAATTCTTTCAAATCAGCTTTTATATTATCTGAAAGGAAGGAGTCCTTTATCCCTTCAATTGCACCTTGAACTCCATACAGCATGTGCAGGCATGCTGTATTATCTATTGCCCTGATACGGATAAAAGTTTCCTTTGCGCCGGTTTCCCTAAGCTGCTCCGGCGTGGAAATACCTGCTTTCAATAAGTTTTGCTCCAATACTTTTCCTAGATTCGGCAGACCTGATAATGCGCTCATTTTTTCATCACCCGCTTTTATAATAGCATAATACATCCGACAACAGAATGCCTTATTTAGATTTACTCGACATATACAAATCCCAGTTATTGACACAATATAAAAATTGTTATATACTTTGTTTAGCAAAGTTATTTATGACCATAAAGGAGATGATCCAGTGGAAGATCAAATGCTTGAAAAAGCTATAGAAGACGTCCAGCTTATCAGGAATGTAATGGACCGCTCTGTTTATTCCCTCAATCTTGCTCACAGGGTGTTTATTTTCTGGGGATGTATGTTTGCGGTTATAAGCGCCGTTTGCAACCTGTTATTTCTCTTGTGGCCGGGTTTATCAGACACCCTTGCCCGGTCTCCGTTTTTGACCATTTTGCCCAGATTGATAGTAGTAATTTCTGCATTCCTAATATTTTTCATATTCAGGAAGAGTATTCAGGATGAAGGCCTGAACAGGCAAATCTTGCTGCTATGGCTTGCCATTTTCTCATTCAGTGTGATTTTCCCATCAGTATCAATTTTAAGAATGTGGACACTGAATCTCCTCCATGAAAACATGTACTCATACTTTATCCCGGGATTGCCTTTATCCTGGATTGCCTTGGGAATGTTTTGTATGTATGTATTTACCCATATAAAACCGATTGGGTGGATAGCTTTGATTTGTCTGCTTCTTTTCCTCACTGCAGACTTAACGTCGGGTCCGTACGCATTGAATATTGCTAAAGTGGCGATATACAGTCTGGCATCACCGCTGGCACTATTGACAGTGGGAATTTTACTCAGGATGAAATCACGGCAGAAAGTTATGTTTACCATCTAAATATTCTCAAAAAGGGCAAGGAGTGTTTTTATGGATAAGTATGTAATAGACAAAGCAGAAAAGGACGTTCAGGCTATAAAGGCAATAATAGACAGGACGACGGAAGACTTTATGCAGTTGGGTAAAATCTTCATAGGCTGGGGACTGGTATTTTTAGTATTGTTTATAGGAGTAGCGGCTGCATATGTTTTCAAAGCCAGGCTGTCAGATATAATTGAAAGATATCCGATCATAACCGTAGTACCTTTAATCCTGGCTGCCGGCGCGGCATCTGTCAGTTATATCGTCATAACCAGAATGAAAGGATTACACGGATTGACAAAGCCCCTGCTGGCAGTGTGGTTGGTAATAGTCTCCTATGTTACCGTATTCCCTGTCCTCAGATATATATCTTCCATAGGAAGAATCGTTAAGGATTATAAAGGTTACTATATAAATAACTATAATATCTTCATTAAAAGTACGGTAGATGGTTTTTTCCACTCTTATACTGACATTGGCGCCTTGCTGTTTGCATTTACTTTCGGATTGCTCTGCCTAAGAGTTTTTACCCGTCTCAAATTCGCAGGTGTGCTTGCTTTTATCTATTTCATACTAATCACAGCAGAATGCGCCATTTATATTACCACGGCAACGGACGGAAGATTTTACACGACATTTTCAATTATAAGTTACAGCGTAATCGTACCGGCCACTTTCCTGATCATTGGCGGTTATCTTGAGTCTCGTAAGCTGAGGAGGAGTTGAGATGGATATCAATTCGATCCCCGAGAGCTTCCAGTCGAAATTCAGGATCGCCGTTATCGCCGCTCTGCTAACCGGGCCAAAGACCTTCAGGCAGATTAAGGATCTCACAGACGCAACCGACGGCAACCTCAGCGTCCATATGTCCAGACTGGAAGAACTGGGATATATCGACGTCACAAAGGAGTTTGTTGGAAAGAAGCCATGCACGACTTACAAACTCACAGAACTGGGCAGGAAACATTTCAAGGAGTATGTAGATCTGCTCGAGAATCTGATAGACAATTCACGTTAAGCGAAAGAGAATTAGAGCACGAGGAAAATGATCTTCGTGCTTTTTCGTATGTCAGCTAAAAAAGGATTTGTGGATTTTTTGTAGAAATTATAACTAAGAAAGCAAATAATTGGTGCAGAGGCCTGATATGAGTAAAAAAACGAATCATTTTACCATCAGATGCATAGCAGCTTCGGTACTTATAATGGGTATACTGCTGTTTCTGTTTTTTGCGAAAGCTTTTGTGCTTCTTCTTTTTTTCTCTATTCTTTTCGCGGTGTGTTTTACTGCCGCCTTGATCATATTGCATAATAGATCCGATATAGAATTCAAAAAGCTGAGTAAGGAAATCGAGGAGCTAAAAACCTCGAATGAAGACCTTTTATTTCATAAAAACAGGCTTGATTTGGTAATGGAAGGCTCGAGCGAAGGCTTCTGGGATTGGAATATCGCAACCGGAGAAACCTTCTACAGCAATCACTGGTATAAAATACTGGGATATGACCCCGGAGAAACAAAGGTCGATTTCAATATCATCACACAGACAATACACCCCGACGACCTGCCGGATGTACTGGAGGCTATTCAAAGCAATACGGAAGGCCAAACGGAGTATTACGACAGGGAGGATCGTTTCCTTACGAAGGATGGAAAATTGAAATGGCTCCTTATCCGGGGCAAGATCGTCGAGTACACCCCGGACGGCAAACCGGCCCGGATGACGGGAATAGTAAAGGATATCAGCGAAAAGAAGCTGCATGAGGAGGAAATCAAATACCTGAGCTATCATGATACACTCACGGGCTTATATAATCGTGCTTATTTTGAAAAAGAACTGAAAAAGTACCTGAAGACGGATAAGTTCATATCGATCATTATGGGCGATGTCAACGGGCTGAAGATAGCAAATGACGCATTCGGTCATGAAAAAGGAGACCAACTGCTAAAGGATGTCGCCGGGATCCTGACAGCTTCCTGCCGCAAGAACGACCTGATTGCAAGATTCGGAGGGGACGAATTTGCGATCATTTTACGGGGCGCCGATGAAAAAACAGTATCCGACGTTATCAGCAGAATTGAAACCCAGTGCGGCAAATGCGGAGGCAGCGTCATCAAACCCAGCATTGCAATCGGTACGGTAACGGTAATAAATTCTTCCCGGGACTCATCCCTATTAATGAAGACAGCCGAGGAAAATATGTACCGTAACAAGCTGCTGGTTGACAGGAGCACTCACAGCGCCATCATCAATTCCTTGAAACAGGCTCTGGCGGAAAAGGATATAGAGACGGAAGAACATGCTCTCCGCCTTTCTGATCAGGGGCTGGAAATCGGGCGGAAAATGGGATTGAAAAACGATGAACTGGACCAATTGGCGCTGCTTGCTATCCTGCATGATATCGGCAAGGTAGCAATTTCCGACAATATCCTTTTGAAACCGGGAAAGCTGGATGCTGAAGAATGGGAGATAATGAAGCAACACCCCGCTATAGGATACAGGATCGCAAAAGCATCTCCAGACTTGTCTCATATAGCGGAGGCAATTCTTTCACACCATGAGAGGTATGACGGAACGGGCTACCCTCAAGGCTTGAAGAGAGAAAGCATACCCATAATATCACGAATTATCTCCGCTGTGGATTCCTTTGACGCGATGACTCACAAGAGGCCCTACAAGGAAGCAATGTCCGAGGAAAGTGCGCTGGAAGAGCTGAGGCGCTGTTCCGGCAGCCAATTCGATCCTCATGTCGTAGATATATTCCTCTCTCTGAAAGAGGGAAAAACACAATAAAGCAACTGTATAGTCATGTCTCCGGGTGTTGTCATATGAACTGATTGTACTCAAATTTCCAGCCTTCTTGAAAGTATCATGTTTATAACCGCTATGCCTGCGGCGGCAAGAAATACATACTGATAGCCGAATGCCGTCCACAAAAGGCCCCCCAATACGGGTATTGACATGGATACGACATGGTCGATACTGGTGCCCGCGGAAAGGGTCGGCATTACGTCCGCCTGATCAACAGCTATCTTCCTGACGTATGTCGACCTGGCCATTTCTACGGCGCTCATCGAATTGTCAATTACGTAGCAGGCTGCAATTATGATTACAGCAATACCGGCGCTGAAAATGTCCCCCGCAAACGCATAACCCAGACAAATGACAAACAGTAATACCGCTTCCAATGAAAGAATAAACCTTTCACCCTTGATATCTATTGCATTACCGACTATTTTCCTGGTCATTATGCTTACAACTGAAACAACCACGCCGAGTACGGCAAATACGGGAGGTCCCACATGAAATATCTGTATCAGCACCCACGGCGCGAAGGTAAGAAATATCTGCTTTCTTGCCCCGTTAACGATACACAGTATGTAATACAGGGTATATTTCTTCCTGAATACGAACTTTACTTTTTTATATTCAGGCTTATTTATTTTCATAAATCCCATTGATAATGCCGCCAGCACATAAAAGGCAGCCGCTATTATAAAGGCGATCTGGTAAGTCAAACCAAGAAACTTGAACCCCAGCCAGACGATCGCATATCCCCCGATAGTGGCAAAAAGGTTATATGCGCTGTATCTGCCAAGGCGGGCTCCGTAGTTTTCTTTCTTCGACAGATCCATCCCGATCACGGGAGTAACCGGCATTACCATGTGCGTACCAAGGCTGAACATCATCATCCAAACAAGCATGCTCGCAAAGGTGGGAGAAAAAACTCCCAACCCGAACATTCCCAGCGCTGCCGCAGAAAGCCCTAACATCGCGATCCTTATATCGCCGAGGAAAGCAAGAAGTCCAAGTACGACCATGATAAAAACTCCCGGCAATTCCCGTGGAAATTCCACTATACCCCGGGCGTCTGCAGATAAATGGTAAACATCATTCAGAAAATTGTTGAATACCGTGGAATTAATTCCGGATGCTACTCCGCTGAGCATGCCTACTACAAGAAACAATTTAAAATCCCTGTCATCCCTGAAGCTGTCATATATAGAGTCTCGAAGATTCTTAAGTATCATGATCAATCCTTTTAAATAGTTTACAAAAAGTATACAATAAAGCTTTTTGTAAATCAATCAGTATTTATGCCAGGCTTCTCCACTCTTTTTCTGTATGGCAGATATTCCAGGAAACGACGTACAGCAAGAGAAAGCGACTCCTGATTCCTCATGGCAATGCCAATACTTCGGTATGCAGGCGCCTCCAGTTCCTTTGAGATAATATTGTAGTTGATACGCTGCAGTATCAATTCCGGTAATATGCTGATACCCAGTCCATTTTCCACCATGGACATAATGGCATAGTCATCCCAGGTTATAAAATGCACCTGCGGAGTGAGATGATTTCGCTCAAAAATCGCAGAAATTTCCGCTTTCGCACCCTTTTCCAGCAGCATAAATGGATTATTCTCCAATTCTACCATTGGAAATTTGTCACAATCCGCAAGCGGGTGATCTTTGGGTAGTATGACAAGCAAACGGTCTTTTTCAAGAGGGATGGTTTCCAGTTCAATACTTGTCGGAAGCCGCAGAAATCCGAAATCTACACGGCCCTCCTGAATCCAGCTTTCGATTTCCGTGTAATCACCAAGCAGGAGTTCAAAATCGATCTTTGGATAGTCCTTAAGAAATCTCTTGATCATGTATGGAAGCCAGTGAGTTGCCACACTGGAAAAAGTACCGATGCGAATCAGCCCGGACTGTATATCATGCAGGTTGTCAACCTGTGCCATTAGCTTTTCCTGTTCGTTGCAGATACGCTGCAGAACAGGCAGCAGTTTCAGCCCGTCCGAAGTAAGACTGACACCGGCCCTGCCCCTTTCGAGAAGAGAAAAACCCCATTCTATTTCCAGATCCCTTATCATCCGGCTGATACCGGACTGTGTGTAATTCAGCGCTTCAGCAGCCTTTGTGAAGCTGCTGTATTCCACTGCCTTTGTGAATGCCAAATACTTCTGGATGTTCATAGTAGACCTCTTTGATACATTTGATTTAATCATATACAACATGATAAACATTCGCTTTTGTTATGTTAAAGTTTATGATATATTATTCAAGTTCAAATATCAAGACGGGGTGACGCATTGGAAACGAAAAAAGCATATTTCAAATACATTGCAGCTTTACTATTGTTCGGTCTGAACGGTATTGTGGCAAGCTATATTGCATTAAGCAGCTATGAGATTGTTTTTACAAGAACTCTGATAGGTAGCTTACTTCTGGTGCTGATATTTATCGCAACCCGTCAGAAGGTTCATTTTAAGAAGAACAAGGCTCACTTTCTTTATCTGGTGATTTCGGGTGTGGCAATGGGTATAAGCTGGTTGTTCCTGTATGAAGCTTATCGCCGGATTGGAGTCAGTATTGCATCGCTGGCATACTACTGCGGCCCGGTGATAGTCATGATTCTCTCGCCAGTTCTGTTTAAGGAAAATATAACATGGGCAAAGGCTCTCGGTTTCATTGCCGTGCTGGTTGGTATGTTTTATGTAAACGAACAGGTATTGTCCGGGGGGAAAACCGTATGGGGCATGTTCTGCGGCATTATGTCTGCTGTTATGTTCGCTGTTATGGTGATTTTTAACAAGAAGGCAAAGAGCATTACCGGATTGGAAAACTCCATGTGGCAGTTGATAACAAGTTTTTTTACTGTAGCGATTTTTCTGGGCATCAAGCAGGGCTTTGCTCTCCATATCGAGCCGGGCAGCGTTATCCCGATTCTGATTCTCGGCATTGTAAATACCGGTATCGGCTGCTTTTTCTATTTTTCTTCCATTAGTAACCTGCCTGTACAGACAATGGCTATCTGTGGCTATCTGGAACCGCTGTCAGCCGTCATTTTTTCAGTTATTTTTTTAAGTGAAACAATGAACGCAGTACAGATCATCGGCGCCGTACTGATTCTTGGAGGCGCCTTATTCGGAGAATTATTCTGCTTGATCCGTTATAAAACAGGTAAATTATTTGTTCCTCCAGCATAAATTAGAATTTCATTAGAATTTCATTAGAATTTCATTAGAATTGGATACAAGACTACGAAATTTCCTTCAGCACATCTTCGAAACACGATGCCGTCAGAGGCCTGTTAAAATAGTAGCCCTGCCCGATATTGCACCTTTCCCGTTTCAGCATGATAGCCTGTTGTGCATTTTCAACACCTTCAGCAACAATTTCAGACTTTAGCAGATGCCCCATTTTAATAATGAATTTGATAAGGGTAACGGTGTTCGGGTTTGTTGCTGCATCTAAAATAAAGGACTGATCGATTTTTAAAATATCGATCGGCAGGGACTTCAGTACATTCAACGAGGAATATCCCATGCCGAAGTCATCAATAGCGACTTTTACCCCGATCGCTCTTAATTCGTTCACAATCCTGCTTGTCTTTTTAATATCCTGCATAACGCTTTCAGTGATTTCAATGATAAGATATTTAGGGTCGAGTTTTGTTTTTTTTAGAATACGGGTAACCGTCCTTGTAAAGTCGGAATGCTTCAGCTGGCAACCAGAAACGTTGACAGCAATAGGAAAACAGGGATAGTTGCTATCCTGCCAACTTCTATTCTGCCTGCATGCGGTTTCGAGAATCCACTCCCCCAAAGGGAGGATCAAACCTATATCTTCGGCGCGCGGAATAAAATCGGCCGGTGAAACTTCGCCCAATACGGGATGCTGCCAGCGGGCGAGTACTTCCGCTCCGGAGAGTCTTCCCGATTTAAGTTCGAATTGCGGTTGATAGTGCAATCTGAATTCCTTTTTTGATAGAGCCCTTCTCAGACCATTTTCCAGTTCCAGAGCTCTAGTCATGTTTTTCTTCAAGGCTGGAGTGAAAAATTGATATTTGGATTTTCCGCTGATTTTTGAATAGTACATTGCAGCATCGGCATTTATGACAAAGGTATCCACATTGTCGCCATCTCCTGGAAACAGGCTTATACCGATGCTCGAAGTGGTGTAAGCCTCGCAATTCAAATATTTGAATGGACGATTGAATGCCTTGACTATTCTTTGGGCTATCCTGGCACATTTGGCTTTACCGGCATTTTTTAGAACGATGACAAACTCGTCTCCCCCGTTCCTGAAAATCATACACTCTTCCTCGATGCATTCGTTAAGCCGTTTGGACGCCTGTCTGAGTATTTCGTCTCCGAAATTGTGTCCGAAGGTGTCGTTGATGGCCTTGAAGCGATCCAAATCGATGAACATGACTCCCATTTCCATGTTGTGGAGCTTGCAGAATTCCACGGAACCGGCTGTATATTCGTTGAAAAGCCTCCTGTTCGGAAGATCCGTCAACGGGTCGTGATATGCCATGTATCTTATGCTTTCTTCGACTTTTTTCAGATGGGTAATGTCAAGCATGGTCCCGAGTACAGCCGGCGAACCGTCGCATTCCATGGTGGAGGAATAGGTTTCCACATAAACTACCTTTCCGTCTTTTCTTACCATTCTGAACTGCTTCTGCCGTTTACCAGACAATAGATCCCAATCCTTTTCCTCCGGATAATCCCTATCCTCCGGGAAGACCAAATCATGGAAGCAAATATCAGCTAATTCAATTGATGAGTAACCAAGAAGGTTTTCAATATAGGAGTTGGCATAATAGAAACGTCCCCCCGAGTAGAGAAAAACCCCGACAATAGAACTCTGAGAAAGGCTCTGATAGCACCATTCAGTCTCCCGGAACTTTCTTTCGGCATCCTTTTCGTCGGTAATATCCTGCAGGATGGTCAATGTTGCAGGCTTTCCCTTGAAAAGAATGCCTGTGGAAATTGAACAAAAATCATGGGGCGAGCTGTTCGGCAGGACTACCTTATTTACCGAAAGGGTCGTTGATTTGCAGGAGTCTTGAAAAGTAATCCCGTTTGAATCCCCGTCTACGGCACTTTCTAAAAAATCAGCCACAGACCTGCCTTCTATCTCGACCTTATCTGAACCGGTACCAGAAAATAGTCTTTGAGCTTTTATATTGGCAAAAACTATCCTCCCTTCCTCTTGAATGATTAAAGCAAAAGGGAGGATAGCGCCAAACTCCTCTATAAAATTATTCACTCCATCCATTTCATTCTTTCATCGTACTTACCCATACCTACGCCTCCAAAAATTTTACTTTGTCCGGTGCTATTTCGTTGCAAGCCAGTCCAATGCTTCCTCTTTTGTATTGAAGATTCTAAATTCGGTCTTGAGAAACTTGGATGCGCCGTCAAACATAACTTTTGTAAGCCCTTTTATTCCAACCATTGAGTTTGCCTTTAAATATTTCTGGTGCTCAGGCGTGTATTTGTTAAAAGCAGTCAAGGTATTCATACTAAAGGGCGAATTTTCGTAATTACCCAACATCAATACCGAACCGATAGGTTCTTTTCTAATGACGATATCCACTTCAGCAAGCATTTGTATCGACTGTTCCGATTTCAGATTGGAAAAATCCGTATAGAAAATCCTTTTCCCCTTATGAGTGACCCACTGAATCCTGTCTTCGTACATAATACACCTCCAAGTTTAATTTTGTCATTCGACTGTTCTATTCAACTCTTCCAAATTACCCATGGATTGAGTGATACAGCTAAGGATTCCTGCAGATTTCTCAGTCAGAGTTGTCAAATTCTGCGCAATCTCATTCGCTCCTTTTGCATTGTCTTCGGCGCCCGCTGCGATTCCGGAAACCTGATTGGCTATACTGCCTATTGTTGATGTCAATTTATCGATAGCAACAGCGTAATTTTCCATCATACCGTTTATACTGTTCGCATCGACGCTGTATTGTTCCCCTATATCCACAAGCTTTCTGTAATCGCTGATAACCTGTTTTTCAATGAATTCGTTCATTTTTTGGGAACTGGTAATCAGCTCACTTAAGAACTCATTCATGATCCTTGCGATGTCCTGAATATTCAGAACCGTTTCTTTGGTCTTGTCGGCCAGTTTTTTTATTTCCGCCGCCACAACCGTAAAGCCCTTTCCGTGCTCTCCGGCACGAGCAGCTTCTATCGAGGCGTTCAACGAAATCAGGTTGATTTGCGACGCGACTGCGAGTATGCTATTCGCAAGTACATCTATCTCACTTATTACCTTGGATTTGTCCACAGCAGACTGAAGCATATTGCTGAATTCATGACACATCTTTTGAGCGGCAGCTTCCGACTCAACGGCTTCATTCCTCATAACTTTCGCCTTTTCACTAATTTCCGCAACGGCGCCGATATTCTCGATAAGATTGACCGCAACGCCGGTTGCGAGGTCATTGACTTCAATTATGCCTGTGTTGATCTCCTCTGTAGAAGCTGCCGTCTCTTCGGTATTAGCGGACTGTTCCTCTACAACAGCTGCTATTTCGTCTACCGACAATTTCAAATCACTAACGTCCTGGGTTATACTTTCCATTCCTTCGATCACTTCAGAAAGCTTTTCTGGAACCAGTTCACTGTTTGTTCTTTTCCTGTTCAGTTCAATCATCGGATCATACATTTGGATCGGCTTGTTCTTCAGTTTGAACCCCATAAGATGAAAACTCATAGTGATACCTCTTTCAACAAAATTTACTAACAAAAAACAAATACATTTTTTCCTACAATAATGATATAGATATGTACGATATTTTTTTCGGTATTTTGTAATGATTTCTTTACGGAAAAAAGATAGATTTTTGTCACTTTTTAAAGAATATTGTCATTTTTCTGCATGATTTTTCCTCTCAAACAATAAAATTATCGTTTCCACAAACAATTATTGCCGTCTCGAATACCGGAACATATTATGCAAACCAAATTAAAACCTGAGGTGCATTCGTGAAAGACATTAGTAAACACTCAATAGTAAGCAAAAAGACTGGCCAATAGTGCGCCAGTCTTAAAAAATGTATATGAAAGAGAATCCGTTATTTTTCTATGTGGAGATACTGGGTATCGGACATATTGCCCATAAAAAGGGGACTTATTGAAAATGGGATAACTTTTTATGTAATATTCCTTCGGATTGCATTGAATTCATTAATTCATAGTAGTATTCAGATTGGTTAGTCTTATTAAGCCTATACCAGGCATTTAATGTTTGCGGAGTAAATACGTCCAGAGCCCTTTAGGATATGTAAAGCGAATTCCAATGGAGCTATTCCGGAAGCAGTAATCAATTTTCCATCAGTAACAACAGGCTCATTTTTATAATACTTTTCACCTTTGTAATTGGAACACACCATTTTAAGGTATTCCAAGTCATTGCTCGTGTGCCGTCGTGAATCAAGCAACCCTTTCCGGGCAAGCCCCATTGTTGCCCACAAATTGCGGCTACAAGAATACCTTCCATTAAGCACTTCTGTGCTGTTTTTAATATAGGTTCATGAATTGTTTCCGCCCAAGTATCTCCACCCGGTAGAATCAAAGCATCTACATTTTCAATACTGCACTCGTCCAGTTCAATATATACCACCTGTTGGATGTAGGGTAACTTATTATGCTTCTTTTAGCTTAAAAGACTATTAAAAAAGCGTAGAAAAGAAATGTTGTCTACGCTTTGGCATCAGCCTTTTTCTGCAAACTTTTCGTTAGCAACCAGCAAGTTGACAAATTGATTAGAGTAGTCAGTTTGCCACAATGACCTTGTTTGTATTGTTGCCGAATTTTTTGCTGATGAATTTCTCCGCCTGTCCTGCCGGGTATTGGGCTTCCCTGCTTTGAACCGGGCAGGAGCTCATCGTCAATGTGTAGAATGTATTGTCATAGACTTTCGGCAGGTTTTTGTCCGCTATGTGGCAAGCGAATAGTGTGCCATAGCAGCCGAAGAACAGGTTATTATGAATACGGAGATATCTATTGGTATTGGGTAGGCTAGCTAAGCTCAGTCCGCTTCCCATAGGATCGCATTGGGTCTCCTGCGTATCGCCCCAGTTGAAGCCGCTCATTGTGACAATGTTATCAGAAACCTCAACGTCAGTCCAAAACGGCTCCGCATTCTCATTTGTATCCCAATGTACAACAAGGATACCGGCATAAGTCCGCTCTACCAGATTCCTGCTGACGATGTTGTTGCGTTGAGGTCCATGACAATCAGTTTCCAAAGTGATTCCTTCCTGAAATGTATCGTGGATATAATTGTTGACAAGTGTATTGTTCTGACCGCGAAGATCTGTAGCGCCCCCCGCTACATTTACCATATCTTTGTCCGGCTTATATAGCTCATCCCCATTGTCCGAGAGCATTAAGCCACCATTCCAGCCGATCTCACAGTTTTGGATCGTAGAATTGGAGCTGCCGAGGATGATGCCCTGATTACCGGTGTAAAGTACGCAAAGATTGTCTGCTATTCCGCCGGAATCCAGTTCTATTAAAGCACTCTCCCCCGTATTTGCCGTACTTCCGAATTCGATGGAATCAAATACCTGGCTCGGATTACCTTCATCACAGCGAAGATACAACGGTCCATAGGGGTTAATCTCCGGAAACCTGAGAGGCTCCCGTTTGTTTGTCTTGGGGAGTCCGTTGTCAACGCTGGAGAAGAACTCGTGGTTGCGATCAAGCTGTTTCTTAAGATCAAAATTCGTGCCGTCGGCGTTCATCCACCGTCCAAAGCGCCAATGGGGAGCGACCTTGTACGCCCAGCTTTTTGCATTGTTGAAATATAAATTGCCACAGTCGTACATATCGCGGTAGAATTTCCAGATCTTTTTACCATCTGCATTTTCATAGTACAATGTCCACTTGCCTGCATCAGCGCCATCCTCAGGCGAGAGGGTAAAGAGGGGTTTATCGCCTTCTCCATAAGCGGAGTAGGTCACGCCCTTCTTGCCCTTCAAAACGTTACAGCGCCACATGTCACCCCGCTTAAAGAACACAGCGTCTCCGGGATCTAGGTCGGCGTTGTTGACCCTATCCACCGTCGCCCACGCAGTAGCTGGCGTCTTGCCATCCTTTGAATCGCTGCCATGGTTGGAGACGAAGTAAGCTGTGCCGGTATAGGTAACCTTCGTGGGGCTGTTCAGGATTTCTTTGCGTCGCGCGTCGATTTGTTTAATATATTTAAGACTCTTTTCACTGCACCACTTTGTATAATCCACTTTTGCTGCAACTTCCCAATCACTCTCGTATAAGCGCAGTACTGCCTTGATCGCAGCGTCACGAGTGAGGGAAGCACCGAAGCGGATCAGGCCTTTTTCATTAAAGTCCAATATTGGAGACCCGTCCACAAAGGAGGGCTGTCTGGTTGCAAGATAACATGCGGCTGTTATATAATCATAATCCATTAATTTACGCTCGATTGGGCTATACCACTTTTTATTCCAGCCGGGGAACAAAGGATAGTTCCTTTTGACGCCGTCCCACCAGCCCACGCTATTATGTGTGCTGTCACCCCCAAGGAAGGGCTCCAGATTCATAGCGTTTCCGTCAGAATAAATTCTATCCGTGACCTGGGCAGCATACAGGATTGCCAACATTCCGTCGTCCCGATGCATTTTCTGATTGGATTTAAGTGCTAGAGCGGCAACCTTCTCCCATTTGGGGACGAGCGTCTTGCCATAGTGCGAGACATAGTTGGTCAGCATCCGGCAAAACTCGGCATAGGTAATGGCCTTGTCCAGATTACCCTGAAGCTCCTTGGGCACAAAGCCATAGGAGATGGCACGCTCTACCTCTTTGTCCACAGCAACGGCAAATGTAGTACTTGATATAAAAGAGGAAAGAACGGAAACTATCAAGATTAATGATAATATTTTATTACGTCTTTTCACATGACACCTCTTAATATACTGATGTTTACATAATTATACCAATACATAAAATTGATATCAACAATTTTCAATAAACCACTCCTTGAATCAACAGGTGAGTAATGATTTGGCGCGGCTGATTCATTTGCATCTGGTGCAATTTTTTTGGTTTACTAAGCACCAAATCCAATAACTCTTTATTCCCTAGCCTTTCAAGACCCAATATGTCCTAGTATACTGGGTATGGGACATATTGCCCCTAAAAAGAGGACATATTGGATGGGGGGTAACTCATTATGTAATATTCTCTTATTCGGGTAATTCATCTGGTTCAGTATGGGGGATGCCTCTGATGCTAGCAAACATACCGGCAGAGGTTGTTGTCAAGAGGATCGTGGAATAAATGCGGAAACCTGGCTCTCAAAGTCCGGATACGTGGCTCAACGGCTACTAGAATACTCAATTATGAATTGAAATCAAAAATTCATTTTGTCCTTGACAAAGGGTGCACTTTATAATGACCTCAGCACTCGGCAGACTTTTATCAGCAGCTCGGGATCCGTATCAGCGTCAGCAGTGACACGGCAGCCACTGATTTCGATATCCAGCGTTGCTTTCATTTGCTGCGGTTTGTGGCGGTGCCAACTGCACCCATCCATTTGGCACAAGATTTCTGGAATCTTCCGATTTTGAAAGCTCTGCACACGTAGCATCCCGCAGCCTTTTCTGCCAGTAGAAGTATGCGTTCCTGCTTATTCCTGCCGTTAAGCAAAAATCCTTGATGCTTTTCCCGCTGTCAAGACGTGCTTGTATCACTTGCGCCCATTGCGACAATCGATATTCCGCCGTTACTTTTTGTGTGTCCATACAATCACCCCGTTTTTGGTTGAAAAAGTTTGCTTACTTTTTCAACTATACTCTTTGTGATTGTACTGCCTTCACTGTTGCTATACTATGTGCGTTTATCTTTGACGCTTACATTGCTCATTATGTTCGTCTATGTAAAACTTTAGTCCTTTTGCAATAACGCAAATACTTCATATCACCATACTATAAGCACCCCGGAGTTTCTTTCCGGGTGTTTATAGGTGTCGATCTTTTAGTATTATCTTATTGGGAATCCTAGTGTGGTCATCAGCGCCATAGCATTTTGTGAGGTATCCACTCTTGTATGTTGTATCAAAACGGGTACATCGCTTTCAACAACCAACGAGTACGGGACTCCTACAGGCACCATTTCACCTTTATCATCTGTAAGTTTATCAAGGCGTATGTGATTGGTCCTTCGAGCACCACATACAGTATATATGTTTGTCATTGGTTCTTTATCATAAAAATATAAAGTTACATTCAAATGGGCGTCTGCATCTCCAGAATTCAAAACGCACATCCCGTCATGACTTTCCGCTTCTCCGATGCTTTTGGGTTGTATGTATCCATCTGATATAGCCCATACTTTATGTCCAATATATTTTGACACTATGTTCACTCCTCAGCACTTATTGATTTATTTTGTACTACACCCACAGTTAACAGTATATTAGCATAAGTTCGTTGTTCTCCTGTAGCGACTGCTAATTTGATATTGTTCTTTTTGCATTCATTATAAAACTCAAACCTTCTCAAGCTGCTTAATTCCAAACCTGTTATAGCTCGGAAATCACCAAATATGGCTGGCTCCTCCCCGGAGTCAGGCATCATGACCTCAACTTTTTCAATGTTAATTGTCTTTATAAACACCTCCAACACTTCTGTTACCAAGGGAATGCCATGGGTAAGGTTTAAATATGTAACCTTTGTCTTCTCATTTACATTAGAGTCTACCGGATAATTGCCATCGGTAATGAGTACCTTATCACCATGCCCACAGCTAGCAAGCACCTTAATGATTTCCGGATGTATACAAGCAGTTTTTAACATCTTGCTTCCTCCCGTTCCTATTTTTCATTCTCTCTCAAGTTTCCAAGAGTACCTCCCGGATGCCAGGTTACATATTGCTGCGGAGTAATATTCTTAATATCTTGAAGTATGATACTCAACCCTTGAAGTACAAGTATCTCTGCAGCTATTGATGCCCTTGGCGCCCTATTGAGGGAATCTCCTTCATTATGCACACCTGCAAACAGGAATGCATCCCCTTCCTTTGCCAGCCAGGAATCAGGTTTTCCTGTAACAGAAATAATTTTTGCACCATTTTTTTTAAGTGTTGTGATAGTTGCTTTTAATTCTGCTGTCTCTCCGCTGTTGGATATGGCTATAACTATATCCCCTGGTCTTACCTGTCCGGATGAGCCATGAACCGCTTCCGTGCCGTGGAGCTCATAGGTAGGTGTACCCGTAGAAGACATGAGAGAGGCAATATAGCCTGCTACATGTCCGGGTTTTCCTATACCTGTGATGTGAACTCTATTGTTGCTTTTTTCTGCATCAAGTATAAGATTAACTGCCTTTTCATAGAAGGTGATGGTGAGTTTTTCTTTCAATTCGTTGATTTCTTTTACCGATATATCCAGGAATGATTCCAGTACACTTTCATGTTCTTGCAATAACATTTTTTATCCCCCTTTTTCATCTAACTAAACTGTAGCTGTTGCTTTCCATAAGATTAATTACCTCGTCATACATGGGCAGTGATGGCTGCGCCCCCATTCTTGAAACTGTAAGAGTTGCGGTATAATTTGCAAAATCTAAAGCAGCTTCTTCTGTCATTCCCATACAAACAGCAGTGCAGAATGCTCCTGTAAAAGAATCCCCTGCGGCTGTGGGATCCACGACCTTCACCACGTCCACACAAGGTTTGTATATGAATTTATCTTTATTCATAAAAGCCACACCACTGCTACCCAGAGTAATGATTACATTTTTCACTCCCTTTTTAAGGAGAACAAATGCTGCTTGCTTAACTGTTGGCAGTTCGATGTTATTTCCGTCTCTTTTTATGGCAATGCCGGTTATATCCATGGCTTCATATTCATTTGGTGAGATATATGTAAATTTGGACAACATATTATCTGAAAGCGGTGCCGAAGGAGCAGAATTGAGCATTACCGGAACGCCTTTAGAAAAAGCATATTCCACTACTGCTTCATTCACCTCCATGGGAATTTCCAGTTGAAGAATGACCATGTCATATTCTTCAATAATGTCCTGAACAAATTCAACATCTTTCACCGTGAGAGTCATATTGGCACCCGGAACAACAATAATCCTGTTTTTTGCTTTTTGGCCTTCTTTTAACTCAAGGGTAATATTTCCAACGCCGGAGGAAGCCTGTGGATCAGAAATGACATAACGGGTATCAATCCCTGCATCCCTTGCGGATTTGATAAGCTGTTCTCCAAACATATCTTTACCCACTTTACCAACCATGGTTACATCAGCCCCGAGCCTGGCGGCCTGTACCGCCTGATTTGCCCCCTTCCCCCCCGTTGCTGTGGTAAAGGACATGCCGTCTATAACCGTCTCACCGTCATTTGGGACTCTCCTGGTTCCCACTATAATATCCATAACAAAGCTGCCAATGACCAATATTTTAGGCTTTTTCACATTTATCACGCCCTTCCTAAGTGTTATCGGATATGATCAAATTCTTGAAGCTCGTGCCTGATAGTATGCACTCCACGCCAAGCAATTCAGCAACTGTACTTGCAACATCAGAAAAAGTGGTTCTTGTTCCGAGATCAACATCCTGCATCAAGCTCTTTCCAAATGCTATAATCGGCACATATTCCCTGGAATGATCTGTGCTGGGTGTCGTGGGATCGCAGCCGTGATCCGCTGTAACAAAAAGAATGTCATTGTCTTTCATACAGGAGAATATTTCAGGCAGCCGCCTGTCAAATTCCTCCAGAGCACTTTTATATCCGGTCGCATCGTTTCTATGTCCATACAGCATATCGAAATCAACAAGGTTTGTGAAAATCAGTCCTGTGGTGCCACTCTTTAAATAGTCGATAGTTACATCTATACCATGCATATTGTTTTTAGTGTGAACTGCCTCTGTGATTCCTTTTCCAGAAAATATATCCTCAATCTTGCCTATTGCCACGATATTAAAGCCCTTAGCTTTCAACTCCTCAAGTATTGTTGGTGATACCGGCGGAAGGGAGAAGTCCTTTCTATTGCTAGTTCTAACAAAGTTTCCAGCTGTGCCTGTGAACGGCCTTGCTACTACCCTTCCTACTGCATGCTTTCCAGCTAAAATTTTTCTTGCTTCACTGCACATTTTATACAATCTTTCAATAGGTACTATCTCTTCATGGGCAGCTATCTGGAATACACTGTCTGCAGAGGTATAGACTATGGGATAGCCGGTTTCTACATGCCTGGCGCCGAGTTCTTTTATGATTTCAGTCCCCGAAGCAGCAACGTTTCCAAGGGTTTTTATGCCTATACTTTTTTCAAACTCGTCAATGATTTCCTTTGGAAAACCATTCGGATACACTGGAAATGCCCTTTCCAAATGTACTCCAGACATCTCCCAGTGGCCTGTGATGGTGTCCTTTCCCTTTGAGACCTCTGCCATACGCCCATAACAACCTAAAACCTTCTCCGGCACATGAAGATAATCGATTCCCTCTATCTTCCCTATTCCCAGAGCACACATATTGGGTATACTCAACCCACCACATTGCTTTGATATGTTGCCAAGTGTATTGCTGCCTTCATCGTTGTATTCAGCCGCATCGGGGAGTTCTCCGATACCGGCGCTGTCCAGAACTATAATAATCACTCTATTCGTGTTCATTTTCACCTTTATTTACTAACAAGTTCTATCTGGATCAGATTTTCAGCCTCTGCCTTTTGTTCAAAGAATGCCTTTGATAACTTGACAAAAGCGTTCTCCTCAAAGAAACAGTCTGCTTCCAAGCTTTTGCCATTGAACAGGACACGCCCCAACTTGTATTCGCCCCAATCCAGACCATCCTGATTCTTTATAGCTAATGTTATCTTTTTCTCAAGATAAATGAAGTTTATCTTAATTTCCTTCTCACTCTTAAACTGATCTCTCACAAGCTTGGGGTAGATATTCAGATCTCCCAGGTTTGGCTTCACACCGAACATCTCGGTGATTATACTGAAAATCAGCCAAGAGCCCGACCCTGTGAGGTAATTGTAACTGCCTCTTGCTGATTTGGAGTCAATAGATGCAGGTACCCCCGGGAAAATCCTGCTGACCTCGGAATTCATACAAAAGCCTGTTATGGTTGAAAACACTTCATACCCTTCCTTTACCAGGTCATTTGTATAAAGCCCGTTCATGTATTTCACAGCCATATGGTTATACTGTCCGCCGTTTTCCCTAGTCTTGAAGGCAAGGCCGAAGCCTCTTCCCATAATATCAATCAGGCCATAGTCCTTGTGATCGGACCTTAAGATATATCCCCCGAAGTCATTGCGAAGGAATTTGTTAATGCTTTGATGTATTTCCCTTGCACGCTTTTGGCCTGTAAGCCCAAGTACCATCAGATAAGCTTGAGGTGTAAGGCTTATATTGATGCCGCCTGAAGCATTAACTCCACCCAACCTCTCCATGGTATCAGTATAGTAAGCGTTATAGAATGAGAACTTGTCATCCACAGTAATATATTCTTGTTCATTGACAAGCTTAATAGCGAACTCCGCTTTCGCTTTCAAATCTGCAATTGCCTGCTGTATATCTAATTCAGCTAGGTTACCGGTTAAGCCCTTATCTAAAATATCGTAATAATGCTGCAGCCGACCCTGTTTCTGCCTGTAGTCTCCATAATCGATCTTGTTTTGTCCGGGAAGTGTATCAAATAAAGTTAACATCTCCTCATACACTTCGATAGTCTTTACTCCTGACCTGACGAGCTTTTCCAAGCATTCGCAGATGCCAAGGAGGTTTGCTGCATAAAAAGCTGAAAATTGTACCGTCTCACCGTTTTCCCTGGCCATGTCCATAGTATCGTCCCAGTCACCGGCTTCAAGAAGGGTAATATTATGTACTCCGACATTATAGAAGGAAGTAAGGTTTTGCACTAATAAATGTTCCAAAACAGTACCCATATAAACAACATCGCTATTGGTTTTCTGCTTCAATCCATAGTCTGCTGTCCATGATCGGTCTGTTCCCTTGCCTCTTCTTGTAATATGATCTTTGAAGTAAAATGCTTTTTCGAACAGTATATCGAGATCTCCAGTCAGGTCCATGTAAAGCCTTGTAGTAAAATAAGGCCATACTCCATGATCGGACCAAGTGCGGCCAAGACCGCTTCTATGAGCAAATTCACCTGGATTGTCTCCCACCAGTGTCGCATTGGAACCATCAAGCTTGACCCCGTTGTAGTTGTTCATGATGTCCTTTTTGGTTCCATAGGGATCTGCAATAATGATGGCAAGAAGATCCTGCCACAGCTCTCTCCAATACCTCTTCCCTGTACCATATCCATAGTCGGGAAGATAGCTACTGCCAAAAACCTTTCTCAAAAAGGGCTGGAAATTTACCCATTTTAAAAATTTATTCAATTCCTTGTCAGGAAACTCAAACTTGACCGAATCGACGTAGTCCTGCCAGAATTTCTTTGTTTCAGACAATGTTAAATCAAATTTTACGGAAGTATTGTACTTTTTTACCCAGTCTTCAATTAAATGTTCTTCTTCAGTGATACCTTCAATAATAATAAAGCTGTGAGTTTCGCCGGGATCAATCCTTACATTATCAAATTTGATTGCGCCAACAGCCTCTTCACCAGTCAGGTTCATTTCTTCAAATTTCTGTGATGGCTTATTTGTGTAAACGGCTTCAGGAGCCTCCATAGATCCATTTTCACCAATGTAGTCGTACATTCTGCCAAAGCCCCCCGCTGCACGGGTTCCGTCGCCTTCATAACCTAATACGCAATAACGGGTAGGGTTTTGATATGCTCTTCTTTCGTCATGGATCATGATGGGATGCAGTATTATGCCATACTTATTTGGCACAAGCCTGTTGCAAAGGGTACTTACATCTCTGTGGTCCCTAAGGTTTTCAGTTGTACGCCCATATAAGGCTACTGCATAGGATGAATTGAGTTCTATAAGTTCATTACCAAAATTGGTTACTTCCAACTTTATCAATTCAACAGGATCGTCGTTGGACGGAATAAAAACAGTCATCTCTGACTTCACCTTATACTCGGTATTAATCCTTTTTGTTTTGATCCAACCTATCCCTGCTTCTATTTCAACTTCGTCAGTATCTGTCCTCATTGCTGTCCTTAAATTGTTTTCAGCACTAACACCCGTACATGACCAGACACCCTTATCCTTAATGTTGAGCCAAAAATTCCTTCCGTCTTTGGAATGATGCAGGTCTTCAGTGCTTTTAGGAATTGTAAGGTATTTATAGAAGTTTAAAAGGATATCCCCCTTCATCTCCGGAGTTAAATAGGATTTCAACTTGTTGTTACAAAGTGGAAGATACATCCTTGAGTTCTTGATCGGATTTTTTAAAATAAATGAGGCATCATCTTTTTCAGTAAATTGCCATCCATAGTCATACTTTTTTTGCATCGTAATCCCTCCTACTGTTGTATAAGTATTAATTTAATTCTGCACCATTCGATTATGGGACTAAATGGGGAGGTTTTCGTATTTAGTTTGTGATTTATAGGATTTATATTCCGTGTTGTACTACAAATAAAACTTGCCAAGTTCATCATTAAGGTTCTGTGATAATTCCTTAAGTTGTCTGGTCATTTCATCCAGTTCATGAATGATTGCAAGTTGTTCTTGTGTAGATGCCGATACTTCTTCTGTAGCGGCCGCAGCCTCTTCTGACACTGTTGAACTCTTTTCAATGCTTGAAACAACTTGCACTTTTTGAACGCCCATGGCACTCATTTCATCGGAAACTTGCTCCATATTGCCGTTTAAAATACCAATTGCTTCGTTTATCTTTGAGAACATATCTGAGGTATCTTTAACAGCTGAATACTGATCTTTAATGACGATTTGGGCTCTCTCGACCAATTCGGCAGATAATTTGGTCTGATTTAATATCTGTTGGGCAAGAGTGTCTATTCCCTTGCTTGATTCATGGGTCTGTTCAGCAAGTTTTCTTATCTCGTCCGCAATCACGGCAAACCCTTTTCCTGACTCTCCGGTGCGGGAAGTTTCAATCAAGGCGTTCAGCGACAAAAGTTTTGTTCGCTCCGAGATTGATTTCAGAATCTTTGTAATCTTATTGATATCTTTGACAAGAATGTTTAGCTGGCTTATATCTTCTACTACCTTTGTAGTGATTTCATTGGTTTCATACGCTTTTTTGTTTAAAACCGATGTTGTAATGATCCCTTCCCCGGCAATTTTCCCAACATGCTCCGAAACATTTCTCATCATTTGCACGGCTTGTATAGCTTTTTCAATTTCATCCGATAATTTTGATGCGGCACAAAAGCTTTTTTCAGCCTCATCTGCCTGTTCTATGGATCCGCTTGCTATTTCCGCTATCGCCGTTGTAACCTCAGACATTATACCGCTTGTCTTAGTACAGATTTGTGATATGTTATCACTTGATGTATTAACCTTGTCTGCCAAAGTCTTACTACCCGAAACCAGAGATCGTATTTGTGCAAGCATTGTGTTGAAGCTTTCAGCCAATGCACCGATTTCATCAGTTCTTCTAAGATACAAATTCGCCCTCAGGTCTCCTTTCGCGGCACGCCCCATGGCACCCATGAGCTTCTTCATAGGCAAAGTCAGTGATAAAGACACTAAAATACCTATTAAAACCGTACAAACCCCACAAATAATTCCAAGAAAGATGACACGATTTCGGATACTCGATGTGACTGAAATTATTTCCTTTTCCGGGACAGCCGTTATGAACATCCACCCGGTTGTGGGTGATTTGCTGTAAGCTGCGATATAACTGGTTTCTCCCATCTTTTTTGTAAATACAAAGCTATCTTTCGTTTCAGCATATTTCACCGCTTCCTGTAAAATATTGTTATTCTCAACTCTTACTGATTTATCCAGCTCGCCTTCTTGGTTTATGACCTTGTTTGACTTTGTTACAATATAGCTTATAGAGTTGTTGCCCACCTGGACACTGCTAAGTATGTCTTTGAATGCAGCAGGTTTAATATCCAGTACAATGAGTCCCATAGCTTTATTATCAGTTGTAAGCTTAAAAGTCGAGAGATATGACAATATGTAATTGATATCATATTGGCTTGGAAGCTTTTCATTGTGTTCTTCAATCCAGATACCCTTACTGCTTTTTATTGCCTCCTGGAACCATTTAGCCGTATTGATTTCCATCTCTTTACTCAAGGAGGTCGGATAACATATAGCATCACCGGTATCTTTAATTAGAGCTATGCTGCTGAAGGTATCGGAAAACGCCGACGAAAGATCAGATACTGTTCGTTTGGCATTCGTCAGATTATTTGTCTCTTCTTCAATGCTTTGGTGCTCTCTGACCTTAAAAAAATCCGCAACCCCCAATCCATATCTGACCTGCATGGCATACCCATTCTGAAATTGATTGAGCGTATCTTCGAAATAATTCTCTGTTTGCAAAGTTGAATTCAACAAACTTTCTTTTGCTTTTTTTATGAGGCTTGCAGAAGATGTATTAATAGATATATATCCGATAATCATAATAGGGATAATTATGAGTATCAAAAATGTTGCGACAAGTTTGGCAAGTAATCCTTTAAGATTATCAATTCTTAGTATGTCCGTTACGATTTGTTTTTTAGTGCGGTGACCTACTTGATTCTTTTTTGAAACTAAATTTTTTTTGATCAAAAGATTACATCCTTTCATGCCTGAAGCACCTCCTATTAGGCTCTTATAAATCCTCCTTCCAGTCTACTTCGCATACTGCATTCGAATTATTTCCAGCAACCTCTGCATATACGTAGTATGGTTTAATTACACTTTCATCAACCGGCTGGTATCGTATTGAATACTCCTTAGTTTCTCCGCTCTCTAATACATCCTTCAACTCAATCTCAGACAACCTGACTGCAATCGACCTTAAATACACCTGAATATCTGTTTTGTCTTTCCCCTTGTTTAATACCCTTAAAATGCATTTCCGGTTTTTATGGTCTATGCACAAAAATGCCTCAATAAAGTCGGAAAAATCTACAATCAATGATTTCCTGTATCCGGAAAGCGTTGTGATATCATATTCGATACAAAATTCATTCCAGTTCAAAATTACCGTACCTTTTTTTAAAACTGGCAGTTCACTTATACTCAACCTTCCTCTTGTATCTGTTCTGTAGGTATATTCTTCAGGAATACGCAAAGTTGCTTCTGCTTGTACGGGTTTCCCCCTGTACTGGGTTTTTATTTTGAGGAGGAAGGGTTTTTCGGTTAAACTCAACCCATTCAACCAACCTCCATTATGGACAATCCAATCTTCGGTGTTCAAGTACGCAGGTCCGTCTACAGAATCATCCAGATGCTCCAGCTTAAACTGGGGATTGGCACAAAAACCGTTGCTTATCGACCCTTCGATATTCGTCCATGATTTGGAAAAGTTTTGCCCGACGCCGTTGATGAAACTGACTCCTTCATAAGAACCCGTGCTGGTTTCTTTACCGGCATTGAGTCCTGCAACCCACTGCATATTTTGTCCTGCGAGTACTTCAAATTCCCGGTCTTCAAACAGATGCGAAAGCAGCATGGATGTCCGCGCTATTCTTCCATACATACCGTTGAACCCATGCCAACTAGGCCCGAAAAACCTGACTTCTCCTTCAAATAATCCCAGTGGGTAAATACCGAAGGGTGTCAACAATGAAGTGGGCTTAAGATAGCCGTAAGCATATTGCCTGATAGTATATCTCCAATGAAGCCAATACTCCGCTTCCGGAAACATAGCCAAGAGATTCATAAATCCATTTAACTCATCTGGAAAAATAGTACCGCAGTTATACCCCCAGCCCACATGCTCCCAGGACTTTTGATGGATCCCGCTGTTCTCCCATGCATAGAAATTGCCATATATATCGTTTTTACTGCCGGAATAGTCAAGATCCTGATAGTTATCACAGATTTCCGCAGCATATCGGATTGCTTCAATTTTATACTTAACATCATTTGTGTTTTTGTAAAGCTCAGTTCCTGCCCACACAACAAGTAGTTTATCCCTACATCTGAGGCCCCTAGGGGGAACCCAGGGACTGTACTTGCCGAAAATTTTTCTTGTTTCTCCAATCTCTTGCAGCAGTTCCTCCCTGGAATACTGTATGTTGTCGTTACAATAGTTCCAACCTTTTTTTGCTGCATCTAGATATTTAACATTATCTGTGATTTCATAGGTCCTAGCCAACGCAATTGTTGCCATCATGCCAAGTATCCAGCTCTTCTTGTCCTGTACGGAGTAGTATTCGTTAACAAAATAGCCCTCATCCCGTTGGCATAAAACCAGATAATCCGCTCCGCGGTGAATATGTTCTTTGAATCTCCTTTTTAGTTCATTATCCAAAGAATTGACCGATGCTTCATAATAATCAATCAATCCCAACAATTGCGCTGCATGCCCTTCCACAGCCCTGAGATCACTTCCGCAATCCTGCCATCCGTATTTATCCCCTGCTTTTGCGTCAAGCTGTCCAACAGAAGTCTTTATCAACGTTTGTTCAGTAAATAAATCTCTCTTTATTCTGAACTTGGAAGATTTCAGATTCATGGGCTGAAGTTCAAGATAAAATTCGCCTTCATTCTTACATTCGCTAAAATCTATTACCCAAAAGTGTATGCCCCACTTTTCTCCCCAGTAAGACACATCTTTAACGACAAAGCGAGAAGTTTCATTATTATCACTTATAAGGCTTATTTCCCCAACTTTAATAACTTCATCTCTAAAATTGCTACATCGAATTATACCGATCTTTTTATCTTCAGGCCTATATCCGATTTGTGATACTATGATAGAAAGTAAAGCCTCTTTCATCGCCAATCCCTCTTTAGTCTAAAATTGAGTTTATCCTTTTATTCCAGCCATTTTAATGCCTTGAACAATCTTATTCTGTAAAACTATGAATATAATAATAGTTGGAATGCATGCAACGACGGCGGCTGCCATAATAAGATGCCAACTCACCACGTATTGTCCCTTGAACTGTACAATTCCCAATTGTATTACCCGCATTAGCGGTGAGTTTGTTATTAGCAGCGGCCATAAGAAGCGATCCCAGTTACTGATGAAAAAAATGATTGCCAGAGCAGATAAAATAGATTTTGATGTAGGCATAGCTATTCTGAAAAACACAATAAGCGGACCGCATCCATCAATTGTAGCAGCTTCTTTCAGTTCTTTAGGAAAAGTAAGATAAAACTGCCTCAAGAGGAAAATCCCAAAAGCATGCGGAATCCAAGGAATAATTAAGCCCAAATATGAATCCAGCCAACCAAGCATCTTGCACAGCATGAAAAGTGGAACCATAATAGAGTAAAATGGTATCATCATAGTACTTAGAATGCCAATAAAAACGCCTCCCCTCCCGGGAAACTGCATGGCACCGAGCGCATATCCAGCCATTGAATGAAAAATCAGCGCAAAGATCGTGACTGAACTGGCAACAATAAATGAGTTCAACATATACCTCGCAAACGGAATATCTGTAAATACCTGAGTAAAATTTTCAAGATGGAATGTACTTGGGATCAATGCAGGTGGATATTGCAAGACTAGATCACTGGATTTGAAAGAAGCAGATAACATCCAAATAATCGGGAAGAGAAACACAATACTTCCAAAAATAAGAACTAATCTGAATAGGCCATTTTTCAACGCTTTATTTGAATTTAGATAATTATTCATAGCTTCCTCCTTTAAACAGCTTTAACTGAAAGAGGGATACCAACATAATCACACTGAACAACACTACCGAAGCTGCTGATGCTGCCCCCATTTTCATAAACTTAAATGCCTTCTCGTAAATATAGAAAACTTGCACATAAGTTGAATAATCCGGTCCGCCCCGAGTCAGGACATAAACCTGGTCGAAATCCTGAAGCGCTGATATCATGTTGACGATAACAACAAAGATTATTACCGGCTTCAATAATGGCAGTGTAATATTTAAAAACTTTTGCACAGAATTAGCACCGTCAATAACAGCTGCTTCATAATACTCTTGTGAAATATCACTCAGCCCTGCGAGATATATAATCATATAATATCCCATCTGCTTCCAAACAGAGACAACGACAACTGAAAGGAGCGCTTGGTCCGCCGAACCAAGCCATGGTTGTGCCGGAATACCAAAAAAGCCGAGGATATAGTTAAGAACTCCGTACGATGGTTCAAATATAAACTGCCATACAACTGCCGCAACAATAATGGGCATTACGATAGGGAAAAAATATAGAGTCCTATAAATCTTTATTTCAGGAAGCTTAATATTTGTCATTATCGCCAGAAGTAATGAGCCAATGACTATAGATGGAACATACATGACAATATATTTCAAAGTAACTCCAAATGATTTAAACCATGTCGGATCACTGAACATGCTTAAGTAATTTTCAGCGCCAACAAATATCTTTTCCCCGACACCAGACCAGGAAAAAAAACTTAAATATATAGTAAATAGCATGGGGCCAATGTAGATTAACAACAGTCCCAAAATATCTGGCGCCAAAAGAATATAAGCTGCCAATGTCTCTTGCGACTTTACAGTTTTCAATATTCTTCTTTCCATTGATTATAGAATCCCTTTCTAATTATTTAGGCAGGAGGGGGAACTCCCCCCCTGCTTAACTCCCAATTTCAATTATTTACTATTTCAGGAGCTTCCTTATTTTGTCTCCAATGGGGCTAGAAAGGTAGTCATTTATTGTTTTCGCAGCTTTATCTGCAGCTTGTTGAGCGGTAATGTTTCCAAACATTACGCCCTGAATGGCATCAGTGACAGCTGTGACTATCTCTGGTGGATATGCAGGTTCAGGTCTAGTGTTAGGCCAAATATTTTTAATGAAATATGGGTGTGGGTCCTGTTTATAGTAATCAGTATTGACTGCTGTATCCATTACCGACTTTCTTGGTGACAAGTAAGTTCCTGGAGGCATCATAAGGTCAAGTGCATTTTGTTTATCCTTTCCGAGTAGCCAGACTGCAAATTCCTTTGCCTCTTTCGGGTTCTTGGTGCTTGCATTTACGACACTGAACCATCCGCCATATGCTGCTACAGATTTACCATCCTTTGTTGCAGCAGGAACTGGGCATACACCTATCTCAAAATTAGGATAGTTCTGTTTGAAGTTATCTACCACCCAATGCCCAAGCATGGCCATACCGGCTTTGCCTTGAGCTACATCGGCATCAAAGGGTGCTCCTCCTTTTGGCGAAGCCAAACCCTTTTTGACAAGATCTCCCCAGAGTTGAAGCGCTTTCACCCCTTCGGGTTCGTTAATCCTAGCCTTGGTCCAGTCAGCATTTACAACATCACCGCCCGCAGACCAGAGGTATGAATACCATATGAAATTTTCAAAAACGTCCGGATTAGTCGGCAAAATGATGCCCCATCTGCTGTTTGTTTTCAGTTTTGCTGCAGTTTCGATCAATTCATCCCAGGTTGCTGGAGGATTCAAACCTTTCTCTTTGAACAACTTTTTATCGTAGATAATGCTTTGTACTCCCATTTCATGAGGAACACCAAAAATTTTGGATCCTACAGTTACTGACTTTAAAGCATTAGGAGAAAAGTCTGCTCGAAGGTCTTCGGTAAATGCATCATTTAGAGGCATAATAAGATCATTAGTGACAAATTTCATGAAATCTCCGGCACTCAGCCAAAAAACATCCGGACCCGTACCAGCCGCAAGACTGGCTGTAAGTTTTTCGCCTAAATACTGATCAAAGGGCTGGGTTTCGAAAACAACCTTCGTGGTTGCACTCTGGCTGTTAAACTTATCTACAAGAGACGTTAGCGTTTTTTGTTCGTTTTCATCCTGATACTTCCAGAACTTGATTGTAATCTTTTCAGTCGGTGCCTGAGTGTCCTTCTGTGTATTATCTGCTGCCTGTGACTTTTTTGCATCCTTGGTATCATTCTGTGTCCCGGCATTGCCACAACCAACCATAACAGAAGTTAAAAGAGTAAATGTGATAATAAGACTAATGACTTTAATGAACTTACTTTTCATTTATTTACCTCCCTAATAACCTGGTTTTATTTAGACCAAAATTTTCAATGCTGCAGCCTTGTCAAGATTGATTCTGTAATCATTGTAGGATAGGCTGTCACGACAAACAATTCTAAATATTCTTCATTTTGTGGATTTTTTTGATATTAAGTTAAAAGTCCACTATTTCTTCAAATTTTCTACCTTTTCACTGATATACAAAGTTTATATAATATTGATAAAGGAAGGATTTGATGTTTACCGATGGCGTGGCTAAAAAGAATATTCTATATAAAAAGTATTTCAAACAAATTTATCTTCGCATTTGTAATCTTCATTACTTTGCCTATGTTGATTAATGGCTTTCTCATGT
Organism: Bacillota bacterium; assembly: GCA_023439545.1. Classification (GTDB taxonomy): domain Bacteria; phylum Bacillota; class Clostridia; order Acetivibrionales; family DTU013; genus JAEYOM01. Next base: position 83,191 of record JAEXNT010000036.1, read on the forward strand.
ATACAAAAGCCAGGAGTGTATTGGTAAACAAAATCAACAATTATACACAGAGCACTTTATCATTTATAAATACCGATATAGACAACTTGATCAAAGATTGTGAATTGAAATTTGTAGATCTTTATAGCCGTAAAACTATATTCAGCGAACTGGAAAAGCAAAACCAGAGTGTCCCTACAGACAGGCTTAGAACTGAGGTTATGATAAATGATGAGTTGAGCAAATATCTTGCCAGTAATATCCTATTTGAGTCTGTTTATCTCTTTGCAAATAACAATGAAGTATATTCCGTGAATAGAACCGGAGATATCAGCAGCAGCTTCAGAGAAGCCTTTAATAATGATTTGACATTAAAAAAGGAAATTCTAAGTCTGAAAGGAGAGGGAAAGATTTTCCCTTTTTATGTAGACGGAACCACCTATTTATGTATAGCTAGAGTACTAAAAAATATTTATAGCGATTTCTCAAACATAGGAATTGCCGTTGTAACAATAGATTTGAAAAATATTGCAAATGTTTGTTCAGATATTCATGTTCCTAAAAATGTCACTTTGTATATTTTGGATTCGAATAATAAAGTTGTTTTCAAAAAAGGAAATTTTGAAGTAACAGATAATTATATTACAATCAATGGCAGTTTAAATAATATTCGGAGCGGAAAGAGTGGAATTAATATAATCAACATCACCAATACACCATATGCTTTGATATATAATACTGCAGAATACACAAAATGGACATGCATTGAATTTGTTCAAGAAAGCCAGCTCACCTCCGAAGTATTCGAAATCAAAACTTATTTCATTTTTGTAACCATATTATCAATATTTTTTCTTAGCATCATCATTATAATTGCATCGTTGTATATAACAAATCCTATCAAACGTCTTGCCCAGGCAATGGATAAGATGAAAAAAGGAAACCTTGAAGTTAACGTCAGTTCCAAATCTCAAGATGAGGTGGGTACGCTATATGAAAGTTTTAACGAAATGAGGCTCCGAATAAAAACACTGATTGAAGACATCCAAAAAGTGAGCAAAAAGGAAAAGGAAGCAGAAATGCAAGCACTCAAGTCCCAATTCAACCCTCATTTTCTATATAATGCCCTAGGAGCTGTGAATTGGATTGCAGTAAGGAATAACCAATTTGAAATCAGCGATATGTTGACCAGCCTTTCCGATTTATTAAGATACAGCTTGGATAAGGACAATAAAGAAATTGTGCCGCTTAGGGATGATATACGTTGGTTGAAAAGTTATTCTGACTTTCAAAAAATGCGCTTTGATAAGAAGTTTGAAGTCATATTCAACATAGACCCCTTTGTAATGGAGTGCAGGGTTCATAAGCTGCTGATTCAACCACTTCTTGAAAACAGCATCATTCACGGGCTTGATGGTATAGAAAGAGATGGGCTGATTGTTATTAATATAACAGGCGAGATGGACAAAGTTCATTTTGAAATCGTTGACAACGGCAAAGGTATGGATAAAGATACACTAGCCAATATCACAAGCTCCGGCAATAAAGGCCTGGGGATAAAGAATGTTCACGAAAGAATCAAGCTATATTATGGTGAATCCTACGGTTTGGAAGTTGAAAGCGAATTAGGGCAGGGACTAAAGATCTCTTTCAACATACCTCATATTGAATAATTGAAATCTCTGTCTCATATATCGTGAATCATAGGGGGTATCTATAGTTATGTATAAGGTCCTGATAGTAGATGATGAACCAGGAATTCGAAATACATTAAAAAAACTAATCAGCTGTTACAATAGCAATTATGAAATTGTAGGAGAAGCAGTAAATGGTATTCAGGGGTTAAGCCTTATCAAGGAAAAAGTACCCGACATTGTTATATTAGACATAAAAATGCCTGAGATGGATGGTATTGCTTTGATGGAGAAGTTGAAAAAACAGCATCTGAATTGTAAAATTATACTGCTTACAGCATATAACGACTTTAACTATGCTAGAAGTGCTTTAAAGCTTTCTGCTCTGGATTATCTGCTAAAACCCGTTAATCGTGAAGATTTGAGGAAGGTATTGAATAAGGCTGTAATGATAATAAAAAAGGAAAAAGAAGGTTTCGAGCGTGAGGCATCGATTAAAAAACTCCTGGATAAAAGCGTAAATGCTTATAGAGACACTATTTTGAACCAGCTTATAGATGGAGATAATTACGAAAAAGTAATCAATGATATACCTTCAATTTTTACAGTGAAATACGAATTTTTAGTCATTATGGTTTTCAACGTATTTGAAGAGCTGTCGGTTAAAAATATCCATCTCAAGGAATTGAAGCAACTGATTGAAGATGATATGAATCCTAATATCAGAGGGTACTGCTTTTTTGATAAAGATAAGAAACTAGTATTTTTAGGCTTGATTGATATTGATGAGAAAGATGATCCCAATTCAATTGTTGAAGAGTATGCCGGGCATATACAAAGTGTCTTTTACTCACTTAAGGGAATAAAAATCCCAATAGGAATTGGAAACATTTACAATTCTCTTTGCAGTATTTTCAAATCATACTCTGAAGCTTGCATTGCTTCAGAATACAGGTTTGTATTAACAGAAAAAAGAATAATTTCAATTTCCGATTGCAGTTCTTCAAATTTTCACTATAAATATCCAACTAAAATTGAAAACTATATACTTAATGCCCTCCTTCTGGGGGACAGCGATTCTATAATAATAAATTTCAACGGCTTTTTTAATGTTGCCACGAATGAACCAATAAACCCTTCGAATCTTAAGCAAATTTGTATGCAGTTGGGAGTAACTATTCTAAAAAAAATTAAGGAGTTAAATATTTACAATCAGTTAAATATTAATGATGACACATATTTCTACGACATGAACAAATATGAAACTGTACATGATTACAGGAACCAGTTAATACAGATAATCTTTCAGATCATCAGTATTCTTAATGAGAACGGAAAATCAAGAAATGAATTAAAATTAAGGAAAATGGTAGACAAATATTTAGAAAACAATTATTCGAGAAATATCGGCCTCATAGATGTTGCCAAAGATATTGGTGTAACACCCAATTATTTCAGCAGTCTATTCAAAAAGGAAATTGGCGAAAACTTCGTGGAATATTTGACACGGTTTAGAATGCAAGTTGCAAAAAAAATCTTAACTCATGAAAATGTCAATATTTCTAAGGTTGCTGAAATGGTCGGTTACAGCGATGTTAAATATTTCTTAAGGGTTTTCCGCAAATTAGAAGGTATTACTCCAAAAGAATACAAGCAGCTTAATTCAGCAATATAAAGAAAGCAATTTTATTTTTTTCCAATATGGCTCTGTATAAGAATTGTTTTCTCAATAGGAAGCAATGGAAATTGTTCTCTAATATCAACAACATTATCAGTGGATGTAAAAATAGCCAAGTTGAAAATTTATTCCAGATAATAAATGATGTAGTCTGCCAGTCTTAATACCTCAAATTCTTTCTGTCTTTCCATCTCCTGTAACATGATGTACGGTATACCATAGCTTGTAAGAACTGCCTGTCCCTTGTCCTCTACCTTCCTTAATCCATTTTTCATATTTATCACGAGTAAATCCCCTATCTCTTTTAGCCAAATCTATATCCTCCACTAATTAACTAGCAAATAATTTAATTGTATACAAATAGATGAAAAAAGCAAAAGCCCCCCTAATGGTTCCACTAGGAGGGCATACATTTTTCTCATTATATTTTTTATGTTATTTCGTCTATACAATAAATACTGCTCCTTAACTTTTTATAATACCAATTAAAAAGCGAAATATTATTTGGACAAACTTTTTTAAAATCACAGGTTCAACATCCGAAGGAATCAGCCGCACTTGCTGAAGCCGCAGTTGCGGCATATCACGCAGCCGCCTTCATGCTCTACCGGCTTGCCGCATTCGGGGCAATGCGACATGTGCAGCGTGTCGGCTATATTGTAATCGCCCCTTTCGCCGTCATTTAGCAAATCTGCGTCACTGCAGCTGCTGTCGTACTCTGCCACCCTTGCGGTCGGTCTCGGGATGAAATCAATCTTTGAATAATCGGCTTTGCTTTCCAATTCCTCGTGGTTTGCGACATAAGCGGCGCCGTTACCGTTACCATTGCCGTTCTGCAGCTTCAGTACCTTTTCGATAAGCCTGCCGATAGCGTCCGGGCAGGACATTACTTTCAGGTCTTTCTGCCTGATGGTCGACGGACACCTTATCCCCTTGAGCTGCTCGACTATCGATTTTGCGTCGAGGCCGGAGCGCAGGGCTATCGAAACGAGACGGCTCGTTGCTTCCGACTGCGACGGGCAGCCGCCTGCGCGGCCTGTGTTCGTAAACACCTCGCATATGCCGTTTTCATCATAATTGACTGTTATATAAAGGTTACCGCAGCCGATCCTCACTTTCTCAGTGAAGCCTGTCGTAATATCAGGCCTTGGCCTCGGCGCAATCTTGACACCGGCGGCTGCAGGGATATTTTCAGCAATTGCTTCATCCGCCTTGGGAGCTTCCTTCCCTTTTACCTCTCCTATGTTCAGAACCTGCATGTCGCGGCTGCCGTCCCTGTAGATGGTCACACCCTTGCAGTAGGACTTGTAGGCCTGTACGAATACGTCCCTGACGTCTTCCCTGGTCGCGTCGTGTCCGAGATTGACCGTCTTGGATACCGCATTGTCCGTATATTTCTGGAATGAAGCCTGCATTTTGACATGCCACTCAGGAGAAATATCATGTGCTGTGACAAATACGTCCTGCATTTCAGCTGGAATCTCAGGGAAGCCCTTTATCGAGCCTTTCTTTGCGACCCTTCTCATAAGGTCGTCGGAGTAGAAGCCTGCCCCGGTCGAAACATTCTTAAATAACGGATTGACTTCGATCAGCTCGTCGTTATCCATTACGTTTCTGATGTAGGAAATGGCAAACAACGGTTCTATGCCGCTCGAGCAGCCCGCAATTATACTAAGGGTACCCGTAGGCGCGATAGTTGTCGTAGTCGCATTGCGGACTTTGACTCCGAGATCCTTATATATGCTCTTTTCAAAGAACGGGAATACTCCTCTTTTCTCTGCAAGCTCTATAGAAGCCCTGCGAGCCTCATCCTGTATGAAATGCATTAATTTCTCAGCCAGATTTATAGCTTTCTGTGAGTTATAAGGGATACCGAGCAGGCACAGCATATCGGACCAGCCCATCACGCCAAGGCCGATTTTCCTCGAACCTCTGGTCATCTCATCTATTTTGGGCAGTGGATAACGATTTACTTCTATTACGTTGTCGAGGAAGTGTACGGCCTTTTTCACGACTTTCCCGAGCTTGTCGTAGTCGACGTCGGGTTTACCGCCGTTGTCCTTTATCATAAGGCTCAGATTGATCGAGCCGAGGTTACAGGCTTCATACGGAAGCAGGGGCTGCTCGCCGCAGGGATTGGTGCTTTCTATCTCGCCGAGTTCAGGCGTAACATTGTCCTTGTTCAGCCTGTCGATGAATATTATACCGGGCTCGCCGTTATTCCAGGCATTGTCTATTATCAAATCGAAAATTTCTCTGGCATTTTCCTGTTTGACTGCTTTCTTTGTCTTGGGGTCGACCAGGTTGTAGGTAGACCCTTTTTCAGCGGCCACCATGAATTCTTCAGTGACGGCAACACTGATATTGAAGTTGGTTATATCCTTATTATCCTGCTTGCAGGTAATAAATTCGCGTATATCAGGGTGATCGACCCTAAGGATGCCCATATTGGCGCCCCTTCTCGTCCCACCCTGTTTAACGGCCTCGGTAGCAGCATTAAAAACCTTCATAAAGCTTATCGGTCCGCTGGCTACTCCGCCTGTAGAATTGACGGACGCTCCCTTCGGCCTGAGCCTGGAGAAGCTGAAGCCCGTACCTCCTCCGCTTTTATGTATCAGAGCGGCATTCTTGATCGTATCGAATATGCCTTCCATCGTATCTTCTATGGGGAGCACAAAACAGGCGCTCAATTGTCCCAACGGACGGCCGGCATTCATTAAAGTCGGTGAGTTTGGCAGGAATTCCAGATTTGCCATCAGATCAAAAAATTCTTTTTCGGTGGATTTGAGTCCGGAAGCTGTGGTATACGGCGCATCCGCAGCCGCTATCGCCTTTGCTACTCTTTTGAACAAACCTTCGGGGGTCTCGATGAGTTTACCAGTTTCGTCTTTGGCTAGGTACCTCTTTTCAAGGACCTTTACTGCGTTTTCCGATAAGTTCATTTGTACAGCCTCCTTGAATCAATACAATATTTAGTATAGGTAATTTTTCCTGGCACTGTATATTGTATCACTTTTGGAGGCCAAGTCAATAAAAAAGCATGAAAAATAAATAGTAATTAGGTCCTATTGCGGAGCCGATAATTATGTGCTCAAGCTTGCTAAAAGTCATTCCGGGGATCACCGGAGACTATAATCGACCTTATTGAAATGTGGAAAAAAATGGCCTTCCTACCGGTAAAGCCATTACTGTATGTTGTATTATCCGTTCTCCTTTTGAAGCGCCGCTTCATCATAAGAATTGCCTGCATCCCATAATATCCACTCTTCATAACCCGCATCGTAGACCGCTTTGATCTGCTGCTTCACCTGGTCGGCGCCATACTGCTGATACATGCTTTTAGGCCTCAGCCAGGATGCGGTAAAGTCCTGCAGATACGGCCTGACTTTGGCGTTATAGCCGCTTACCTTCGAAATCCTGTCCTTCCCTTTGACAAGCGTATTATAGACCACGCTGTAAGGTTCCAGGTCGGGCGCCTTGAATTCCATCTTGTTTACTATCTGCCCGTACGCATAATGCGAGGGATATACCATCGGCGATATATAATCGACGTCCTTGCCCACATGTTCAAGATACTGGCCGATGCCCTCGGTGTCGGCCGGGCTTTCGAAAATAATTCCGAAAACGTCAGCAGATACCGGCACAGTGATCTGTGATTTTGCATATGCAAGGAAATTGCATATCGCCTGGTACTTCTCTTCGGTTATACCTGAAAAGTCCATATTCTTTTTCTTGCCGTCGCTCGGGAAACGCACATAATCGAACTGTATTTCATCGAAACCCTTGGCAACAGCCTCTTTTGCTATACTTATAAGATAATCCCAGTTTTCCTTGTTATAAGGGTTCAGCCAGGTAAGCTTGCCGTTGTCCTTCCAAAGGCCTCCGCCAACATTTTTTATAGCCAGATCTGGCCGTTTCAAAGAATAAACGGGATCCTTGAAGGCTACGATCCTTCCTATCAAGTGTACGTTGTTATCATGGAAAGCCTTTATGACGGAGTCAGCGTTGTACTTTTTCTTCCAAGTCCCGTTTTCCTTAACTGCAGGAACGCTGGTTTCGTAACCGACATAACCGTCGTCGTCCTTGATATCGATAACGTAGGAATTTATCTCCGTCGTTTTTGCCAGCTCGATGTAGTGATCGACCTTTTTTGTGCTGCCGACGGTCCAGCCGGTAAGGTAGAGGGCTTTTACCTTGACAGGGTCTTTTTCAGCTCCAGTCTGTTTCTGCGTAGTATCGGGACTTATTGCGGAGCCTGTAGTACCGCCGTTTTCATTTGTTTGTGCATTAGAAACGGTACTGCTTTCGTTCGTGGTACCCGGAGCATTTACGTCGCTAAGTCCCATTGTTCCCGGTTGCTGAACGTCCTGACCTTTTGTCTGCCGACTTGCGCTGCCCGGATCCAACAGGCTCAATTTAGTGCTGGCGCATCCTGTTACCAGCATCATGCAAAATAGAATTACCGATATTACCTTTGCCGCATGTTTCGATTTCATCGACAAATGCCCCCCTGATCGTCTTTTGTACTTAAATCCTGCACTTCCTGCTTACTTTTACATTGTTATTTTATGTTCACTCATCTTTTTTATTAGAGGTATATATTAGACTATAAAGTTCCGCCTAAAAAGCCCAAAAAGGTTAAAAATAATTAAATTCTCGACATTATTTTACTAACATCAATTTATATCGGTTGAATATGGCATTTAGAACAATAGAAAACCCGGCAATCGGATAAAGACTGTCAGGTTTTAAGCCAATAGCCTGGATAGATGCTTCTAACAGCCCGGGTAGCCCGGAGTTGTATTTCCAGTTCGGGTCTACAGGGCGCTGACCACCTCGGAGATGGCGCTCGTTTTGATCCTTTTCAAAGGCCCGATAACTGAAATTGCCGCAGCCAGCATACAGGCCAGGAATATCCCGGCAACCTGAAGAATCGGGAACGTCCAACGTTCCAAAAGGAGCATGGAAAGCGCGCGGTTGAACATTACCCCGAGGACACAGCCGGCCAGACAACCGCAGAAACTATATACGGCCGCTTCCGAAAGGATCATTCCGGTGAGCTGTGATCCTGACATGCCCACAGCCCGCATAATCCCGAGATACCTGGTCCTGGACGCAACGCTTGTATTCATGGTGTTGATGATGTTGAGCATGCTGATCAATGCAATAACCAAAACAAAACCGTACAGGAACAATGCCATGGTCATGTATGAATTGTTGGACTCATTATTGTATTGGCGTTTGTCTCCAACTATTACGGAATCGCCG